>NZ_ARWI01000001.1:681426-1362853 GCF_000478585.1 Thiomicrorhabdus sp. Kp2
GAAGTGGGATTACTGGCTAAATTCTGCAGTGAATCAAAAAAACCTTGCATAAATTCTTGCACACCACTGTCATTTCCAGAAATGACCCCCTCAACCTGAGTCGACAAACTTAACTGTGTGTCATAACGATTCAATATTGCATGACTATTAATTAATTGTGACTGTATGTATTCCGCATTAATACGTTCAACTGAATCGACTTGCGCGCCCCCACCCATAAATGACGGACCCACAATATTAGGCGAGTTACTTAAAATTTCAGCACGCTGGCGACTGTACCCTTCAGTACTCACATTGGCCACATTATGACTCGTTACATCCAATGCATTTTTAAAGGCCATGGTTGCTGATGAACCTATCGTTAACATATCAGCCATAACGCGCTCCTATTCTGGTCAGAATATTTTTGAAAAAAATTTCAATTAGTTAATATTTCTTAATTTTAAAACGGCTTCTGTAGAGTTTGGTACATTCAAGTTATCCAAAGCTATTTCTTGCTTATTATGCTCTACCTCTGACTCCTGCGATGTTGTTTTGGTAGTTGCAGGTATACTAGGTAAAAGTTGTTCTACTATTTTATCGGCAAAACCTAGAGTTCCTTTAGCCGCTAAATCTTGAGATAACTGTTTATCATGCCAATCTTTATAAAAATCACCTTGATTTCCATCTAACCAACCATCATCAAAACTGACTTTTCTGGCCTCTTTGAAAACCTGTTGGACAAATATCGCTTCAAATTGTTCAGCCACAGGCTTGAGTGCTGAACGTTGATCTTCACGAGCTTGTTGTTTTAACGTTTCTAACCCTTGAATATTGACATAATTTTGATGGGCTTGCGGTGTATCAGTATTTTTTGAAAACGCTAAGGGATTATTATTGATTTCCATTCATTTTACTCCTAGATGACTAAATAATCATCAAATCCGCTTTTAAGGCACCCGACTGTTTTAATGCTTCTAAAATAGCCACCAAATCACCAGGAGCTGCACCTACCTTATTTACCGCTTGAACAATATCATTTAAAGATACGCCCTCTGGAAATTTAAACATTCTACCCGTACCATTTTGCTCAACACCCACTACTGTGTTTGGCGTTACAGCTGTATTGCCACCCGCAAACGGGTTTGGTTGTGAAACTTCAGCCGATTCAGAAATTTTGACAGTCAGCCCACCATGCGTCACTGCCGCAGGACTCACTCTAACGTTTTGTCCAATGACTACGGTACCCGTTCTCGAGTTCACAATAATTTTGGCAGCACTTTGACCTGGTGTGACTTCAATATTTTCTAAAATTGATAAAAACGCAACACGTTGATTAGGTAAGCGCGGCGCCATCACTTCGACCGATTCACCATCTAGTGCACTGGCCGTGCCTGCTCCTAACTGCTCATTGATTGCATTAACTAAATTAGAGGCGGTTGTAAAGTCAGCATCTTTTAGGTTTAAAGTAATCGTATTCCCTAATTCAAACCCTGTATTTACCGTTCTTTCAACCATAGCACCATCAGGAATTCGCCCAACACTTGGGACATTAATGGTAATTCTTGAACCATCTGCACCACTCGCATCTAGGCCCCCTACAACTAAGTTCCCCTGGCCTAAAGCGTAAACATTTCCGTCAACCCCTTTTAACGGAGTCAACAGCAAAGTACCGCCACGTAAGCTTTTAGCGTTACCTAGTGATGAAACAGTAATATCAATCTTTTGACCGGATTTAGCAAAGGCAGGTAATTCAGCGTGAACTGCCACTGCAGCGATGTTTTTAGAGTTGGTTTTAACACCTGCTGGCACTTTAATACCGAACTTATTTAACATACTCAGTAAACTCTGCTCGGCAAACGGGGTTTTATCGCCAGAGCCATTTAAGCCAACCACCAGACCATAGCCAACGAGTTGGTTAGAACGAACGCCTCCGACATTAGCAATATCCTTGACTCTTTCTGCATAACTGTAACTGCTCCAAGAGAGAAGCAATGTCAAAAAGATGACTATTTGTTTGCTGTACATATTATTTCCCCTACCTATGTAGTGTTTTATCTGGTTAAAACGGTTTTTTATATTTTTTTAAACCTCTGCTTCTAACGAGCAGATAGGTTTATCCTATGTGATTAAAAGCATAGGCTATGCCAAATAAATAAAAAAGTTAAAGCTTTTCGTAACTTGGCCGATAATAAGGCTTTTTAAAAAACACATAAAATGAAATCGAAAAGTTACCAGGCCTGGTAAATCACAGAGAAGATTAAAAAATGAAAAAACCGACCTGCAAAAAGGAGATTTAAAAACAGGTCGGTAAAAACGGAAAAGCACATGTAAACGTGCTTGTTTCAATACTGAAATGATTTAGCTCGCATTCTAACGTAGAGTTGAAAAAAAGCCAAATATTTACATATAGTTACTGACTTTTAAAGAGGCCAATATTTAGTCAACCACTGAGTACCAACACCTGCACGTGCTGAGTCGCCTGTCATTCCTACATCTTTGTAAACTAGGCGAACATCGGCTACTTTTTCAGAAGCGATCGTGTTATCTGGCTGAATATCTTCTGGACGAATAATACCTGCAAATTGCACAACCTCGTCGCCATCATGGATGGTAATCCATTTTTCACCACGAATCACTAAATTACCATTGGAGATAACCTCAACCACCGTAACAGCAATAGAACCCGTTAAACTTGAATTTTGTTTTACATCACTTTTACCTGAAAATGCGCTTTCAGAACCATAACCGATGCTTAACCCTTGAACAGGGGCTGTTAAGGTATTGATTGCACTTCCTACAACATTGTTGGGTGTTGTCACACTAAAAGGTGTCGATACGCCATAATCTTGACTATTAGATTTGTCATATTTCGCTTCATCTTTCTTTTTAGCTGACATATTTTCACTTAAAGAGATAGTAATAATATCCCCCACTTTATGAGCGCGGGCATCATTAAAAAGTGTCATAGCACCTGCCTGATACAGAGAACCATTTTTTGGCTGTGCCGTTTGTGGAATATTTAACGGGTAACTAGGGGCATAACTCATATGCTCCATTCTTTCTGGTGGGCTTGAACAACCTGATAAAAATATGGTAGCCAACACCAAAGCTAAACCCGCTTTATTTTGACCTGTTAACTTATTCATAATTCATTCCTATCTCTATTTAGAATTCAATAGAAGCCTTTTGGCTTCAAATCTTACAAATCCAATTAAGTATTATTATTCAAATACTGCATCATGCCGTCCGCGGCAGATATGGCTTTAGAATTCATTTCATAAGTACGTTGCGCTTCGATCATGCCAATAAGCTCTTCAACCGTATTTACGTTAGAAGCCTCCAAAGCACCTTGCGTTAAAGCGCCTGCTTCTGCCGTTTGCGGATTATTAATATTAGGCGTGCCACTCGCTGTCGTTTCAGAGAAGAAGTTATGGCCTAAAGACTCTAAGCCTGCTGGATTAATAAAAGCTGCTAATTCAATTTGACCGACTTCATTTAAGTCTACGTTTCCAGGCTGACTAACTGAGACAACACCATCACGTGTAATCGAAATTTCTGTGGCATCTTGAGGAATATTGATATTCGGTTCCAACAAGTAACCCGAAGAAGTCACGACATCCCCATTCTGATTCACCTCAAATGAACCGTCACGGGTGTACATTAAATTTCCTTCTTGGTCTAACACCTGAAAGAAACCTTTACCCTCAATGGCAATATCCAACTGATTGTCTGTCACCATCAAGTTACCTTGAGTGTGAATTTTTTGCACACCAACTGCTTTAACCCCTGTACCCAACTGTAAACCAGAAGGTAAGGTATTGGCCTCGTCCTGCGAAGCTTGAGCGCCTGGTTGACGAATATTTTGATATAACAAATCATCAAACTCAGCTCGCCCAGTTTTATAACCGTAAGTATTTGCGTTCGCCAAGTTATTGGAGATAGCCGCTAAACGAAACTGCTGAGCCTCAAGACCCGTTTTTGCAACATATAATGCTCTATTCATTTTCTTCTTCTCCTAAATTAACGTAACGACAACAGTGAGTCTGATTTCTGGGCATGGTTCTTGGTGGTCGACATCATTTTCACCTGCATCTCATACTTACGTGATAATTCAATCATATTCACTAAAGCTTCAGCGGTATTTACATTACTGGTCTCTAAAGCACCACTAATGACCTTAACTGGCTCTTGAATAACAGGATCCGCCCCCTCTTTCAAACGAGCATAACCATCCAATCCTTTTTCTAAATCCGATGAGGCTGGTTTCACTAATCGAACGCGGTCTAATACCACCAACTGATTACTCGGTGAATCGGCTGGTACAATCGAAATTGTGCCATCATCACCGATTGTAATGGTTTTAGTTGGCGGTACATTTATTGGCGTACCACTTTCATTTAAAATAGGGTTACCCTTAACATCAACCAAGTTACCGTTCTCTAACACTTGCATACTGGCCGTTCTGACATAAGCTTCATCACCATTAGGTGCTTGAATTCCAATAAAGCCTTCTGACTGAGTCACAATATCTAAGTCTCTACCTGTCACTTTTACCGCACCAGGCGTAAAGTCCGTAGCAGGCCTTTCATCAAGAGAGTATGCTCGTGATTCCCATCCTGGACCTTGAACATGTTGCGCTCTAAAAATATTAAAATCTTTTTTAAAGCCATCGGTATTTGCATTGGCCAAATTATTTGAGTTATTTGCTTGTGAAAGCATCACCTCTTTGGCTCCGCTCATTGCGATATACAACATACGATCCATGACAGTTACTCCAGGATAATTTTATTTCTAGTCAAAGATGGGGTGAAAGCTGAACAAACCTTCACCCCAGTTTTTGAAACACCTATTTAAATGAGTCTTACGCTCGAATGTGTTTCCCTTATGTGTTTAGCGAAATCGTCTAAAAATTGACACGCTATTTTTGTTCACTGAGTATTTAGCAGAGACTATGCCAAAAACAATATAAATAAAGACTAAAGAATTTAGAAAATCGCCGATAAGCTTATATAGAGAGGTTTTGTAGAGATAAAAAAGCCGGCAAAAAGTTGCCGGCAAGACCAGAAAAGGGTAAAAAATTTAAATTACAAGTTTAAAATTGTTTGCGTTAATGTTTGTGAAGTTGAGATTACCTGTGCCGAGGCCTGGTAAGTTCTTTGGGTCTGAATCATATTCACGAGTTCAGCTGCCGTATCAACGTTTGAGTATTCTAATGACCCCGATACAATAGAGCCAAAACCGTTATTTTCAGGCTGCCCCAACTGAACAGCGCCCGAAGCAAAAGATTGTGCATAAGTTTGGCCACCTAATTTTTCCATTGCATTTTTATCTGCAAAGTTCGCTACCGCTAATTGTGCTACAGGAATAGAGCGACCGTTGGAATAACGTGCCTCAATTACACCATCTGCAGCCGTCGTTAACCCTACCAAGTCACCAATAGAGTAACCATTTTGTGTTGTACCACGCTGGTTATAGCTACCAGCAAATTGGCTCATATCACCAAAATCAAGTGTAATACCCGCTAAGTCACCTAAAGGATCAGTTGCACCAGTAACAGGGTTATCAATAGCAAAATTCAATGCTGCTGAGATTTTTACATCAGGCGTTGCACTTGTTGGATCAAATGCCCCTAAATACTCGCCATTGGTGTCAAAACGCAGTTCAAAAACCTGCCCTTGATCACCTGATCCATCATCTACATGTCCTGTGTAGGTTACATCACCTTGTTCATTTGTTGCCGTAATTGAATACTGAGCAAGCCATGAAGTATATTTAACCCCAGAACCTAGTGCCGCTGGGTTACCATCTGCATCAATTAAAGATGCCGCTTGATCGACGACTTCATTTTTATAAAAGTTTGCATTTAAGGTATGTTCACCACCTAAACTGTCATGAATGGTCATCGGATAAAAGTAATCTGGAAAACCGTCATAAGCATTAAGGTTATCATCACCAGGCGTAGTTAGCTGACCAATTGAAGCACCTACAGATACACCAGCAGAATCAACGTTTTCAACTTCTTCACCGTCTAGATTGATATCGTAGATCATTTCAGAGGTTGCATTTGGTTGTTTATTTAACGCATCTAAATCAATCGAATCCAAGGCCGTGCTAAATACAGGATTCGCTTCAGTCGATAGGGTTTCATTCAAAAGGTAGCCTTGTACTTTATTTCCAGACTGATCGGTTAAAAAACCATCTTTATCTAGTTTAAACGAACCATTACGAGTATAGACATTGTCATATTTGCCTGTTTGGTCTTCTAAAACAAAAAAGCCTTCGCCATTCATGGCCATATCAAGCTCACGCCCCGTACCATTTACTGTACCCTGGGTAAAGTCTTGAGTAATGGCCTCTACTCGAACACCTGCTCCAGGAGAGTTTTGAGCACCTGCAAACATATCGGCAAACTCAGCTCGTGAGCTCTTAAAACCCACCGACTGTGAGTTGGCCAAGTTGTTAGAAATAACCGCTAATCCAGACGACGCTGCATTAATACCGCTTAAAGCATTTAAATCAAATGAAGCCATGATGACTCTCCCATTCTATTTGTGTTTATTAATTTATATAAACTGGCACAGATAAAAGGTGCTCGTTTATTTGTTATTTATTGTTTGTATTGTTCTGTATTAAATTTAAATTTAGTTATTCTGGGATAATGATTAACCACTAATTTCACGAACCGTATCCATGGTTACTCGCTCACCCGTTGCCAAAGTGAGTGTCATTCCACCACTCGAATCAATACCAACTGAATTGACTCTTGATGGCACAACAGTATTGATTGACTGCAACTCTCCATTCGCATCAGTTCCATAAGCGGTTAAAGAGTAAACACCCGATGACTGAGCGCGATCAAAGTTATCCAAACCGTTCCAATCGACTATTTTTTCACCCGCCTGAATATCGTCGATACTGAGCTCCTTCACTACACCATTTGCATTGCTTATAACAACAGTAACATCGGTCAAAGGTTCGTCTGAAGATAACCTAAACTGTGAAACAGCATCTTGAGTATGAGAAAAATCTTCCCCATCGACCTGTACATTTTTACCAATAATGGATGCCGCTTGCATAGTTTGCAAATTTTGAAATCCTTGCGTCATGGCCAAAATAGATTCATTCATTTTAGTTGTCGCTTCCAACTGACTCATTTGTGTTAGATCTGTCACAAAGGAAGTCGGATCCATCGGTTCTGAAGGGTCTTGGTTTTGCAACTGAGTGGTTAATAACATCAAGAAATCTGCTTGTCCCATCACATTATTTGGAGCAGATGAACTCGGATTAGAGCTTTGCTGCATTGCTTCCAAATAATCTGTATTACTGGTTGTTACACCTGGAAAATAATCTGCCATAAGTTACTCCTTAGCTCGCCTATTGGCCTAATTGAATGGTACGTAGCAACAACTGCTTTGACGTATTCATTACTTCAATATTAGTTTCATATGAACGTGATGCAGACATCATATTTGCCATCTCTTCCACCACATTGACATTTGGCCGATAGATGTATCCTTTATCGTCTGCCATTGGGTGACTTGGGTTGTATTCCATAATCGATGGAGCCTGACTTTCAACAACTTCTTTTACTCTTACCCCACCTGTTGGTTCATGCATATTTCCTTCAAGAATCGTTTGAAAAACAGGCTGCTTAGATTTATAGGTTTCGTCTTTATTTGAGCTAATACTATCGACGTTCGCCATATTGGAAGCGATAGTATTTAAACGAACCGTTTGCGCATGCATTCCAGAAGCAGAAATATCTAAAATTTTGAACATTGACATCTTTAACTCTCCTTATTCAGAGCTTACTCACCACGCAGTGCGCCACGAATTCCTGAAATTTTGCCGTCTATAAACTCAAGCGTTGCCTGCTGCTGCATGGCGTTTTCCATAAACTGCGCTTTTTCAATATGGGTTTCAACCGTATTACCATCTAAAGCGGGCTGGGTTGGCAATCTATACTGTAAATACTGAGATGTTGAAGTAAAACCGTCACCACTAATATGACCAGCATCGGTTTTAGTCATTGTCGTTTCGTATGGACTTTTCATTTGTGAGCTGGCATCGTGCATCGCTTTTCTAAAATCCAAGTCCTTGGCCTTAAAATTTGGCGTATCTGCATTAGCGAGATTGTTTGCCAACAACTCCGCTCTTTGCGTGCGCACCCTTAAAGCCGCTTCATGGATACCAAATATAGACTCTGCCATCTCACTTCCCTTATTAGGTCAATCTAAGTAGGTGTTTTTTTGACACCTCATTATTTATTGATTAGTCCATAGCAACAGAGATGCCAAACTTTAGTTTTTTATTTTAAATCGCAAATAAAGGCTAAAGTTTTAATTAAAACGACAGTTATCGGCCGCTTTTCAAAAACTTTAATAAAAAAGAGGAAAAAATTGCCACCCTGGTAAAAACAACAAATAAACCACGTGGTTACAATCTATTTTTGGAGTTACCAGGCCTGGTAACTTTTTCAAAATAACTAAAAACAGAGTGAAAAAGGTATAAAAAAACCTGCATTATGAAGTGACCCCAAAAAGTTGGACATTTTAGTTAAACGGCACTTAAGGCCTGATTTCGATATTCTATCGGAGTCAGGCCTTTTAGTTTCACCTTGATTCGTTTTGTATTGTAATACTCAATATAGTCTTTAATTTCTTCCATTAGATGCTCAGCACTATTGAACTTCTTACGATGATACATCTCGGTTTTGAGAATGCCAAAAAAGTTCTCAGCAACCGCATTGTCTAAACAGTTCCCTTTTCTTGACATGCTCTGAGTTAATCCATGCTTTTTTAGTAGCTCCTGAACATCACCATGCTGATACTGCCAACCTTGATCACTGTGGAATATGGGTTTAACTTTGCCTGTTAACTTACTCATCGCTTCTTTAAGCATGTCCGTCACCAGTGGAAGCCGTGCACTCTTGGCCACTCGATAACTAATCACTTCTTGGTTAAACAGGTCAATCACGGGGGATAAGTAAACTCGCTGTTCTCCGACTTTAAACTCCGTGACATCGGTTACCCATTTTTTATCCGGTGCATCAACATGGAAGTTTCTTTGAAGCATATTCTCGGCAATTCGGCCTACTTGACCTCTATAGGATCGGTAACGCTTTGGCCTGACGAATGACTTTAAGTTCAGTTCTTGCATTAAACGTTGAACGGCCTTCTTGTTTAAAAAGTGACCTAAGCGCCTTAATGCATAGGTCATGCGTCGATACCCATAACGACCTTTATGCTCATTAAAGAGTTGTTGAATCGCTCTTTTAACGTCCGCATAACGATCAGGCAGCGCACTGCGAGCCTGATGGTAATAAAACACACTGCGTGCAAGCCCTGCAGCCTTGAGAAGATGTTTAAGTGGATAGAACTTTCTAAGCTGATCTATGAGCCCTGCTTTTTCTTGGTTTGGCGTTCTTTTTCCTGAAGCAGGGCATCGAGCTTTTTTAAATAGGCATTCTCCGCTCGACGGTATTCGAGTTCTTCTCGTAACTCTTCTAGGCTCATTTGTTCGGTTGGTTTAATGGTTTCTTGCTTTTGGTTTTTTTTCATTTTTCTACCCTGCTTTTTAGGCTGCAAGCCTGAAAGGCCGAACCGTTCGAATTGAGTGAGCCAAGTAGAAATCGTACCTGGAGAACTCATGTTATGGACAATACTGGTATAACTAATAGACCAGTTATTTTCACGCATGTGTTTTAGGATACGATATTTGTCTTCAAAAGAGTATGGTGTGTTTCGTTTGATAAACGCATTTTGACCATGGAAACGATAGACTTGTGTCCAGTAACGGATATAGCGATCTGGAATACCGAGTCGCTTGGAAATGGACAGACTGGATTCATGAGAAAGGCATTGCTTAGCAATCGCCAGTTTAAATTCTCGATTGTATTTGGACATGAAAAACCCCCAAAGTTGGTGTCCAACATTTGGGGGTCACTTCATTATGCAGGCCTTTTCTAAAAAAATAAAATGTCAAAAAACTACCAAGTCTTAACCACATCACCAATCTGTACTAAACCTTTTTTGGCGGTTAACTCTGCAATAGCAAACTTAGGCATGATTCGAGTAATCTTCAAAAATGCGCCTGGCACCTGATCAATACCCAGGTTCAAACCACTGAAACGAACAGGCCTTCCAGTTTTATGATAAACCGCTAAGTCATCACCGACTTTAGCACCTGAATTTGCATTAAGGTATATCACATACTCATTCTCTCGCACATCAATAATCTCACTTTCAAATGATTTACAATGCAGGTAATCAATTGTATCAGTGACCTCTTGTTCAAGCAGTGCGTGAAAAGCTTTGCCTGTATTGGTAGCAAAAAAACTATTCGTTCCGAAAGGTCGATCTCGGCCTACCGTAACCTCACCATTTACATCAAAACCACCACGAGATTGATGAACCAGCTCATTTTTCATCAAATCAACAATATACCAATCCGCTTCAATGTAACGACTTGTAGGCTTCACTTGCAAGTTATAGAACCTTTTTACGTCATTCATCATGCCGCCATCTTGGTGTGCAGACATAGAACGTAAAGCTGTTAGCAATAAATATTGAGCCCCCGTTTGGTTTCGAATAGATGTGATTAGCTCTGGATCTAAGTTTGGAGCAACTTGAACATTTGGCTGAAGATCCACCGCCTGCTTTAATAAGGTGTGATTTTTATACCCTTGATTACGAATTCTTCTCTCCAATTCAAGCTGGTAACCGTTTAATAAATTTGAGATATCATTGGCTTGACTTGCATGTGGAAACACAACAGGCGCAACCGCTAATCGCGTTTGATATTGATTGCCAGGTAAATTAGTACAAACACCACGCTCTTCGGTTAAACATACACGCATCGTAACTTCATAATTTAAAGGTTCTGTTTTAGTTTTGCCATACATGTCATTTGGGTCTTCATACCCCTCTTTAAGTACATCAAAACTTTTGACTTTACTGTTTGAGATAAAACGACTGCTATCTAATTTTAGCTGGTAAGACTCAACCGACTGATCCGTTTTAACAACGACATTATTTTTTAAACTCGCCTGTTGCAAAGCATCTCTAACCGCCATTTTCCTGGCAAACGCTTTACTTACATCTTTAGTGCTGGCTGAGCCTTTTACAACAACACATTGCTCTTGATTTTGTTGATTTTGTAAAAGCCCGTTATTGCTTTGGTTGTGTTTACCATTATTGCCTGACAAAGCATCAGAAGAAGGATTCTGGATATGACCTTCAGCTTCTTTTTCAACGCCATAATCTACAGCGCATTTTTGCTCTGGTCGATTGGGGTTTTCAATACACTCATCCTCATATTTTTGGTTGGCTTGTGCCATATTGACACCACCCCAAAATAATAAAGACAAAACCACTGCTCTTGCTATTTCTTTATACATTTGCAACTCTCTAGGCCTGGTGTTGCTTAACTTGATTCACTTCATCAATTCGATTAACAATCGTCGTAGCTAACTCATCAGAATGCCACTTAGACAAGAAGACATTTGCACCCACTTTATCGGTTAGGCTTTCATTAAAACCACCACTTAATGACGAGTTTAAAACCACAAACAAGTCTTTTAAACGATCGTCTTTACGAATACTGGTTGTTAAGGTATAGCCGTCCATTTCTGGCATTTCAATATCTGAGATTACCATTAATACACGATCACTTACCCTAGGTGAGATTCCTTTATCCGCTTCATCTGCCCATTTTTGCAAAAACTCTAGGGCTAATTTCCCGTTATTGAGAATCTTATGAGCGATCCCCATTTTATCTAAAATATTTTTTAACTGAGTGCGTGCAACAGTAGAATCATCCGCCCCTAAAACAAAATAATCTTGGTTCTTGGTTTTACTAATATGTTTTGAAATAAATTCATCTGACATCTCAGTGGCTACGCCTGAAACCTCGGCCAAAACTTTTTCAACATCTACGATTTGTACAATCTGATTTTGTGCTCGAGTAATACCTGTTAAATAATTCACATTTTGCAAACTATCTGGCGGTGCCAAAATATCTTCCCAACGCAAGTGCACAATACGGTCAACATCCTCAACTAAAAACCCCTGAATTGAGCTATTAAATTCCGTCACAATCGTTAAGCTATCTGAATATTTTTCTGGATTGACTGGCTCCAAATCCAAGGCCATCGCCAAATCAATCATCGGCATCGTCTGACCACGAATATCAGCCACACCAACCACACGAGAATCGGCCTTAGGTACTGAAGATATTTCAGGTGTACGAATTACTTCCCGTACTTTGAACACATTAATACCAAACAGTTGCTTTCCTTTAATCGTGAAAAGAAGTAATTCCATTCGGTTCATACCTGCCAAGGATGTTCTTTGATCAACCCCTTTTAAAAAGCTCGACATGTTAACGCCACCTTATTCCATTAAATCGATATTTATTATTATTCACGAGTATAACGTAAATCTTTTTGTAATCTGTAGTTCAAATTAAAGAACTATTACCTTTTCGCAAAAGTAATTTATCAACTAAAAGCGACTAATCCACAAAGTTTTTTTTGATATTCTTGCAAAAAACAACCTAACTGGGATGGCTTTCAAACAACACATTACTCATGTTAGACTGACGCCATGAAACATATCAAACAATTCGTTATCCTATCGTTATCACTCTGTTTACTGTTGCCATTTTCTAGCACCTATGGAAACGAAGAGCAGAGTGTAATCACACCTCAAAACAAGAGTAACACGACCGCCTATCAACCATTGGATGAGATCCATCAATTAGTCACAAATCATGTTAAGCAAAAAATTGACCAAAAAATTTTTGACGCTTCAATACAGCTTCGAAAACTCACCCCAGAGTTAAAGATTCCGCTGTGTACATCAAACCTAGAACTGCTTGATAAAGACTTAAGCAATATCGCTGGAAGAATGACTATCAGTGTTTTTTGCCGACAACCCAAATGGCGCGTATTTGTGCCTGTTACGGTAGAAGGAAAACAACCTGTTGTTATGACAACTCATGGAATACTAAAAAGAGCCGTTATAAAAGAGGGAGACGTTAAGCAAGTACTGCTTAATTATAAAAGAATCCCTTCAGGAGGAATGGTTGATGCTTCTAAAGTCATTGGCATGAGAACGAAAAAAGCCATTGCACCCAATACCGTTATTAAGGTACGAGACTTACAGCCTCCCTACTGGGTATTTAAAAATAAACAAGTCAATATCATCACACGAATTGGTGGGATAGAAGTTAAGACGCGTGGTACAGCATTAGAGAGTGCCGTGGCCGATGAACAAGTACCTATTAGAAACAATACTTCAGAAAAAATCATTAAAGGCATCGTTATTGCTCCAAACACGGTATTGGTTCCATAATAAAAAAAGAAAAAAATAGTCTTTTTTTCTAAAGCTTTCAATTATTTGCCGATACAAATTGTAGAAAGAATAAATAATGCTGTTAAAATAACAGCTAATACCAGGTGTGAGGCCAGAAAAATGGATATTAAAAACTTAACAACTAATGTCGCTGCAAACCGTAACAATGACTCGGTAAAACAGTCTATTGCAGATTTGGGCGAAAACAATAAACATGCTTCAAGCATGGCGACAGACAAAGTTACTTTAACAGGTGTTTTATCTCAGGTTATGGATTTAGAGAATCAGTCTAAAAACGTGAATATTGATAACTCTGAAAAAATTGCCGCCCTTAAAGCTTCTATTCAAGATGGTTCGTATCAAGTTAATACCCAAAAAATTGCAGAAAAGCTCATTCAAACAGAAGCCCTATTTGCAAAGGCTTAATTTTAGATTATGACAAATAAAACAAGTGAACTACATTCAAAACAATTTACCTCACACATTGAAGAATTACTTCACTTGTTAGAAGAATTTTCTAATATTCTTGACTCTGAATCGGATTGTATAAAAAAAAACCAACCCGAAAAACTGTTAGAAGTAGCCGCAATCAAAAGTGATATTGCAAATCAATTAAACATATCAACAAAATCGATTGAAATCATTTTAAAGCCACTCAACCTAAACATTACTACTCTTAGCCAGAGTAATGAATTTAAAGCTTTAGATCAAAGCGTACAGTCAAACCTGAAGACCTTAGTTCCTAAAATAGCAGCCTGCCAAGATAAAAACCTAGCCAATGGTATGTCTATACAAATTTTAAGCAATATCAATCAACACACTTTAGATTTAATATCAGGCAAACAACAAGACGTTAAATTATACGGTTCAAGCGGCGAAAAAACCCGTACAGGCAATAAACAAAGCAACCTTGGCAAGGCTTAACCTAGCAAGATTCCTTCTCTTTTTCTTCCTTCTACAACCATTTTTCTTATCATCCTATTATCTGGCTTATTTAGTGCTTATACGTTTAGATAATTATTTCAAATAGCAAAGAGTTTACAAACCCTAGGGCTTTTTGTAATAAACTATCGCAATAAATTCTGAGTAATAGAAATTACTCAATTCACAGCCTTTGATAAGATTAGAGAGATACCTTATGCGTAAAGACCAACGTTCATACTATCGAATTGACGTCATCATGCCTTGTAGTTACCGTATTTTAACGCTCCAAGAAGCTGAACAAACCCTACTACCTACATCACCAGATTCTAAATACATTGAAGAGTATTTTATGGAGAATCTTACACAACTTGACGAACAGATTAATGAGGTCATCTCTCACATTAATCAAAAAAGTTCTTTACTCGCTACCGCACTGACAGCGATGAACAGTAAAATAAACTTTATGTTACAAACCATTGATGAGAAGCAACTTGCTAGAGCAATTCCCCAGCGCTTAGTAAACTTAAGCGGAAGCGGCATTGCCATAGACATTGAAGAAGAGGTTCAAATGACCGATAAGATTGACCTCTTAATCAAACCACTGGCCAATGAGTCCCCGATTTTAGTTCGCTGTGATATTGTGAATATTAGCCCTCTTACAGACGGTTCACCTGGTTCGACTATTTCACTGTCGTACCAAGCACTTGCTGAAGATGATCGACGAAAACTGGTTTACTTTATACAAGCAAAAGAAATTGAATTTGCCCAAAAGAAACGCCAACAAGAACAAAAAACAAGATCGTAAACACTCCACAAGTTTATAAATTTTTATAAAACAAAAAAGCCCTGTTAATAACTAACAGGGCTTTTTGTTTTTTGAGTAAAAACTAAGTTAAGTAGCTTAGATATCAGTAAGCCAGCTAGGGAAAAGCGTAGCGTTTGTCCGCTCTTTCCACTTTCTTATCTGAGTTCTCATCTTTTAATAGTTTAGATAATTTTTTTTCTATAGCGCTGATTTTTGCCAAACCTTTATCAACCCTAGCCGAACTTTCTTGCTGGGATTTTTCTGAAGTTTTTATCGCCTTTTCTTGCTTGGCAACCTTGCTCTCTAAAATTCGAACACGCGTACTGATACTTGCCGCATCAGCAACACTTTGCCACATAAACAATGAAAGAATCATCACAACAAATATTGGTTTAATCATAACTTACCGTTCCCTACTTATCACACCGTTCATATCATTATCACCAAACAAAGATACCAGGCCTGGTAAGTTTAATAAGTACTTACTTTGTAAGCCGTTTCTGGATCAACAGCTTCATTTTTGGACGCACTGTATACAAAAGCTTCTTCAAAAAATCTTTTGTCCACATACACTTCCAACACCGTTTCATAGTTTTGATCAGCCATTGGAGTAACACTTACCACTCTAGCCCCTCTTACCACTGCATTTACACGCGCTCTAAAGCTGTCATTTTTTGCCGTTAAGGTAGATACCGAAGTATTACTGTCAATTTTGATACCATACAACTGTTCTGCCAAAGCTCTGTAGGCATCCAATTTTGACGAACGAATTGCCATCAACCTTCTTTGTCCTTGTGTGTAAGCCGCATAGGTACTTTCAGCCCCATAACCGATACCTGTAATTTTTAATAATTCAGGTTTTTGCTCTGGTGCTGGTGCAACGACATTTGCAGTTTGCGCTGGAACTACTGTTACTGTTTTAGGGTGATGAACACAACCTGACAATGCCAAGCTAGTCGTCATTCCAGCTATTAATAATGTATGTTTTTTCATGGTTTATACTCCACTTTTACTCAAATATTTACTCAAAAAATGTTTTACTTTTTTACTCAAAATAATAATACAAGCTATTCACATGGCTTAGATGAACCAGAACAATCTAAATGATGAATATCGTAATATTGTCCAAACTCATAACTTTTTTCAATCTGTTTAGTGGAATAGTAGTCTGGTTTTTTTATGGTATTCACCTCTACTAAACCGACATTTTTTCCTAATTGAACTGTTTGGCTTTTAATATCTTTCAAAAAGCCATTACTACTGCATGCGGTTAATAAAAACGTAGATAACACACCGATTACCCCTATCATTTTCATTGAAACCCCCTACATCTTATGGGTAAGAATCCGTTACCGACTGATCATAGAAACCACCATCAGGTGCGTTATATTTGTATCTATTTGTATTTTGTTCTTGTTTTTCTAACTCTGCTTTTTCCGCTTTTTCTGCTTGCTCAATTAACACTTGTTTCTCTACGGTTTTCACACTGTGGATCAACGAAGCATATTGCGCCTGAATTTTTTTAACGCGGTTATTTACTTCATCAATGCGTCGTTGAGCCGAAATTATTTTTTTATTCACTGAACTGACTTTATCCATCAATTCGTTGGTTTGCGGTACAGGAACAGCATGATTGACTTCAGGCTGTTGCGGAACAGAAGGTGTTGTTGGATTTGCCTGCGCATTAACTTGCACAGGTGTTTTGTTCGCCTCCAATCCAAGAGGGTCAAGCACTTCAACTTTCTCTGCGGTCGCTTTGCCATCAAGCTGCCCAATATCAGCGGTTAACTGCTCTAATTGAAAATTGATAGCATCGAGTTTTTTCTCAACAGATTTAGCCGTTTTTTCAGCCGACTCTGAAGCAAGTCCACTTTGCTCAGTTGACACCTTAATCGATTCAATCAAAGTTTGTGTCTCTTCGTCCACACCCGCTGAGGAGGCGGCTAAAGCGCCCCATACACCAATACCTATTCCAACTAGCACTAACACGCTAAGAATAGAACCAAATATAATGATAAGTTTTTTAATAGAATCCATATCTTCTGCCGCCATATTGGAATTTTTTGATGCTTGTGCTGATGCACGCTTTGATAAAAAATCATCTGTATCTGAAACGGAATCAACAGGTGCATTTATTACAGGTGCCACATCGGGTAAAGAATCCGATTCCACGTCCTGCTTTACCGTTTGTTTGACTTCTGAAACAGGCTCAGATACAGCAATCACTTCAGGCTCTTGATCAGTATTGGCGACCAAGTCATCTATAGAGTCTAATAGATCGTCATCGACCAAAGACTCGTCAGAGCCTGGAGAAGTGCTTGGCTTCTCTTCTGGTTCATCCATATCAGCATCACTTGGCAAATCTGAGACAGCCTCAAGCTCTGCTTCATCTAATAAAGCATCTATACTTTCGAGATCATTAGGATCAAATGTTTCGTCTGTAGTCGCCACTCATCGTTCCTTAACCATATCTTTAACTATGTACTAAATCACATAACTAGACATACATTCACTATTAGCAGAGTTGGTTAGAAAGAATTTGTTTTATCAGGTTATTCTGATTGCGTAACAAATTTTTCGAAGAGACCGTTATCTGCCCAATAAACATCTGGCAATAAATGAAATTGTCCATTGGCATTACGAAGATAAACTCCGTATTCCGTTTCGACCAAACTATCAATTGTTGAAGATAGGCTTGGATTTTTGACAATTTCAATCGCCACTTGTCCTAAAGCATAAAACAGACCAAGATTTGAGTTGAGATGTGAATTATCACTATTTTTTTTAAGATTTGGGGCTGAATGGGAAGGTAAAATCACAAACGTTTGCTGTAAAGCATCCATGTGACTCTTTATGTAACTAGTTGATGGCGTTTTATTTGGATACCAAATATGAACAATGGATTCTTTGATTGGTAAAAAATTAAGATAAGGAGATACTTGAATGGCCTCATTTTGTGGAATAAACGAGACAACGGCCTCAATATCCTGTCTCACTCTAGGCGAAAATTCAATTGACTCTTTTAATAGGGATTGCAGAGTATTTTTTCGCTGCCTGGATAGTGTCACATTCAAGCCTTCATCAATGGATTGCCCAACCGTATTGTCTACCTCTTTTAAAATATAATCCTGGGCTAAATGAAAGTTTGACCAGGCCTGGTTAAATGCCTTCTCAAGCATTTGAGAGGATTCATCCCTATTCTTTAATACCAATATTCGCTGATAAGCTGATTGATTTAACGTTTGAAATACTTGCTCTAAGCCAGCTAATTTACTTGGGGAAAGCGTAAATTCATAGCTTGTAAACGTGGTAATATCGTTGAAATATAATGCTTGTACACCTGTTTTAAGCGCTTGCCATTGAACCACTTTATCTTTCTCGAGCGGCCCAAAAATAAAATCTGGATCGTAATACTTTAA
Organism: Thiomicrorhabdus sp. Kp2; assembly: GCF_000478585.1. NCBI lineage: Bacteria > Pseudomonadati > Pseudomonadota > Gammaproteobacteria > Thiotrichales > Piscirickettsiaceae > Thiomicrorhabdus > Thiomicrorhabdus sp. Kp2. The sequence continues at coordinate 699,912 of NZ_ARWI01000001.1, forward strand.
CACTTCCCAAATCTCAAAAGCGGAGTCATAAATGGCGGAATCTAAGGCAATTAACTTCCCTGAAAAGCCCGCCCTTCTTAGCCCCGCTTGGAGCGATTGTTGAAGTTCACTCCCTGCTTGTGCATAGACGCCAGAGACTGGTAATACAATCGCCACAACAGCATTTTGATTATGCATTGGAAAGTCGATTGATTTGAGATGAGAAAATAAAGAAAAGAACGAAGAGGTTTTCTTAGGCACTGAACGAATGTAACGCTTTAGGTTTTCTACCCTAACCTTAAATTCGGGGAGAACGAATTGTTTATCAAGCTGAATTAAGTATTGCTCAACCTGCTGAATATCGCCATTCTTTTTGGACATTTCAGCTCGCAAAATCAAGATTTCTTGATCTAACCTTTTGACCTGTTGCAAACGTGAAATAGACAGATTTTGAGAACCATTCGAATTTTTTTTCTCTAAACCATAATGATTTCTAGGGTTTGTATCTGGAAAAAACTCATCCCAACTTTCAGCATAGGCAAAGCTTGCCATAGGCAAGCTACTGATTAAGCAAACAAACAAAAAGAGCATGATTTGCATTTCTTATTCCTTTGTCAAAATCAATATCTGCAATTTAGCCGATTACGAAATTTAAGAAATATTAAGTGATTTAGAAACAATTTCATAAACATCTTTTGAAAGTGTATCTGCATTTACAATCACATTTAATGATTTCTTCATTAACTGTTGACGCTTCTCATCATATCGCTGCCAATGTGTAAAAGGTGCAACAATTCGAGCTGCCACTTGAGGGTTAATCGAATCGAGTTTAATCACTTGTTCTGCCAAGAAAGCATACCCATCACCATTAGCTCTATGAAAACCTAACATATTTAATCGCCCAAAAACACCCAAAACACTTCTAACTCTATTTGGATTTGTATATGTAAAATCCTTATGTTCAACCAATGCTTTGACATGTTCTAACGCATGAATATGGTGTGATGCGGCTTGCAACGAAAACCATTTATCGATAACCAAAGAGTCCTCCTTCCATCGATCATAAAAAGCATTCAAGCAAAACTCACGCTCAGCACTGTCTGTATGAGAAAGCGACTCCAAGGCGGCCAACGCATCAGTCATATTATGACTTGTTTCAAACTGCTCCAAACCTAGACTGACATGATTATCTTTACCTATTAAATACTGTAGACACACATTTTTTAATTTTCGATTTGCAATATCTTGTTTTTGATACTGGTATGAAACAGAAGTACTACTTAAAGTTTCATATAACGCTTTGAAAAACGTTTCAAATTGATTGACTAATTCTACTTTAATCCAGCGATGCACATGGTAAATCGCATCGATATTCACCTGCTGATATTGCTCTCCAATATAGGTTAAATCTGGTAAAGTTAAAGCTAAAGCTCTTAGAGCATTATCAAGACAATGATTACTTAACACACCTTTAAATGCGCTAAGAAAATGTGAAGAGAGCCTTAACTTGCTCCCTGTTTCATAAGCTTGAATATTGCGTTTAACCTCTCTTAAAGCCAGTTTTTGCATTGACTCCCACTGCACAAAACTGTCTGTATCAAATTGAATTAGACTGGCTAAATCTTCATCACTCTGTTCAAAATCCAAAATAACAGGAGAGGTAAACCCCCTTAGTAGGGACACAACAGGTTCTTCAACTATATTGCCAAAAGTTACTGTCTGAGATAGTTTTGTTAAAGAGATAAGCACTTCGTTTGCCATTAATGAAACCGAATCCTGACCATCAAGAATAACATCTAACTCTAAAAGTTCTCCCGCTTTTGAGAAAAGCGCTAACTTAACAGGCATAAGCAACGGCTTAAAGTTATCCGATAGAGAGGGGATTGTCTGAGTAAATTCAACTTTCAAGCTTTGGGCTTTATCATCATAAACAACATCGACTTTTAAAACAGGTGTTCCATTTTGAACATACCAGTGATGCATTTGAGATAAATCAATATTATTGGCATCTGCCATTGCATTTCTAAAGTCATTTACCGTCACAGCTTGACCATCATGCCTTTTAAAATACAAATCCATACCTTTTCTAAAACCTTGCTCACCAAGTAAAGAGTGATAAAGCCTGACGACCTCAGCCCCTTTCTCATAAACGGTCATAGTATAGAAGTTATTCATCTCTATATAAGATTGTGGCTGTATAGGATGCGACATTGGACCTGCGTCTTCAGGAAACTGGTTACTTCGTAAACGTTTTACATCCTCTATACGCTTAACTTCTGGGGATAGCATGTCCGCAGTAAACTCTTGGTCTCTAAATACGGTCAAGCCTTCTTTTAGAGTCAACTGAAACCAGTCTCTACAAGTCACTCGGTTGCCTGTCCAATTATGAAAGTATTCATGCCCAATAACCGCTTCAATGCCTTCATAATCGACATCAGTTGCCGTCTCAGGCTTGGCCAATACAAACTTAGAGTTAAAAACATTTAACCCTTTGTTTTCCATAGCCCCCATATTGAAATCATCAACCGCAACAATCATGTAAATATCTAAGTCATAAATAAGCCCAAAACGTTCTTCATCCCATTGCATTGACTTTTTAAGGGATGTCATTGCATGCTCACACTTATCTATGTTTTTAGGTTCAACATAAATCCTCAAATCTACATCACGATTATCTGCGGTGCGAAATGTATCCTGAATACATTCCAGATTACCTGCTACTAACGCAAATAAATAACACGGTTTTTTAAAAGGATCTTCCCAAATAGCATAATGTCTATTATCGGCTAACTCACCAGACTCAATTAAATTACCATTAGAAAGTAGCACTGCGTTTTCTGTTTTATCGGCAATGATTTTGGTTGTAAAAAGAGTTAATACATCAGGCCTATCCATAAAATAGGTAATTTTTCTAAAGCCTTCTGCCTCACACTGTGTGCAATAATTACCACTGGTTCGATACAATCCTTCTAAAGCTGTATTCTTTTCAGGAGCTATCTCAGTTTTGATAATTAATTCAAATTCAGATTGGCTTGTTAACGGAATAATTAGGTTTTCTTGAGTTTGCTGACAGAGCTGTATAAGCTCTTCGCCCTCCAGTAAAACGGATAACAATTTAAGGTTTTCACCATCCAGTATCAAATGTGTTTGATTTGATAAATTCTTAACCTGCATTTGATTTATCACTATGGTCTCTGTAGTTTTCAAATCAAAGGTTAAATATAAGGCATTAAATTCAAACTCAGGCGCCTGATAGTCAGACAAATAATGGACAACGGGTGTATCGTTTTTCATGGGTAAACTCAGGTAAATTAAAACAAAAAAGCCTTCCTGACATTATGACAGGAAGGCCTTAAAAATACAGTTTGATTGAATTAAATATTCAATTAGTAAGAAAACTCTGCGCGACGATTTTTTGACCATGCATTTTCATTATGCGCTTCATCAACTGGGTTATCTTCACCAAAACTAATCACTGTAATTCTACTTGGGCTAACGCCTTCTGCAACTAAAGCATTTTGCACAGCCTTAGCACGACGCTCACCTAATGCCAAGTTATATTCACGTGTACCACGCTCATCACAGTAGCCTTTAATTGTTAAAGAAGCATTAGACTCTAATGCCATATAGTCAGCATTCGCCTTAATCAACTGATAATCATCAGGGCGTACATCCGAACGATCAAAGTCAAAATGAACAACTTTACCGTCAATCATTGCTTTAAGTTCCGCTTTTTTAGCCGCTAAATCGGCTGCTGCTTTTTCAGCTGCTGCACGTTTTGCCGCTTCAATATCTGCATCAACTTGAGAAGCTGCAATTTCTTTACTATTATCATCTTCTACATTTTTTGGTGTTGAACTACAACCAATTAATGTTAAACCCAAAAAACCAACCAAAAATAATTGTGAGATATTTTTAAAAGACATTATCTAAATCCTAAAATTTATTAAAAAAGTTAAATTAAATTATATACCGATTCACGTTTAAAAAGCCAATTGTTATAAAAGTAAAAATTTAACAGCTATAAAAACAAACTTTCTAGCAAAAGTTAACGGATTGAATAAAAGCGATATATTACAGAAGAGATATAAAAGACCCCGGCCTATTGACCGGGTAAGCGGGCTACATTATGAAAAACGCAAATCTAATAACCGCGTCTTCATGGAGTAATTACACCACAGCCATTTACAATTCAAATTGATTTAAATCAATAAAAACTTCAAGAATAAACAAGAATAAAAATTAGTTAGTACATTCCCACTTAACCAACTTCTTTGCATACATCGCAACTACTACTGATTCCTGCAATTGTTTTTAATTGAGCCTCATCATAGATGATGACTTCTTTTTTCTTCCAGCTAACAACATGTTCTGAATTAAATCTCGCTAATATACGAGAAACCGTTTCTGGTGTTAAACCTAGATATAATGCAACATCACGATGAAGAATACTCAGACGAAACTCATCATACGCATAACCTCTTCCCTTATACCTCTCAGCCATATTCCAGATAAACTGTGCAACCCTTTGGTCTGCATTTCGTTTGATCAATAACTCTGAATGCATACGTCCATCTTGCATTTTTTTGCTCATCACCATCATGATTTGCTGATTGAGATTAGGAATTTTCATTGATAATTCGTTAAGTTCGCTATAAGGAAGAGTGCAAACACTTGTACTGTCCAGTGCAACAGCATTATATAGATAGTGTTGTTCAACTAAACCATCAAAGCCAACAACATCACCTGGCAAATAAAAGCCATGAACAATTTCTTCACCTGAATCCGAATATGAATAAAGCTTTATCACTCCCGCTCTAATAGCAAAAATTGAGTTAAACTTTTGACCAGCTTCATACAGATGTTGATTCTTTTTTAAAGGTGATTTTCTTTCTACAATATTATCTAAACGATCAATATCAGATTTTAACAATCCCGTGGGAAAGCATATTTTCTGCAGCCCGCAGTTTAAACAGCTGGCATTAAAAGCAGATTTCATTTCATTCATAGTAGCCCTAATGAATTAAGTGTATTTATAGTCGTTATTATTTTTGTTTTTTTTGATTGTATCGTTTTTATTTTATTTGTCATCTTTTTGAAGATAAATTTCATTTTTATTGTGCTTATGCACCTATAAATTTTCATTTATTACAATTATTTTTTTATACCTAAAACTATTGCTTATTTTTTAAGCAATCTAATATTTTGTCGCTACTTTAAAGCACTTAAAGCTTTTTTTATAACTTTACACACAAAGTTATCCACAGGTTTTGTGGAAAAGAAATGAATTATCAACACTCTATAAAATACCACTATAAGCATTACCTATAACCTTTTATATTCAACATGTTACTAAATAAACATAAACCTTTTATTAAGTTGTAAAAACTAAGTCAACATAAAACCTTGTCAAGCTTTTTTTATATTTATTCACCACTGAATTAAAAATACATGTTTTACATCGTTTTTTTGTGCTGTGTTAGAATTTGTTTCATTTTTTAATACTTAAAGAGACCTTTGCACGAATCAACATTTGGAAAAATAGCCAAAACTTCCCTAATTGCTGTTGAAAAACTTGTGAATAGCTCACTATTCACTGTGTTACCCACCTAAATTAGGAAAATTTTGCTCATTTTTCTCTTGCAACATACTCGTGAAAAGCCCTCTTTAAGAGTTAAGTTAAGTTCAATTCAGCCCACATCATCAAATCAATATTATGGAAGAAAGTATGGCAAAAATTTTAGGCGTTGGAAATTCACTACTCGATATTATTTTGACTGTTGAACACCACCCACAAGAGGATGAAGAAATTCGCGCTCAAAATAAGCAAATTTCAACTGGTGGAAACGTTAACAACACTTTATACGTACTCAATCAACATGGACACCAAACAGATATTTGCACATCAATAGCCGCAGATTCTGAAGCAAAACAACTACTGACAGGTCTAACAGAACGTAATATATCAACCGAACATACACAAAAGTTTATCAAAGGCCGTACTCCTACCTCTTTTGTAACACTTAATGCCCAAAACGGTCACAGAACGATTGTTCACTATAGAGATTTGCCTGAAATAACTTTTGATTTTTTTGCCAAAATTGAGATTGAGGAATATGACTGGTTACATTTTGAAGGACGTAACATGCCACAACTCCCTGGCATGATTAATATCGCTAAAACTTTCCTGACTTACCAACCTATTTCATTAGAAGTTGAAAAACCTCGTGAAGGGATTGAAGAACTCTTTGCCAGTGTAAACCTCATTATATTCTCTCACCAATATGCAAAATCAAAAGGTTTTTTCAATGGCGAAGAGCTGTTAAATAGTTTAAACCTGCCCAATGCTAATCTTGTATGTACCTGGGGGATTGATGGTGTATGGTTTAAAGCCATTGGCGGTTCAATTGAACATATTGAAGCAGAAAAAGTAAGCCCTGTCATTGATACCCTGGGCGCGGGCGATACCTTTAATGCAGGGCTGATTCATTCTTTGCTTGAAAAGCAATCACTTGCAAATGCCGTTAGCTATTCTAGCAAACTTGCCGCAAAAAAATGCATGTTACCAGGCCTGGATAATTTATTAAAAGAACATAAAACCGCTAAAGCATTAGCCAATATTAAACAGCTTAGCAATGCTAAGACTACAATTGTCAAATCAGAAGCAGGCCAATCTTTTGTCTTAATTAAATATGAAAATAGCGTACGCTGTTTTGTTAACAACTGCCCGCATCAAGATGTGCCATTAGATGAAGCCTATAAAATTGATGTAAACCCGTTTGAAAAAACCATGAAATGCTCTGTACATGATGCCTATTTTAATATTGATGATGGTCTATGTATTGACGGGCCTTGCTGGGATGAGTCTTTAACAGCGGTTGCGATTAAACTGGATGAAAATGGAGATGTCTTTCTCGCTTAACAAACAACATTAAGACGACATTTCCTTACCATTACAAAACAAAAAGCCAATTTACCCTATGCTCACACGTCATAGATGGCCATAGGACATACCAGGCCTGGTAAATTGGCTTTTTTAATTACACATTGTAATAACATTCTGATACTAACGAGTCACTAACCTCTTGCTTTAATGGCTCTTTGTCTAAAAGCTTCATAAACCGTCACACCCGTTGCCACAGAAACATTTAAACTTTCTACCACACCAACCATTGGAATGGCCGCTAAGTGATCACAAGCCTCACGCGTTAGTCTGCGTAAACCACTACCTTCTGTTCCCATTACAATCCCGATTGAACCTGTTAGGTCATGGTCGTAAATTGTCTGATCCGTTTCACCCGCCAAACCAATCATCCACATGCCCTCTTGCTGCATCTCTTTAATCGTTCTCACTAAGTTGGAAACAACAATCAATTTAACGCTATCTGCCGCTCCAGAGGCGACTTTACGAACAGTTGGGTTCATTCCAACCGAATTGTGTTTAGGAATAATGACAGCGTGAACACCAACGGCATCGGCCGTTCGTAAAATCGCCCCTAAATTATGGGGGTCTTGTACTTCATCTAAAAAGATAAACAGAGGATTAGAAGTATCTTCAATCAGTTGCTTTAAATCTGACTCGGTTAAATCCGCCTGTTTGGCAACTGTTGCCATAACACCCTGATGATTTCCATCAATCTTGTTAAAGGCCGATTTACTGACCAATTCAATATTTAAACCAACACGTTTAGCCTGGTCATGCAACGCTTGCTGACGATTATTTAAACGGCCTTTTAAAAAACTGATTGTATAAACAGACTGCGGTGACTGCTTTAAAAACTTTTCAACCGCATGTAAACCATAAATGACTTCTTGCTTCATTAGTCAGCCTTTGGCTTTGAACCTGAACGTTTCTTTTTACGATAGAAGCGTTTTTTACGAGCTGGCTTTTTCTCTTCATCACCTTGGTTTTCAGAAGATTCATTGCCATCCGTATTCATTTCAGGTTCAGCGTGTTCTGTTAAGCTTTCAATAAAACGTAAATCCACTTTACGATCATCTAGATTAACTTGTGCAACTTGTACTTTAATACGATCACCTAAACGGTACGTTTTTCCTGTACGCTCACCTTTAAGGCAGTGACGTGCATTATCGTAATGGAAGTAATCTTCACCTAACTCTGTAATATGAACTAAGCCTTCAACATAAAGTGGTTGAAGCTCAACAAACAGACCAAAGTTCGTTGCCGCAGAAACAACTGCTTCGTACTCACCACCAATTCGGTGCGAGAGGAATTCACACTTCAAGAAGGTTACGGCATCACGAGTTGCTTCATCTGCACGTCTTTCAGTATCTGAACAGTGCTGACCCAAATCAACCATTTGATTTTCAGTATAATCAAACTTCTCAATACCTTCTTTGCTCCATACATGACGAATCGCTCGATGAATCAATAAATCTGGGTAACGACGAATCGGAGATGTAAAGTGAGCATAATGCTCATAATTCAAACCAAAGTGACCTTTATTTTCAGGCTGATAAACCGCTTGATTCATACTTCTCAATAAAACGGTTTGAACCAAATGCTCATGTGGTTCACCATCTACTTTTGCAGCAACCGCGGCGTAATCATGTGCTGTAGGCTCATCACCACCTTCTAAAGTTAAACCAAAGTCCGACAAGAAGGTTCTTAAGTTTTTAAGACGTTCTTCCATTGGTTTTTCGTGAACACGATAAAGCATTGGCATTTTATGCCACTTTAGATAACGAGCCGTTGCCACGTTAGCCATCAACATACACTCTTCAATCAACTTGTGAGCATCATTACGAGTAACAGGAACGATTTCTTGAATCTTACGTTCTTCATCAAACACCATACGAGTTTCAGTCGTCTCAAACTCTAATGCACCACGTTCAGAACGCGCGACTTTCAATACTTTGTACAAATCATGTAAATCATGTAAAAGAGGGACTTGTTCAGCAAACTCTTCACGGTATTCACTCTTTTCATTGGTTAAAATATCATGCACTTGCGTGTAGGTTAAACGCGCCTTCGAATTCATTACGGCTTGATAGAATTGGCTTCTCTCCAATTTACCATCTTCAGTCAGTGCTAAATCCGCCACCATACATAGACGATCAACCTTAGGATTTAGAGAGCATAGACCGTCAGATAACTTTGATGGCAACATTGGCACAACACGCTGAGGAAAATAAACCGAATTACCTCGTTTGTAAGCCTCTTTATCAAGCTCTGTTCCTGGTTTCACATAATGAGAAACATCCGCAATAGCCACCACTAAACGCCAACCATTTTTACGGCGTTTTGCAAAAACGGCATCATCAAAGTCTTTGGTATCTGCGCCATCGATCGTAACCAGTTGTAGACCACGTAAATCTTTTCGATCCTCAAGGTCAGCTTCGGTCACTTCATCTGGAATATTAGCTAATTCAGATTCTAGCTCTTCAGACCATTCATTTGGAATACCGTAGGCGTGGATAGCAGAATCAATCTCCATTCCAGCCGCCATATAGTCACCGACAACTTCAATAATCTTACCAATTGGTCCAGAACGCATAGAAGGCTGGTGAATAATTTCAACTAAAACAATTTGTTCTTCTTTTGCTTCTAACAAACCGTCATTCGGAATAAAAACATCTTGCGTAAGGCGGTTGTTATTTGGACGAACCCAAGATAGACCATCTTCAAAGTTTAAACGACCAAGCACTTGTTTCGTGTTGTGCTCTGTAATTTCTATAATTGCGCCTTCTTGACGACCGCGACGGTCTTCACCGATAACAGAGGCTATAACAATGTCACCGTGAAGAACTTTGTGCATCTCTTTTTCAGATAAGAACAGATCCTTTCCGCCTTCATCTGGCACTAAAAAACCGTATCCATCAGGGTGACCAAGAACACGACCTTTAATTAAATCCATTTTCTTCAACAGACCAAACGCACCACGACGGTTACGAATCAACTGACCATCTCGAACCATTGCCTTCATACGACGTGAAAGTGCTTCAAAGCGTTCTTCGTCATCTTCATCAACATCAACGGCTTTAGCAACCTGGAAAAGTCTTAAAGGCTTCTGCGCCTCTTCTAAAACTTCTAAAATGAACTCTCTACTAGGAATTGGGTTTTCATACTTATCAGCTTCACGCTGTGCATGTGGATCCTGTTGACCCGATGTATTTTCTTTACTCACGAATACCATCTAAAATTGAAAACGCTCACACCCAATGACTGAAAAACTCCACTAAGTAATTGGGATTTGAGCGTTATGATTGAAAAAACTGCGCGTATTATAACAAATAGTTAGACAACTTTATTGCATTACTGTTAACTCTGTTTTAATTCCACGCTCAACCTCTGTATATAAGGCTTTATACAGTAAATATAAGGCTGATTGAATCGCCTCTTCTAAAACAGGGTGATAGAAAGGCATTTTTATTAACTCTAAAACCGTCATATTTTGTTCTACAGCCCAAGCTAATAAATGGGTAAAATGCTCAGCGTGAGGCATCAATATTTCACCACCAATGAGTTGCTTGGTCGATTTATCAGCATACAGAGAGATCACCCCATGATCTTCTGCCATCACAATCGCTCTGCCATTATTTCTTTCTAAATTGAAGTTAACCACTTCAACTTCTTGCCTATTCAAATTGCGATAACTTTCACCAAAAAAGCCCATATCAGGGTCAGTAAAAGCGATTCCTAACGGGGTTTTTCGCTTATATGCTGTAACAAGGGGATAGTCCATTGCATTCAGCGTTGCAATTTTACCCTCATGCCCCGCTTCATGCAGAATCGGTCTAAAGACATTGACATCACCAGCAATAAAGAGCGGTTTATCTTCTATTTGCATTGTATTTATATTAAAGGATGGCATGCCTCTGTCATCAAGTTTTACACCCGTTTGCTCAAGCTGAAGTCCATCTATATTAGGTCGTCGACCAAGGGCTGCTAACACAATATCAACCTCAAACGCCTTATCATCGATACTGACCTTAACACCTTCAGCCGTTTTTTCTAACTGAGCCGTAGCTCCAAGATAGATAGGAAATTCTTTAGAAAAGAGTTCAACCGCTTTTGCAATCACCTCTGGAGAGGACAAGCCGCCAACCGTGTTTTGCATTTCAAACCCGACAACTTCAACACCTAAACGGGACAAAGCCTGGCCAAGCTCCAAACCAATAATACCCAAACCGACAACAGCCACACGCTTAGGAAGCGTTTCTAATTCAAAAATTTCATCACTGGTAATAAGTCTATCTTCCAATGCTTGCCATGGCACTGGAATAACAGGGCGCGAACCCGTGGCAATAATCACTTTCTCGGCTTCAATTAACTCGCCATTTACCTCGAGTTGATTTTTACCAACAAATTTTGCATAACCGTCTATAAACTGTTCGGGGTTTAATGTTTCAGTCGTTCCTGATTTAACGCCACCTGTAAACCGATCGCGTAATTGCCTAACTCTTTGCAAAACCCGCACTGTATCCACTTCAAGAGATTCGCCGCCTTGAATACCAAACTCACTTAACTTGTGCTTTTTATAATTTAAGTTCGCTGATTGAATCATCGCTTTAGACGGCATACAACCCACTCGTGCACAGGTTGTACCAAGAGGCCCACCATTAATAATGACAAAGTCTTCAGTCTGCTTTCTAATAATACCTAACGCAGTTAACCCTGAAGTTCCCGCACCTAAAATAGCGTATTTGACCTTTCGCACACTTCTTCTCCTGAAATTTTGCCCGTTTTTGGATAAGTTATTTTTCACATTTTACTTTTTTAAACCAAATGTAACAGCATTACCTTCTAAGCTAAGTCTTAAACACTTACTTTATAGTAAAAATTTTTTATTGGTTTAGCTTTCAAAACACACAAGCTTACTAAATAGCTATTTTTTTGGTTTTAATCATAAAACAACTCAACTAGAATAAGCCTAGCCAACCTTAATAGGAAAGACTTTTGCATAGGTCACATTCTACCCTACTCTTTTTTAGCGTATTCATAATGATATTCGCCTGCTCGGTTCTGCTTTTTAGCCCAACTGGCTATGCCGCAGGCAAAAACAAAACCATCAGTGAACGCATTAACCAACCCTTTATTGGTGACCTTGCCAAAATAAGGGAACGACGCATACTTAGAGTTTTAGTCAGCTATAACCGAACCAATTTTTTCCATACAACACGTGGTGATCGTGGCATAGAACACGACCTCATTAAAGCCTTTGAAAAATACATTAACCGTGGCCCAAGAAAAGAGCGCTATAAAACACATATTGTTTTCTTAGCACGCCCATTTGAACGCTTGCTTCCTGATCTAAAACAGGGGTATGGTGACATTGTTGCTTCAGGGCTTACGATTACACCTGAACGAGCCAATCTTGTTGATTTCACTGAACCTTATATTACCGATATTACCGAAATACTCATTTCCAATAAAAACAACCCCGCCCCTAAAACACTCCAAGAACTGTCGGGCAAACAAATCATTGTCGTGTCAAACAGTAGCTACATCATTCATATCGAACAAATCAACCAAGCTTTAGGTCGCTTAGGACTTCCTGCAATTGAAATCGTCAAAGCCAACCCCCTTTTAGAATCCGAAGATTTACTTGAAATGGTCAATGCAGGGCTTTTTGACTATACCGTGGTCGACAACCATATTGCAGAAATTTATGAAAACATCTTTCCTGAACTACGATTACAAAAAGATTTTATTTTTCATAACGGTGGCAACATTGCTTGGGCAGTAAATAAAAATCTTCCTGAACTCAAAACAACTCTTAATAACTTTATTACAAAATATGCCAGGCCTGGTAAGTTCTTAGGTAACAGCTTGTATAAGAAATACTTTAAAAACCCATTTTGGATTAAACAACCACTCTCTTTAAATGCTTTAAATGAAACCCCTTGCTTACAGTATTATTTTGAAAAATACGCCACTTTCTATGATTTTGATTGGTACCTCATAGCTGCTCAAGCACATCAAGAGTCGGGGTTCAAACAAAACTTAGTGAGCCGTGCCAATGCCGTTGGCATTATGCAAATCAAACCCTCCACAGCCAGATCAAAGATTGTAAACATCCCCAATATCAAAGATTTAGAAAATAACATACACGCAGGGATAAAATATCTCGCATTTATCCGAGACTTCTACTTTGATAAACCTGAATATTCCGATGAAGATAAAATCAACTTTACCTTAGCAGCCTATAATGCGGGGCCTGGAAGAATTAGAAAACTACAACGCATGGCTGAAGCCAGAGGGCTTGACCCACATAAATGGCACTATAATGTCGAGGTCATGGCAAGACAAAAAATTGGCCAAGAGACCGTTAACTACGTCACCAAAATTCAAAAAACAAAAATTGCTTTAAAACTCTCTAAAGAACTGGCTGAAAAGAAGCATCAACTCAAAGAAGCAAAGCTTGAGGAGTTTATTGATATACACCCTCAAGACGCCCAAAACGAGCCAATCGAATAAAGATCTTTATAAAACAAAACACCGAACTAAGCGGGGCGATACACCCTAACATTATCAAAACCCGCATCCCTTAAATATTGTGCGTGCAACTGACTCATCACCCCTTTTTCACAATATAAGACATACTCTTTGGATTGATCTAGTTTTTTAAAGGTTCGGTTTAACTCATTAAATGGAATATTGGTATTTTCAATCGTCAATGGGGAATGATTCGCTTCAGTCTCTCTGCGAATATCAATCACAATAGCCCCCTCTGGAGAACCCACAACCTCCACTGGAGCAGCGCTATTAACATCATCAATAATTTTATCAACTGGAATACTGATTGATTTTTCAACCGCTAAATCCAGCACATCATAATTAAAATGCTTGGCTTCTCGCTTCATTCGGTCAAACGAACCATTGGTAACTGGATTTTTTGAAATGACACCGCAATATTCAGGCATATTTTCAGCAAATTCACGAGTGCCAATTTTATCTGCTATCTCAATAATCTCAGGCTTATTCATTGTGGCAAGAGGTCTCAATATCAATTTATTGGAAACTTCATCAATAATCGCCAAATTACGCAAAGTTTGGCTACTGACTTGCGCCACACTCTCACCAGTAACTAGCGCATCTATCCCCATTACATCAGCCACCTTTTCAGATGCCATAATCATGAGGCGTTTTAAGGTAACTCCCATATAACTTTCATGCGTAGAACGAAATATCTCTTCAACAACCTCTTCAAAAGGCACAGAAATAAATTGCACTCGATGAGACGCGCCAAATTGACTCCATAAATAAAGTGCAACTTGTTTAACACCAACTTCGTGGGCCGCGCCCCCCAAATTAAAAAAGATAAAATGGGTTTTAATGCCACGCTTCATCGTTAAAAAGCTGGCCACTGTAGAGTCAAAACCACCAGACATTAGCGATAAAACATCCCCCTGTGTTCCAATTGGAAAACCACTCAACCCGGGTTGGCGATGTGTTATCACGTTTAAAGTATTTTGATTTAACTCAAACTCCACTTTGACTTGCGGGCTCTTTAAATCAACACCAGCTGGGTTTCCATGCTCATAAAGGTAAGCGCCCACAAATCGCTCAATTTCGAAAGAAGTCACCTCATGAGTGCCACTGCGTTTCGCTCTCACAACAAACGTTTTACCTTCAATAAGAGCTAACTTGTGCTCAGCCACTTTTTCGGCAATTTTTGTTAAATCCTCACCCGTTTCGTATTGAATCACCTCTAAATATTGCTCAATACCTGGTGTCTGTTTTAAAATTTTACGCACAGCATCAATATGAACGTCTGCAACTTGCACTTCAATCTTATCCCAAAAACGCTTGACCTCTATAGCTTCCTTATCCACTCTAAACAGTAAAGTACGCAAGTTCTCATACAACATACTAATCATACGTTTTTTTACAGGACCACCTTTGATCATGATTTCAGGGAATAACTTGACTATAAACTTCATTTTTAACTCTTTTCTTTTAGGCTACGTTATAAGTTACCAGGCCTGGTAACCTAGTCGTTAGGGAGATTTTATATTGCAAATACGGAGTACGTAGAGGATAAACTTTATAATGCGAAATGTGCACCTATGCTCACACTTAACTTATATTAATTTATATATTGTACACCACTAAGCCCTATGCATTCTGGGCTGTTTTAAATCAAAACATACCCAAAATAAAACCTCAAAAAATCCCGTTTAATGAATGTATTAAATCGATGAATCATGATATTCAATTGATAAATTGAGCTTGTACATGTTAAAATTCTAAAAGTTTACTATTTCAATTTAAAACAGAGAGACCCTCGATGAAAAGATTAGATCAAGTACTAGCTGCTGATGGTATAAATGCTGAATTAGAGCTTGTTATCAAAGACGTAATGGTTGCATGTAAAGACATCGCATACAAACTAGGTCAAGGTGAGTTAGCTGGTATTTTAGGAGCAACAGAAGACGAAAACGTTCAAGGTGAAACTCAAAAGATGTTAGATGTTATCTCTAACGATCTTTTAAAAGACATCTTAGTTGCTAACCCATATGTTCGTGGTGTCGGTTCTGAAGAAGAAGACTACACAATTGCGGCTAACGCTGATGGTAAGTACCTAGTGACTTTTGATCCATTAGACGGTTCTTCAAACATCGACGTTAACCTTTCTGTTGGTACAATTTTCTCAGTACTTGAAGCACAAGATGATACAGCTGGTGATAACCAAGAAGTATTCCTACAAGAAGGTCGCAAGCAAGTAGCAGCGGGTTACGTTCTTTATGGTCCATCTTCACTATTAGTTATGACAACAGGTAATGGCGTTAACTTATTCACTTTAGATACTAACATCGGTGAATTCGTTCTTACAAAAGAAGCGCTTCAAATTCCAGAAGATACTGCTGAATTTGCTATCAACATGTCTAACCAACGTTTCTGGGAACCAGAAATGAAACAGTACATCGATGACTGTCTTGCTGGTGAAGAAGGTCCTTTAGGTAAGCGTTACAATATGCGTTGGGTTGCTTCTATGGTAGCTGAAGTTCACCGTATCCTAATTCGTGGTGGTATCTTCATGTACCCTTACGACAGCCGTGACCCTTCAAAAGCTGGTAAACTTCGTCTAATGTACGAAGGTAACCCAATGTCTATGATTGTTGAACAAGCAGGCGGTGCTTCATCAACAGGTCGTATGGATATTATGGACGTTGCTCCACAAGGCATCCATGACCGTGTACCTGTTGTACTAGGTTCTAAAAATGAAGTCGCTAAAGTGGTGGCTTACCACAACAAATAATCGAATTTTATAGCGATTTGAATAACACCCGCATAAGTTAACCACGAAGGCACGAAGACACGAAGTTTTTGTTGTTGAAACGGAGAATGAATGCGGGTGTTTTACGTTATAAAAACGATAAAATCACTCTAATAAAATACCACTGACCGATTCACACCTTTCTCTCTTCGTGTCTTCGAGTCTTCGTGGTAAAGACAAAAGGAAATAAAACATGGGATATTCAGCAGTTCCTGCCGGTAAAGACGTTCCTAATGACGTTAACGTTATTATTGAAATTCCTGCTTTTGCGGCACCCGTTAAATATGAAGTAGACAAAGATACAGACCTAGTATGGGTTGACCGCCTTCAAGGTGCAACTATGTCTTACCCTGCTAACTATGGCTATATCAATGACACCCTTTCTGACGATGGTGATCCAGTAGATGTATTAGTGGTTACACCGCACCCATTATTAGTTGGCTCAGTAATTCGTTGTCGTCCAATCGGTATCTTCAAAATGACCGATGACGGTGGTGAAGACGCTAAGGTTATCGCTGTCCCCGTTGATAAGCTGACACCAATCTACTCAAAAATTGAAAAAGTTGAAGATATTCCACTTTTAAAAGAACAAGTAGAACACTTCTTTAGTCACTATAAAGACCTAGAACCTGGTAAATGGGTAAAAGTGGATGGCTGGGGAGACGTTGAAGCGGCTCGTGAAGAAATTCTTAACGGTGTAAAAGCCTACCAAGCTAAGTAATTTTAGTTATTAGAACTAAAACACGACATTTTCAAAGCCCTCTATACGAGGGCTTTTTGTTATGTTTAAGTTAAAACTTACAAAAAACACAACATACATCCAAAATTAGCGGATATTACCCGCTATCTTGTTAATTCATCAGAATTATCTGATATAATTTAAACCAATTTTGTTTTAAAACTGAGAGTAAAAATGGCAGCTGATATTCGTGATAAGCAGTTAAGAGCGCGCGTTAAACTTCTAGGAAACGTCCTTGGAAAAGTCATCACTTCACAAGTAGGTGAAGAGACGTACAATGCGATTGAAAAACTACGCAAAGGCTACATAAGCCTGCAAAAAAATGATAATCCAGAATTACGCCAAGAACTGACTGCATTTATCGAATCAAGAAGTGCTGATGAATTAAATCTGATAATTCGCGCCTTTAACCTCTATTTTAGCCTAGTTAACTTAGCCGAAGAAGAACATCAATACCACGAAAGACAAAGTCAGTTAAAATCAGATGGCCCTCTTTGGATGGGCTCAGTACTAAATACCGTTGGCGAGTTTAAAGAACAAGGAATGGACGCCAATCAAGTTCAAGAGCTGTTGAACAAACTGCATTACATTCCTGTCTTTACCGCACACCCAACTGAGTCAAAACGCCGCTCAGTCATGGATAACTTAAGAAGAATCTTTTTAGATATTGGCACACTTAATGAAGCTGATGCATACAATAATGAATACGTAAAAGAGTCTTTATATCAACAACTAGAGTCTCAGATTCAAGTACTTTGGCAAACTGATGAAGTTCGCCGTCAAAAACCAACCGTTGAAGACGAAATTCGTAACGGTATCTACTATTTCCGTAAATCACTCTTTGATGCCGTTCCAACCGTTTATCGTTACATGGAACGCGCGCTTTCTAAACACTATCCAGAAGCAGACATCAAAACACCAAACTTCTTAACCTTTGGCTCATGGATAGGTGGAGACCGTGACGGTAACCCTTTTGTTACCCATGATACAACGGTCAAGGCACTGCTTCTTCAATCTCGTGCTGTCATCTATGAATACAAAAAACGTATATTTGATTTAAGCTCAAAACTGACTCATTCTCGTTACCTATGTAATATTTCGCAAGAGATTATTAACCGCTCTACCATTGTCGATGCGGACCTGATTGAAGCCGTTTTCAAAAAACGTCCAGAGCGTTTTAAGGACGAGCCTTACCGACGTTTCTTATACCTAATGGAAGGTCGTTTAAATAAAAACCTTCAATACATTGAAGCTTGGCTTAATGATGAGAAAAATGACAAATCTTCTTTTGCCTACACCTCTGAAACAGAGCTGCTTGAAGATTTAGAGTTAATCTACAACTCCTTATGTAACCATGGCGATGAAAATGTGGCCAATGAAGAGTTGCAGGATTTGATTCGTTTAGTGAAAACCTTTGGTTTTTACTTAATGCGCCTAGATATTCGTCAAGAATCCAATATACACAGCGATGCGGTTGCAGATCTACTTTCTCACTTAGACATTGACTACAAAAGCCTAAATGAAGATGAAAAATTAAACCTGCTTGCTAAACACGTTGCTTCTGCAACCATTATCGACACCCAACACCTAGCATTAGACAGCATGACTTCGGAAGTACTTGAGGTATTTAATGTTATTCGTGAAATGCGTAAAGAGATTAGTCCAAAAGCGTTTAATAACTATGTTATCTCAATGACACACGAAGCAAGCCATGTTATGGAAGTGCTGTTTTTAGCACACCAAGCAGGCCTGGCAGGTTATAACGCTGGTCAACCTTATTGTGATATTGAGATTGCACCACTTTTTGAAACCATAGAAGACCTAGAACATATCGTACCCGTCACAGAAGCTCTGTTTGAAAATGCAACTTACAAAGCACTTCTAAAAGCTTCAGGCAATCAACAAGAAATCATGCTGGGTTATTCAGATTCTGCAAAAGACGGTGGTAACTTATCTTCAGCATGGAGCCTATATCAAGCGCAGCAACAAATTATGAAACTGGCTGATGCACACCAAGTTGACTGTCGTTTATTCCATGGTCGAGGTGGAACAGTTGGCCGTGGTGGAGGACCTACTCACTTTGCAATCTTGTCTCAACCAACAGGTACTGTACGTGGTTCAATCAAGTTTACTGAACAAGGTGAAGTACTTTCCTATAAGTACAGTAACTCTGAAACAGCCATGTATGAACTTTCATTGGGTGTAACAGGATTAATGAAAGCCAGTACTTGTCTAGTGAAATCAATTACAAAAGATAAGCCTGAGTACTTAGAATCCATGAAAACACTGGCTAAAGATGGTGAACATTGCTTCCGTGAGTTAACTGACCATACAAAAGGTTTCTTCGAATTTTTCTATGAAGCCACACCTGTAACAGAAATTGGCCTATTAAACATTGGCTCACGCCCTTCTCACCGTAAGAAAGGGAATTTATCTAAATCTTCAATTCGTGCTATTCCATGGATTTTTGGTTGGGCTCAGGCTAGACTTACCTTCCCTGCTTGGCAAGGAACAGGTTACGCACTGGATAATTGGATTAACCAACACAGCGATAAGCAACTTAAAGAGATGCATGAAAACTGGCCTTTCTTTAGAGCGCTATTAAGCAACATCCAAATGGCTCTATTCAAAACAGATTTAACTATCGGTAAAGAGTACAGCAAATTGGGTCAAAACCAAGAAGATGCACAGAAAATTTACAACATGATTGCTGAAGAGCATCAACGTGCCGTAAAACGTATTTTAGAAATTACGGGTAATGACTATTTAATGGCAGAAACTCCAACGATTGCTCTATCCCTTAAGCGACGTAACCCATATTTAGTACCATTAAACAATATCCAAATTGCATTATTGGCACGTTATAAAGCAGTTGATGCAACGGATGAAGAACGTGAAATGTGGTTAACCCCATTACTTAACAGCATTAACGCAATTGCTGCAGGTATGCGTAATACTGGGTAACTTTTCAAACTATCCTACCTCAAAACCCCGTTTTAAACGGGGTTTTTTATAGTTCTTAAAGACTATAAACTTTTATTTATACCGCAATAAACAGAGCTGAATAATTAGAATTTTTAAAAAATAACAGTATAATGGCGAGCTAAAACTAAATTTTCGCAGTTTTCTGTTTAACAAAGCTCTAAACTGAGTAATGGCGATCCCATTCTTCGAACTAAAGAGAATATTATGCAAGTTACGCTACTAAAATCGAAATTACATCGTGTTACAACCACACATGCTGAGTTAGATTACGAAGGCTCATGCGCTATTGATGGCCACCTATTAGATGTGGCTGGCATTCGTGAATACGAACAAATTCAAATATACAACGTCAATAACGGTGAACGCTTTACGACCTATGCAATTCGTGCAGAAGATAACAGCGGCATCATCTCTGTAAATGGCGCAGCAGCTCATAAAGCAAATCCTCAGGATTTATTAATTATTGCAACTTATGTTTCAATGAATGAAGCAGAAGCGGATAACTTTAAACCTAAGCTCGTCTATTTCAATGATAAAAATGAAATAACCCATACCCGAAATACAATCCCTACTCAAATGGCAGACATTTCTAAGGCGAGCTAAATTACTGAATAGCCATTAACAAAAAACCGACTTGATGTCGGTTTTTTTATGCTCATTAAAATTAAACTCGCCTACTATTTGGGTCTAAACTTCTCTGGGGTGATTAAAATCTCAACACGCCTATTCTTAGCATAATCCAGTTCGGTATTTCCAATAGAAAGAGGTTGTGTATCAGCAAGCCCAATAGCCTGAGCTTGCTCAGGGCGTATTGCATCATCCTGAACTAACTGTTCAATAACACTGGCAGCACGAGCACTTGATAGCTCCCAGTTTGATCTAAACCTTCCGCCAGAAATAGGTCGGCTATCTGTATGACCAACCACCTGCAAAGCAACGTTTTCATTCCTAAATTCAAAAAACTTTTGCAATAACTCAACAAATCGCGGTCTTAAATCTGCACGCCCAGGGTCAAAGGCAATCTGCTCAGGAAAGACTAGTCGGATCTGGTTATTACTCTCATCATAATGAATTTTAATTTCACTTTTCTTGCCCGCTTCAGAATAGGTTTCAATTAAGTTTTTATATAGAGGTTTAAGATTATCCACAACCGTTTCCTGAACAGGTGGTGGCAGAGGTTCTTTTGGGGCTTTCTCTTTAGACTCCATTTCCATTGAGAGTTGCAAGGACTGAAAAAACTGTTCCTGCTCTGGGGTAAGCTCACTGCCATTCCCCAAAGCCTCACTTAAAGACTCGACCACGGCTTTATACTTTGGTACATCTGTACTCGACATAGCATACAAAAGAACGAACAAAGCCATCAGCAGAGACATTAAGTCTGCAAACGTCGCTAACCAAGCTGGCCCTCCTCTAGCCTTCTTGGCCACTTTCCTTCACCTTTTTATTCGCTTGTAGAAAAGGAGCCAATAAATCTCGCATTACGGATGGATTATGTCCTTGACCAATACTTTCAATCGCTTCAATAATTAACAACTCTCTTTCTGATTCATTTTGAGCCCAAGACTCAATCTTATCGGCCACAGGTAAGGCAAACAAGTTCGCTATCATGGCTCCATACAACGTGGTTAACATAGCCACCGCCATAGCTGGCCCTATTGCCGATGGATCACTAAGATTGGATAACATTTGAATCAAGCCAACCAAGGTACCAATCATTCCAAAAGCAGGCGCTGCATCCCCAACTGACCGAAACACACCCGCACTGGTTTCTGCTTTTTCAATGAGGAGTTTATTCTTTTCTCTCAACGTTTGTTTTACTAACTCTAAGGAGTAGCCATCCACAATCATTCGCACACCAGTCTGATAGAAGCTATTATTGACCTCGTAACTTTCCATCGCCAACACACCCTTACCGCGAACTAAACGTAACAAATCTTCAGTGATATCAACAATTTCGTTAAAGTCTTTAACTTCTGATGAGACTTTTAAAACACTAAAAGACATCCCAATCGCCTTAAAACTATCTGCCATTGAGTATCGAATCATCGTTGCGGCAACGGTACCACCGACAACAATCATCATGCCAGGTATATTAATAAACATAGCAATAGACGAGCCCATAGCCATTGCCATAAGCACAATCGCAATACCTGCAACCAAACCAATTAGTGTTGAAAAGCTCATATCTGTTATCTAAATATCGAAAATGTTAAATAAAAAATTAATTATCTGGTTATTAGCACACCAAATAATCAAAAATATTAGTTATTTTGTTAGCAAAATATTGTCCAATAACCTTGTTTTACCCAAACGTGCAACCGCAAGAATAACTATATTGTCTTCAAATGAATGTGCAGGTAACAGGGTATTGGCATCACACACCACGATATAATCGATTTCGTCAAAACCTTCGTCCAACAAAGCATCACCCGCAGTCTCACACAGGCTAGAAAAATTTGTATTTCCAGAGCGGATAGAAACCGCGATATCCTGCAATAAGGTATGAAGTTTTGGTGCAATTACGCGTTGTTCAACGGATAAATATTGGTTTCTTGAACTCAAAGCCAAACCATCTACATCTCGACCAATCGGTGCGGCCACAATATCGATAGGAAGCGCCAAATCTTCTACCATGGTTTTTATGACTACCAACTGTTGATAATCCTTTTGACCAAACACCGCTTTATCTGGCTGAACCATATTAAAAAGCTTACAGACCACTGTCGTTACCCCATCAAAGTGACCAGGACGGCTCGCCCCTTCTAATAGGCCTGTTAACACTTCTGGTACTTGCACTTGGGTTTGACAAACGCCTTTTGGATACATTTCATCTACCGAAGGATAAAAAACAGCATCTAATTGCAAACTAGCCAACTTCATTTGATCCGATTCAAAGGTTCTAGGGTAACTATCGAAGTCTTCATTAGGTCCAAACTGCATCGGATTCACAAAAACGCTTACTAAAACCTTGTCACATTGTTGCTGAGCTAGCTTTACCAAACTAAGATGCCCATCATGCAAGTTACCCATCGTTGGGACAAAGCCTATGGAATAGCCTGCTCGCTTCCAAGCCGCTACCTGTGAACGCAATGCGCTGACTTGCTCAAAGATCTGCATACAAACCTTACTCCCAATAATTTAGATGAATAAAATGAAGTTTTGAAAACCGAGAAAAACCACAGATAAGATGAAACGAATACAAAGCTTTAGCCAAGCACATGTTCACTTGATGGAAACTGTAACCCTTTAACCTCATCAACATAGCTGGCTAAAGCGTCTTGTATTGAGTTAGATTGCAGCATAAAATTTTTAGAAAACTTAGGTGTATTGCCAACCGTAATACCTAACATGTCATTTAAAACGAGTACTTGCCCACTGGTATTGACACCCGAGCCAATACCAATAATAGGAACCGCTGATCGCTCAGTAATTTCCATCGCTAAAGCCTGCGGAACACACTCTAAAACCAACATGTCAGCCCCTGCATTTTGCAATGCCTGAGCTTCATCTTTTAAACGTTGGGCAGAAATATCATCTTTACCTTGAACTTTATAGCCATGCTTTTCTACTGACTGTGGCAACAAACCCAAGTGCCCACAAACAGGAACACCTAATTCAGACAACGCTCTGACTGTATCAACAATACGCATACCACCTTCCAACTTCACCATATTTGCACCGCCTTCTTTCATTAGACGAGCCGCACTTTGTAAGGTTTGTTGAAGCGTGCTATCTGACATAAAAGGCAAGTCAGCAATACACCAGGCCTGGTCATTGCCTCTTTGTACCATCTGAGTGTGGTATACCATTTCATCTAAAGTAACGGGTAAAGTGGTTGCATGACCCTGTACAACCATTCCTAAAGAATCGCCCACTAAAATAACCTCAACACCAGCTTGCGCTATCCAGTGTGCAAAACTGGCATCATAGGCGGTTAAACATGCAATTTTATTGCCTTGTTGGTGCATTTTTTTCAGTTTAGCAAGTGTAATTGACATGGTTCTTCCTACATTAAAAGCTCTGTTATTCAACTGAGACGTTAAGACCTAATCACATAAATTTTTAATCGGTCTATTATATTAAATTTATCTACAACCGCTAAACATTCGAGCTAATCCAAGGCGATAAGATAAGACTCTTCAAGCTGTTTTAACATCGCTTCAACCTTTCCCTTATTTGGGATTACCAGGCCTGGTGCTATTTCAGCCAAGGGCACAAGAACAAAATCTCTTAACGTCATTTGCACATGAGGCACCGTTAGATTTTCGGTTTGAATCACCTGCTCGCCATAGAGCAATATATCCAAATCAATTAAACGCTCCCCCCAATGACGCTTCTTAACACGTCCCTGTTCTTGTTCAATTTTTTGCAGTGCAGAAAGTAATTGTTGGGCAGAGAGTTCAGTTGTTACCTGACACACCGCATTCACAAAGTTGGGTTGATCTTGTGGCCCTAAAGGTTTTGAAGCATAGAAAGAAGAGTTTTTTTCAAACACTGTATTTGGAAGCTTAGAGATAGACTGTAGAGCGGTTTTTAATTGTTCGACTGGGTCAGAAAGGTTCCCCCCTAACCCAATATAGACTGTATTTTGCGACATGAATAAACCAGTTTTACACTAGCTATTTGAATCAGCAGACTGGCTGCGTTTTCTGTAAAAATTTCGATTACGACGAACACGCTTCTTGCGCTGTGGTTTTTCTACAGAATTTGCAAAAGCGACCTGTTCAACGGGGTCTTTTTCTTGATAAGTTGTCCACCAATCAAATATAGATGCCATTTCTGTCTCACCTGCAGCAACCCTTACACCTAAAAAGTCATAAGCCGCCCTAAAACGAGGATGCTCCATCATTTTTTGTGCTCTATCACCATGTCGTTTAGGTAATCGATGTTGTAAATTCCAGATATCACGCATCTGTGCAGTAAAGCGCTTAGGTATTGCGGTACGTTTAATTTGCTGTTCAATCACATCATTTGCTGCCGCAAAAAAGGCATCTTGGTGAGCAAAACCTTCATCCAAAAAGTACTGTTTTCTCTGAAGCATAGGCTCCCAAAGCATGGCTGAGAATAGAAAGGCTGGGTTAACCGATTTGCCTTCTTGAATACGGCTATCTGTACTTTTAAGCGCCTCAATCACCAACATTCTTGGAAAACCGTCTTTCTCTTCTGAAAGAATTTGCTCAGTAAGCGGGAATAAATGCTTAAACAAATCATAATGGCGAAGTTTTTCAAATACTTCAACCGCCACGCCGCTATGAAAAAGCTTTAAGACTTCTTCAAATAGACGTGCATTTGACACGTCTTGCATAAGAGGAGCTAATTTAACAATCGGTTTTTCGGTTTTTTTCTCAATTTTAAAACCAAGCTTTGCAGCAAAACGAATAGCACGAATCATTCGTACAGGGTCTTCACGATAGCGAGTTTCTGGATCACCAATTAAACGAAGCTGACCTTTTTTAATATCTTCTAAACCACCTGTATAATCGGTAATTGAAAAGGTTTTAATGTCGTAATAAAGCGCATTGACCGTAAAATCTCTGCGCCACACATCTTCTTCAATTGAGCCGTATACATTATCTCTTAACAGACGACCGCTATCATCCACTTGTCTTGCTGGACCTGATAACTTTCCATTGCGTCCAAAGCGGTCTTTTCGCCCATCGCCATCACCTTGGCCACGGAAAGTAGCAACCTCAATGACCATACGACCAAAACGAACGTGCGCTAAACGAAATCTACGCCCAATTAAACGACAACGTTGCTTAAAAACATGCTTAACTTGGTCGGGTTCTGCACTGGTCACCACATCAAAGTCTTTAGGTTCAAGTCCTAGCAATAAGTCACGGACACAACCACCAACTAAATAACTATCGTAGCCACCACGCTTTAAACCATATAAAACATCTAATGCTGCTTTATCGATTTGCTTGCGAGAAATACCGTGTTTTTGACGCTTAACAACAACGGGAGAGTTTTTGCCTATTGAACCATGTTCAGGTAGGGATTTTGACCTTGAGAAAAAGGCACTGATTTTACGAATAATTCGTTGCATATAGGAATATAAATTTATGTTCACTGAATAGAGTTTCATTTTAGCGTGTTTTAGAGATACTGCAATGAATTCACTATTTTTTTAAGGTTTAAAAATAGATAAATTAAATTTCTTGCTTAATTAGAATAGTCATTCTAGAATACTTATTCTAATAAACGCCTTTTATAGTTGAAAATGTATGACATCTTATCTACACAACACAGAGCTTCCTAACTCCCAGCTCAAGACCTTACAAAGTGCATTAGTGCTTTTTGTTGAAAAAGGTTTTTTTAACACCTCCATTCCCGATCTAGTCAAACATTCAGGCGTTAGTACGGGCTCAATTTACCATGCATTTAAAGACAAGCAGGCCATTGCAGAAGCATTGATGAAAGCCCTACTAGTGCAAATAGATAAGGAACAACAAGAGATTCTTATAAAGCACAGTTCAAGCTGGGAACGCTTCTATGAACTGTCTAAATGGATGATCGAAACCGCAGACAAACACCCTCAAGTAATGCAATTTATTTTAAACGCTCGCCATAAAGAGTTTATGCCGCACTTGAAACCAATTTGCTCTTCACAACCGTTTATAACACTTAGAAGCGTTATTCAAAAAGGCATGGAAGATGGCGAAGTTATTGAAATGGACGTTATGGTTGCAGCATCAAGCACGTTTGGTGGGGTCATGCGCCTTATTCAACTTGGTTTAGACAATGTTCTTGAAAAACCACTGCCTGAATACCTGGATCAAATCACCCGAACAAGTTGGCGCAGCATTGCTACGTAATAACAACTTTATTATTTATAAAAACTAAAAGAAGAATATTTAATGTTTACTACAAAATTTAATTTAATTTGGACTTATTGGTTCATTGCCGACCTACTCTTAATTGTAGGAGTCACCGTTGAGCCTCAAGCCATTGGGTGGGCCATTGCATTCAACATTATTCAAGTTATTCACTTCTTTTGGCTCACACCACAAATTTCTAACTTTGCGGTACAGGTCAGAATTGCTTACCTATTTTTATTACTAATTGCGCTTTACCCACCGCTCTATTTTATTTTCTATTTACAAATCATTGGCACCACAGCCATGGTGGTATTTAACTACTGTTTTTTAGCTCGTTTTATGTCACTTATGCCTTGGAACACCAGCCAGGCTTATACATTGCCCTACATCCTAAATACTTTTTTATCTAAACCTGTTGAAGGTAGTGTTCAACAACCAAAACAACCGACACTTTATAGGAGTTCACTATGAAAAAAAGTGCATTTTATGGCTCATTAATTCTCTCATTAGCTTTTGCAGCACCTGTCAATGCTGAGGAAGATGTATACACGGAAAGCTTTGCTAACTATTCAAAAGAACTAAAAAATTTTGAAGGAGAGAAAGGACTTGCTCAAAGTATTGAAGCTTATCAAAAAGAGGTACTGCAAGTACAAGCTCAAACGGGCTATATTGGCAAACACATAACTCTCCCGCAACCCATTAAAGTTTCGGACGGTGTTTATACCGTAGTAGGTAGCTTAATTTGGCACAACCCAAGCAACTTTGGTTTAAACAACAACCTCACCTTTATAGAGTTTGAAGATGGCGTGTTTGTTTTTAACGCTGGCCCTAATCCAGCGGTCGCCTATGCCTTTCACCAACAAATAAAAAAAATCACCAATAAACCCGTTAAATGGGTGGCTGTTGAAAACAGTCAAGGTCACGCCTACTTAGGCGCAAGCTACTGGGCTGCTCAAGGGGTTAAAAACTTTTACTCTCACAGCGTGGCTAATAATGACTTTCACAAAGGCTTTAAACGCATTAAAAAAAGCTGGGCAGACCGTGTTGGCCATGAAATTACTGAGTCCGCCAAAGATGTATCGGATAAATTCACCACATTTGAAGATAAGATCACTGTTGATGTTGGAGGCGGAGAAACCGTTGAGATTATGAATTTTGGTGCAGGTCACACTCCTGGCTCAACCATTGTTTACCTACCTAAACGCAATATTGTTTTGCCTGGAGATTTAGCCTATAACAGCCGAATGATTGCCCTGTTTTCCTATACAGACACTCAAAAATGGGTACAAACTTTTGCAAAATTCATGGATGCAATGCCTAAAGACGTTTTAGTTATTCCAGGCCACGGTGCGCCAACTAATATGCAAAAAGTTAAGCAAGATACTTATGACTATTTAACCTTTATGCATAAAGAAGTTAAGGCGGTTATTGATGCAGGCGGTGCAATTGAAGACCTTGACCAGATTGACCAGTCTGCCTATAAAGAACGTCCTGTTTTTGAACAAACGCATAAACATAACGCGGTGCATATTTATAAAGAATTTACAGGTGCTGACTTAGGACAAAGCAACGAATAAATCACAATTTTAAAACAAACTCGACCCATCGTTTATTTCATGTAAAAATAAGCAATGGGTTGCAAAAATAATCGAAAAGGATATTTGCCCTAATAGTAGGTTGCTAAACAGACAATTCAAGTGATGACTTGATATCAAGAGTATTGAACAATGACAACAATGAAACACCCCTTAGTTTCTTTTAGCTTAGTCGCTATGCAATTTGGCCTAATCGCTCTCCTGTTACTGCACTTACCACTCAGCCTACATGTAGCTGTACTAATTATTGAAGCTCTCGCTATTCTTATTGGCTTATGGGCCATACAAGCCATGCACTTAGGTCACTTTAATATTGTGCCTGATCCCATGCCTGATATCGAGCTAGTCACCGATGGGCCTTATCGATTTATCCGCCACCCAATGTATTTTTCTATTGTGCTTTTCTTTCTGCCACTAGTTGTTTTAGATTCAAGCTGGATTGGTCTATCTCTTTACCTAGCTCTTTTTATCACGCTATTTATTAAGCTCAGCTATGAAGAGTCATTATTGGTGGAAAAACTACCACATTATCAAATCTATCAACAACAAACCAAAAAACTGATTCCATTTATCCTATAAAGATTCACGTTCAAACCCCGTTAGTCGCTAGTGTTTACACTCATAAAATGCGAAAATAACGCCCACTTTATAACGCTAATACAAAGATACTAAAAGAATGACAAACTCAAAACCGACACTATTTAGTGGTATTCAGCCTTCTGGCGACTTAATGATTGGTAACTATATTGGCTCAATAAAAAATTGGGTTACCATGCAGGACGATTATGACTGCCTTTTTTCATTAGTAAATATGCACGCCATCACCGTTGAGCAAGACCCAAAAGAACTTTATAACCGCACTTTAGACTTTGTCTCTCTCTACCTTGCATCAGGTATCGATCCGAATAAGAGTAAAGTGTTCATCCAGTCACATGTTCCAGAACATGCCGAATTAGCCTGGTTGTTAAACTGTTCAACCTACATGGGTGAACTGAACCGAATGACGCAATTTAAAGATAAATCACAAAAGCACTCCCAAAATATCAATGTAGGCCTATTTGATTACCCAGTATTAATGGCGGCCGATATTTTGCTATACCAAACTGAGATGGTACCTGTTGGCGCAGATCAAAAGCAACACTTGGAGTTAACGCGTGATTTAGCGACACGTTATAACAACCGTTTTGAAAAAGAAATTTTTAAGATTCCTGAACCATTTATCCCGCCAACCACTTCGGGTGGACGCATTATGAGCCTGCAAGACCCGCTCTCTAAAATGTCAAAGTCAGATGAAAACAAAGGCAACTTTATAGCCCTGCTAGATGACCCCAAAACCATTATTAAAAAGTTCAAAAAAGCCACGACAGATTCTGGATCAGAAATTCATTACGATTTAGAAAACAAACCTGGTGTTTCAAACCTCTTAACCATTTATTCAGTCATTAGTGGCAAAACCATACCAGAAGTAGAAAAACACTTTGAAGGCAAAATGTATGGTCATTTAAAAGTTGAACTAGGTGAGTTGGTTGTGGATTATTTAGAACCCATGCAGAAGCGCTTCCATGAGATTCGTAATGAAGAAACTGAATTACGCACGATTTTAGCCAAAGGGGCAGAACAAGCTCGTGAACAAGCTCAAAGAACGCTTAAAACAGTGCATGAAGCCATCGGGTTTGTTTTACCATAATTCAAACGCGTTCTAGCTAACCATTATTCCGAGCCCCAAATTATTGGGGCTTTTTTTCAATCCCGATAAAATTACCAGGCCTGGTTAATCCCCTACTCATTATTTTTGACTAATAAATTATAGGCATTTTCAAAAGCTAATTTTCTTGAGACCTCTGGTGGCAACTCACTCAACCAAGTATGAATATCTTTCACCACCAAATCAAACGTATTCCAACGATTGACACTAAATGTATCCACCGCCACCATAAAACGATCCTGATAATCAATAAATAGATCTCTCCACTCAGGCGTCAATCCACCCGTTTTCAATAACTGCTTATCCCTTACGGAAGTATCAATAAATAAATGCTGAGGATGCTTTTTTAATACTGCACGCAAAAAGCTTGGTTCAGGTCTCGTTCCTAAATGCGCCCACAATACCGTTATATTTGGTGCTAATGAAAAAATTTCATCCAAAATTTCCGCATCCCCATGCACCTGTAACATCAAATTACGCTCAACGGCAATCTGCACTATACGTTTTAACACAGGGCTTTTGCGATCTTTGGCAAAAATATGTAACTCACCCAAACCACGGTAAATTCCACTACCTAGCGCTGTTTCAACTCGTGGAATAACACTTTTATCCCACATCCAGTCGCGTTTATCGGCAAGTGTACGGTACAACCCCAAAAACGGAATAATTCGCTTAGGAGCATAATTATATAAAGCTTCTGTCCCATCATTAGGTGTACTTGAAACCAACGCATATTCAATTTTATTACGATCAAAGATTTCAATAATTTGCTTAGGTGAATAATGCTTCGCATCCTCACCACCATAATGCAGATGGCTATCAAACAAAACCTGCTGGGCTTGCACTAAAGACACAAACAATAATAACGTTGAGAAAAACAGAAGTCTCATAATAAGCGACCTTACCTTAATTCAAATATTTTTTAAAACTTACCAGGCCTGGTAACAATTTTAGTTAAAAATTAAGTGTAGCAAATTACAAGAAAAAATTATAAAGAGAAGGGGTTTAGATATGCCGTAAATAAAAAAGGCCTGTAATGATTTCTCATTACAAGCCTTTAAAATATGGTGCGCCCGAAGGGAGTCGAACCCCTAACCGCTCGGTTCGTAGCCGAGTACTCTATCCAATTGAGCTACGGGCGCCTTGTTTGTTGAGGCGTATTATAGAGAGAATTTGCTAGGAGTCAACTCTTATTTAATACTTAATTTCAACGAGTAGAAATGGCGGAGACGGAGGGATTCGAACCCTCGATAGAGCTACAAACCCTATACTCCCTTAGCAGGGGAGCGCCTTCAGCCTCTCGGCCACGTCTCCAATTTCTGTGGCGTATAATACAAGGTTACCCCCCTGTTGTAAACGCTGAATTCGTTTTTTTTATATTTATTTAAAACAGAATCTAAAATTAGAGAGGTTTCAACTAATTGATTAGCAAATTTAATAAAATAGAATGAATTTCCAATCATTAAAATATTCAGGCAGATGCTTGGGTATCTTCGGGTTCAACTGGTTTTTTTTCACCCAAGTTAAGCAACAACTCCTCTCTATGAATGGCAATATCATGGGGCGCATCTATACCAACACGCACTTGACCACCTTTAACGGACAGTATGGTCAATTTGATATTATCGGCAATAATTAGAGACTCATTCTCCCTTCGAGTTAAAACCAGCATGGCTTCATCCTATATGAATCTGTTCGTTAATTAAGTATAGTCGTTTCAATGGCTACGCATAATTAGTTATGCTTATCATCTAATATTAGTAATTATTAATATAAGTCTAAGCCTACACCCTTTGATCCAATTATTCAGGCATAAAAAAACCTGCAAAAGCAGGTTCTTAACATTGCAAGACGTTAGAATTATTTATCCAGTTCAAACGCTTCATGTAAAGATTGAACTGCTAACTCTAGGTTTGGCTCATCAATAACCACAGAGATTTTAATCTCAGTAGTACCAATCATTTGAATATTGATATTGTTATCAGCCAAAGTTTTAAACATCTTACTGGCAATGCCAGCATGTGATTTCATACCCACACCTACCATTGAAATTTTAACAATAGTGTCATCAGAAATTACTTCGCGAGCACCTAATGTCAAAGAGATACCTTGCAAGATTTCCAATGCGGCATCCATATCATTACGGCTAACCGTAAAGGTAAAGTCGGTTGTTCCGTCTACACCTTGGTTTTGAATAATCATATCAATTTCAATATTCGCGTCAGAAATAGGCCCAAGAATTTGATAAGCCACACCAGGTTTATCTGGCACACCTAAAATCATTAACTTTGCCTCATCTCGGCTAAATGCAATCCCTGAAATGAGAGGCTTTTCCATATCATTATCCTTAAATTTATCTTCTGTGGTAATTAGAGTCCCCCCACCTTCTTTCATTGAAGACAGAACTCTTAAAGGTACATTGTATTTGCTGGCGAACTCTACTGAACGAATCTGTAGAACCTTGGCACCTAAACTGGCTAACTCAAGCATTTCATCGTAGGTTACGGTATCTAGACGCTTCGCTTCAGGTACAACACGTGGATCGGTAGTGTAAACGCCATCAACATCGGTATAAATTTGGCATTCATCCGCATTTAAAGCCGCCGCTAAGGCAACAGCCGTAGTATCTGAACCACCACGGCCTAAAGTGGTAATATCACCCTCCAAAGAAACCCCTTGGAAACCAGCAACCACAACCACTTTACCCTGATTCACTTGTTCTAGAATTTTAGTGCCGTCAATCTTATCAATTCGAGCTTTAGAGAAAGAGTCATCGGTTTGAATCGGTACTTGCCATCCCGTATAAGAGACTGCTGGGCAATCTAAGTCTTGAAGCGCCATACTTAATAACGCAATCGTAACTTGCTCACCTGTTGTCAGCAATACATCCATTTCACGTTTTGATGGACGACTCTGCATCTCTTTAGCTAAAGCAGTTAAACGATTGGTCTCACCACTCATCGCTGAAACCGCCACCACAATTTGATGACCTTCACTAACAGATTTAGCGACTTGCTTGGCAACATGCTGGATTCGCTCTACATTTCCAACTGAAGTACCGCCAAATTTTTGAACAATTAATGCCATGTTTTTATCTTTACTTACTTAAAGAGTCAAAGACTCTGCAATTTATAATTATTTTGATTCCGCCCAGGCCTGTACAGAGGCTAATGCTTCTGCAAGCTTACTTGGATCTTTACCACCCGCTTGGGCCATATCTGGACGACCGCCGCCTTTTCCGCCAACTTGCTGTGCCACATGATTAACAAGCTCACCCGCTTTAAACGTTCCCGTCGCTTCCTTAGAAACACCAGCCACTAAAGAGACTTTTTCACCATCCACAGCAGCCAGAACAATAGCCGCAGGGGCTAATTTGTCTTTTAGCTTATCCAGTGTTTCACGAAGTGTATTTACATCCGCGCCTTCTAGCTGAGCAGCAAGGATATTCACCTCACCCACTTTCACGGCTTGATTCGCTAAATCATCACCTTGTGATGAAGCCATTTTTGACTGTAACTGCTTAAACTGTTTTTCTAACTCTTTATGATCGGCAACCAATTGAGCCACTTTCGTTTCAACTTGGTTTTTATCAGATTTAACAGAAGCCGCCACATTCAATAACGTTTTGTCATCTTCATAAATCGCTGCCCAAGCACCTTCACCGGTTACCGCTTCAATACGACGAACACCTGAGGCAATACCTGTTTCAGAAAGCAGGCGGAATGGACCAATTTGCCCTGTAGAACAAACGTGAGTACCTCCACAAAGCTCTACTGAGAAATCGCCCATATCAACAACACGAACCACATCGCCATACTTCTCACCAAACAGTGCCATAGCACCTTTCTCTTTAGCCGATTCAATATCCATTTCATTGGTGCCAACAGGATTGTTTAGCATGATATTTTTATTGACTAGCTTTTCAATTTCTAACAATTGCTCTGGTTTGATGGGCTCAAAATGAGAGAAGTCAAAACGTAAACGATCAGGCGTTACCAAAGAGCCTTTCTGCTGTACATGTGTGCCTAAAACCGTTCTTAATGCGGCGTGCAATAAATGTGTTGCAGAGTGGTTACGCTCTGAAGAACGACGCCCATCCACATCTATTTGAGCATGTAAAATCTGACCGACAGCAATAGAACCCGCAGTCACTTTACCCATATGTAAGAAAGCCTTAGCTTGTTTTTGACAGCTATCGATATGAAAACTGTTCATGCCTTCAGTTAAGCTACCCGTATCACCAACTTGACCACCCGACTCTGCGTAAAAAGGTGTTTTGTCTAGAATAATAACGGCCTCTGTACCTTCTGAAATACTCTCTACTGAAGTACCATCCACAAAAATAGCTACAATTTTTGAGTCTGAATCATCATGGTTATAGCCCAAAAATTGGGTTTCACCAGAGTAGTCAATTTTGCCTGCTGATTGCGTACCAAAGTTACTTGCCGAACGAGCACGTTCACGCTGAGCTTCCATCGATTTTTCAAAACCAGCCTCATCAACCGTTAAACCTTTTTCACGAGCAACATCCGCGGTTAAATCTAATGGGAAGCCATAAGTATCGTAAAGTTTGAAAGCAATCTCACCAGCAATAGACTTACCATCCATAGTGGCAATATACTCTTCTAATAACTTCATGCCATTTTCAAGTGTTTCCGCAAAACGCTCTTCTTCTAACTTCAAAGCACGTTCAACATTGGCTTGTTCTTTTGCCAATTCAGGGTAAGCGTCACCCATCTGCTCAACCAATACAGGCACTAATTTATAGAAGAACGCATCGTTCATCCCTAACTTATAACCGTGACGAATGGCACGACGAATAATACGACGTAACACATAACCACGCCCTTCATTTGAAGGTAAAACTCCATCCACAATTGTAAAAGCACAAGAACGAATATGGTCGGCGATCACTCGTAACGAGTTATTGGTTAAATCGGTTTGATTGGTTAATTTAGCAGCTTGTTTCACAATCGCTTGAAACAGGTCAATATCGTAGTTGTTATGGACATCCTGCATAACCGCCGCCAAACGTTCCAACCCCATACCTGTATCCACTGAAGGCTTAGGTAAAGGCGTTAAGGTGCCGTCTGACGCACGGTCAAACTGCATAAACACCAGGTTCCAGATTTCAATATAACGGTCACCATCTTCATCTGGCGAACCAGGAGGTCCACCCGCCACATCGGCACCGTGATCATAAAAGATTTCGGTACAAGGGCCACAAGGGCCAGTGTCGCCCATTTGCCAAAAGTTATCTTTTGCACCACAACGTGAGAAACGTTGTGAGCTAATACCCATCTCTTTTAACCAAATATCAGCGGTTTCATCATCTTCATCAAACACCGTTACCCAGAGTTTTTCTTCTGGTAACTTCAGCTCCTTGGTTAAAAAATCCCAAGCAAACTTAATCGCTTCTTGTTTAAAGTAATCACCAAAACTGAAGTTACCCAACATTTCAAAGAAGGTATGGTGACGTGCCGTGTAACCGACGTTTTCTAAGTCATTGTGTTTACCACCAGCACGAATACAACGCTGTACACTGGTTGCACGCGTGTAGTCACGTTGCTCTTGACCAAGAAATGTCTCTTTAAACTGAACCATTCCAGCATTGGTGAATAACAATGTAGGATCGTTACCAGGTACAACTGGACTTGAATGGACCGCAGTATGATTTTGCTTAACGAAATAATCTAGAAAAGCTTTTCTAAGTTCAGCACTCGTCATAGTGAAAATAACCTTAAATATAATAAATTCTGTTAGTTTTGTAAGTGCAACCTAAAAACGTTTTAACGAAACGCTTTCCAAATTGTACTTTGAGCAAAACCGCGGCTTTGTAAAAAACGCATACGCTTTGCTTGTTCTTTTTGTTCTGTTGGCTTTTTGCAATCGCCGTATTTTTTTTCTAATGCTTGTTGAGCCAGTTCAACCCAGTCTGACTCATCCCAATCTAAAGCGGCTGAAATCAGGCTATTGTCATAACAAGTTTGCTGTAATTTTTGCCTAATTTTTTGCGGGCCATGCCCTTTATTAACGTAATTACGTACAGCTTGTTCAACATAACGCTCATCACTTTGCCAGTTATTCTCTTGGCAAAGTTTCAATACATCCGTCACCAATAAACCTACCAGGCCTGGTTGTTCTGCATATTCGGCTAACAACTCAGGTGTTTCTGGTATTTTAGTTAATAACTTCTGTTTTAACTCTTTAGAACCATGCTCTCGCATAGCAAGCAAAGCCACCGCTTTGGCTTCAATTTTTTTCGCTAACTCATCAAGCGTTTTAACTTGAGGCGTTAAGGAATCTGATTCCCTAAAAGGCGAATGCGGACTAGGCTCTATACCTAAGTCCGCTCCTGATTTCATATTTAATTCAGCTAAAAATTCTTCTGCACTTTTCAAGTTATCTCCTAGAGATTAAGGAAAAGGCTAAGCAAAATATTAAGCAAGAAAATTACTCAGCGGCTTCTTCAATATCAGCAGCCTTAGCTTTAGGTTGCGGCATGGTCGCTACTTTAATTTTATCCATTAACTCTGCGGCAATCTCTGGATTATCAATTAAGTACTGGCGTACATTGTCTTTACCCTGGCCAATTTTGGCACCATTATAGGCATACCAAGAACCTGACTTTTCAATCAGTTTTTCTTTAACACCTAAATCAATAATCTCACCTTCACGTGAAATACCTTGACCATACAGAATATCAAACTCCACTTGTTTAAACGGTGGTGAAACTTTGTTTTTAACAACTTTAACGCGAGTTTCGTTACCTAAAATTTCATCGCCTTTTTTGATTGCACCAATACGACGAATATCTAAACGAACTGAGGCGTAAAATTTAAGTGCATTACCACCCGTTGTGGTTTCTGGGTTACCAAACATCACACCAATTTTCATACGAATTTGGTTAATGAAAATCACTAAGGTGTTAGTACGTTTAATATTAGCTGTTAATTTACGCAACGCTTGAGACATTAAACGCGCTTGAAGACCCATATGAGAATCCCCCATATCACCTTCAATTTCTGCTTTTGGTGTTAAGGCCGCAACCGAGTCAACCACCACAACATCAACCGCACCAGAACGCACCAAAGAATCGGTAATTTCTAATGCCTGCTCACCTGTATCAGGCTGAGAAACCAATAGGTTATCCACATCCACACCTAGTTTTTCTGCATAGATTGGATCTAAAGCGTGCTCCGCATCAATAAAGGCCGCCGTTCCACCCGCTTTTTGCATCTCTGCAATAACATGTAGCGTTAGCGTGGTTTTACCTGATGACTCTGGACCATAAATTTCAACAACACGCCCTTTTGGCAAACCGCCTATACCCAACGCCATATCAAGCCCTAAAGAACCTGTCGAAACCGCTTCAATATCACGAGGCACAGTGCTATCACCCATACGCATGATTGAACCTTTACCAAATTGCTTTTCAATTTGGCCTAGTGCCGCTGTCAGTGCTTTTTGTTTATTCTCATCCATTTAGTGCTTTTCCTTTTTGGTTTCGGCGGTGGATCTAATGTATCTTTTGGGGTTGTTCTATATCATTCGATTGTATTAATCAAACCAAAACGGTACTTGTTAGGGTTTGTTTTTCATGCTTTCATTAACGAATCTCTAACAACTCAATGAAAACACATCGCATTTTATATTCTTAAAAATAGACTTTCTGCTTTCCAATAAAAAACCCTTGCTTGCCAAACCTTTATTCTTTACAACAAGTTAGACTCATTAAAAAAACAAAATCGTTGGTCAAAACAAAGGTTTAGCAAATTCTTAATCATATTAGCCAGGGAGAAAATCTCGATTTACTCAACCGTTCAGCTTAAAAAAACCTTGTCATTATTACCGAGGTAATTTTTAACTCGAAATTATCCCATAATTTGATTATAAATCCTAGTCAAACAAGAGCATATAAAATCAGATAATTGCTTGTTTTTGCCTCATAAAAACAAGCAAACTTTAAACTTACCGTTATTTAAGCTTTTTGACTGATAAAAACTTAATTAAGTAATTTCATAATTCCCATTAAGGCCGCTTCTGTGGTTTGCTCGCGCACCGCCTGGCGGTCTCCATCAAAATGACACTGCTGTGAAACCACATCCTCCTGACCTTGCACAGCCCACGCTAACCAAACCGTACCCACAGGCTTATCTGGCGAGCCTCCAGTCGGGCCTGCAATACCACTACAGGCCACACTCACTTTTGCATGAGACTGCTGTAAGGCACCCAATGCCATCTCCTCAACACACTCTTGGCTCACGGCACCTTTTTTCTGGATAGTAATCTCTTTAACACCCAGCATTTCGCGTTTAGATTCATAGCTATAGGTAATATAAGCTCGGTCAAACCAAGCCGTACTCCCACCAATTGAGGTTAGCGCTTCAGCAATCATTCCACCAGTACAAGACTCTGCCGTGACCACCATAGCATCATGTTCAACTAAAGCCTGCCCTACTTGAGAAACCAATATTTCAAACGTCACTTTCTTGCTCCTAATTATGCGGAAATTCGTCGTAAAACAGCTAAAACTATTAATTCGATTTTGCAATGCTTACGACAATGCGCTTGCATACCTAATTAATAAGCCATAGCATACCTCTTTTTAATTGCTATTAAAATTCAAAAAGACTGACTCCAAGAATCGATTATGACGAAACCCACAACGCACACGCCAATGATGCAACAGTTTTTGGCCATTAAAGAACAGCACCCTAATCACCTTTTGTTTTACCGAATGGGCGATTTTTATGAATTGTTTTTTGATGATGCTAAAAAAGCCTCAGAACTCTTAGAAATTACCCTTACCGCTCGTGGAAAATCAGGCGGTGACCCTATTCCTATGGCAGGTATTCCGCATCATTCGGCAGAAGGGTATTTAGCCAAGCTGGTTAAATTAGGTGAGTCGGTCGCCATTTGTGAACAGGTCGGCGACCCTGCCACCAGTAAAGGGCCCGTGGAACGTAAAGTGGTGCGGGTTATTACGCCAGGTACTTTGGTTGAAGAAGCGTTATTAGAAGACAGACATGAAAACTTATTGGTTACCATTACCCAACAAGAACAATTTTATGGCATTGCTTATTTAGAAGTATCAAGCGGTCGTTTTGAAACGGCGCAGCTAGAATCGATGAATCAATTATTATCCGAAGTTGAACGCCTAAAACCTTCAGAGCTATTAGTACCCGATGACGACCATTTTAGAGAACAACTGCCAGAGAATATTTTAGCTTTACCAGGCCTGGTAAGATACCCAAGCTGGCATTTTGATGTAGCCAGTTGTCGTA
Organism: Thiomicrorhabdus sp. Kp2; assembly: GCF_000478585.1. Lineage (NCBI taxonomy): Bacteria > Pseudomonadati > Pseudomonadota > Gammaproteobacteria > Thiotrichales > Piscirickettsiaceae > Thiomicrorhabdus > Thiomicrorhabdus sp. Kp2. Next base: position 739,267 of record NZ_ARWI01000001.1, read on the forward strand.
AACGCTTAATTAGCCATTTTAAAACTCAAGATTTAGTGGCGTATGGATGCAATAATCACCCTGCTTCAATCAGTGCTTCTGGCGTTATTTTGCATTACGCACAAAGCATGTTGCAAAGCGATTTAACTTATATCTCTAGCTTACACAGTTACCAAACCACCGATACCTTGGTGTTAGACGCCATTAGCCGCCGTAATTTAGAAATAGATACCAATTTAAGCGGTGGCGCCAATAATACCCTGGCCGCCATTTTAGACAATACCGCCACTGCAATGGGTAGCCGTTTATTAAAACGCTGGCTTAACCAACCTTTACGTAATCGCGATATTATTAATCAGCGTTTAGACGCCATTGAAATCATACTTGCCAAACATCAAGACGACGATTTACGCACAACCCTAAAACAAGTGGGCGATATGGAGCGTATTTTAAGCCGTGTTGCATTACGTTCTGCCCGCCCGCGTGATTGCTTGCATATTGGCCGTACGCTGAATGCTCTGCCAGAATTTCAATCGCAATTAAAGCATTTACAAGATTCCGCAAAACTGAGCGAACTGGCTCAACGCATGAGCACTTTTCCAGAACTATCTGAATTACTGGATAAAGCTTTAGTAGAAAACCCACCGATGTTAATTCGTGATGGCGGCGTGATTGCCCCTGGTTTTGATGCCGAGTTGGATGAATTGCGTAACTTAAAAAATGAAGCTGGCGATTATTTACTGGCTTTAGAACAGCGTGAAAAAGAGCGTTCGGGTATTCAAGGTTTAAAAGTGGGCTATAACCGCGTACACGGTTACTACATAGAAATAAGCAAGCTGCATAGTGACCAAGTACCAGCCGACTATATTCGCAGACAAACCTTAAAAGGCCAGGAGCGTTATATTATTCCAGAGCTTAAAACCTTTGAAGACAAGATTTTAAGTGCGGGTGAAAAGGCATTAACACGAGAAAAATGGCTCTACCAAGAACTGCTAGAAACATTAAATACACAACTGGCTCAACTGCAAGCTTGTGCCAGTGCATTGTCAGAATTAGATGTGTTAGTCAATTTAGCGCAACAAGCTGAACGTTTAAATTTAACGCGCCCTGTTTTAACCGATTTACCAGGCCTGGTCATTGAGCAAGGTCGTCATTTAACGGTTGAAGCGGTGTCAAATAACCCCTTTATTCCTAACGATGCGTTATTTAACGATGAACGCCAATTACACATAATTACTGGGCCAAATATGGGCGGTAAATCGACCTATATGCGCCAAACGGCGTTAATTACCTTAATGGCGTTTATGGGCAGTTACGTACCTGCAGACCATGCAGAACTTGGGCCAATTGACCGAATTTTTACCCGAATTGGCGCATCCGATGACTTAACCTCTGGCCGCTCTACCTTTATGGTTGAGATGACCGAAACCGCCAACATTTTGCATCACGCAACTGAAAACTCACTCATTTTAATGGATGAAGTTGGCCGTGGAACCTCAACCTTTGATGGTTTAGCATTGGCGTGGGCCATTGCAGAACACCTGGCTCAAAACGTTAAAGGTTTCTGTTTGTTTGCCACCCATTATTTTGAATTAACTACGCTTGCTGAACAGTTTGAAAACACGGTTAACGTACATTTAGATGCTATTGAGCATCAAGACACAATTGTATTTTTACACCAAGTACAAGATGGCCCTGCCTCACAAAGTTATGGTTTACAAGTTGCCGCTTTAGCGGGTGTACCACAAAATGTCATACAGCTGGCGCAACAACATTTAAGCCAGCTGGAAAACCAAGCGGTTAATCAAAAAGCAACCGCACAACCCTCGCAAGCTGCCGAGCCAATACAACAATTTGATATGTTTAGCTATCAACCTAATCCAATCTTAGAAAAACTACAAGAACAGCTTGAGCAAATAAATCCAAATGAACTCACACCACGTATGGCATTGGAGCAAATTTATCAACTTAAAGAACTTCTCAACAAAAAAACATAGTCCAACATCTGTTATTGTTCAGTTGTAGAGGGATCGAGCCCAGCTTGTTTCTCTTCATCTGAAATAATGCGAGCAATACCAAATAATCCAATGATGTTGTCATCTTGATCCTTAATGGGGTATGTACGGTTATCCACCCACCCTTGATTGCCATCCTCATCTAAGATTGGCTGAAGCTCTTGAGCCATCTGACCCTCTCTATTAAAGATCTGCTTTTCTAGCTTAAAGTATTTATCTGCATACTCTTTTGGAAAGACATCATAATCCGTTTTACCAACCAATTCGGCTCGATTCTTGACATTCGTTATCTTTACTAAGGTTTTGCTCGCTGCGGTAAAAACGTGGTACTGGTCTTTAAAATAGATAAAATCATTGGTGTTTTCTAGCATGGCGTGAAAGTTATAAACCATTAGCGCATCCCCAAATGAGGTGTGAACATCTTGGCTTTCGCATAAGGCGGCTTCTAGCGAACCAATTAAAGATGGATTTTTATTAGGTACAAAATACACATCTAAATGCGTGATTTTCACATCTCCAACCATATTTAAAATTCTAAAGCTGCTATGCCACAAAAGGGTTTTCTGACAATACTCATTACTCATTTCAGGCAGCTGTTGCACTGTTTGAGCAAATTTTTCAACGATATCAAAATCATCTGGATGTAAAAAATCTCTAACACAGTGTTCGCCATCAATTAATCTATGTGCTTGCACACCCATCAACGTAGAGACATTTTCACTGACATAGTACGGCTGAATACATTTATCGGTTTTTTGCAGCTCCTTACTCAGGTTAACACCTGTGAAACTCTCTTGATCAAAACGCATAAAAACAACTTTGCTCTCTCGATCTTCAGAGGGTTTCAAAGGAGCGGTAGCACTTTTTTGGCATACACTTACACGATTTCTGCCAACCGCCTTACTTCGATAAAGCGCATCGTCCACAACCTTTAAAATAAATTTCACATTCTTGGCGGGTGCTAGATCAGAGTGATACACTCCAATACTGACTGTTTTTTTGATTTGAATTTCATTGTATGTAAAGGCATGATTTTCAACCTTTCGACGAACCTCTTCGGCTTTTTGCTGAGCCTCCTCCAAAGAGAGGCTTTCAAATAATATAACAAACTCCTCTCCGCCAGCTCTGTATACGTAATCCTTTTGACGAACGGAGCCTAACAACAAGCCTGCAACCTCTTTTAAAACAAAATCACCTGCATCATGACCATATGAATCATTGACCGCTTTAAACCAATCAATATCAATCATCAAAACAGCAAAAGGCGTTCTATATTTTTCATACTGTTGAGTAATCCGTTCAATGTCTTGCTCTAGATTCAAACGGTTTTGCAAACCTGTTAATGCATCATGGTAGGCTAAATCAATTAAGCTCTGGTTAAGCTTTTCAAGCTTTAAAGTACGAGACTCAACTTGATATTCAAGTTCACGGGTATAGTTTTTCATTTTTGTTGCAAAACTGGCCACTTTCCTAACCAGTGGCTGGAAGATAAATATCACTTCAAAAAGCAATACCATAATCGTAATGAGCCAAACAAAAGACTCCACCATTTTTACATTGTGTAGTTTTTGCTCCCCTTCTTTCTGGTAGATTCTCACTGCCTTATCCAAATCAACAACCAGCGACAAAGATATCTCACTCAAATGATTTAACTTATCCCGATTTTCTGCATTTGATTTGAGTGGCACAATTTGCGTTGCTAACGCCAAATACTCATCAACTTGTTGAGCCAATTGCCGAGCCCCAAAATAGAGTTCTGTCAGCTCATCAGACACTTCGACATGGGGCTGGTTTATAAATCGGCCTGTTGATAGCTGCTGATTAGCCAGTGACATTTCATTAATATGCCTAGTTAAACGACTGCCAATAATACTTATCTTTTGGGCAACGCCTTGTTGATATTTACCGTTTAATTGCTGTTTCAACTCACAGATTCGGTATGCATCCAGTGCAATCGTTTGACTTAACATACGCTGTTTACCCGATATATTGACCAAAAAGGCCGAATTATCAGCATCTTTTAATGCCAGAATTAACCCTGTAAAAGCTAACGTAGAAAGTGTGGCAATCAAAAAAAGAGCTAAAGCGTAGCGCTTTATATAATTTGTGCGTAACTCTTTTTCATTCAATTCCGACATAAACAGCCTTTAGAAGTTATTCACTCTGTAATGGTTCACCATGATTGTAAAATCACAAAAAAGATAATTTTAACTTATCCACCTATCTGCACAAATAAGTAGTTTCTATAAGCACACCTAAGCACCATATTATCCTAGGCGTTTTTACACTATAATGCCCATCTTCAAAGTCAGCCTATAATTTAAAGTTTAAGTACTCAAACACCCCAAAAGGAAGCAATACCATGCAAGCAATGATTGTTGATATTACATTAAACAATGTTCAAGAAATGGTGATGCAAAACTCAAAACGCTTACCTGTACTGATGAGTTTTTGGTCGCCACTTAATGAACAAAGTAAGTTGGCAAATACCATATTAGAAAAGCTCGCTCACGAATTTGCAGGTAAGTTTATTTTGGCCAAAATCAATGCAGGACAACAAACCGATTTAGTCGCAAAACTGGGCTCTCCCAACCCACCGTTTTATAAACTTATTAAAAATGGCGATATCGCCACTGAGTACGAAGGCTTATTGACGGAAGACGCTTACCGTTCCATGCTCAATAACTTTATTCAAGACGACCCTTCTGAAGTGATGCGCAAACAAGCAAACCAAGCGTTTGCCAATGGCGAGTTTGATCAAGCCGTACAGATGTTAGGTGAAGCCTCTAAACTTAACGCCAATAACTTTCAAATTCATTTAGATTTAGTGCAAATGTATTTACATACAGGCCATTTAGAAAACGCTAAAAATCTGTTTTACAAACTACCTGAAGAAGCGCAAAAAGACCCAAAAGGTAAAGAGCTAGACGGTATTTTGTATTTTTCTGAAGCTATCGCCAACTCGCCAGATATACAAACCCTGCAAGCAACCCTGGCAGAAAACCCAAATGACTGCACATCACTGCACTTTTTAGCAGGCCTGTTAATGTTAAATGGTCAGGCAGAAAATGCGTTACAAACTCTATTAAAACTCTTTAGTATTGACCGTACTTTTGAAGACGGTTTACCGCAAAAGTCCATAATTAAAGCCTTTGAAATGCTTACTGCAAAAGCCCCTGAATTAGTTACAATGTACCGAAGAAAATTTCAAAGTTTATTGTATTAACATTCACCATTCACCCCCTTAAATTTAAAATCAAAGCTTATTTATTTGATTAAAAAAGGATTATAACCATGCTAAAAAATACAGAACTCAACTACGGCGTAGTCTCTCGCGCTAACCACTGGCTCAGTGCCTTTTTATTTATTGGTCTAATTGCATTGGGAATGTATATGCATGAGATGGAAAAAGGGCCTGATAAATTTGCATTATATGACCTACATAAATCGCTCGGTATTGGCTTATTTATGCTGATGATGTTACGTTTAGTTTGGTTAAAAATCAGCCCTAACCCTGAACAATTGTCAAAAAATAAGTTTGAACATATTCTTGGCCATGCGGTAAAAGGTATTCTTTACTTAGCCATGATTATGATGCCAATTTCAGGTTGGATTATGTCAACAACAGGTGGACATGATGTGGCTTTCTTTAACCTATTTACCCTACCCGTTTTAATAGGTGAAAACGAGATGATCCATGAAATCGCTGAAGAAATTCACGGCACCGCAGGCACTCTGCTTATTGCCATCATCCTACTGCACGTTGCAGGCGCATTAAAACATCATTTAGTTTATAAAGACGCAACGCTATTACGTATGCTAGGTAAAAACAAAGAAGAAAAATAAACCGCTATGAGTCATTATTCCATTAATAAATCAGACCTACAGAAAATGGTTGGTTTTGGCGTGGCTGGTAACTTTGCTGGCCATTTAGAACAAGCTGGAGAAACCCCAGATTTTGTGAATGTACAAACCGCTTCCACTAACGCACCCAAAGGCATTTTTCCCTATTATGTAACAGGGTCAAATAAACAAATTGGTGCATATCCACTCTCTTCAACCGAAATTCACTACCCTAAAAATCTAGACGATAATGCACATTTACAGGCCGAACCTGAAGTGTGCATTGTGTTTAATGTCAGTTATGACGACGGCAAAGTAACCCAACTCACCCCTAAAGCGTTTGCCGCCTTTAACGATTGTTCTATTCGAAAACCTGGGGCTAAAAAAATCAGTGAAAAGAAAAATTGGGGTGCGTCAACTAAAGGCGTTTCGCAAAACTTTATCGCTCTAGAACGTTTTGAAAAAGGCTGTGAATTAGACAACTTCCATATCGCCTCATTTTTAAAACGTGATGGTCAAATACACACTTATGGAAAAGACAGTTCTGTACTGACCTACTCTTATTTTCATAAATTGCTTAAAGACTGGATGATTGAAAAGCTTAATCATCAACAAGATTCAGGCCCTTTAGAAAACCTACATCAAATATTGCAACAATCGGGTTACCCTAAAAACATCATCATCAGTTTAGGGGCAACAACCTATACCGAGTTTGGCGAAACGGTGTTTTTACAACCTGGTGATGAAGTGGCCATTTATGTGTATGATGCCTCACAAAACAGTGCCGAGGATGTTTTTGCACATTTAACGGGTCAAAAAACCGAGCTTACAAACAGCTCAATATTGCAGCAAAAAATCGTTTAACAAATCTCTATCAAAAAACAGGAAACCCCATGTCTAACCAAGAAAACCAAGCTATTTTAGATTCCGTTAATCAATGGTTAGACAAGGTTGTGATTGGATTAAACCTTTGCCCGTTTGCCTCAAAACCTTTTAGAGATAATCAAATACGTCTATCCGTTTCACAAAGCACCAGTGATGCAAATCTTTTAGAAGACCTGCAAACCGAGCTTAACTTACTGGCTGAAAGCAAACCTGAACACATTGAAACCACGTTACTGATTGTGCCCAATATGCTGGGCGATTTTTACGACTACAATGACTTTTTAGAATACGTTGATGCCTTAATTGAAGACAACGAATGGCAAGGAATTTTTCAAGTAGCCACCTTTCACCCAAACTATCAATTTGGCGGCACCGAGCCAGAAGATGACGAAAACCTAACCAACCGAGCCCCCTACCCAATATTGCATCTATTGCGTGAAGCCAGCCTAGAAAAAGCGATAGAACACTACCCAAATCCAGAACTCATTCCAGAACACAATATAGAAACCGTGTGTGGTTTAAGCCAACAACAAAAAGTGGCTTTGTTTCCTTACCTATTTTCAAAGTAACCAGGCCTGGCATGCCCTGTGACCATCTAAATTTTGTGAGCATAGGGTTGTTTTGTTTTTAACTGTTTTTTAATAGCCAACTTGAGCTGTAAAACGGCTCTTATTTATGCGCTTGTTAGGTTTTAGCAATTAAGTACCCGCCCGCTCCTAACATAAAACACCCTGCTGTTTTTCTAGCCAACTTATCTATATTTTTGCTTGTTGTAAGGGTAACAATTTTAGCGGCTGAGAACACATATAGAATCTTTACACTACCAAGGCTGATAATCATGACAGAGATTATAATTAAGACATCTGAAGTTTGTAGCGTTGACAGATTAACAAATACAGGTAATAAGCTTGCGTAAAAAATAATTGCTTTAACATCGCCCAGTGTCAAAACAAAACCAGCAATAAAACTTGTAACTATATTTTGTTTTTTTACCGTTTTATCTACTGTTAGTGTGCTCGTGCCTTTGTAAGTGATTAGGTTATAGCCAAGCCAAAGAAGATATGCGGCACCAAGATATTTCACAATCACAAATAAACCACTCATTGTTTCCGCCACAACCGATAAGCTAAAAATAGCAAGCAAGATAAATACTAAATCGCCCAATATAATACCAGCAGTTACCGCAATACCGTCCGCCACGCCTAATATAGCCGAACGTGTAACCACCAAAGCAACACTTGCACTGGGTAAAACTGCAAGTGCAAGCATGGCGCCGAATAGTGCAATAATATCAATAATGCTCATTATTTTTATTAACCCAACATTTATAAACTAGCTACTAGCGACCGTTATAATTAACCAGATAGTTAGATGCAATTTTATGCTTTTGCCTCTAACAGTTCTCGTAACGTAACTGGCAGTAATGAACGCAACTTTTTAGTGATAGTTTGCTCATGCTTCTGCCAAAGAACTCCTAAATAAACAATACCAAGTCCAATAGCACTTAATGCAACGGGAAATAGCCAACTGTCTCTAAATACATCAGATGCTAAATAACCTAGATAGCCACAGCTGCCAATAGCACCAAAAACCACAAAAACTCTACGTATTAACAATACACCTACACCAATCATAAGCAGGTTAATGCAGAAATACATAAATTTAGACAACTCACTATCAGAGTGCAAAGAAGATAAACCGCCCCAGAAAGCAATAACACCAAAGATATAAATCCAAAAAGCATAATCCGCCTTTTTGTATGACCTTATATCAACCCAAAAAGCCAAACCTATCATTAACAACCCCGTATATAACGAGACCAATTTTCTCAATTCCCATGCAATATCACCACCTGAAATCATCGCTGTAATATCCATAGACATATACCAAAGGGTTACTGCAATAGGCATAATCAAAAATGGAAACTTGTACCTCCAAGCAATAATAACCCCAACAGCTAATGTGCCTAGCTCCATATAAAGCCAATGCCACTTTATGTATCTATGATAATCCCTATACACACTCTCACCAGGCCAAACACCCAACCACTGCTGAAGGCCATAAATTGCTAACGGGGACAAACAAACCACAAATGTCGCGCTAATACCCGCAGGAATGTTTAGATTCTTAGCCAAGAAAATATTGGTGAGTTTTAAGCCAATAACAGCATAAAGAATAGAAATGAAAAATATACCAACACCCCCAAATGCCTCCCAGCCCAAATTCATAAAAAGAGTCATCGCTCCAATAGCAATCAACCCACCCAAATAGTAAAGTACATGGGTAAATGTAAATTTAGGCACATCTTGATCTTGAGCAATCAAATACCTATAAAGAGTCTCGGCCTGCTCAGAAGAAATAATTTTTTCAGTAGCAGCATCCTCTAATCTTTTCTTTGTTACATCCATAAATACCCTCTATATTGAAACCAACTAACGTTTGAGCTCAGCCGCCACTTTTAGCGGTCGGCTGTAGTGTTTTGTTATGCTCTGGCTCGACAAGGTTTTTGACCATTTGGTCATATGATTGTTCTTTAATTTGGAAAGCAAGAAATACAGAACTAAGTACCAGGAAAACAAAGCCTGTGATTGAAATACCTTTGTCACCAAAAGCAAACAAAGCCCAAGAGAGTATAGCCATAAAACTAAAAAAGATGATGGATAGCCTGGTGAGCCATCTGTCGAAAATTTTAAAGGTTTTATTTTTAGCAATTTTTGTATATTTGAATTCACCATTTGTGTATGAAACTAACCCTGGTGTTCTTTTTAAAGAGTAAATTATCTTCGAACATTCATCATTGTTTACAAGTTTTTTAATATCTTGATAGTTCATTCTTAGGCCATGAATTAACCTGAACAACTCCGTAACGGCATGAACTCTATCTTTGGCTAAAGCATCTTCAAATTTTTCTAAAAGTTCAGCCTTGAGCTTTCTAGTTTGTCCAATGTTAAAGAAAACTAAAGCAACTGTTCCTAGTGATGAAATTAACCCAAATACAACTTTTAAAATTGTTTCAAAATCCATTTAAATCCTTTAAGGCATAACGGGGGGGGGCGATAACCTGCATGGCTTCGCGCGCTAAAAATTTTAATTTTTGGGGCATGGAACACGTCAGGTTGATTGGCTTGTTAGGCTGCCGCAGGCGGCCTCACTAGCCAATTTATTATCGCCACCCCGTTAAGCTGACCCGCCGCGTCTTAGCACGGTCGGGTTGAGTGAGTTGTTAACTGAAGTCGATTTTAGTTGGCGGCCCCCGCATAATTTGACCAGAGCCAGACCCAAACCTTCTAGGAACAGTTTCAGGTTCAAGACAATTTCTCCAAATTTCCTTTGCTTCATCGACAGTTATTTGATTTGTAATTATTGAAAACTCAACAAATCTCTTTATTAGCATTCCTAACACAGCATAGGAAAATGAAATGACATGTGGTAATGCGTAATCGGTGTCATATTTCCTAAAGCCATCATAGGCCAAGTTATCATCTTTACCGAGCATGTAGCTCATAAGTAAAGCCCTATAAGTCCGGTGTGTGTACTTACTCAAATCACGATACACTGAACGTAGTCTTTCAAACTTATCTTCGCCTTGGTGCTTTTTAATAAACTCTCGACAGACCCGATGAGGTATAACTTCATCTTTGTACCATTTTTCTAAATTTGTTCGAGATTTTAATCCAGCCTGAGAAAAATACAAAGATGCATCCATAGTTTCAATTACATCACGAAACAGACGGGATGCTATACGATGTCGTTTTTCACCAATAAGCATTAATCCTTCGTATAAAGCACTTAGCGAGTCTACTTGTAATAACCATACAGCTTTTTCAACGGATTTGTCTTCTCGTGAAAAACTATGGTTTAACTTAGAGTAGTGAAACTTCAAGTCTTCTAAAACAGCCTGTGCTTCTCTAGAAAATTGTTCTTGACCGCCATATTCATATGGCTCGGAAAAAGCCTCACTAGGTTCTCTTTCCCATACAAAACTTGTCATTTAATTACTCAAATAGTTAACGTTTAAGCTAACCAGCCGTGCGTTAGCGCGGTCGGGTTAAGTGAATTGTTAGCTGTTTTTACGACTATCATATGTTTCCATTTTTTCATAAGCTGATGAATATTCGATTATCAAGTCTAATTGATCAATTTTCTTTTCAATGCTTTCAACGACTTCATCCGATTCTGCGGGAAATGTTACTGACAATAATACTTCGGATTCCTTTTCAGACATTGCGTATTCTTCACCTAGAATAGTTCTTATTGAGTTCTTTGCCCATTCCCCTAGAGCAGCATTAATAGCTGCATCAGGTTCACATTCTTGGCCTTTATAATAGATTTGAAATTTATTTATGAATGCTGGACCTAATCCATTGTTTTTTAATAACACTTGCAGGCGGGCTAGATTGTTATTTCTGTCTTTTGTAGTAAATGTGAAGAGATGTGGTTTTACACTTAGGCGATTGTGTGCACGCTGAATGTATGTTTGCCAAATAGTAAAAACTAATGCACATAACGCAATTATTAAAGAAGATATTGATACCAAAATTTCCATGTTTTTACTACTACCTTATAAAAGCTAACATTTACTATTGCCTTGTTATTTTGTATTGAGATGCTTTTTGAGTTGTTTTGACTTTGTATTGGCTAGGCCTGCTGTTTTGACAGGTTGTGTGATATTACCTGTATTTTCTGTCATCATAAAAAGCATCTTTATAGATAATACACCATCAAAACCATCCCTGCTAGTTTAAGTGCGTAGTCTATTGCGTTTGTTGATTATTTGCTATTGCCCCGCCCTTTTCGTAACGTTTGTTGTTTTGTGCTAAGATGCCCTTTTTTTAATTAACAGGACTTTTTAGTATGTCTCATAACTACACAACATCTTCTGACATTGTCAGTTACGGAATTGGTCGTCAAATGGGTGATCAGTTGGCTTCTGACCCTTTTGAGGGTGTGAATGCTGAGGCGGTTGCCGCAGGTGTGCTTGATGCACTTTCTGGTGTGGCTAGCCCGATTGATGATGCGGGTTTTGCAAAAGCATTTCAAGAAATCAATGATATTATGCAGGTAAAACAAGCTGAAAAAGCCCAAGCGGCAGCGGCTGAAGGTGAAGCCTTTTTAGAAGAAAATGCTAATAAAGATGGCGTAGTTGTTACCGCTTCTGGCTTGCAATATGAGATTATTACCGAAGGAAATGGCGAAAAACCTACGGCTGAATCTACGGTTTCTACCCATTACCACGGTACTTTAATTGATGGTACGGTGTTTGATAGTTCTGTTGAACGTGGTCAGCCTGCGGAGTTTCCTGTTAACCGTGTTATTGCGGGTTGGACTGAAGCGTTACAGTTAATGCCTACAGGTTCTAAATGGCGTTTATATATCCCTCAAGAATTAGCGTATGGCGCACAAGGTTCAGGTGGAAAAATCGCCCCTTATTCTGCATTAATATTTGATGTAGAGCTTTTAGAAATTGTTGCTTAATTAACGGTTTGTCGCAGTACAGTCATTCAGGCAGAGCATTAAGCTCTGTCTGCTCTCCTTTTTATATTTCCCCACCTCCTTTTCCGAAACTAGCTCAAACTTAGTTCAGACTAAGCTCCACCTATATACAAAGTCATTTACCTATTAACCAGGCCTGGTAAGATAGAACCACGTTTATCATCTTAAGGTTCTCTGTTATGCATTGGCTTCACACGGTTAATTTACGCTCATTATTATTACCAGGCCTGGTTATTTCTTTGTTGTTTTCTTCAAATGTTTACAGTGATACTAGCGTTTTGCCTATCGCCAAAAATTTACAAGAGCTGGGTAAACAAGCCACTAAACAGAATTTACCGATTGCTATACTGTTTTCTGCCAAGGGTTTGAAATCGACTGATAATTTAAAGGATGAGGCCATTGTGCCTACGCTTTATTCTGGCGCTTTAGACGGCTTTGTTTTAATGACTGAAATTAATGTGAATGTGGATGAAACCACGATTGATTTTTATGGAGAGGCAACAGCCAACGCTGAATTTAAAGCTCTATATAACTTAACCAGTTTACCCGTGGTGATTTTTGTCAATGGTGAGGGTGAAGTCATTACTAATCAACTGCTTTCAGGGGCGTATGATTTTTATCCATTCTATTTAAAACAATCGATTAATCAGGCCTTAAAAGCGTTAGGTAATCCAAAACAGATTGCAGATTGATTCAAAGCTACCCTATACTCATAATGTAAGGACGGCCACAGGGCATGCCAGGCCTGGTTATTTTACAGGTTTTGCATATCCTCTAGAAATGGAAACTGCTTTCTAACCTTTTCAACTTGCTCAAGCTCTATGGTTGCCGTTATACATTCTTGTTCAGAGTTTCCATAAGCTAACACTTCGCCTAAAGGTGAAACTACCATTGAACCACCAAGATAATTCAGTCCATTACCATCTTGACCAATACGGTTAACGCCAATAACAAAGCATTGGTTTTCTATTGCTCTAGCCTTTAATAAAGTCTCCCAATGATTTTGACGAGAATCTGGCCAATTGGCGATCACAATCATACCCTTTACCTGCTGTGCTACTTGCCTAAACAGTTCAGGAAAACGTAAGTCATAACAGATAAACAGAGCAAATGGACTACCGTTAATGTCGACCATTTTGGGTTGATGACCTGCTATATAGGTTTGTTGTTCATTGGCGTAGCTAAACAGCTTTTGTTTTGTATATGCTGCAATTTGTTGTCCGTCTGAATTGAATGCCAAAGCACGATTATAGAACAGGGCTTGTTGACCATAACAATTTGTACGCACCTGTTTTTGCCCGACACCAGCAACGATAACCACAGCATACTTCTTTGCCAGGCCTGCTAACGTTTGAGTGACTTCACCATCAACCGATTCGGCAAAAGATTCTGGCTGCATTGAAAAACCACCATGAAACAACTCTGGCAGTATTAAGAGATCAATCTTTTCATTGGATTGAAATAGAGTTGCTATTTTTGCTTCCAATTCCATTAGATTGGCGGTGCTGTCTAACCATATAGAATCCCACTGTAGCGCAACAATGTTCATTAATTAACCTCTAATAATGATTTAACTATTTATTTTACCCTCAATAACCAGTGATAAAAATAATGGTAAAAAATATTTGACATGTAATATTTTTACATTTATAGTGTAAATCAATATATGTAACTTATTTACATTTAATGAAAATCCTTAAATTAAATTGCAATGTTTACTGGCTACTTATCGATTTAATTGTGATGCAAAACTCATGTAAAAGATGACCAAAAGTCCTCTCTTCTACATTGAGTAGAATCACATTTCTTTTAACAGTTAATCACTTAATGAATAAAACTATTTAGTAAGGAAAGAATATGAAAAAGATTATTTTTGCAGCACTATTAACGTTTGGTATCGCCTCAACAGCGTCTGCACACCATATGTCAGCAAACCCTGATGCTGGTGTGAATATTCCAGATTGGTCACCACATTTAGATATGGTTTTTTAATAGATTCAAAAGATTGAATTTAAAAAACAAGACAAAACAAAGACAGAATTAAAGAAAAAGGTAAATATCATGAAAAAGATTTTTTTAGCAGCACTATTAACGTTTGGTATCGCTTCAACAGCTTCAGCTCACCATATGTCAGCAAACCCTGATGCAGGTGTGAATATTCCAGATACTTCACCTCATTTAGACATGGTTTTTTAATTAAAGCTATATCGCGTAAGTTTGCATCTTTATTAGCGGGAACCACTCTCTCCTCTCTCCTCTCTCCTCAAAGTTACTGCTAATAAGATACAAAAAAGCCCGCAATCTATTTTGATGCGGGCTTCTCTGTTTTAAGGCATTTAAAATCGTTTAACAAATAAATTTAAGAAACTTGGGTTTCCAAGTACGACTCGTAATCTCCTCTAAAGTCTTCAATACCGTCTTCTTTCATAATCAATAAACGTGTGGCAATCGATGATACAAATTCACGGTCATGTGATACAAAGATGATTGTGCCAGGGAAATTTTCCATCGCTAAGTTGAGTGATTCAATCGATTCCATATCCAAGTGGTTGGTTGGCTCATCCATAATCAGCACGTTTGGTTTTTGTAACATTAATTTACCAAACAACATACGGCCTTGCTCACCACCTGAAAGTACTTTAACTGACTTATCAATCTCTTTTTGCGAGAATAACAGACGACCTAAAACGGCACGAAGTGCTTGTTCATCATCCCCTTCTTGTTTCCATTGTGCCATCCAATCGATTAAAGTTAAATCTTCGGCAAATTCATGGGCATGATCCTGAGCATAATAACCAATTTTAACGTTATCAGACCATTTCACCACTCCTGAAGTTAATTCAGTGTCACCCACTAAACATTTCAAGAAAGTGGTTTTACCCGCACCGTTAGCCCCTAAAACCGCTAAACGTTCTTCTACTTCTAGCATAAGATTGAGGTCTTTTAGAACTTCATTTTTTTCGCCATCATTGTCATAGATTTTGTTTAGTTTTTGAACTTCTAACGCCAAACGGAATAGTTTTTTATCTTGCTCAAAACGAATAAATGGGTTTACACGACTTGAGGCTTTAACTTCTGACAATTCAATCTTATCAATTAACTTAGCACGAGAAGTAGCCTGTTTTGCTTTAGAAGCATTTGCCGAGAAACGGCTTACAAAGGTTTTTAGCTCAGCAATTTGCGCTTGTTTTTTAGCGTTATCAGACAGTAGTTGCTCTCGAGCCATGGTTGATGCTGTCATGTATTCATCATAGTTACCAGGGTAAAGACGTAGCTCACCATAGTCTAAATCGGCCATATGGGTACAGACACTGTTCAAGAAGTGTCTATCATGGGAGATAATAATCATGGTACTTTTACGATCATTCAAAACCGTTTCTAACCAACGAATGGTGTTAATGTCCAAGTTGTTGGTTGGCTCATCAAGTAACAGAATATCAGGATCAGCAAATAGCGCTTGGGCAAGCAAAACTCGTAACTTCCAACCTGGAGCCACTTCACTCATTAGACCAAAGTGTTGCTCAACTGGAATCTCAAGACCGAGCAGTAATTCACCCGCACGCGATTCTGCTGTATAACCATCCATTTCACCAAATTTAACTTCTAGATCGGCAACTAACATACCCTCTTCTTCAGACATCTCTGGCAAACCATAAATACGGTCACGCTCACGTTTGACTTCCCAAAGTTCTGGCTGCCCCATAATAACCGTGTCAACCACCGTAAACTCTTCATAAGCAAACTGATCCTGCTTTAGCTTACCAACACGCTCATTCTCATCAATACTGACCGTACCTGAAGTTTGCTCTAAATCGCCCCCCAGAATTTTCATAAAGGTTGATTTTCCACAACCATTAGCGCCAATTAAACCATAACGGTTACCGTTACCAAATTTAACGGAGATGTCTTCAAAAAGAGGTTTTTCACCAAACTGCATGGTGATATTTGCTGTTGAAATCAAAATTCTGTCCTTAATAATGGTTTGGCTATGAAAGAGAGGAAACGCAGTAAACGTTTAATGACGCATAGCTCTAAAAATTTGGCGTTATTGTGCCATAAATGAACTTGTTTTTTTGTATATATTCATTAAGTTAAGTATTCAGTTATAAACAGCGTCAATCTGTTTATTTAGGAAATAAAAAACCCAACTTACCAGGCCTGGTAAGTTGGGTTTAAATCAAACGGGTTGATTATTAGGTAAAGTGATTAAATCACTTCACTTAATAACGCATTCATACGTTTAATAAACTCCGCTGGTTCTTCAAGCTGATCACCTTCGGCCAGTTGCGCTTGCTCTAGTAAGAACAATGACCACTCTTTTAGTTTGGTTTCATCTTCAATGCTTTCCAATTTTTTCACTAAAGCGTGATCTGGGTTGAGTTCTAAAACAGGGTTTTGTTTTGGAATTTCCTGCCCCATTTGCGCCATCATACGAGCCATATGTGCGGACATATCGCCTTCTGCACTCACCACACACGCTGGTGAATCGGTTAAGCGGTGAGTAATGCGAACATCAGAAACCTTATCTTCAATCGACTTTTTAACTTTCTCAGTTAAAGCTTCACGAGCTTGTTTTTCGTCTTCACTAAGGTCTTTATCGGCTTCGTCCTCAAACTCTTTTAAGTCTGCAGAGGTAATCGATTTTAGCTCTTTGCCATCAAACTCAGTTAAGTGAGACACTAACCACTCATCAATACGATCTGAAAGCAGTAATACCTCAATCCCTTTTTTGCGGAACATTTCTAAATGCGGGCTACCTTTAGCGGCAGCGTGCGTATCAGCCACAATGTAGTAAATAGCTTCTTGACCTTCTTGCATACGCTCAATGTAGCTTTCTAATGAAACACGCTGTTCTGCAGATGAGTTATTGTCTGTTGAGGCAAAACGTAACAACTTGGCAATTTTATCTTTATTGGCAAAGTCTTCAACCACACCTTCTTTCATAACTTGACCAAACTGATCCCAGAAGCCGTTGTACTCTTCTTGTTCTTCAGCTTTGGCCATTTTAGTTAATTGGTCTAATACACGTTTAACCGAAGCGGAACGAATCTTATCAACCACTTTATTGCTTTGTAAAATTTCACGCGAAACGTTAAGTGGTAAATCCGCCGAGTCAATGACACCACGAACAAAACGAAGATACGTAGGCATTAAATGTTCAGCATCATCCATAATGAATACACGTTTAACATACAGCTTTAGGCCATAACGACGTTCACGGTCATACAAATCGAATGGGGCATTTTTAGGAATATATAACAGTGAGGTGTACTCTAAAGTCCCTTCTACTTTGTTATGAATATGCGCTAATGGTTCATTAAAGTCGTGCGAAATGGTTTGATAGAAGTTTTTATAATCTTCATCAGACAGCTCAGATTTTGGTTGAGTCCAAATGGCAGTGGCTTTGTTAACCTGCTCAAACTCACCCGTTGCTTTTGACTCTTTAGCTTCTTCATCCCATTCAGATTTTTCCATTTTGATTGGGAAGTTAATGTGGTCAGAATAGGTGGTAATAATCGTCTTTAGGCGGTGTTCATCAAGAAACTCATCCATATCTTCTTTTAAATGAAGCGTGATTTCTGTTCCTTTTTGAGCTTTTTCTACGGTTTCTAAGGTAAACTCACCTTCCCCTTTAGAAATCCATTTAGTGCCTTCTGTTGAATCTGTACCTGCTTTACGTGTAACTAAAGATACTTCGTCCGCAACGATAAAGGATGAGTAAAAACCAACCCCAAATTGACCAATCAAGTTTGAATCTTTAGCTTGATCGCCTGTCATAGATTCTAGGAATTTTTTGGTTCCTGAGTTTGCAATGGTACCAATATTTGCAATCACTTCATCACGAGTCATACCAATACCATTATCGGTAATGGTAATAGTGCGAGCTTCTTTATCAAACGCTAACTGAACCGCAAGCTCTTCTTCACCTTCCGTTAGGGCATCATTCGAAACGGCTTCAAAACGCAGTTTATCTAACGCATCCGATGCGTTAGACACGAGCTCTCTTACAAAGATTTCTTTATTGGAATAAAGCGCGTGAATCATCAGTTTTAATAACTGGTTTACTTCGGTTTGAAACGCGTGAGTCTCTGTTGCACTCATTAATACATCTCCTAATTGAGTTTATGATTAGAGTTAAATAATTTGTTATAAAAACTTGCAAGATTCATAGGGATGAATATTCACTTTTCAAGCCTTAGAAACAAAAAAGCACAGAATTTTCTGTGCTTTTTAAAACAAGGGGACAGGCTAAAATCAAAGTAGGCTATCAGACTCTTTTTGTATCGCTCTATTTTTTGCAACCGCCGTTAAGGCTTCAGTAATATGGTCTGGAGCACCAGAGATACTCATAAAACTTCCAGACCCCATCATAGATAAACTTGGCCAGTTAATGGCAATACGGAACTTACCATTCAGCGCAACCACTTCATTTCCAGTTACCAAAATTTCGTATGGAAAGTGTGCGGCATGTGAATGATTTGACTTATCAATTTGCGTTGAAATATTTTTATCCGCACCATCTAAATGGTTAAGTGCCACACCAAAAACGGTCATCTCTTTGCCAGGGATATCAATGCGATAAACCTTGGTTGAACCAGCGTATTTTGCCTTTAAACCTGACTCTACAGCCGCCACCGCTTCTTTATATGAACCATATTCAGCCAACTCATCTTCATCATCAAAGTAAGGCATCATCATTTTGTAGTGGTAACCACGTAGATCATCCGCCGATAATCCTTTTTCGGCACCAAATTCAGATTGCTTACCGAGTGCTGTTTCCATAGCTTTTTGTACAGGGGCAATATCACCTTTCATTCTATAAACATTCCACAGATAACTTGGATTGGTGTAGCTTACTTCAAGTTTGCCACCTTTATCTGTAACAGCAACACGCTCCATGGCACCAAAGCCACCATTTTTAGACATAGAAGCCATGTTTTTTAATTGAGAATTAGTCACCACCGTAACCGTTGTGTGGCTGTTTGGCGTATAACTGCCGACAACTGTAAAGCCATTCTCTTTTAAAGATTGGTGCACCTTTTCGGTGGCGGATTTTACCGTGGTTTCAGTTGGTGTACTACCCAAAATAAACGGCATCAAACCTGATGCTAGTGCATTAAGAGGAATTAAGAAAAAACCAAATAGCACAGTTAACAGTGCCATTTTTTTTGATTGTTGTTTGAATGCTAACGCCATTGTTGCCTCGTCATTTATGATTAAATATTATTACGTACGTTGTTCAATGGCTATTATTATAAAAAATACTTATTAATAGAATTCAATATTTTTTATGCCTAAATAAATCGATAAGTAAAATTCAATCACTTTCGTTGAGACATAAAAAAACCCGCTCGTAGCAGGTTCTTTAGGTGTGGAATAAAATTAAAAGAATTCTATTTCTTCTTCTGCTTCATCCACTTCATGCATACGTTGACGCATACGCTCTTTCATAATTTCAATGGCTTCTTCAGTTGGTACATGCTGATCAAAAATAAGTTCAAACAACTCCTCTTCTTCACGCATGGTAGTGCCTTTACGCACGCTTGACTTAAAGGCCTCCCACTCCGCTTCACTTTTAACCTTCATCTCATGTGAGACAATATCTGCTAACCCAGTTAAACCGTGGGATACATGCTCTAATCGCTGACTCAATTTATCGTAAAACTGAAACGCGATAATCGCTTGCTGCATTTTTAGAGACAACTCTCCCGCTTCACTTAACAAAACACTTTTGTGTTGATCAACGTCATTTGAGCTTTCACTCATTTCTGCCAGTTTATTACCCGCTTGTTGGATTTGCTCTATGTGATGAGACATAAAAGTAAATGAATCAATTAAGGTATTCACTGAATTGTCACCTTCGGTAATGGATAAATCAATTTGAGCAATCGACAAATTTAAAACCAAAATGGTCTGTTGAACTTCCTTTGAACCCAACACATAATTTGTTTCTTGCTTTTCCATATTTACCTCTAGTGCATTCAATATTGAGCGTACAATTATCACATGTAACCAAAACTGTTACGCATTATGCAACATTCATATGCACATTGCCACCCTTATGCGACGAGACGGTTTCAGTTACATCCAAAATCAATGAAACGGTACCATCTCCTAAAATAGTTGCTCCAGCAATACCTTCAATTTTCATGAAATTGCTTTCTAAACTTTTAATAACAACTTGCTGCTGTCCTAATAGGTCATCAACAAAGATACCTGCACGCTGTCCAGCATCTTCAACCACAACCAATAAGCCATCTGCAAGATCTTGTTGAGCGTCTTCAACACCCAGCTTTTTATGTAAACGAATCACAGGAATATAGCTATCACGAAGCTTATAGAGCTCTGTTTCCCCTGCAATACCTTTAACATGAGACTTATCGACCTGAATCGATTCAATAATTGAGATGAGCGGGAATACATAGGTTTGACTGCCCACAGAACACAATTGGCCATCTAGAATAGCTAAAGTTAATGGTAAACGAATGGTAAACACACTCCCTTCACCAGGCGTTGTTTTCACATCTACCGAACCACCTAAACCACGAATATTTCGACGTACGACATCCATACCAACACCACGCCCTGAAATATCGCTGACCACTTCAGCGGTCGAAAAGCCAGCATGGAAAATAAGGTCTACAATTTCATCTCGGGTTAAGTTGTGATCAGGTTCAATCACCCCTTTTTCAATTGCTTTAGCTTCAATGCGTTTGTAATCAATACCCGCACCATCGTCTGTAATCTGAATAAGAATATTACCACCCTGGTGGAAAGCGGCCATTTTAACCGTTCCTTTTTCAGGCTTGCCTGCAGCAACCCTCACATCAGGATTTTCAATACCGTGATCGATTGAGTTACGAACAATATGAACCAATGGGTCCGTTAATTGCTCAAGCATGGTTTTATCCAACTCAGTGCCTTCTCCTTCCATAACCAACTCAATTTGCTTACCAAGTTTTTGACTTACATCGTGCACAATTCGTGGCATACGATTAAAGGCAAAACTGACAGGAAGCATTCGAATATTCATTACAGATTCTTGAAGCTCTCGGGTATGGCGTTCTAAGTGGGTTAACCCCTCTTTTAACTTGTCTACCCATTCCATGTTTGCTTCTTGAGAATTATCTGAGCTTTGTTCGGCTTGCTCACCAAACTGACTCAACATAGACTGGGTAATAACTAGCTCACCCACTAAGTTGACCATCTGGTCAATTTTACTTAAATCAACTCGGATTGAACCTTCCTGCTTAGGAGCGGCTTTAGCATCTGCTTTTGGATTCGATGCAGCAGGCTTAGCTTCTGGTTTAGAAACGGGTTTTGTAACTGACGGTTCAGTTATGGCAGAAGTTGCCACTTCTACGACAGGCTCTGCCACTTTCTCAACACTTACCGTTGCTGAACCTTTTGCAACTGGCGCCGTTATTTTAATTTCAGCACCATCTCCATCAATCCATTCAAAGACTTCTTTTATGTCATCTTCATTTACCGAGTCACCAGATAGTGCTAACTCCCACTTCATATATAGTGATTCAGGGTCAAAGGTAGAAACATTTGGCAAGCTGTCCCAATTGGCCTTAACCTTTAATTCACCTAGTGTTTCTAACTCTCTAAAAATACGCAGTGGCTCATTACCTGTTTGCAGTAACTCTCTCTCTGGAATAATCTCGATAAGCCATTCGCCGCCTGCTGCGGCTTCCTGTGGCGTTTCAATATTCTCAGTTTCTGAGGAAGCTTCCTCTCCACCAAGAATGGCTTCTAATACCCCTTGAACTTCACTGGCACGCTCTTCATCAATCGGTTCATGGTTTTGCAGTTTCGTTAACATGTCTCGCAACACATCAACCGCTGCCAACATGGCATCAATCGACTCTTGAGTGACATCACGACGATTATCACGCATCTCATCCAGCAATGTTTCTAATACGTGAGTAAACCCTGCTATTTCACTAAAACCAAAGGTACCACTTCCACCTTTAATGGAATGGGCTGCTCGGAAAATTTCGTTAATCTTTTCGTTGTCTGGTGTTCCAGGAGGTAGCTCTAACAAGCCTGTTTCCATAACATCCAAACCTTCAAAACTTTCTTCCAGGTAGGTTTGGCGAAAAGTTTCCATCATATCCATAGCAAATTCCTCAGAAAAGTTCTACATCGCCTTCAACAGGCTTAGATTCAATATTATTAATATAACGATTTTCTTCATCAACCAATGATTGATTATGCATCGCATTTAATCGTCTGACACGTACACGGCCACTCAAAGGGTAGTATAAAACCTTCCTTGGGTAGATATCACCAATGTCTTGAGATACCACTTTAAAGCCTTCAGTATATATATAGTCAAATGCAAAGCCAATATTGTACCAACCTACGTTAGTCATCGAACTCATTATGCGACCACCACCAAAAATTTTAAACTCTAGGCGCTCTCTTTTAGCACCTAAATTTAATAAGGCATTGACCAAATTCTCCATTGCATAGTTACCATATCGATTGGCATCAGATAATTCAGCACGGCCATTTGCATTTTTATTTACAGGTAACATAAAGTGATTCATACCACCTACACCTGCAACAGGATCTCTTACACAAGCTGATATACAAGAACCTAAAACAGTTTCTATCCTTTCACTCTCTCTGGTCACATAAAATTCGCCAGGCAATATTTTTATGGTGTTTATACCCTCTGCTGGGTCAACGTTTTTTTGCATAATAAAGTGTAAAGTTTCTTTTATGTAAAATATTACTGTTCGTTTATTTGGGCTTAAATATTTACATCATTCAAAGATGAATGTCGGTAATTAAGCTCATATATTCGCCTTTTATAAAGCAATCGGCAAGCCATTTATTTATGATTTTTTATAAACCCAACTTCTCTTGTTGTTTTTTCAGCTTATGAGCCGCTCTACGTTTTTGAAAAAAGCGACTTATCTGAGTTGCACACGCTTCTTTGTTCACACCACCAGAGATCGATAACCTGTGATTTAACTGTGAAGTATCAACGAGATTGAACACAGAACCCGCTGCACCAGTTTTGTCATCATAAGCACCAAATACCACCCTTTTAACACGGGCATGAACCATTGCTCCAGCACACATTGGACAAGGCTCTAAGGAGACATAAAGCGTTGTATCAATTAGGCGGTAGTTATTTAACACTTCCCCAGCTTTTTTGAGTGCGATAATTTCGGCATGAGCTGTCGGATCATTATTAGTAATTGACTGATTCCAGCCTTCTGCAATCAACTGATTATCTAAAACAACCACAGCACCAACGGGAACCTCTCCGATTTCCTCTGCTTTTGCAGCCACTTTTTGTGTATATTCAATCCAAAATTCATCTTGTTGCTGTAGGCTTAAACCTGGCGGACACGCTATGTTTTCAACCATCAAATAATCTCAGCTACTCTTTTGCAAAAAAAAAGCCTTATTCATCATAAGGCCTTTTACAGTTAAATCGTAAGTAAATTATTCCCACTCAATCGTTGCTGGTGGTTTACTTGATATATCGTACGTTACACGTGAAATACGTGGAATCTCATTAATAATACGACCTGAAACATGTTCAAGGAAATCATAAGGTAAATGCGCCCAACGCGCCGTCATAAAGTCGATTGTTTCAACCGCTCGTAAGGCCACAACATAATCGTAACGACGAGCATCACCCACAACACCTACTGATTTAACGGGTAGGAATACAGTGAAAGCCTGTGATGTTTTATCGTATAAATCCCATTTAATCAATTCTTCAATAAAGATATTATCTGCTAAACGTAAAATATCGGCATACTCTTTCTTAACTTCACCCAAAATACGAACTCCCAGGCCTGGTCCAGGGAATGGATGACGATAAACCATATTGTATGGCAAGCCTAATGCCACACCCAACTTACGTACTTCATCTTTAAACAATTCACGCAAAGGTTCAATCAAAGACATTTCCATATCTTCTGGTAAACCACCTACGTTATGATGAGATTTGATTACTTTTGCCTTACCCGTTTTTGAACCCGCTGATTCAATGACGTCAGGATAAATCGTTCCCTGCGCCAACCATTTAACACCTTTCAGCTTCGCAGACTCTTCATCAAATACTTCAATGAATTCATGACCAATAATTTTACGTTTTTTCTCAGGGTCAACCTCACCTGCCAAAGCGTTCATAAAACGATCTTCAACGTCTGCACGAATCACTTTAATACCCATGTTTTCTGCAAACATGGCCATTACTTGATCGCCCTCTTTATAACGCAATAAACCATGGTCAACAAACACACAAGTTAACTGGTCGCCAATGGCTTTATGTAATAAAGCCGCTACAACAGAAGAGTCAACACCACCAGAAAGACCTAACATGACTTGATCTGAGCCAACTTGCTCACGAACACGAGCAATACTGTCATCAATAATATTTTCAGTTGTCCACAGTTTTTCACAACCACAAAGATCCACAACAAAACGTTCAATCATACGCAGACCTTGTTTGGTGTGCGTGACTTCTGGATGGAATTGAATACCGTAAAAGTTTTTCTCTTCATTAGCCATTCCTGCAATTGGACAGCTTGGTGTGCTTGCCATTAATTTGAACCCGTTGGGCATTGCATCAACTCGGTCACCATGAGACATCCAAACATCCAACATGCCATAACCTTCTGGGGTAACCTCATCTTCAATATCTACCAGAAACTTGGTATGACCATGCGCTCGAACCTGTGCATAACCATACTCATGTTCATCAGCATTAATAACCTGACCACCTAACTGTTGAGCCATGGTTTGCATACCGTAGCAAATACCTAAAACAGGCACATTTAAATTGAAAACAATTTCTGGTGCAGCAGGTGCATCATCACCAATAACCGTTTCTGGACCACCAGAAAGAATGATTCCACGAGCACCGAATGCTTCAACATCTTTTGCATCGATATCCCAAGGTTCTACTTCACAGTAAACGCCAATTTCACGAATACGACGAGCAATTAACTGCGTATACTGTGAACCAAAATCAAGGATAAGAATGCGGTGGTTATGAATATTTGCTTGTGTCATAAATTTTCCAAATCTGAACAGTTTTATAAAGACAGAAGGCTTTTACAGTAATGCCGTAAAAGCCTTGAGGGTTCATTCTATCTTTAGAAGAATAAAATACCTATTTTAATACCTAATAAAATAATACCTAATCAAAAGGTATTCAAATTACAAACGGTAGTTAGGCGCTTCCTTTGTGATGGTCACATCATGCACATGACTCTCTGCCATACCCGCTGATGTTACCTTAACAAATGAAGGTTTTGTTTTCATGGTTTCGATGTCTTTACAACCAGTGTAGCCCATGCTCGAACGCACACCACCGACTAATTGATGAATGATTGGAGCCAAAGGACCTTTATATGCCACACGCCCTTCAATCCCTTCTGGCACTAACTTATCTTCTGCATTAGATGCCTGAAAATAACGGTCACTTGAACCTGAAGGTTGAGCCATCGCACCCAGAGACCCCATACCTCGGTATGACTTGTAAGCACGTCCCTGTAGATATTCAATTTCACCTGGCGACTCTTCCGTACCAGCAAACATTGAACCAATCATACAAGCTGACGCACCCGCAACAATTGCTTTAGCCACATCACCAGAGAAACGTAATCCACCATCAGCAATCAATGGAACGCCAGTTCCTTCAAGTGCTTTAGCTACATTAGAAATGGCTGAAATTTGTGGAACCCCCACACCCGCAACAATACGAGTCGTACAAATGGAACCAGGCCCAATACCAACTTTAACGCCATCCGCTCCAGCTGCAACTAAGTCTAAAGCCGCTTCTCCAGTTGCAATATTTCCACCAATAACTTGAATCTGTGGAAAGTTCTGTTTAACCCAAGCAACGCGATCTAAAACGCCTTGTGAGTGACCATGAGCCGTATCAACAATAATCACATCAACGCCCGCTTTAACCAAAGCCGTTACACGATCTTCAGTCTCTGCTCCTGTTCCAACTGCGGCACCAACACGTAAACGACCTTCATCATCTTTACACGCATTTGGGTGGTCAGACTTTTTCATCATATCTGAAACCGTGATCATGCCTTTCAGCTTGAAATCATCATTTACAACAAGTACACGCTCAATACGATGATCATGCAACAAATCTAAAACAACTTGTGGGTCTTCTTTCTCTTTTACCGTAACCAAGTTTTCTTTTGTTGTCATAATTTTTGAAATAGGCTGAGACATGTCCGTAACAAAACGAATATCGCGGCTCGTTACAATCCCAACCAAATCATCACCATCCATAACAGGCGCACTCGAAACACGGTTCATTTTGGTCTTTTTCAGTACATCTTCTACCGTGTCTGTTAACTGAACGGTAACAGGCTCTAAAATCACACCATGCTCATATTTTTTAACCTTACTCACAACATGCGCTTGCTCTTCAACGGTCATATTTTTGTGGATAATTCCAATCCCACCCTCTTGAGCCATAGAAATGGCCAAACGAGCTTCTGTAACCGTATCCATTGCAGCAGAAACAAATGGAATGTTTAAAGAAATGTCTTTTGTTAATTTTGTTTTCAATGAAACATCTTTTGGCAACACTGTTGAGTGTGCTGGAACCAATAAAACGTCGTCAAAAGTTAATGCATCTTGCAAAATTCTCATTTTTTTCTACCTTATATAAAACTTATAGGCTAATCAGTTATTTTTCTAAAAAGAACCGAAAAACTTCACTAAAAAGTCAATCTCATTAAATTTCAATTAGTTACGCATACAAAAGCGACAAAATTAATAGAAAAATAACGTTATTTTCATCCAATACTGGGTATTATAAAGATTGACACGACTGGGGTAAACTTAATAACGTATGCAACTATGCGAAAACAGCAAAAAAAGTGTTCGTATTAAGCTTTAACATTCTGTCAATAGCGATTACAATGACTTGCGACAAAATAAAATATATAAAAAAATATATAAGCTTATTAAAAGCTCAAAGCTCGTTAATCTGGAGGATACTCAATGAAAAAATTATTAATTGGAACAGCACTAGTAGCAGCACTTGGTATGGGTGGTTGTACATCTAATGAAGCAATGCCTACTAGCTATGCTGATATTGTTGAAAGCGCTAAAGCCGCACACGCTAAGGCAACCGCTGTAAACAATGTTTGGAAACAAAAGAAAATGAAGCAGCCTTATGTTGATACATATTTAGCACAAGCTGAAGAAGCTAAGAAAAAAGGCGATGACGCTGCGGCAATGAAGTATGCTAAAGAAGCATACAAATCTGCTCACGCTCAAGTAGCACAAATGGAAGAATGGAAAGGAATGAAAGCAGGTTGGGAAAAATAACCCCCACTTTTTAAACTTTTTATCCAAACCGACTCATTGTTTACAATCAGTCGGTTTTTTTATACCTAAAATTCATCCGTCGTTCAAAAGACCAGGCCTGGCAACCTATTTAATACAGCAACACTTACTTACCATTAATGTAAGTTTTATCATGAAACGTGGCAACCCAGTGCGGCTTTAACAAAACAAAAGCACCCAACAACATGCCATTAACAAACCCTTCAGGGGTCGCCATTAAAGGAATGTAAACGATAAAACTTTGCTTTAGCACTTCAAAACTATAAACCTCATTAACACTGAGCAAAACCGCTCCTAAAGATAAAGAAAGCACAACACCAACCGCTGCCGATAAAAATCCATTGTAAAAAAGATAGACAAAAAAGTTTGCCTCAAGAAACTTAGCCCCTAATTTATACATTGACCAAGTTACCGCTATTGGCAACACTCCCATTAAAATCGCATTTACACCTAAAGACAACCAACCTAAATCCGATTGTAATACCACACCAACTAACGCTAACAACATTGCTACAATGGCAAATTGCGGGCCAAACATCATAGTCATCAAGGTCATCAATAGAAAGTGAAAAGTAATACCGTCCTCTAAACTCGCACCAAATTGCCAAACAAAAAACACCACAACAGCCATGCCCAATAGAACATGTTGTGCACTTTTATCATTTTCTACCTTATGCCAAGGTGCGGTTTTTAAAGCCCAAATCAATACCAATACAAATAACGCCCACCCACCAACAATAGTCGTTAAACTAAGGCTTTCAGCAACTAAATTCAAACCTTACCCCTCTCTTTTAAAATTAAAAAGCAACCTCAATGGCTATTATTCGTGCTCTGTAAACGTGTACAATACCTGCCATTAAACTCACTTACTTTTACCATAAAGATAATTATAAGCCCTAATAAGAATGCGCGGATTTAAAATACTTTTTGCCAATTTTTACGACCTAATTCTACTGCTTGCTATTTGGTTTGTAGTCGCTATACCGTTTGTTTTATGGCAAGGGCAATCTTTTGAAGAAAGCCCTGCGGTAATCTTTGCCTTTCAGGTCTATATTGTAGGCATTACCTATGTTTACCTTACCTATTTCTGGATACAATCTGGGCAAACACCAGGTTTAAGAACCTGGAAACTTCAAATCGTAAATAACGATAACACCCCTATTAATAGATACAATGCAAATTTAAGATTTATCTTTACGGTACTGTTTTTTCCTGTGGGTTGGATAGGTTTATTTTTACCCAAACAACAACTTTTGCAGGATCGATTGGCAAAGACTAAAATAATACCTATTGAATATAGTTAAACACCACTCTGCTTATTCCTCCCCCAAAGTTAAAGCTTCATTTATTTTACAGGACTCAAAATGGCTACTCTAATTCTTCATAATAACACCCTAAATTTTGAACAAATTAAGGTCATTGAACATACCTTTGGCCAGCAAGGTAAGCCAGTCAAGATTAACAACCATTATCGAATTGAACTTAATGAAACACCTTCTCCAGAATTGGTTCAAAAGTTGGCCAATGAAATTATGATAGACATTAACCTATTGCCATCTGACTTTAATGCTAAAGAGATTAAATTGGTTATTAGCGACATGGATTCAACCCTTATTAGTATTGAATGTGTCGATGAAATTGCTGATTACATCAATGTTAAACCAGAGGTGTCTGCCATTACAGAAGCGGCCATGCGTGGAGAGTTAAATTTTGAAGAGTCTCTCATTAAGCGTGTAGCCCTATTAAAAGGCTTAGATACCAGTGCATTGCAATATGTTTATAGTGACCGCCTAACCCTCAACCCTGGGGCTGAAAAATGGATTTCTGGTTTGCATGAAAGAAACATTAAATTTGCGTTGGTATCGGGTGGTTTTACTTTTTTTACAGACCGACTTAAAAAAGAGTTAAATTTAGACTTTAGTCGAGCAAACGTTTTAGGTGAAGAAAATGGTGAGTTAACAGGCGAAGTCATTGGCGGTATTATCGGCGCCCAAGCTAAAGCATATTTTTTACATGAACTCTGTGATGATCTTAACATTAAACCGAGTCAAGTCATTGCTGTTGGCGACGGTGCTAATGATTTAGTCATGATGAAAGAAGCGGGATTATCTGTCGCTTATCACGCCAAACCAGCCGTACAACAACAAGCCGCAACCGCTTTAAACCATGCTGGATTAGACGCCATATTGGACTTTATTGAAGACAATTAATCCACTAACACAATATTTATTTATTGATATTTATTAGTGATATTTATTAAATTACCAGGCCTGGTAACTTAATAAACAAATAAAGCTAATAAAAAGCTGACCAATAAAAAAGCCGAGTTAGAAACAAATTCTAACTCGGCTTTTTTAATACCTTAAGTCATGTTCAACTTAGAACATATTCTTTTCTACTTCTGCTACGGCAGTAGAAATAAACACACCAAGAGTACTGTCATAACCAGGCCATTTAGAAGCTACATCTTTCATAAATGGTTCAGCAACAATTTTAGGTTTCATTTCAAAATCAGACAAGCCTTCATCATAATATTTAGCTGCGCTATTATAGATAATCTCACAGAAAGTCTGCATATCTTCACAAATTGCTGCACCATCATGCGGGCCATGACCTAACACATAAGTTTTAGCACCAAGCGCTTTGGCTTTTTTCATGGTTTCAATCGTACCTGGAAATGAGCCATCAGCCATATTAGCTACACGACGCATCGCAGTGTCACCCAAGAAAACCACGCTGTCTTCAACCACTTCAACAATCAAATCGGCTTCAGTATGAGCTTTACCAAACTGGTGAATCTTAAAGGTTGTATCCCCTTTCTTAAAAGTCTCACCACCAGCAAATGTTTTTGTAGGTGCTGTTACGATAGTACCCGTAATACCATTATTTGAAGTACGCTGCATAAAGTCATACCAAAATTGACCTGCGCCAGACTTAATTTTATCTATCGTCGCTTGATGGGCATAAATTTCCACATCAGGATAAGCTTCAACAAACGCATGGTTACCTAAGAAATGATCACCGTGGTAGTGTGTGTTAATTACCATAACAACAGGCTTATCAGTGACTTTTTTAATTTGACGAATTAACATCTCACCAATTTGTACCGAACTTCCTGTATCAATCACCACAACACCTTCACTCGTTACAACAAAAGCGGGATTGTTAAAGAAAGCGTGGTTTTCAACTGAAGGCTCAGGGTCTTTCGCTAAAAAATAATACACTTTATCTGTAACTTTAGTTGGCGTTACATCGTACATTGGCTCCGCCTTAAATTCCATTTCGCCCGTATTTGCATACAAAGGCTTTAAGGCTGACATTCCAACCAAACCAACAGACAATCCAAAAGCCGATTTTAGTAATTCACGACGATTCATAGCTACCCCTACAGAGTTGAGATTTATTAAATAAAAAGACTGACAATTTTAACACTATTTTTAAAATAAAAAATCACCCAAAAATACTTACTAAAAACACATACGCCCAATACCTGTACAATATCCATACTTTCTTAAGTTTCTATACCAATAAAGTATTAAAATATCCAACTTAGTACCGTTATTCATCAATCAAATCCAATCAAGGAAATCACCAAATGGAAATACTAAAAGCCTATCTAGACTTCGCTATTTTTGGCATCTTAGGCACAATGGGATTTATTGCTCTTTGGGTTGCGATTGAAAGAACGCTTTTTTATCGTTCATTAAAGGTTGAGGATTATGAGCATGGCGCTATTCTTAATATCGCTCTTACCAGAAACTTAACCACACTTTCCATTATTGGCTCTAACGCCCCTTTTGTTGGACTACTCGGTACCGTAGTGGGTATTTTAATTACTTTTTATGATATGGGACAAAACCAGTCACTTGATACTGGTGCAATCATGATTGGTTTAGCGCTCGCCTTAAAAGCGACTGCCGCAGGAATTGGTATTGCGATACCAACAATTATGACTTATAGCGGACTGGTCAGAAAAGTGGATGTAATAAACGCTTTATACCGTTCAAAAACACAAAAATAACCCTTAACTCGCCAACACAGAATATAGATTATGATTCGTTCCGAACTAAAACGTTTTGATAGTATGAATGTCATTCCACTCATCGACGTTATGCTGGTGCTTCTAGCCATTGTACTAATGACAGCCAGCTTTATTGTTAAAGACAGTCTAAATATCGATTTACCAGAAACCTCCAACACTCAAAGCTATGTCACTGAAAAAAATGAAACCCCCATTCATCTTTACATAAATAAAAACAACGAATATTTTATCGATGAAGAGGCGCAAAACTTAGAAGCCCTTAAAACACTATTGAATACGCTCGATACAAAACAGGCCATTACCTTACAAGTTGACAAACAAGCTGACTTTGGAACATTTGTTTCTCTAGTGGATCTCTTAAAAGGCCAAAAACTCAACAATCTAACCATCTTGACTAAGTCGCAGAGTGAATGAAGTCTCAATCAACCATCTCATTTATTCTTGCCGCTATCATTTATAGCCTTGTCTTATTTGCAGGTTACTGGCTATGGGCTACCGATATTGTCAAAATTGAGACCACACCCAAACTTACCAAAGTTCCTGTGACATTAGCCATGTTTTCAGAACCTGCACCAATCATCGAAACCCCAATTGAAGTAAAGACTCCCGTTGAACCTGTTGTTGAACCTATTGTTGAAAAAACGCCTGAACCGATTGAAGAAACAATTGAAGAACCCGTCGTAGAGCCGATAAAACCACCTGTCATCAAGCCAGAACCCGTTAAGAAAAAACCAGAACCCAAAAAAGAGGCTAAAACAGAGTCTAAAAAGGTAGTCAAAAAACAACCTCCAAAACAAGATGTTGAGCCCAAACCTATTCAAAAGCCTGTCAAACCAGCTAAAGCTGTTACTCAATCAGCCCCAAAGCCTGAAGTAAAAACAGCAGAAACTCAGAAAGTAGCCAAAAAACCAGCGATGAATTCTTATAGTACAGAACAGGTTGAAAATGCTGAACAAAACTACTTGCAAGCATTAAGAAAGCAAATACTCACCTACGCGCAAGATACTTACCCTAGAAGAGCAAAAAGACGCCACTGGGAAGGCAATGTTGTTATTAAGTTTAACCTAAATACTGAAGGATACATCACCCAGTTAAAAATTATAGAAAGTTCAGGTCGTAGCATTTTAGACCAAGCGGCATTAGAAATTTTTCAGGTTAAAATGGCTTACCACTTTAAACCCTTCCCTAAAGAAATTAAGCGCAAAAATTGGGCTATTAAGGTACCTGTTACTTACAACCTGAGATAAAAAGGTTACGCAGCAAGACTTTAACTTTAAGAGGTTTTACTAGTGCCTCCTATTAATTTCAGTACCCACTTTCTCAGCGATTCGGTTAAACATATTAAAAATATTATATTGAAACTCTTGTGGATTGAAGCCAAACTGCACTGGATAATTTAAGCTCAACACCATTTTATTTCGATTTTTCATAGCTATTTTAGGGAACTTCTGTGTTGAATTCCAATGATTGGCATACTCAAGTAACGCTTCATAATCATTCGTTTTAGTTGCAAATTGCGTTCTGACCTGAACATTCCACAAACCTTTTTTCTCTGCCGTATAGCTAAAAATAATATAGCCAGTCCAACCCTTTTTATTCATTGTATAGATCAAGTCACCATCCTTATCCACACTGTAACGAACACTCATACTATCAAGTGTTTTCATCACCATAATTTTACTGGGTGGATACAGCTTGTTTGATATCGGTGCTTCGCCACTCAATATAGCAGGCTGACCTGCTTGTGCAGACATAAAAAAACAAAAAAGAAAAAAACCAAATAACAACTGTTTCAACTGAATTAACCTTGTACAAAAGTAAATAACAAATTTTAGAGAATCTTGCTTTCTTAGCCTACTGTATCGTAAATAAAATACCAACTGATTTGAGCTTTAAAACCCTATTATTTGTGGCAAATACAAAGCGCATAGAATTTGGTAAACTATGCCGCAATAAAAATTAAAAGGATTTTCTTGTGGACTATACCGTTCCTGAAAAAAGTATCGAAGAAGTTCAAGCCGACTTAACCAAACGCTTTATGCACTTTGAGAACCCAAAAGACCGCTATAAATATCTGATTGATATGGGTAAACAATTACAACAACTAGATGATAGCTACCAAACTGAAGAGAATCGTATTCACGGGTGTCAGTCACAAGTATGGATTCATATTGAAGAAAAAGACGGTCGTTTATTTATGCAGGCTAAAAGTGATGCTGCGATTGTATCTGGCTTAATTGCTCTACTATTAAGAATTTACCACGGTAGAACACCAGAAGAAGTGGCTACAGCGCCACTCGATTTTTTAGGTAAAATTGGTTTGCTGCAACAGCTCTCACCCAACCGTTCAACTGGGTTATATCACATGATAAAGCGCATTCAGTCTGAAGGTCAAAAGCGCGTCGTATAAAATATCAAATCAATAAAAATTAGCCTCCCCTTTAATAGAGGGGGGTTGATATGTAGAAAATTTGATTCTAATTAAGTGAATCAGGTTTCTATCTAGAGTTCCTCACCAATCTCACTAATCCTAAATTGGTTGTATTGTAGCTATACTGGTAACCACCATTAAAAAATACCGCCCACGCATTGTAAGTTGCCTGAGCATTACGAGAATAAGACCAATAGGTACTACCCGAGGCATTAGGGAAAACACGTTTATCTATTGTTGGCTTTTGGAACTTACCTAAACATTTACCGTTTTGAGGCTCGCCATCTTTCACTTGCATTTTTCCGTCACTACCTAACTGATGACCCAGTCTTCCATTAGAACAATAAACAATACTATTTAGCTCTTCACGAGTAGGCAAACGCCAATCGTTGTAGCCCGCATAACCCGAATCTTTGGCAAGATCAGCTGCTTCCGTCCACAAATATTCTTCAGCACTACCGACACAACTTCCATTAGCCCATTCCTGCCCAATACTACATGCCATCCACATTAAGCCTGTTTTAGCATCCGTTACAATCCCTTTTTGTCTATCCAAAACTCGCATGCTTAAACGTGTTTCTTTCGATAACTTTTGTTCTGTTTTTTCTACAGTCTGTTTTTTATACTCTTCTAATTTACGTTTTAACTCGGCAATGGTTTTTTCATCTTCAGAAACTTTGGCTTTGATTTTAGTTTTAGATTCAGCGACTTTAGGTGCGGCAACAGAGACTGGTTGATTTACTTTTCTCTCTACTGGTTTATTAACTATTTTCTTTGCTTCTATTTTCTCTTGAACCACTACTTTCTTAACAGGTTTAGGTAAAGGCTGTGCTTCAGCCTTTACTTCTGGCAAAGCTTGTTGAATAGGCTGTTTAGGTATCGCACTTTGGTTTGTCGCTGCGTTTTCAGGCTTAACGTCCAACACTATTGACTCTTGTTGAGTAGAAACCTCTTTGACTTTTACTGGAGGCAATGATGCTTTGGCTGAGTCATTAGACTCTAATGTCGCGGATACAACCACATTATCAGCTTGAGCGATTGGTTTAGAAACATCGCCCTTAGTTTCAGCAGACAAACTGTTATTTGGTTTAGCCGATTGGCTTATGATGGATTGATTCGTTTGAATATCATCATTTTGTAACCCCAAACTTAGGGGAGCAAAGTTCAAATACCAGAAAGCACCACCAGCAACTAATAAGAGCAACAACAGTAAAATAATCCACTTCCCCTTACCAGATGAAGACTCCGCCCCCCCTGTTGTCGCTGCATTAGGATTTTTTGTATCAGTTATTGGCTCTAAATCTTCCGAGCCACAATAGTTACAAGAAGTTAGAGCCCTTGAAACAACAGTATTTCTGTTACCACAATTCCTACAAACCTGTATTTTCATACTTTTAACTTCCCCTCATAACTAAACTTTATGTTTTATCATCATGTTATATGATTAAACCACACTCTATAAATAAGATATAGCACGGCTATTTTGTGAAGACATTAACTTAACTTATAGCGCATCAGTAGCAAAATCGTTACCAAAATGGCTATTAAATTCGTCGCTTTAATTCTTGTTATTTTATGTGTATCCTAAATACCCTTTTATATTCGTTAATAAAAATACAGAGGAGAAAACGAATGTCTTATTTAAAGAGTTTTCCTAACCAAGAAGGTTTTTTTGGTGACTTTGGTGGGGCCTTTTTACCACCAGTATTGATCCCCCATTTTGAAGAAATCAATAAAGCCTATATGGAGCTAGGACGTTCAGCAGACTTTTTAAATGAACTCAAATACATTCGCAAACACTACCAAGGCCGCCCAACCCCCGTGTATTACGCGCACAATCTCAGCAAAGAAGTTGGTGCACATATCTACCTCAAACGTGAAGATCTAAACCACTCTGGTGCCCACAAACTTAATCACTGTATGGCAGAAGCCTTACTGGCTAAACATATGGGTAAAACCAAACTGATTGCTGAAACAGGCGCAGGCCAACACGGTGTCGCTTTGGCTACTGCAGCCGCTTATTTTGGGATGGAGTGTGAAATTCATATGGGTGAAATCGACATTGCCAAAGAAGCCCCTAATGTTACCCGCATGAAATTATTGGGCGCTAAAGTTGTGCCCGTTTCTTTTGGCGGGAGAAGCTTAAAAGAGGCGGTCGATTCTGCGTTTGACTCTTATGTACCACAAGCTGATACTGCTTTATTTGCCATTGGCTCTGTTGTTGGCCCTCATCCCTTCCCAATGATGGTGCGTAACTTCCAGTCGGTTGTTGGACATGAAGCAAGAGAACAATTTTTAGAAATGACGGGAGAACTACCTGATGAAGTAGGCGCTTGCGTTGGAGGTGGATCAAACGCAATGGGTATGTTTGCAGGCTTTATCGAAGATGAAAATGTCAGTCTAAACGGCGTAGAACCATTAGGACGAGGTACAAATATTGGTGAACACTCCGCCACTATGACCTATGGTAAACCTGGCATGATTCACGGTTTTAAATGCCTATTATTAGAAGATGAAGAAGGCAATCCAGCTCCAGTTCATTCCATTGCTTCTGGTTTAGATTACCCAGGTGTCGGACCAGAACACTCCTACCTAAAAACCATGGGCAAAGTAAATTATCATGCCGTCACTGATGATGAAACTTTAGATGCATTTTATAAATTATCACGCATGGAAGGCATTATCCCCGCTCTAGAAAGCTCCCATGCCGTTGCATGGGCCATGAAACACGGTAAGGAAAACCCTAGTAGCACTATTTTAATCAATCTATCTGGTCGCGGTGATAAAGACATCGATTATGTGGCCGAAAATTTTGGTACGGGTGAATAAACCCAGCTAACACTAAACCCACAGCCCCTTAATTGGGGCTTTTTTTATCTGAACTATCGTAACTATTATCGTGCGTATCTTGCACTTTTCTTGGCTAGATTAGTTTAGGTTGTGGAAAAGCCGCATCAACACAATTATGTACAACTTACTGTTCATGTTATAATAAAAACAACATCAAGCGAGAGGAAAGTTTATGCAAGTTGTAAGTTATACAGACGCTAGGAATAGCTTAAAAAGTGTTTTAGATGCAGTTACGGATAATGCCGATTTCACCGTAATTACACGCAGAGATTCTGAAAATGCAGTGGTTATGTCGCAGGACTACTTTAATAGTCTAATGGAAACGGTTCACTTACTAAAATCGCCTGCAAATGTGGCGCATCTCAAAGAATCTATTGAACAATATCGCTCAGGTAAAACCGTTCAGAAAGTATTGATTGACGATGAAAGCTGAACTCATATCTTGGACTGAGAGTGCTTGGAGTGACTATCTTTATTGGCAAACCCAAGACAAAAAAACGCTTAGGCGAATCAATAGACTCATAACAGATACTATGCGTTCACCGTTTGAAGGCATCGGAAAGCCTGAACCATTGAAAGAAAACCTCTCTGGCTTTTGGTCAAGACGTATAGATGAGACAAACAGACTTGTTTATGCATTTGACAATAAAAAAATAACGATAATCGCTTGCCGATACCACTACGAGTAAAGGCAATAGTTAAGCTTGGCTAATTAATAGTTCAGGTATCCCGTTGTGTCTTGAATTTAATGCTTTTCAGAAAGTTACCAGGCCTGGTTGTTTGGCTTTTAAGATTTGATTTGTCTTAGCTATTGAGAAGCCTTTATAAATATTTATACACCTTTTAAGCCAACTTTTAGGCTTCCCCTTACTTTATTTGCTTGCCCAAACAAAGTAAGCAAACAAAGGGCACCTCGACCGTTCACTACGTTAAGAACTTTGCACAATCTATTCCCAGGGGCCAACTTAACTTTGTGAGCATAGGGTAAAACACAGTCTACAACACAAGATAATGTTTAATTAAAAATACGGAATTAACGTAGTAAAATCCTCCCCTCTGTAAGAAATCGCTCTTTTACTTAGCGAAGGATGCGGTTAAAGATTCTCATTGTTTCTTGTCTCTCCGCTTCGCTGCAGCCAAGTTCTTCGTGTGAGCGAAGCGAGTTCACAAACTTGAGCAGACAAGCTTAGTAAAATCGTTTTCGTCAGCGGGGTTTGCCCCAAGGGCACTTCTTTCAGGGCGCGTATTTGGTTACTTTTTGCCGAACAGCAAACGAAGAACTCGACTGCAGAGACGAGAAAAAGTGACGGGAAGCCTGAGCCATGAAATTAAAAACCTATAAATATTAAAAAGGCTTCTCAATCATACAACAATCAATAGAGCCAAACCGAATCGACTTTCCATCGCTTTTTCCAATCCATTCAGTCAGAAAACACTAATAAAAGTGTAGCACTACATTTAAGTATTACACCCTAATAAAAAAGCCCCGCTAGGAAATCCTAAACGGGGCTTTGATTGAACGTTTTAAAGTGGCTCTAAATTAAGCGACTTTTAGCTTCTCTTGTGAAGTGGCTTCTAAACGTGCAATACGATCTTCAAGGTCTGGGTGAGACTTGAATAGATCACCGAAAGACGACTTTTTAGCCGAGATACCAAATGCGGCCATTTGGTCAGGTAATTCACCTGGCTGCATGGTTTGTAGACGACGCAAAGCGGCAATCATATTCTCTTTACCAGCTAAGTAAGCACCACCGTTATCCGCATGGAATTCACGGTAACGAGAGAACGCCATCGCGATGATACTTGCCAAAATACCGAATAAGATTTGTGCAACGATATCCACAACAATAAATGTCAAACTATGACCTTCTTGCTCATTTTTAAGCACTACGCGGTCAACAATGTAAGCTACGATTTTTGCAAAGAAAATAACAAACGTGTTCAACACACCTTGTAATAATGCCATGGTTACCATGTCACCGTTAGCTACGTGAGCGACTTCGTGACCTAGAACCGCTTCTACTTCGTTTTGACGCATACTACGCATCAACCCTGTTGAAACAGCAACCAATGAGTTGTTTTTCGTCATCCCTGTTGCAAAGGCGTTTGGTTCTGGAGAGTCATAAATAGCCACTTCTGGCGTTTTGATTCCCGCTTTAGCTGCTTGAGCCGTTACTGTATCAACTAACCACTTCTCATCTGCATTACGTGGCTGAGTAATCACTTGAGCACCCGTTGACATTTTTGCCATCCACTTTGACATAGCCAAAGAGACAAACGAACCTGCAAAACCAAAAATTAACGCAAACATAAACAAGTTGTTTAGGTTCAGGCTAGTACCCTCCATGTAGTTGCCTACACCCAAGATATTCATTGCTAACATTGCAACCGCAATGACCGCAATGTTTGTTAATAAAAACAGACCAATACGCTTCATCATTTTCTCCTTAGAAGTGTTGTGTGGTATTCAAAATTTAGCTATTAACCAATATAAGGATTTTTTATAACCTTTCAAGTTTTATTATTGATATTTGATTAAATATCCATTTTTCCTCAAGATTACCAGGCCTGGTAATTAAATGAACTTATCATAAATAAGGTTTTTAAGCTTATTCACAAGGATAGATTAGCTTAACTTCTCTTTTAACATTTTGTTTACTTGCCCTGGATTAGCCTGACCACCAGAAGCCTTCATAATTTGCCCCACAAAATAGCCCATCATTTTCTCTTGTCCATCCTTATAGGCTTGAACTTGATCTGGGTTATTGGCAAGTACTTCATCCACTAAAGCTTCAATCGCTCCCGTATCTGTAATCTGTTTTAGACCTTTGGCTTCAATAATTTCATCGGCAGAACCTTCGCCATTCCACATCGCTTCGAAAACTTGTTTAGCAATTTTGCCCGAAATGGTTTCATCCATTAGACGTTTAATCATTCCTGCTAACATTGCTGCAGAAACTGGCGATTCATTGACAGAAAGCCCATCTTTATTCAAGGCGGCAGCAAAACCAGACGTCATCCAGTTAGCACATAGTTTGGCATCTTTACCTTCTGTTTCAGCCACTAAAGCTTCAAAGAATTCAGCCATTTCACGAGAACTGGTCAAGACTTCTGCATCATAGTCACTTAAACCAAACTCGGCTACAAAACGGGTACGTTTTGCATCTGGCAACTCAGGCATAGTCGCTTTAACGGCTTCAATGTCTTCTTCTGTGATAATAACAGGCAGTAAATCTGGACAAGGGAAATAACGGTAGTCATTGGCCTCTTCTTTAGAACGCATTGAACGAGTCGTGTCGTTTTCCGAATCATAAAGGCGAGTTTCTTGAACGACTTGCCCACCATTTTCAATCAGTTCAATTTGGCGTTCAATTTCAAACTCAATCGCTTTTTCAATAAAGCGAAAGGAGTTTATGTTTTTTAACTCGGTACGTGTACCAAGAGGTTCACCAGGTTTACGAACCGAGACGTTTGAATCGACACGGAAAGAACCTTCTTGCATATTACCGTCACAAATCCCTAAGTACTGAACTAACTCATGCATTTTTTTAGCATAAGCGACCGCTTCTTTAGCTGATGACATATCAGGGTCAGAAACGATTTCTAATAGTGGTGTTCCGGCACGGTTTAAGTCAATTCCACTCATACCTGGCACAATACCGTGGTTTGATTTACCCGCATCTTCTTCTAAGTGCGCACGGGTGACACCAATGACTTTTTTAACACCATCCACTTCAATTTCTAATGTACCTTGACCGACAATTGGAAACTCTAATTGCGTGGTCTGATAGCCTTTAGGCAAATCTGGATACATATAGTTTTTACGGTCAAATACCGATTTGCGACCAATTTCTGCATTCAGCGCCAATCCGAGAGCGATGGATTTATTAATCACCCCCGCGTTTAACACTGGCAACATGCCTGGCATACCTAAATCAATATTGGAGGCCTGGCTATTTGGTGCTGCACCATAAGCAATCGACGACCCTGAAAATATCTTTGATTTTGTGGTTAACTGAGCGTGTATCTCTAAACCAATTACAACTTCCCAACTCATATTCTGTTAACTCCTATTATTGATACTGTTCAGGCATCTGTTTATGCCAATCAGTCACTTGTTGATATTGGTGACCAATATTCAACAGTTTTGCCTCACTGAAATAAGGCCCAACAATGTGTAAACCTACTGGTCGATTGTTTGCAAAACCAGCTGGAACTGACAGGCCTGGTAAACCAGCTAAGTTAACAGGAATGGTGTATAAATCGGATAGATACATACTGACTTGGTCGTCTGACTTTTCGCCAATATTAAAGGCTGGACTAGGCGCAACAGGCCCCATAATCACATCACAAGATTCAAACGCTTTAGTAAAGTCATCACGCACCATACGACGCAGTTTTTGTGCTTTTAAATAATAGGCATCGTAAAAACCAGCTGATAAGGCATAAGCCCCAACCATAATACGGCGCTTCACTTCAGCACCAAAGCCTTCAGAACGTGAACGTTTATAAAGGTCTTCTAAATCTTTAGGATTTTCACAACGATGGCCAAAGCGCACCCCATCAAAACGTGATAAGTTTGATGAGGCTTCTGCTGGCGCCAATACATAATAAGAAGGTACCGCTAAATCTTTATTCGGTAGGTGAACTTCTACAATTTCCGCACCCAACTTTTCAATTTCTGCAATGGCATTAACCACAGCAATTTCTACATCAGGATCTAAACCTTCGCCAAAGTATTCTGCAGGAACACCTACTTTTAAACCTTTTAGAGATTGACCTAATTCGGCTGTAAAATCTGGTGTTTCACGTTCTAAGCTCGTTGAATCACGCTCATCAAACCCTGCCATGGCATTTAACATCCAGGCCGCATCTTCTGCCGAACGTGTCATTGGCCCTGCTTGGTCAAAACTTGAGGCATACGCCACAATTCCAAAACGTGAAACCGCACCGTAGGTTGGTTTAATCCCAGTAATACCGCAAAAAGAGGCTGGCTGGCGAATAGACCCACCTGTATCGGTACCCGTTGCCATTGGCGCAAGACCTGCGGCAATCACCGCGGCTGCACCACCCGATGAACCACCAGGTACGGCATTTAAGTCCCAAGGGTTTTTGGTTGGCCCGTAATAACTGCTTTCAGAGGAAGAACCCATGGCAAACTCATCCATATTGGTTTTACCTAAAATAGGCATACCGACTTTTTTAAGCTGAGTCACTACATGTGCATCGTAAGGCGCAATAAAGTTATCTAACATTTTTGAGCTACAAGAAGTTTTAATTCCGTCAGTACAAAAAATGTCTTTGTGGGCAACAGGAATCCCCGTTAGCAATTCACCTTGTCCAGAAGCCAATTTCTCATCCGCTTCTTTGGCCATCGCAATCGCCAGTTCTGGTGTTACGGTTACGTAAGCGTTAATGTCTGCATCGAATTGAGCAATACGATCCAAATAGTGTTGAGTTAATTGCACACTGGTAATTTCACCCGCATGTAATTTTTCACTCATCTGTTTAATAGTTAAATTATGCATTTTCTTGTTTTTCTCACTCAATCACTTGTGGCACTAAATACAATGCGTTTTCAACGGCTGGGGCAACGGATTGTAGCTTTTCATGTTGATCGGTTTCTGTGACAACATCTGGGCGTAAACGCTGAACCTGGTCTAATGGATGCGCCATTGGCAAAACATCATCCGTATTAGCGGCTTGCATTTGTGAGAATAAATCTAAAATATTAGATAGTTTTGCGGCTACGTCATCAACTTCAGATTCTTTGACTTCAATAGCAGCTAAACGAGAAATGTATTCGACTTCAGTTTTTCCTAAAGACACACTCTACTCCTAATCGGATACGGGATATGGTTGCTCTACCCGTTTTGGCTGTTTTTAACAGCGTTTTTTAACGAATTTCTTCGTTTAAAAACTTTCTGCAGCACGCCAAAACCAGTAGAAAAAATTTGACCGTATAAAATACCATATTAACGCCCTCTACTAAAGACTATTTATTGGCTTTAACAGGGTTTTATTTGTTTAATTCTGAAAAACATCTCATAAGGCATTGTCGACTTTTTTCTATTTTTGAGCCATAAAAAAAGGATTATCAAGTTTACTTATCCATCTCGATAATTAAAAGAAAATTAGTCTTCTACGAGCTTACAGAATAAGTTAAAATGCCAGGATTATTTTTAAGTCTAATTCTTTAAGGACCGCACTCAATGTTTCGCAAATTCATGGGACTCTTCTCAAACGACCTTTCTATTGATTTAGGTACTGCAAACACACTTATCTACGTTCGTGGTAAAGGCATGGTATTAAACGAGCCTTCAGTCGTTTCAATCCGCACGAACAAACGTGGAAGCAATAGTCGCTCTATTGTGGCAGTAGGTGAAAACGCTAAACTCATGCTTGGTAAAGAAAACCAAGACATTCAGACCGTTCGTCCTTTAAAAGATGGCGTTATCGCGGACTTTGAAGTCACTGAAAAAATGCTACAAGCCTTTATTAAAAAAGTCCATGAAGCCAAGTTTTTTCAACCTAGCCCTCGCGTTTTAGTTTGTGTACCTTGTGGCTCTACTCAAGTTGAGCGTC
Organism: Thiomicrorhabdus sp. Kp2; assembly: GCF_000478585.1. Classification (NCBI taxonomy): domain Bacteria; kingdom Pseudomonadati; phylum Pseudomonadota; class Gammaproteobacteria; order Thiotrichales; family Piscirickettsiaceae; genus Thiomicrorhabdus; species Thiomicrorhabdus sp. Kp2. The sequence continues at coordinate 782,750 of NZ_ARWI01000001.1, forward strand.
GTGCCATTCGTGAATCAGCCGCTGGGGCTGGTGCACGTGAAGTTTACTTAATTGAAGAACCAATGGCTGCGGCAATCGGTGCTGGCATGCCTGTATCAGAACCAACGGGTTCTATGGTGGTTGATATCGGTGGCGGTACCACAGAAGTGGCTACCCTTTCTTTAAACGGTATCGTTTGGTCGGATTCAGTTAAAGTCGGTGGTGACCGTTTTGATGACGCCATCATCAAATATGTACGTCGTAATTACGGCATGATTATTGGTGAAACAACGGCCGAAAAAATTAAGAAAACCATTGGTACGGCTTACCATGAAGTAAACCCTGATACCATGGAAGTTCACGGCTCTAACATTGCTGAAGCCGTGCCACGTCGTTTCACATTAAACAGTAATGAAGTATTAGAAGCGTTACAAGAACCTCTTTCAGCGATTGTAAGCGCCGTAAGAACTGCTTTAGAAAATACGCCACCAGAACTAGGGGCGGATATTGCCGAGCATGGTATTGTGCTAACTGGTGGAGGCGCTTTACTTCGCAATCTCAGTACATTGCTTTCTGAAGAGACTGGAATCCCTGTCATTATCGCAGACGACCCTCTAACGTGTGTCGCGCGTGGCGGTGGCAGAGCTTTAGAACTAATGGATGAAAAAGGCGTTGACGTTTTTTCTTTTGAATAACTCTGTAGTTAACTCAAAAGCAAATAACCACACGTTTTAATTTAGTCTAGGAGAACGGCAATCAACCTAAACAGCTCATCCTCACAACAGGAAGGAATGCAGTTTATTATTGCATTCATTCTTGCCATTGTGCTGATGGCTGCCGACCACTATGGTCAAATTTTAGGCAGTGTTCGCAGTGTTCTCCTAACCACACTTTCTCCTATTGAAAGAGCAGCGACCCTCCCAAAACACATCTATCAATTGGTTACGACAGATTTCACCTCAATCAACTCACTTGAGATGGAAAATCAGCAGTTAAAAACCGAGATCCTCCTTCTAAAAGCGCAGCAGCAGCAACTTGCTAACCTTGAATTGCAAGTAGAGCGTCTCGAATCGCTTCTAGGCACAACGGGTAAAATCACCAACCAAACTGTGCAAATTGCGACAGTGACTTTTTACAGCAGCAACCCTTTATCACAATTTATTACATTGAATAAAGGAAGCCTAGATAAAGTAAAAAACCAGCAAACCGTTATTGATTCTTTAGGGATAATGGGGCAAATCATCCAAACCACCCCAACCACATCTCGGGTACTGCTCATTACCGACCCTGACCACCAAATTCCAGTTCGCATTCAGCGTACTGGACAACGCGGCATATTAAATGGGACTGGTCACGACAATGCTAAACTCAGCTTTATTCCTGTTAACAGCGAAGTCAAAGTGGGTGATATCATTGAAAGCTCAGGGCTTGGCGGCATTTTTCCAGCTGGGTACCCAGTAGCAAAAATCACCCAAATTGATATTCAGGGAGATAATCCCTATTTCAATATCTCTGCGACACCGATTGCAAAATTAAACCAATCCCACAAAGTTCTTATCATCTCGCAAGAAGAAGCTGAAGACTGGCGCAATAACTTTGACTTTGATTTAGACTTTAACTTAAAAACTCAAGACCCAAAAGACAAACAAGAAGGAACGCATTAATGACTGAAAAATTTGTCAATATTCGCTCCAGCCAGGTCCGTTGGCTCATTTTATTGTCGTTTCTTTTTGCCCTGATCATCGACAGCATGATTCTGCTAAATAATTCATTGCAGTTTATTCCGCCAATGACACTAATTGCTGTACTGTATTGGAGCAGTCACTATTTAGATAGAACCTACTTTATTTCAGCCTTTATATTAGGTGTATTGGCTGATGCCCTTTACCAGACCACACTAGGGGCTCACGCACTACTCTATTGTTTAATTCTCTTTATGATGATTCGCAACAGACTGCAATTTAGAACCTACCCGAGTTGGCAACAGGCGTTTATTATTGGTATTTATTTATTGATTTATCAAGCATTAAACTATCTGTTTTTTAGTCCCGTTCTGGTTGATGGTGCATTTGTTCCTTATTGGAGCATGCCAGCCGCAGGCATTATTATTTGGCCATTTGCATCTGCTATGTTAAATAAAATTACACAAAGTCTTACTTAAACCATGCAGGCCTGGTAAAAGTAACATGAAAGAGTCTTTAAACTTTAATAGTGATGCAGAAACTCTGCAAAAAAAGCGTCGGTTTCGTTTCCGACTCTATTTTGCCTATGCGTTTGTATTATTATTATTTGCCTTTCTAATTGGTCGCATGGCGCATTTGCAGTGGTATAACTTCGAACGCTATCACGGCCTAGCTGAAGGCAATCGAATCTCGGTTGAAACACTACCTCCAACCCGTGGCAAAATTTACGACCGCAACCATATTTTGCTTGCTGATAACCAACCCGTTTATGCACTAACCATGATTCGTGAGAAGATGGATGATATCCACGCTTTTGAACTCGCCCTCATGAATTTACTCGACAACACCAATCCAGAGAAAATTGAAGACTATTTCAAAAAATTCAGGAAGTGGAATCGTTCAAAATCCTATACTCTGCCTTTTTCCATAACAGAGGAACAAGCCGCACGTTTTTCTGTTATGAGCTACAAATACCCAGGGGTCACCCTTTCTGCGCGTTTAAAACGGGTCTACCCTCACAAAAGTACCGCCGTTCATGCCTTAGGTTACGTAGGACGAATTAATGTTAAAGAACTAAAAACACTCAATGAAAAAGAGTATTTAGGCACGAACATTATCGGTAAATCAGGCATTGAACGCTTTTACGAAAGCCGTTTGCATGGCTCACCAGGCGTTCAACAAATTGAGACCAATGCGCGTGGTCGAATCTTACGTAAACTTGAAACCTTACCTGCCACGCCTGGCGAAGATATTCACTTAACACTCGATATCAAACTGCAACAATATACTGAAAACCTTCTTAAAGATCATCGCGGCTCGATGATTGCCATTGACCCGCAAAATGGCGAGATTTTGGCTTTTGCTAGCATGCCAACCTTTGACCCAAATCTGTTTGTAGATGGCATTGACCAAGACAATTATAATCGTTTACTTTACGATCCTGATCGCCCGTTTATTAACCGTGCAATCAATGGGCAATACCCGCCAGGTTCTACCATCAAACCATTTGTAGCCTTGGGTGCTATTGAGAACAATGTTATTTCACCTACCAAAAAGATTTACGACCCTGGCTATTTTGATTTTGCAAACCATCGTTACCGCGATTGGAAACGTACAGGCCATGGCTTGGTTGATTTAAACGATGCGATTGCCCAGTCTTGTGATACCTATTTTTATGAATTGAGCTTAAATATGGGGGTCGATGCCATTCATGATGCGATGGCACCCTTTGGCTTTGGCTCAAAAACGAACATTGATATCATTGGTGAATCTAAAGGTATTTTACCTTCGCAAAAGTGGAAACAAGAGACCAAAGGCAAACCTTGGTATCGAGGTGAAACCATTATCTCTTCGATTGGTCAGGGGTATAATTTAACGACGCCTTTGCAGCTCGCTAAAGCCACTGCGATTTTGGCTAACCGTGGCAAAATCATTCAGCCACACTTGCTTAGAGATGAACTTAAAGCCTCGCCCACTGAGCAAATCCAAATTAATAAAATTTCTAACTGGGAAACAGTGATCAAGGGCATGGAAAACGTCATGCACGGAAAAAAAGGAACTGCAAGAAGGCATGGTGCAGGTCTACCGTTTAAAATGGCAGGAAAAACAGGTACTGCACAGGTCTTTAGTTTAAACCAAGGCAAGTACAATGCAGATGAACTCGCTAAAAGACTACATGACCACTCTCTGTTTATTGGGTTTGCCCCTGTAGAAAAACCACAAATTGCCGTTGCCGTCATTGTCGAAAACGGTGGTAGCGGCAGTAAAACCGCAGCGCCTATGGCCGTTGATTTAATTCAACATTACCTGCAAGACAAGCTTTTGCAAGAAGACAACGATGCTGATAATACAGATGAATAAGAAGCCTTCAAGATGAAATTAGAAGACATTCAACCTCAACAAGTCTACCGTCGTAATAAGGGCATTTTAGAAGCCTTGCATATTGACACCTGGTTACTGCTTGGCATTTTAATGTTACTCACCACAAGTGCGGCAATTGTCTATAGCGCATCTGGTGGTGATGAGGCTGTTATTACCAGACATTTAATTCGTGTAGGATTTGCACTGGTCTTAATGCTGGTATTTGCACAAATTCCACCCAATATTATCTATATCTTTACCCCTTGGTTATTTCTTGCGGGCATACTCATGCTGATTGCGGTGATTTTATTTGGCGATGTCGGTAAAGGCGCGCAGAGATGGCTAGACTTAGGCCCCATTAAGTTTCAACCCTCTGAGTTGATGAAGTTAGTCCTCCCGATTACCGTGGCCTGGTTATTTGCTCATAGCCAATTTCCGCCCAGTTTTAGACGTCTACTCTTGGGGGCAATGATTATTGCACTTACCGCCAGTTTAATCGTGGTGCAACCCGATTTAGGTACCTCGCTACTCATTGCCATGAGTGGACTGTTTGTGCTATTTTTTGCAGGCCTACCTTGGAAAGTCATTATTGCAGCCATTACCGCTGCAGTAGCCAGCGCGCCCATCGCCTGGCATTTTATGCATGCTTATCAAAAACAACGGGTTTTAACTTTTTTAAACCCAGAATCCGACCCTTTAGGAAGCGGATATCATATTATCCAATCAAAAATTGCCATTGGCTCTGGCGGCCTGCAGGGTAAAGGTTTTTTGGGTAGCACCCAAGCCCATTTAGATTTTTTACCAGAAAGTACCACCGACTTTATTTTCTCTGTTCTCTCGGAAGAGTTTGGATTACTGGGGGTTATCACTCTGCTAGCACTTTATGCGTTTGTTATCGCTCGTGGTCTATATATCGCCTCACAAGCCCAAGACAATTTCACTCGCCTGGTGGCTGCGAGTTTAACCATGACTCTATTTGTTTATATTTTTGTTAATATCGGCATGGTCAGTGGCTTACTTCCCGTTGTTGGCTTACCCTTGCCGCTTATTAGTTATGGTGGAAGCTCTCTGGTAACCCTTATGATTAGTTTTGGGATATTAATGTCGATTCACACCCACAAACGTCTATTAACCGATTAATGAACCGGCAAACAACCCACTGAAAATAACCTTTTCAATAACTTACCAGGCCTGGTAAGCTGTTCTATTGAAATAACTGCATTGCCACTATGACTAAAATTCATATTATCTCCCTTATTTGTTGACGTTTTTCAAGACTGTTGCCATTTAGATTTGAAAGCGAATATGTTAAATTACTCCTTTTTTATAATCTTTTATAAAATCAAACTCCACACTCATAACCAGTAGGGAAATAGACTCAGCCATGCTTACTCTAAAACAGACATTAACGCTCTTAACATTAAGCTTTTTTAGCCTATTACAAGTGGCTTCAGCGGAAACATTACCAACGCCAACAGCCCCTACTCCACACGTTATTCCTTCAGCGCCAAATATTGCGGCAAAAGCGTTTTTAGTAATCGATTTTAATAGTGGTCACGTTTTGGCTGAAAAAAATGCCGACGACCGCGTTGAACCTGCCAGCTTAACCAAAATTATGACGGGTTATGTTGTTATCAACGAGTTGACTAACGGCAATATGAGTCTCGATGATATGGTCACTATCAGTAAAAAGGCTTGGCAGATGCCTGGCTCTAAAATGTTTATTGAAGTGGGTAAACAAATATCCGTTAAAGATCTCATGAAAGGTATGGTCATTCAATCCGGTAACGATGCTAGCGTGGCTTTAGCGGAACACATTGCTGGTAGTGAAGAAGTCTTTGCCCAGTTAATGAATAAATATGCTCAAAGCTTAGGTATGACGGGTACTCACTTTGTTAATGCAACAGGCTTACCTGATCCAGAACACTACACAACAGCAAATGATTTAGCGATTTTAACCAAAGCATTAATCTCTAAATTTCCTGAAGAGTACAAATGGTATTCAGAGAAAAAATTTACCTTTAATGGCATTACTCAATACAACCGAAATAAATTACTTTGGCAAGATCCAACCGTTGATGGCTTGAAAACAGGACACACAGAAAGCGCAGGATACTGCTTAGTCTCGTCTGCTAAACGTGAAGAAAGCCGCTTAATTACGGTTGTACTTGGCACATCTAGTTCAAAGATGCGTATTCAGGAGAGTCAAAAACTGCTTAACTATGGCTTTCGTTTCTTTGAAACCCATAAGCTGTACACTTCAAACCAACGTTTAAACGATGTAAAAGTCTGGGAAGGAACCCGTGATTTGATTGGCGTTGGTTTAGCCAATGATTTATACATCACCATCCCACGTGGCCAATATAAAAACATCAAAATTGAAAGCTCTGTTAATCCAGAAATCAAAGCACCTCTTGAAGCGGGTCATGAGCTGGGAACTTTACATATTACACTGGGTGAAAAGACCATTGCTGAACAGCCATTGGTTGCTTTAGATGCCGTGGAAGAAGGCTCTTTCTTTAAAAAACTATTAGACCAAGTCAAATTATTTATTAACTCAATTATTGGCTAGGTTTTATAATACTTCTTTAGCCTTTTACTGTTTTTAGCCATGTTAGACTCTGCTAGCGTGGCTTTGTCATTGCAGGAAACAAAATGACCGATACGCTTAATCAACAAATTGTCTATTTAAATGGCAACTATCTTCCTATTACCGAATCACAAGTATCCACTCAAGACCGCGGATTTTTATTTGGTGACGGTGTCTATGAGGTCATTCCTGTTTACCAACAAAAGCCATTTTGTTTTGAAGAACATTTACAACGTTTAAAAAATAGCTTACAGGCCACCAGCATTGCTAATCCCTTAACGGATGAAGAATGGCTAGAGATGCTGCAAACCTTAATATCCAAACATGATTGGCAAGATCAATATATCTACCTTCAAGTCACTCGTGGTGTGCAGATGCAACGTGACCATATGCCCGCTGACTGTTTAGCACCGACTATCTATGCTTATACAAACCCTCTGAAGCCCGTAGCGCCTAACATTATTGAAAACGGCATTAAAGTCATTACATTAGAAGATATTCGCTGGTTACGTTGTGACATTAAAGCTATTACTCTGTTACCCAATGTAATGATGAAGTTAGCGGTTAAAGCACAAGGTGCCGATGATGCTGTGTTAATCACCAAACAAGGCCTTGTTTCTGAAGGCACAGCAAGCAATGCTTTTATTGTTAAGGATGGTGTATTAATCACTCCTCCAAACAGCCATAAAATCTTACCAGGCATTACTCGATTGGTGATTGAATCCATTGCTAAGCAATTTAAAATTCCGCTGGTAGAGCGTGATGTTACTGAAGAAGAATTGAATAATGCCGATGAGATTTGGCTCTCTAGCTCAACTAAAGAAGCTTTACCCGTAACACAAATAAATAATAAGCCAGTCGGCACAGGTAAACCTGGTGCACTTTGGTTAAAAATGCGTGAGCATTATCAACAACACAAACAGAAATTTATTGAAACTTATCAGTAAGCTAACACGCTTTAGCTTAGACACAGTTTATTAAAGGTTAATTATGACGAAAGATTTACATACTCCAGACAATGAATCATTGATAGAGTTTCCGTGTGACTTTAAACTCAAAGCAATGGGTAAAAACACCGAGACTTTTGTAGAAGTGGTGTTTGAAATTGCTTGCAAATATGCCCCTAATACACCACGTGACAATATTCAAATCACCCCCTCTAAAGGGGACAAATTCATTTCGGTCAACGTGACGATTTATGCCACTTGCTTAGAGCAAATTCATGGCATTTATGGCGATTTAAAAAAACACCCTGAAGTATTAATGTCGCTTTAATTAGTGTCATTATTTCCTATAAAGCTTGTATGAAGATTCTCATTAAACCATTAGGTTTACAGCCTTATGAAAAAACCTGGCAAGCCATGCAAGCCTTTACCGATAACCGAAATGAAAGCACGCCAGACGAACTCTGGATTGTGGAACACCCCTCAGTATTTACCCAAGGTTTAAATGGCAAAGCCGAACACATTTTACAAAACTCAGATATCCCAATAGTCCAAACCGATCGCGGTGGTCAAATCACTTATCATGCACCAGGCCAGGTCGTTATCTATGTTTTAATTGATTTAAAACGCGCTAAACTTGGCGTAAGAGCCTTAGTTAGTAAACTTGAAAACAGCATTATTGAATATTTATCCACACTCAATATCCCCTCTTTAGCTCGAACCGATGCACCTGGTGTTTATGTGAATGGGCAAAAAATCGCCTCACTGGGTTTAAAAATTCGTAAACAAAAAAGCTACCATGGCTTGGCGTTAAATGTGAATATGGATTTATCCCCTTTTCAATTAATTAACCCCTGTGGCCTGCAAGGTATGCAAATGACTCAACTATCACAATTGCTGCTCGCAGAGAACACCCCCACTGTTGAACAAGCAGGCCTGGTGATTGCCAAGATTTTAAGCCAACAAATTCAAGCTTCAATTGATTAAATTCGATTCATAAAACGTCTAACAACAGAATCCTTTATAATACGCCCTATTATCACTTCAAGCGGACGACCAAACAGCATGTCTAATCCTCCACAAATACAAGAAATAGGCCTCAATGATATTGGCAACCTTTCTAGCTTAAAAGCCAAAAATGACGCCATGCCAAAAGGTCAATACAAAACCAAGTCGCTCAAGCACCGCCCTGACCCAACCGCAGAAAGGCTAAAAAAACCACGTTGGATTAAAGCACAACTACCTAAAGCCAAAGACATGCATCGTGTAAAAGAACTCAAAAACATCATGCGTGAAAAAGGCCTACATTCGGTTTGTGAAGAAGCCTCTTGCCCAAACCTGGGTGAATGCTTTGGTCATGGCACCGCCACCTTTATGATTATGGGCGATATTTGTACGCGTAAATGCCCGTTTTGTGATGTCACCCATGGTCGTCCAAAACCGCTTGATACCAATGAACCCACACATCTGGCCGAGACCGTCAAGGCGATGAAATTAAAATATGTGGTTATTACCTCCGTTGACCGTGACGACTTGCGTGATGGTGGAGCTCAGCACTTTAGCAATGTCGTCACTGAACTGCGTGCTAGCCTACCCAGTTTACGTATTGAAACCTTAGTACCAGATTTTAGAGGACGTTTAAGCGTTGCTTTAGAAACACTATCTCAAGCCGCTCCTGACGTACTCAACCACAACCTTGAAACCGTGCCACGTTTATATGAAGAAGCGCGTCCTGGTGCAGATTACCAGGCCTCACTCGATTTATTAAAGCGTTTTAAAGCCATCAATCCAAATGTAGTGACTAAATCAGGTTTAATGGTTGGATTGGGTGAAACCATGGAAGAGTTACTGCAAGTGATGCGTGATTTAAGAACCCATGACGTTGAAATGTTAACCGTTGGCCAATATTTACAACCAAGTGAATACCATATTGCCGTAAAAAAATATTGGACTCCCGATGAATTTAAACAGGTAGAAGAAGCTGGCTATGAAATGGGCTTTACCAATGTGGCTTCGGGGCCTATGGTGCGCTCTTCTTACCATGCTGATTTACAAGCCAAAGAATTAGCGAATTAATCCGCTTAAATAACTTCAATAAATAGATTCTGAACTAAGTGAGAAAACCATGTCTGTGAATGCTGTACAACGATTTTTATTTAAAGAACTCAATATTCGTGGCCAACATATTCAGTTACAAGATAGCTGGCAAGCGATGATCAAAGATCGACACTATCCACAACCTATCGTTAAATTATTAGGCGAATTAACGGCTATTTCCGTTTTACTGGCCAATGGCATGAAACATCAAGGTCGAATTACCATGCAAATCCAAGGTTCTGGGCCAATTACGTTATTGGTGGTGGATGTGACTCATGATTTAAAAATTCGCGGTGTTGCAAAAACCAATAAAGAGATCTCAACCGAAACGACAATGGATGAACTGCTTGGTGATGGTCAAATATTGATGACGTTAGAGAACACTCAAACCCAACACCACTTTCAATCTTATGTACCTCGTGAAGGTGATTCTATTGCACAAGCGTTTGAAACCTATCTAAGCCAATCTGAACAACTGCCCTCAAAGTTATGGTTGGCGGCAAATGAACAGAGCTTAGGTGGCGTTTTGATTCAAAAAATGCCCGAAACAGATGGCCATGATGAAGATGGTTGGGATCGTGTTTTACACATCGCGACCACGGTAAAAGAGGAAGAGCTCACCACTTTGGATTCAGAAGCCCTTTTACACCGACTCTTTCATGAAGAATTAATCGAACTTTTTGAAGCTGAAGAGGTTCTCTATGAATGCCCTCAAGACAAAGAACGCGTTACTAATATGTTGTTATCTTTAGGTGAAGAGGAAGTTCGAAAAGTGCTTGAAGAGCAAGGTGAAATCGTCATTCACAATGAGATGTGTAACTACCATCTGCGTTTTAATAAAGACGATATCAATGAACTGTTTGCTGAAGAGTCACAAACCGTTCAATAGTATCAATTGCATTAATATGAGAACTTACCACACCCCGCAAGGGGGCATAAAAGCCTGGTAAGCTCTCATAATTCTTTACCAATATTTAAACTGAAAGCTGTAAGCTTTTTAGTTAAGCCACCTGCGGTTCGCTACTCTCAGTATTTTGCTGATACTTAGGACTTACTCCGTACTTATTTTCTTCTTTTTCGCTATCCAAAACATAAAATACCAGTAAAACAATCCAACCCAAAATTGGCACTAACCATAATAGTAACCACCAGCCTGATTTACCAATATCGTGTAAACGTCTAACCGATAAAGCCAGTGATGGAATAAATAAACCTAAGGCATATAAAGTAGAGGCCAGCCCTACTTGGGTTTCTTCATCATACATACCCGTCATCACGTCCGTAGCTAAAATAACCTGATATAAAACCATATAAATTAATGTAAACAACCAAAACTGCTGGCGGGTTGCTCTATCTTTAAAATTAAAATATTGGTTTAGTGGCTCTAAAAAGAAATGCATTTATATCCCCTTTAATTGATTATTAATGAACAATGCAACACCAATAATACGTACTTTATCCCGTAAACAACACCAAGTATTTTTTATCCACATTCAACTTTCTACTATGATTAAAAATGCGCCAAATGAACCTCTAAAAAACTAAGAGGTCTACCTAAAGAAAAGCATATAGTTATCAGCCCTTAACTTAACCCTAAAAAGAGATTGTTATCTGCTAAACATACTCGTACTATAGCCAAAGGAAGATAAAGCCAAAACTCGTACTATCTTCCAAATAACATTAACCTTAGGAGTTTGTAATGAAACCCATCCAAAGCATTAGAAAAAGCCTTTTTATTTTAATGGCAACCGCTTGTTCAATGAGTGCTTTTGCTAGTTCAGATAAAGCACAAATAATTGTTAGCGAAGTTGGATTTTCAACACCTGAATCCGTGGAATATTATGCTGACAAAGACATCTATTTAGTCAATAACATTAATGGCAGTCCATTTGCCGAAGATGATAATGGCTTTATCTCAAAGCTGAGTCCAGACGGAAAAATCATTGATTTAAAATGGATTGATGGTGCCAATGCAGATGTAAATTTAGATGCCCCCAAAGGTATGACTATTATTGGCAATAAGCTGTTTGTTGCAGACATTACTCAAATACGTGTATTTGAACTACCCAGCGGCAAACAACTGCCATCAATTAAAGTTGAAGGCAGTAGTTTCTTAAATGGCGTCACTGCGGGTAATGGCGATTATATTTATGTGACAGATACGGGAATGAAACCAGGGTTTGCTTCTTCGGGTACGGATGCCATCTATAAAATCTGGGCAAACGGTAAAGTTGAAACCATTTTAAAAGATGCCAAAATGGGACGACCAAACGGTATTCTTAATGACAACGGTGACGTTTATGTGGTGTTCTTTAGCTCGGCTAAAATGATCAAAATAGATGACAACGGCAATATCACTGCCATGCCAGAACCGCTTGCAGCAAGGCTTGATGGTTTGGTGAAATTAAATAATGGTGGTATCGCTATGTCGAGCTGGGAAAGCTCATCCATTGATGTGTTTAGAGATGGCGAATATGAAACCATTGTGGAACACCTTAATTCGCCTGCAGACATGGATGTAGACATTAAACGTAACCGTTTGCTAATACCGCTATTTAATGAAAATAAAGTGATTATTTTGACGCTATAGCACTTTAGTAGCCACAATAGCGGTTTTAACTCACAGAAACCGTTATTGTGAAATGCCTTGTAACATCTCTTGCAAATCCTCCATCGCAGGTGCAAAGCAATAAGAGCCACTTACCGCTGTTGAGTAATTTAGCAGCTGATCAATTACACCTTCTTCATTATGCCCGTACATACTCTCCAATTGCGAAGTAAAACGTTTAAGCTCACAAGCAAAAGCCAAATAGAGCAATCCATTTTGTTTAACGCTTCCAAAAGGAGCGGAACGGCGATAAACCTTCATCGCCACACCATCCACTTTTAAATCGGTTCGGCTCACATGCGAATCGACAGGCATAGCATCGCCTTCCAACTCTTCGTTCTCAATTTTGGTTCTGCCAACCACCGCTTCTTGGCAATGCACTGGAACTTGGTTCCATTTTTCCATATTATGAACCCACTTTTCACTCATCACTAAGCTACCTCCCTCACCAGGCAGGCCTGCAGGAATCAAAGCGGCATCGCGTTTTAACTCATCAGTTTTGGGGTTGGCCGTACCATCTTCAAAGCCAATCAAATCCATATGATTATGGTAATCAAAACCACGCTCATCCAAAGTCAACTTAGCCACAGATTTCATCTGTTGTTGAATGTGCATAGCTTGATCAAACACCTCCCCCACATCTTCACCTTGCAACCAAAAAAACAGATCCGTTTGTGTTGATGGCGCTCTATGCCCACCCTCAGTAGCTGTAACTTCGTAAAAGTCTTCCAGGGTAGCTGGCAACCAAGCGGGCTGTAATTTACTCCAGGCTGATTTTCCAAAAGAGATCACCACTGAGACTTTTTCAGATTGCAAAGCACGGCTAATTGCCGATTTAATTTCTTGGTTATTAATCTCTTTTAAACGGTATTCCAAAAAATACATATGTTTGGCAGATTCATAAAAAATGCCTGCTTGGGGTGTTTTGTTCATGGGATAGCCTTATTAATTCTTTCAGTCTTAAATATGTTTAAAGAAAACTACTCTTCAATTTTACGTGTAAAAACCCAATCAGTCTCTGAAGACATCTCTGGATTAAATTGATATCCATCTGTATTAAAATATTTAAGGTCTTCAGCATTTTCAACTTGGTGATCGGCCGCATAACGTGCCATTAGACCTCGTGCTTTTTTGGCATAAAAACTGATGATTTTATATTGACCGTTTTTCCAATCTTTAAAAATCGGCGTAATGATTCGGCCATTCAGCTCTCTCTTTTTTACCGCTTTAAAATACTCATTAGAGGCGAGATTTACCAAAGTTTTACTGCCTAGCTCTGCCAATAACTTATTCAGCTGCTCGGTAATTTGGCTACCCCAAAAAGCGTATAAATCTTTGCCTTTTTGATTGGCAAACTTAGTCCCCATCTCTAAACGGTACGGCAACATATCATCGCAAGGTTTCAATAAACCATAAAGCCCAGATAAAATCGCCAAATGGTTTTGAATGTAATCAATCCCTTTATCATCCAATGAATAAGCATCCAACCCTTGATAGACATCACCTTTAAACAACCAAGCGGCTTGCTTAGCTTTATCTTCTGGAAAAGGCATGCTCCAATCTTGAAAACGTTGGTAATTCAGTTCGGATAATTTTTCGCTAATGTGCATCATCTGCCCAATCTCAACAGGACCCACACCTTTTAATTCATCAATTAATTGTGCCGCTTCATTTAATAACGCCCCCTGAGTGTGTAATTCAGTTTGCACTGGCGTTGATTCATCTAAAGCTTTTGCTGGGGAGACAACCATTAACATTTTGTAAAATCCTTAACTCTCTAATTTTCAATAATGAAAAGATTATAAACGAAGCGACGCCTGACTTGGTTTGTAAAGATTCATTACCGTGATAGTTTTTATTAACCTTTTCCTAATATGATAGATTTTTTACTACGTTTGCATACAATGCACTATATATTTAGCACATTGAGCAATAGGAACCTGCATGTCACCCGATTTATTAACCAAAGTAATCCTGCCTTTATCCCTTTTCTTAATTATGTTTGGCATGGGGTTATCACTCAAACTGGCCGACTTTAAAAACGTAGCCAAGTCTCCTAAAGCACTTAGTATTGGCCTTATTGGACAGATGGTATTATTGCCTATTGCGGCATTTCTTATTGCTATTGCTTTAGCCTTACCACCTGAGATAGCGGTAGGCTTAATAATTATCGCCTTAGCCCCAGGTGGTGCAACATCAAATATGTTTACCTATCTATCCAAAGGGGATACCTCTTTATCTATCTCATTAACGGCCGTAGTGAGTGTTATTACACCGTTTACCATCCCTATTTTAGCCGCCTTAAGCATGAGTTATTTTATGGGTAATAGCACTGAATTTAACCTACCGATTGCCAAAACGATTATTCAATTACTGGTGATTACGGTTGTGCCAGTGGCTTTAGGTATGTTTGTATTGTCGCGTTGGCCCAATATGGCTAGCAAAGTTGAGCACTATCTAAGATGGTTTTCAATTCTGTTTCTATTACTGATTATTATGTTGATTGTGCTAAAAAACAAAGACAATATTTTGGACTTTTTTGCTCAAGCAGGCCTGGCAACTTTATTATTGAATGTGTTGGTTTTAATACTAGGGTACCAATTAGCTAAAATAGCAAAACTCCCCCAACCACAAGCGGTTTCAATAGGCTTTGAAGTGGGAATACAAAATGGTACTTTGGCATTATTAGTGGCTGGAACCTTAATTGGTAATGAAGTGATGATGGTTCCCGCAGTGACTTATTCGCTATTCATGTTTTTAAGCGGTGCAATATTTGGCTGGTGGATTAATAAAAAAGCCACAAACGTTTAATAAATTAACTAAGATTAAAAACCATTACTTATTTAAATTCAACTGGTTATAAAATGAAAAGGGTTATCTAATGACTGTCTTTTTATTTTAAAAATGTCATCTTAATTTCTTTTTTATTATCACTGAATATGTATATAATGGTTTTCGTAAGATTAAGTGCACTATTTTTTGTTTTTCCATTTCGTTCGTTTTCGCTTCGCTCTGATTTTCAATAAGTAACTGCAATATCTTCAGAATGACCGCCTGAAAATTCAGGCATGTTTTACTTATGAAGAGACCTCTGCACGAGTGAATTCATGGATAAAAATGGTTAAAATTCACCTGTTTTTTGTTAAAAAACTTGCTAATAGCCAGCTATTAGCTACGTTTCACGCCTCAAACAGGCAAATTTTCCCTCATTTTTCTCACGCGCCTCACTCATACAAAGGTCTCATGAAAATTTAGGATTAGATTATGTCTACCACTACTGGCACCGTAAAATGGTTTAACGAAACAAAAGGCTTTGGTTTTATTGCACAAGATTCAGGACCTGATGTATTCGCTCACTTCAGTCAAATCACAGGATCTGGCTTCAAGACTCTTGCAGAGGGTCAGAAAGTTCAGTTTACTGTTACTGATGGTCAAAAAGGACCTCAAGCAGAAAACATCGAAGTAATCGAAGGTTAATCCTCCGTTCTTCATGGCATAAAAAAAGGCCTGAATGGTTATCCATTCAGGCCTTTTTTGCTTTTTGCCTTCGCTAAAAATAAAGACAAATACTTTATTGGGTTACAAATCCTTCTCGCAACCCAATAAACAAATTAATTAAACAGCGTCTGGCGTTAAACCGACTTCTTCTAAGAAGTGACGTAGTTTGGTAATTTCAGCTTTATCTGCTAGCTCATGCCCATGATGCGGCAGACCTAAAACAATCTCTTGCTCTTTAATAAAGATTTTTGCTTTATTGTTGTTAGACACTTCAATTGTCGCGCCAAAATGCTCTAAAGTATGTTGTAACTTTTTCCAATCCACATTGGTAGCAATTGGGTGGGCAAATACTTTTTCGATAATCGTTTTGTGCTTATGGCTCATTTTTTTTCCTTTATTCTGAGTTCATGTATTTTATTGGGTTAATTTTATTTTAAAGCTCTGAGCCATAAAACCAACTCTTTTTAACCCAAAAGTTATCTCAAATTAACCACAAATAAAACTAGTGCACATAACTCACTGAACCATCCAGTTTAACGAGCAACTGTTGAGTTTGTAGCTCACTCAATTGATGCAATTGCCCTACCGATAAATCCGCCAAATAAAAATCCATAATTTGAATTCGTTGCAACCTTAATACCCTATATCCCAATGCCTTGCACATACGCCTAATTTGTAAATTCAGACCTTGTGTTAAGGTGATTTGGAAACACATTTCCTCCAATATTTCGACTGTACACGGCAAGGTAACGGTATCTAAAATCGCCACGCCTGTCTCCATCAAATTTTTAAACGATTCCGTTAAGGGCTTATCCACCCAAACCTTATAAACCTTTTGATGTTTATTTTCGGCACGCATAATTTTATTGACGCTGTCACCTTGGTTCGTTAACAGCATTAAACCTTCTGAGTCTTTATCTAAACGCCCTACGGCAAAAATACGCTGCGGATAGTTAATGGCGTGTTCGATATTGTTTTTTACCGATAAGTCATGCGTACAGACCACTCCAACAGGTTTGTTGTACAACAAAAAAATAGGGCTAGGCTTGGACTTTATTGCATTTCCATCCACCTCAACAAAGTCATTCTCAAAAATTTTTTGACCTAGATTGGCCAACTTTCCATTCACCTTGACGCGATGCTCAGTAATCCATAAATCGGCCTTTTTACGTGAACAAACGCCCATTTCACTTAACCATTTATTGATTCTAATCATATTTTTACTCAACTAACCACATTAAATACAAGGTTTTACTTACTCATTTACAGAGCCATGCTACACTCGCCCCATTATTTGCACGCGATAAAAAACACACTGCAACTATTTAAAGGAGTCTACCGTGAGAACGCAAATTCAGGTAACCGAAAACGAGTTTTTTGTACCAGAGGACATGGTAATTATGTCTGAAACCGATTTACATGGCACCATAACCAAAGTTAACGAAGCCTTTGTTTATTGCAGTGGTTACAGTCAAGAGGAGCTTATCGGTCAACCTCATAGTATTTTAAGACACCCTGATGTGCCTGCTGGTGTATTTGCCGATATGTGGCAAACCATTCAAAAAGGTAGAGGTTGGTCTCAAATTGTTAAAAATCGCCGTAAAAATGGTGATTATTACTGGTTAAGAGCAAATGTTGGCCCCCTAACAGATGACAGCGGTCGAATTTCTGGTTATATCTCTCATCGAATGAGATGTGATGGCCAAGAAAAAGACATTATGATGGAGTTATACCAAGATGTAGCCGATGGTTTTTTGGCCATCAAGGAGGGTGAAATTGGTGTGCCTGATGAATTCAGTGTTTAATTAGATTGCTCAAGCAAACGTTCTGTTTGCTGTAATCTTTGCAAAGTGCCAATATCCGACCATAGCCCTGTTTCAAGCTCACCAGTCAATAAACCTTGTTTCATGGCGTCTCTAAGAATAGGCGCTAAGGGAATAAAACCCACCTCCATATTGGCAAATAGTTTAGGGCTTAAAACACTCAATCCTGCAAAAGTAAATTCTCCTTGTGGCTCTAAACGCTGATGCTGATTTAATCCAAAATCTCCTTTTGCATTATGTTCAGGGCTTGGTACAACCACTAAATGCCCCAGCAAAGTGCTAGACGATTCATTTTGCATCGCTCGTGCTTTTGCAACTAGGCCACGGTAATCCATCTCGCAATACACATCGCCATTAATGAGTAAAAATGGATTTTCACCTAATAATGGTAAGGCGTTAATAATACCGCCAGCAGTTTCTAAACCGCCTTCTGGTTCAGCGGAATAAGAAATCTGTATATTCCACCGAGAACCATCGCCCAATGTTTCTTCTAATTTATGACCTAACCAGGCATGGTTAATCACAATTTGAGACACCCCTGCTTGCGCCAGCTTTTCGATGTGATATTCAATCAGCGGTTTGCCACACAACTCAACGAGTGGTTTAGGAATAGAGTCGGTAATGGGGCGTAATCGGTTACCACGCCCTGCGGCCAAAATCATCGCTTTAACCGTTGAATTATTTTTTGAAGTACTCACGCTAGCAAACCTTCTCATTGACCGATTTTAGGCAAGACTTTGCTTTCAACTAAATCGACCAAACTCTGCATTTGAGGATATTTAGCCCCAACATTGACCAGATAGTTTAAGGTTTGAGGTATGTCATTTAAGTACCCCTCTTTACCATCACGGTGAAATAAACGTGCAAAAATACCTGAGGCTTTTAAATGGCGTTGAATCCCCATTAAATCCATCGATTTTTGAAAACCAGCCCACTCATCTTTATAGAGAATATTGGCGCTACAAAGCTGTAAAAAATAGTTACGCTGCCACTCTGTTACCTGCTCTTCAGGCCAGGCGATATAACAGTCTCTAAGCATAGAAACGGCATCATAAGTCAAAGGACCTTTTACCGCATCTTGAAAATCTAAAATACCTGGATTGCCCTGTTCAACTACCATAAGATTACGACTGTGATAATCACGATGTACATAGGTTTGTGGTTGTTTTAAAGCTGAATCCACTAAGACTTTCTGCACATCTTGCCAGGCCTGGTGCTCAATTTTATCTAAACCAATCTCTAAATGTGTCTCAAGCAACCAATCAGAAAACAGTGACATTTCAGTGTTTAATAACTTTTCATTATAAGCAGGTAATTTTTGTGCCGCATCATGCCCTTTAGTTTGCAAGGTGACTAAAGCCGTTAAAGCATCCCCATAAAGTTGATCTACCTGAGTTTCAACACGCTTCTCAAGTTCAGATAAATAAGTGGTACTACCCAAATCCGTTAGTAATAAAAAACCTTGCTCTAAGTCTTTAGCCAGAACCTTAGGAACATTTAAACCCATCTCAACCAACTGTTGAGAAACCGCAATAAATGGACGGCAGTCTTCGTGTTCCACAGGAGCGTCCATAATAATGTAGCTGTGATTACCTGAAGCACATTCGGCCACGATTCTAAAATAACGCCTAAAGCTTGCATCGGCAGAGGCAGGTTCTGGTTGGGTCACATTACAGTCTTGTAAAATAGGCAAGCTTTCAAGCCAATCCAACATCATTTGAAATCTTTCATTCATTCAGCAAATACTCGGTTAAAATAAGCAATTCGTGAATAATTAATGATTCTCTATTAGATGTCAAATGCTGAGTCACATTTTGTAATGCAAAAATTCTTAAAAAAACCGTTTAAACGTCGGAACATTCCATTACAAGTTTCGTTATTTGTATTGTGTTTATCGCCTTACCAGGCCTGGTCACAGAAAACAGAACCTAAAACAGTTAACCCTAATGCAATCGCTCTAGCAAACAATCCCTGCGCGCCAAATTTAATTGCTGAACCGCAAAATATTCCCAAACAAAATAATAAAACAGAAAACGCTCAACAAAATATTGAAGCCAACCAACTGTCACAACCCAACAATAGCCAGTATTTACTGCAAGGTAATGCTGTGTTTACCCAGCCAGGCCTGGTTGTTTTAAGTGACGAAGCCCTCTTTGATAAACAAGAAAAAACCGCACAATTTAATGGTCATGTTGAACTACACCAACCTGACATCACCATTACCGCTAAACAAGCCACAGTAAACAACCAAGAAAAAACCGCATTGCTGTCTGATACTCATTATCAAATGCTGCCGAGTCGCGTACATGGTAAATCTAAAAACATCACCTTAGATGAAAAAGCCCAACAAGCCGCGCTTGCAAAAGCGTCTTTAACCACATGCAAACTCAATGCAGATGAATCAGTCGATTGGGATTTAAAGTTTGACCAGTTAGTCATCAACAATAAAACCCGTCGTGTGGTGGGAAAAAACACCACGCTGTACTTTAAAGATGTACCCGTTTTTTACACCCCCTACTTTGACTACCCTTTAGATGATCGAGCCAGTGGTTTGCTGTTTCCTGAAATAGGGAGCTACAAATCTCTAACGCAAAATTCAAGTAACCAATATATTAAAGTCCCTTATTATTTTAATATTGCGCCTAATATGGATGACACCTTAACCGCCATTCCAATGACACAAAGAGGTTTGGCGCTTGAGAATGAGTTTAGATATCTGGCTAAGCATAACAATATCTTCCACCAAGCCGACATCACTCTAACAGGTTTGCAAGACCAATTAACGGCTTCAGAAGGAATTGTATCGACAGATACCGCTGGCAATTTGATTTACGGTGACAAACGTTCTGAACGTTGGCGCGCTAGCATTATCGCCAATCAAAACTGGGGAAGTGGATTTAGCAGTAGCCTAAATTGGGACGAGGTTTCTGATGAAAGTTTCTTTGCGGATATCCCTGTGCAAAGCGAACTTAAAACCGCCACTCAAAAACTACGAACCGCACAACTTAACTATCGCAATGGCAACTTTAGCTCTTATATTCAGTTATTAAGTTATTTAAGGTTACAAAATGCCACCGTAAACTATGAAAAACGCCCCGAAATTGGCGTCACTTATAGTAAATACATCGACAACTTTGCATTTGACCTTAATGCCGTTTCTACTGAATTTGTAAATCCTGTCTCAGATATTGGTAAGGCAGAAGCCACTCGAATCCATATGGCGCCAAGTCTAACCCATCAAATACAAAACAGTTATGGTTACTTAAAAACCACATTGGTGGCCAATCAGACCCAATACAATATGAAAGAGAATGGCTTCAACCCTTCTAGCGAAAACAGTATAAGTCGTTTTATACCGCAGTTTGCAGTACGTGGAGGTTTAGTCTTTGAAAGAGATCTAACCTTTGGTGACAGCCACTATACGCAAACGCTTGAGCCCGAAGTTCAGTATTTATACACCCCTTATGAAAAACAGTCAGACATAGCGATCTTTGACACGGCAAACCGAAGTTTGGCATTTAGTAACCTATTTGAACTGAATCGATTTACTGGTGCTGACAGAATTGGTGATACCAGTCAAATTGCGACCGCCTTAACCACTAAACTATTAAGCCCACAAGGGGCACCTATTGCGGAAGCGGGTATTGGTCAGATCGCTTATTTAGCGGATCGTAAAGTGACCTTAGATAACCTTCCAGAAACCGATGGTTTTTCGGATATTTTTATTAAGTTTGGTCTAAATCTTGAAGATTGGTATGCCTCATCCACCCTACAACTTGACCGTGATGAGCAGTTTTTGACCAACGCCAATAATCGTATCAAATGGCAGTCATCCAAAAAAACCACACTATTAATGAATCACACCCTAAATAATAAAGGGCAAGCCGATGAAACTGAGATGCTTTCAATGGGAGGCTACACACAAATTAATAGCACATGGAACTTAGGTTTATACAGCAGTTATGACCTACATGAAAAAGATTTATATGAAACCCAAATCGGTTTACGATACGACAGTTGTTGTTGGGCGGCAGAATTTATTGCAGAACGTACACAACTTGAAAATGGCTTGTATAATGATGGAATTCAAGTCCAGTTTGAACTCAAAGGGCTAAGTTCATCTGGTTCAAAATTTAAACAAGAGCTCAACGATAAACTCAATTTTTAGAGACCGTTTAAACTCTTAACTAACCTAACGCTTTTAAAGGCAAACGCATGAAAAAAACTCTACATTCTGTTTTCTTTTCACTTTCTATGGCTTTAGCAACCGCCTCATCCACGATGCTATACAGTGCAAGTTGTGCGGCCAATGATGTTTTGTTAGATAAAGTTGTGGCGGTTGTGAATGAGCAGGTTATTTTACAAAGTGAACTCTCTACAAAGGTCTTTGAACAGTCGCAAAAGCTAGCCGCGCAGAATATTCCAGTGGATGATATCGACGCACTGAGAAAGAAAGTATTAGACAGTTTAATTTTAGAAGTTCTACAGGTAGAACGCGCTAAACAAATTGGTTTAAATATTCCCGATGATGAAATCAATGCACAAATGAAGACGATTGCCGAACAAAACAATATGAGTTTGCTTGAGCTACGTAACCGTTTAAATATTGAACAGCCAAATGGTTTTCAAAAAGCACGTCAAACCATTCAACAACAATTATTGATTCAAAAGTTACGTGAAGTAGAGGTCATTAGCCAAGCACTGGTCACAGAAAGTGAAATTCAAAACTACTTAAAACGCCAACACCTAGCTAAAAAGAATGTCCAAGTTCGATTAAACCATATTCTAATCGCCTTACCTGAATCAGCAACGCCAGACCAGCGTAAAGAAGCCTTAGAAAAAATTACCGCGTTACAAAAACGTCTTCAAGCTGGGGAAGAATTTACCCAACTTGCCGTGCGTTATTCTAACGGTGGTAAAGCACTCACTGGCGGTGATTTAGGCTGGATGAATGAAGAAGAGGTCCCAACCTTCTTCTCAGAAGCCATTGACGGATTAAAAATTGGTCAAGTCAGTGAGATTATTCAAAGTGCAAGCGGGTTTCATTTAGTTAAATTGGCCGATAAGAAAGACACAAGTCAAGCAGGCCTGGTAACTGAATACCACTTATTCCGTTTTATTATTTTAAGTGATGATGCAGACAGAAGTCGTGTTCCTAACGACTTAATGGCACTGAGTCAGTCAATTCATAGTATGCAAGACTTTCAAGCTCTATCCGCTAAATACCCTGACATTCCAGCTGAAGTGAATGCAGACAGTGACTTAGGTTGGCGTAGTATTGAAAAAATCCCGAGTGTCATTCGTGAAGACGTTACCAAACAAGCTGCAAAAACGGCTTTACCGCCTTTAGCCACCGACAGAGGCTGGATGATTTTATACTTAGATGATATTCGAGAGTTAAGCAATGCGGGTGAAGATGAAACCCAAAAAGCCATTCAAGCGATTCGAATCCGTAAAGCCAATGAGATGTTTGATTTATGGTTACGTCGTTTGAAAGATGAAGCCTTTATTCAAATCAAATAAGCTTTAATTGAAGTGTCACTACTTCATAAAAAGCAGAATTTTCAGCTTGCCAGGTTGTATAGAAGAACATAACGACTTCTTTAAAATTTGGAATTAACTGAAATTCTGCTTTTTACATTTTCATGGGCGGCAGCCATCAAGCACAAACTCAATAAATTTTTAAAAGTGAAATAAGAATATGACACAACGCTTAATCATTACCTCAGGTGAACCTGCAGGCATTGGCCCTGATTTAGTTTTACAACTTGCCCAAAAAGATTGGCCCATTGAATTAGTTGTTATTGCCGATAAAGCACTTTTACAACACCGAGCTGAATTGCTAGGCTTAAATGTTGAATTTATGGATTATGATATTTCTAAACCCGCTCAACCGAGTAAAGCGCATACTATGCTGGTGGAAGAAATTAAAACCCAAGAGCCAGTCATTGATGGTCAGCTTAATCCTGCGAATGCCAATTACGTTATTAAAATGTTAAAACGTGCCATTCAAGGCTGCATGAAGCATGAATTTGCTGGCATGGTTACAGGCCCTGTTCACAAAGGGGTGATAAATGAAGCTGGCCTGCCTTTTACTGGCCACACCGAACTTTTAGCGGAAGACAGCCATACCGATCAAGTCGTAATGATGTTAGCGACACCAGGCCTAAGAGTAGCACTTGCTACCACTCACCTACCTTTGGCGGCTGTCTCTAAAGCGATTACTCAACCTCTATTGACCGATGTACTGAATATCACTCATAACGCTTTAAAAACGCAGTTTGGCATTGATAACCCACAGATTTTAGTAACGGGCTTAAACCCTCACGCAGGTGAAGGTGGTCATATGGGACGTGAAGAAATTGACGTGATTGAACCTGTTTTAGAAAAGCTTGGCACACAAATGCATTTAAGTGGCCCACTGCCAGCCGACACCTTATTTACACCAAAATACTTAGAACAAGCTGATGCAGTCTTAGCCATGTACCATGACCAAGGGTTACCTGTTTTAAAACATATGGGCTTTGGTAATGCGGTTAATATCACTTTAGGCCTGCCATTTATCCGCACATCAGTCGATCATGGTACGGCATTAGATTTGGCGGGTACAGGCAAGGCCGATGTAAGAAGTTTTGAGTACGCTATTGAAGTCGCATTGCAGATGGCGCAAACCCAAGGTTAATAAACAACCCTTGGAAGAAATCAACACCCAAATTAAAGAGTAAAACAACATGGCACAACAGCGTTCAGGACGTTCCTCAGGACACAAACACAAAAAACAATTTGGGCAAAACTTCCTTAATAATGGTCGAGTGATTGACCAAATCGTGGCTTCTATTCGCCCCAAACCTGATAACCATATGGTTGAGATTGGACCAGGTGAAGCGGCTTTAACTACCCCTCTGATTGATGTGGTTAAGCGAATGGATATTATTGAAATTGATAATGATCTGATTGCGCCACTTAAAATCCGTTTCGCCTCAAAGCCCGCATTTAATTTACATCACACAGATGCTTTAGCCTTTGATTACAGCACCCTATTAGAATTTGAGCCTGAACAACCCTTACGTATTGTGGGTAACCTACCCTACAATATCTCAAGCCCGTTAATGTTTCACCTTTTAAAATATAGCGACCATATTCAAGACATGCACTTTATGTTGCAAAAAGAAGTCGTTGATCGTATTACGGCCAACCCTGGTATTAAAGCCTATGGACGTTTAAGTGTGATGATTCAATACGCTTGTGAAACTGAATACCTCTTTACGGTTGGCCCTGAAAACTTTACACCTCCACCTAAAGTAGACTCTGCCATTGTGCGTTTACTGCCCTACAAACAAAAACCTTTTGTTGCAGACGATGAAACCGCTTTTGCTGAACTGGTTAAACAAGCGTTTAGTCAAAAACGTAAAACTTTACGTAATACTTTAAAAGGCATGCTCGATGGCGAACAAATTGAATCTTGCGGTATTAACCCAACCGCTCGTGCTGAAACAGTCAGCGTTGAAAAGTTTGTTGAATTAGCCAACCTTTATCAGCAAATTAAATTACAATCGGCACAATAATTTTGCTCATAAATTTAACTACTTACCCTAAAACCATATTATGACTACATATGTTATTGGCGACTTGCAAGGCTGTTATGACGAATTGCAAAGCCTATTAAAGCACATAGACTACAACTCAAAAAAAGACCATCTTTGGTTTGTGGGCGACATTGTTAATCGTGGGCCAAAATCTTTAGAGTGTTTACGTTTTGTCAAAAAACTATGTGAGAAAGGCCAAGCCGATATGGTTCTTGGCAATCATGATTTTCATCTACTCGCGGCTTATGCGGGTTTAGAAAAATTCACATCCAAGTCTGATACATTAACCCCAATTTTAACCGCTGATGATGTGGATGAATTAATGGATTGGCTACGCAACCAACCGTTAATGGTGACACATCCAGTGTTCCATGCGGTGATGGTTCATGCTGGCATTCCGCCACAATGGTCAATTAAAGAAGCCCAAACCTATGCCAAAGAGGTTCATAAACAGTTAAAACGCCCTGATTGGCAAGAGTATATTGTGACGCACCTATTTGGCTCTGAGCCTAATCAATGGCATGATAACTTAACGGGTTATGAACGTTTGCGCTACATTGTGAATGCTTTCGCTCGTATGCGCTATTGCGACAGCAATGGTAAATTAGAGTTTAAACTTAAATCCAGCCCTAAATCAGAGGCTGATGAAAATGACTCAGAATATCAACCTTGGTTTGTTTTTCCTAATCGTCGCAATAAGGATTATGAAATTTTTTTTGGTCATTGGTCCACGCTTGGTGCAATAGATGCTTACCATATACATGCAACCGATACAGGCTGTCTTTGGGGTGGGCAAATGACCGCTTATGCTCTAGAAACTAAACAACGCTTTACCGTAAATTGCCAACAGCAATGTAAACCTAAATTGAAAAAGAAAAAGTAATTTTAGCCAAGCACTATGCAAACAACTGAACAAGAAGATTCGCAATATTATGAAACCATCCCTTCGCCAGAAGAGATGTTACAGCGCCTAAATTCCGTCGATGTGCAACAGTTTAATATTGATACCATTACCACCGAACTTAAAGGCAATAAAGTATGGGTATCCATTTTAACCATCCCCGTGAGTGCCATTATTTTGGTTCTAGTGACGCTATTAGGCAGCTTTTTATTTGACCAACCCATCGTGAGCTTCTTAGTGGCTGCTGGTTTACTTTTTTGGGTCAGTCAAATGTTTGAAGGCCAAGAACGCCATTACAAAATAGCCGCACGCCATGAAGTGATGCAGAGAATCAAACAGGTAGAGGGTGACTTTGGACTACTACCGCATTTTAAAAACTTCTTGCCTAATAAATATCGACACCTGTGGCAATCACTTAAAAAAGGTAATTACCAATATATTGAACAGTATGTTCAAGCGATTTTACTATTACAAAACAAACTCCATCCTGAACAGTTCACCCGTATTTGGTATCTCACTTACCCAGAAATTGATCCAGAACGCTCCAATGAAAATTCTGAATACGAAATAGATCTATAAGAGGCTATAAAAACAACCAGGCCTGGTCAAAACCTATTTAAATTAATGGCCGCCTGTACACTTGGGTGACGCTGGAATACTTTGTTCTACTGCTAGCCATTCTGTTGGTGTATAGGTATGCAACGCTAAAGCATGAAACTGCGGCATTAGCTCAGCCAATACTTTATAAATGGCCTGCTGTCTTTTCACCTTACTTAAGCCATCAAATGACTTTGAGACCACGGTTAATTTAAAATGCGATTCAGGTGCTGGGCCAGAGTGCATATGGCTTTCATTCAGCAATTCCATAAACTGCACATCAAATGCATCATTTATTGCTTGTTCTATTTGTGGTTGAATCATTATTCTATCCCTAACTCATTCTTGATTAACTTGTGATTTATGCCCAATTAGCTAATTTATCTACATCGTAATAAAACTAATTAATAACTACAACAGTGAATTTTATTACAAGTTAAAGCATTCATGCAAAAATTACACATACAATAATTTATATAAATTGAACGGTTAAGTTCAACTTTAACATTACCAGGAGAAATCAATGCGTATATTCATCACCCCCCTTTTAAGTTTAAGCCTTCTTTTTTCTAGCTACGCTCATTCAGCCAGCGGTGATACCGTTAAAACCGCTAATGCAGACTTTAAATTAAAACCTGTACCAGAACTACAAGATCCACCAAGTGACCGTTTTCCAGGTGATCCTGCTGAGCACAAAGCGGTTTATATGTTCAACAAATCCGATGCCGCCTACCAAACAGGCATTTTAAATTCCATTCAAGCGATGATTAAGCGCTATGGCGGTAATGTGGACATTGCCGTAGTGGCCATTGGACCAGGCCTGCACGTTTTAGCCAAAAAACCGCAACGCGAAGTAGAAGCTTTAACCTATGAACGAGTTGCAAGTTTTGCCAAAGATTACAACGTTCGCTGGATCGCTTGTGGTAACACCATGAACACCATTCATTGGACAGACGCCGATATGCGCCCTTTTGCTGAATACGCTGAAGTGGGTGCGGCTGCATTGATGGAGCTGCAAGAAGAAGGCTATAAACCATTAGTGTGGTAAACGCGATTAACAGACAACTCTTAACTAAGAGGCAAAAGTTATGCAGTTTGAGACCAAAGAAGACTTAGATGAACATTTAGTCACGATGCATTACAGCCATAGAATGGGCTGGCTTCGCGCAGCGGTTTTAGGGGCGAATGATGGCATTATCTCCGTGGTCAGTTTAATCGTAGGTGTCATTGCCGCTGGCGCTGAACGTGATTACATTTTACTGGTTGCAATTGCGGCTTTAGCCGCTGGGGCTATGGCTATGGCGGCGGGTGAATATGTATCGGTTAGTTCACAGTCAGACACTGAGCAAGCCGACTTAGAGATTGAAAAGAAAGCCCTTGAAGAGGATTGGGAAACCGAAAAACATGAACTCGCACTCATCTACATGGAGCGTGGGGTTACTGAACAGACCGCCCATCAAGTAGCGCATGAACTTATGGAACATGACGCTTTGGATGCCCATCTCAGAGATGAGCTGGGGTTATCTGAAATTCATAGCGCCAATCCAATACAAGCGGCATTTGCTTCAGCCGTCTCCTTTATTACTGGTGGTGTTATTCCAGTGATTTTAGTGGCTGTTCTACCACTAGAAAACATGGGGATTGTCATCACAGTTTCCTCACTCATATTGTTAGGTACTTTAGGAGCACTCTCTGCATGGGTAGGTGGCGCTAGCAAACTAAAAGGAGCTATGCGAGTGGTAATTTGGGGAAGTATCGCAATGGCGATTACCACCTGGGTGGGCATGATTTTTGGCGTTGCTGGTTAAAAATCAAACGAACATTACCAGGCCTGGTAATTCATTAACTTACAAAATAAAAAAGGGCTTTAAACATCGGTTTAAAGCCCTTTTTTGTTTCAATCTAAAATAAGTTACACCTGAAAAAAACCTATTTTTCTCATTAACTCTATTTATTCACTTGTTGTTGAGCTAAGAGTGTATCTAACTTTTGATGCAATAAGGCTATCTCAGCTTCCATCTTTTGCTCATGATTTTGAATGGCGGTTAACTCATCCGCAACACTTTCAGCGCCCACTTCTTTAGCCGCTTCAGCTTCCATTTTTTTATGCTCTTCATCCAAAACTTCTACCACTATCCCAATCATCATATTTAAAAAGACAAACGCAGAGAAGAAGATAAAAGTAATAAAGTAAATCCAACTTAAACTGTATAAAGTCATCGCTTCATACATCACATCTGTCCAGTCTTCAAACGTGGCTACACGGAACAGTGTTAATAATGAAATCCCTAAATCGCCCCACAAGACTGGGTTTAATTGTGCAAACAGCATATTGCCGATAACCGCATACAGGTAAAAGATGATAAACATCAATAGTGCGACATACCCCATTCTAGGAAGTGCTGAAATAAGAGCGCTCACCAACACTCTCAATTCTGGGATAAATGAAATTAAACGCATGACACGGAATAAACGTAACATTCTGGCAATTAAGGCATACTCAGAGTCATCGAGAGGTATTAAGCTGACCACCACAATCACAAAGTCAAAGATGTTCCAACCCTTCTTGAAAAAATCTCTAAAACGATCCTCGGCCGCCATACGGATGGTGATCTCAATCACAAAGAACAGCGTAACCGCATAATCTAAACTAATCAAAATCGTTTCAGCCAGGCCTGGTAACTCGTAGGTACGAATACCAATCATTAAGGATGAAAAAATAATGACCGAGATAACAAACAGTTCAAACACTTTGTTATCGCGAATATGTTGAAAACGATTTTGAAAATCTAACCACGTCATTGTTATGCCTACTTTTGTATTTAATCTTATTATGAAAAACACTTGTTGACAGTTTGCTTATAGCTTATGGCTAATATTACCAGGCCTGGTCAAACTGAAATTTTGGCTATTTTACTGTATTGATTCACGCATTTAATTGTTAAAATAAATTTTTTTATCACACAGTAGG
The DNA here is from genome assembly GCF_000478585.1 of Thiomicrorhabdus sp. Kp2. Classification (NCBI taxonomy): domain Bacteria; kingdom Pseudomonadati; phylum Pseudomonadota; class Gammaproteobacteria; order Thiotrichales; family Piscirickettsiaceae; genus Thiomicrorhabdus; species Thiomicrorhabdus sp. Kp2. Next base: position 812,387 of record NZ_ARWI01000001.1, read on the forward strand.
AAAGTACAGAGTCATGGCAAAAATTACGGTAGTAGGACAAGGTGAATGTGAATTTGATGGGCAGTTCTCAATGCTAGAAGCATTAGACGAAAATGGGTTTGATATGCCTTATAGCTGTCGTGGTGGAAATTGTGGTGCTTGCTCAGTACGATTGATCTCTGGTGAAGTTGAAGAGATTCAAGACCCCGCTTATGAAGCCCGAAAGAGTGAAATTTTAACCTGCAGTGTCATTCCAGTTTCTGATGTTGAAATTGAGTTAATTTAAATAGAGCGCGACTGCTCTTTTAGAAACGACCAGGCCTGGTCGTTTCATAAGTTGCCACAAACAAAAAAGCCCGCCAGTGAAGATTCACTTCACTGGCGGGCTTTTAGTCTTAGCGAACTAAGTAATTAAGCTTTAATTACTTTAGTTTAGCCAGTTCTTTAGCAGCAAAATCCGCTGGTACAGGGATGTAACCATCTTTAGTAACCGCTTCTTGACCTTGCTTAGAAAGTACAAGCTTCATGAACTCACTAATTACAGGCTCTGCTGGCTTGTTAGGCGCTTTGTTTACATATACATAAAGTACACGTGAAAGAGGGTAAGTACCATTTAATGCGTTAGCATTAGTCGGCTCAACTTGCTTACCACCCGCTTTTTTAGCAATCGCTAAAGCTTTAACACCAGCCGTTTTATAACCGATACCAGAATAACCAATCGCGTTTAAAGAAGTTGAAACTGACTGTACAACTGAAGCTGAACCAGGCTGCTCATTTACAGATGACTTGTAATCACCTTTACAAAGCGCTTTTTTCTTGTAGTAACCGTAAGTACCAGAAACTGAGTTACGACCATAAATCTGAATAGACTTATCCGCTAAAGCACCTGTTGCACCAGCTTGCCCCCAAGTAGTAATATCGTCTTTAGCACCACACTTACGGGTAGAAGAGAAGATCGCATCCACTTGTGGAATAGATAGACCGTCAATTGGGTTATCTTTGTTTACATATACTGCTAGAGCATCAATCGCTACACCGATTTTTGTTGGCTTATAACCATGCTTAGATTCAAACATTGCAATTTCTTTATCTTTCATTGCGCGGCTCATAGGCCCAACATTTGAAGTCCCTTCCGTTAGAGCTGGAGGAGCAGTAGAAGAACCTGCCGCCTGAATTTGGATATTTACATTAGGGTAAGCACGCTTAAACTCTTCAGCCCAAAGTGTCATTAGGTTAGCTAATGTATCCGAACCTACAGAAGATAAGTTTCCAGAAACACCAGAAACTTTTTCATAATTCGGTAATTCAGATGCATAGGCAGTAGATGTTGCAACAGAAGCTGCAAGACCCATTGCTAATAAGATGTTTGCTTTTTTCATGGTTAAAACTCCAAAAATTAAATTTAATGAATTTGCTTGAATACGTTGCAAAGTATAAGAAGCCTTCATAAAACAAAATTGACACTAATATGACACTTTCGTGACAGTAAACATGGGTACAATTACTAAATAAAGCGAAACAATAATTGCTTATGCTTAATCATGATTAACATTTCTGTAATAAAATCTGATTTGCTTGCTTATTTTTAATACAATGCGCAGACATCCCAATCCGTCAAAATAGAGTTAACGCTATGGAATTTCGAGATATAAACGAGTTTGAAAACGCCACATCTCGTGGTAGAAAAGAGATGTTCCGCTTTGGAACCGCCCTACTTTTTATCATTATGATCATTCTGTTTGCCTCAAACATTCAAACTGGCACAGGTGTTGTGAGTATTGAATTGGTTGTTGCGGCAATGATTGGTGGTTATATGGCACTTAATATTGGTGCTAATGATGTTGCTAATAATGTTGGGCCCGCAGTTGGCTCTAAAGCCCTAACACTGACGGGTGCCATTATTATTGCTGCTATCTTTGAGTCGGCAGGCGCACTGATTGCGGGTGGCGATGTGGTAAGCACAATCAAAAAAGGCATTATAGACCCCGCTCTCATTGGCGACAGTGATACCTTTATCTGGTTGATGATTGCTGCGCTATTGGCAGGGGCTTTATGGCTTAATCTAGCAACCGCAATGGGCGCACCTGTTTCAACGACTCACTCCATTGTGGGTGGCGTATTAGGTGCAGGTATTGCAGCAGCAGGTTGGTCAATTGCTAACTGGGAACAAATGGGCGCCATTGCCGCTAGCTGGATAATCTCACCCGTTATTGGTGGGCTCATTGCCGCGAGTTTCCTCTACTGGATAAAGAGGAGTATCACCTATCGAGACGACATGGTTAGCGCAGCCAAAAAAATGTTACCCATTTTGATTGCCATTATGGCTTGGGCTTTCTCAACTTATCTGATTATGAAAGGTCTAAAAAAGATCTGGAAAGTCGATTTTATTGATGCCGTCTTAATTGGTTTAGCGATTGCCACCGCTACCTATATCACACTTAGACCCATTATCGCACGCCAGGCAAAACGTCTTGAAAATACCAAAGCGAGTGTGAATACCTTATTTACCATGCCGCTTATATTTGCCGCAGCTTTATTAAGTTTTGCACACGGCGCTAACGATGTCGCTAATGCTGTTGGTCCACTGGCGGCCATTAATGATGCTGTACAAACACATGGAGTTTCGACTAAAGCTGAAATTCCGTTATGGGTCATGCTCATTGGGGCAATTGGTATCAGTTTAGGTCTGCTGTTATTTGGGCCTAAACTGATTAAAACGGTTGGTTCTGAGATCACAGAACTCGACCAAATGCGCGCCTTCTCGATCGCTATGGCGGCATCCATTACCGTTATTGTTGCCTCACAACTCGGTTTACCAGTAAGCTCAACCCACATTGCCGTAGGGGGTGTCTTTGGGGTTGGTTTCCTGCGCGAGTACTTAAAACGCAGTTATGCAAAAACGATTCAGTCTATTCGTGATCACCACCAAGGTTCAGATCAACAAGAAGTGGAAGAGTATATTATCCGTTTTGAAAAAGCCTCTCTTATTGAGAAAAAAGAGATGTTGGCGCAACTGAAAGCGAAAGAGGCCGAAGTGGCTTTAAGTAAAAAAGAGCGTAAGTCTTTAGATAAAGTTTACCAAAAAGAACTGGTAAAACGTTCTGCGTTCTTAAAAATTGTGGCCGCTTGGGTGATTACCGTTCCAGCATCAGCCACCTTAGCCGCTTTAATTTACTTTACAATTAGAGGGATGATGCTTCCATAACCTGGTAAAAGCATAAAACCACTGAAATAAAAAAGGGCCTTTTATAGGCCCTTTTTTTGTACCTTGTATGACTGAACTACCAAGAAAAATCGAAGGTTTTACTATGGCTAAGTATTCTTAACTCTTCACTTGACTTGGCTCTGCACCATGAGCATTTTTTTTAATGTTTAACCAAGTTACCAGGCCTGGTCACTTCAATATCTGAGTGCTTAATATTTGCTTACACGATGGTTTAAACAAATACATCACCGAGCAAGCTTAATTGGAAATTCACAGCGAAAAACACTGCCCTTTCCTAAAACACTCTCAATACTCAAACGTGCTTCATGCTTTTCAAGCACATGTTTAACAATGGCTAATCCTAGACCTGTACCACCTGTAACACGAGAACGGTCTTTATCCACCCGATAAAAACGCTCTGTTAAACGTGGAATATGCTCCTGAGCAATACCTAAACCGTTGTCTTGAACTTCAAAGACAACATACTGTTTATCTTTATACCAACGAACGGTTATTTCACCGCCATCAGGAGAGTAGCGCACAGCATTAGAAAGTAAGTTCATAAACACACTTTTAAGCGGTTCAGCATAGCCCTTTATTTTAAGCGATTGATCAATCTCAAACGTAAAATGATGGTTTTCACCCCCCAGTTGTTGTGCATCGATTTCCAGCTGTTGCAATTTCTTGGGGACATCAACCGTTTTCTTCTCTGCGGTAATCGATTCCGCTTCAATTGTGGAAAGCGTTAACAAGTCTTCAATAATCGTTTGCATTCTATGTGACTGAGTTTCCATATGCTCTAAAGGTAAACGCCAATTTTCTTGGTGTTCACCTGGCGTATCAATCATCACCTCCAAATACCCTCTTAACACGGTTAGAGGTGTGCGAAGCTCATGGGATGCATTGGCAATAAAATCTCGACGAATTTGGGCGAGCTGGTAGAGTTCAGTAATATCTCGCACCACCAATAACTTATGATTCTCAAAATAATGAATAATTTGCATTTCATAAGTTCGTGCTGGACGGTAGCTGGAGTTAACAGTGAGGGATTTAGAAAAATCACCCGCTTTCAAATATTGAACAAAGTCAGATTGCCTAACAACCGATTCAATTTTACTGCCTTTATCTTGCTTCCTAATTCCTAATAAGGTTTTGGACACGGTATTAAACCATTCAATATTATTGTACTGATCAAGAGAGACAATAACGTCAGGAATCAGCATTGATGCGGCTTTAAATTGCTCAGATTTATAAAGATTCAAGTCGACATGCTTCTCTAATGCACGCTGTTTTTTAGAAACCAAATAAGTCAGTTCGCTCCAAAAACCAGAAACAGGTGGATAGGTGTTTTGTAATCGACCATCCATCCATTTTTCAAACTTTCGGATGCTCCACAATTGGCGTGAAATATAGAAAACAATGAATATAAACAGTGAGATTAACCAAAAATCTGTCACCCACGCAAAAAAAAGCAACACCCATGCACTGGTAATAATCCAGGTTAACTCACGCTTTATGCCATTTGATAACAATGCTTATTCCTCTACAACAGAGAATCGGTAACCTGAGCCTCGAATAGTTTGAATGTAGTCCGCAACCTGAGTAGGTTCTAACAACTTACGTAAGCGACGAATATGAACATCTACCGTACGCTCCTCAACGACCACATTCACGCCCCATACATGGTCAAGAAGTTGCGCACGCGAAAACACTCTATTTGGATGAGACATAAAGAAATGAACCAACTTAAACTCTGTTGGCCCTAACTTGATTTCATCTTCACTGACGTAAAATCGATGCGATTCTAAGTCTAAGCGCATATTACCCGCAATCAGTTGGTCTCCAGCTAATTGTTCAGGCATTTGACGTCGAAGTAAGGCTTGAATTCGAGCAACTAATGCTCTAGGTGAAAAAGGCTTAACCACATAATCATCCGCACCCGCATTAAACCCTTGTACCTGGTCTTCTTCTTCGCCACGTGCGGTCAGCATAATAATAGGTATCGCTTTGGTTTTATCATTTTGACGTAATCTTTGTGCAAGTGTCACACCTGGCGTTCCAGGCATCATCCAGTCTAATAGAATCAAATCTGGAATCTCTTCTAGAACCAGTTTCCAACCGTCTTCAGCGTTACTCGCTTCACGCACTTGATAGTTAGATGAGGACAAAGTGAACTTTAACATGTCACGTATTGCAGCTTCATCCTCAATGACTAAAATATTACTTTGCCCCATAGGTACTCCCAAGCGATACTGCAGCAATTATTTGTCTAATGTTCCTAAAAACGCATTCAGTTTTTCAGAGTTCATATGACGAACATGCTGCCCTTTTACTAAATAAATAATGCTTTCTGCAACATTAACAATGTGGGCTGAAATACGTTCACAAGCTCTAATTGAGAAGAACATTTGCATTATATATTCAGCCAGCTCTTGTGTATCATGATTTAAAGAGTGATTAATTTCTAGTAATGCTTTCTTTTTTATCATTGTAATACGTTGATCACTTTCAAAGACATCTTCCAATCCTGACAAATCAAGCTGTGAAAAAGAGTTTAATGTTTTGCTCAACATATCTAGGTCAATCGCCACCATCTCCATCAGCGCACCATAACCAGGTAAAATTTCACATGGAACTTCTGCCACTTTTGACATTTTAGTAGCAAGTTTAGAAGCATTTACCGCTTCATCCCCCATACGCTCAAGATCAACAGCAATACGAATCGAACTTACAATCAAACGTAAATCTGATGCCGTTGGTTGCTGACGAGCTAGAACGCGAGCACACAAGCTATCGATTTCTAACTCTTCTTTGTTAACAATTTTATCAACTTGTTTGATCTCTTTAGCTAAACTTTTATCTTCACACTTAACCGCTTCTACAGTATTTTTTATTTGCGTTTCAACCAATCCACCCATAACCAGAATATGATTAAACAGCTCTTCTAAGTTTTGGTTGTACTGCCCAGAAATATGCGAATTAAATAATTTTCTTTCCATTTTGTTTTCCTATGCACAATTTATAAACGACAAGTTATTGGTTATAAAAACTTATTAGCCATAACGACCCGTAATATAGTCCTCAGTACGTTTAACTTGTGGGTTAGTAAACAAACTGTCGGTATCGGTATATTCAATCAAATCACCCATATACATAAACGCTGTATAATCAGATACACGTGCGGCTTGTTGCATATTGTGTGTCACAATTAAGATTGTGAATTCTTTTTTCAATTCAAAAATCAGCTCTTCAATCGCTAATGTTGAAATCGGGTCAAGTGCAGAAGTTGGTTCATCAAGTAGTAACACCTCTGGCTTAATTGCGATAGCTCTGGCAATACACAAACGTTGTTGCTGACCACCAGACATACCTAAGGCATTTTCATCTAGACGATCCTTAACTTCTTCCCAAAGCCCAGCGCCCTTCAATGCCCACTCAACTGCTTCATCAAGCGTATTTTTATCCTTAACACCTTGAAGTCTTAATCCATAACAGACATTTTCATAGATTGATTTGGGAAAAGGATTCGGCTTTTGAAACACCATACCAACACGACGACGTAATGCGGATACATCCATGTTTTTAGCATACATGTCATCGCCATGTAGTGTCATTTGGCCATCGACATTCACAATATCAATTAAGTCATTCATACGGTTAAAACAACGTAATAAAGTAGATTTACCACAACCTGACGGCCCAATAAACGCGGTTACGCGGTTCTCTGGAATATCCATATTAATAGAATTTAAGGCCTGCTTTTTCCCGTAAAAAAGATTCCAATCTCTAACCTCAATGGCAATTTTTTCATTGGCTAAAGACATGGCTCTATCTTCTCTATCTAATGAAATTGATAAGTTTTGATCACTCATAAAAACTTCCTTATATCATTGATTTATAAAAAGTAAATCAACACGTAATATTTAAATAATGTTTAACTGACGTCATCTTGAATAAACGTCAATTGAATTTATAAAACTGGATTAATGCTCTAAGGCTTTATATTTCTCACGTAAACGATTGCGGATAGAAATGGCGCCAATGTTTAAACCGACAATAATAATAACGAGCAATAAAGAGGTGGCGTAAACCAACGGTTGCGATGCCTCTACGTTTGGACTTTGGAAACCAACATCATAAATATGGAAACCTAAGTGCATAAACTTACGATCTAAATGTACAAACGGTGCAATTGCATCAACAGGAAGCTCTGGAGCAAGCTTAACAACCCCCACTAACATCAATGGGGCAACTTCACCCGCGGCTCGAGCGATGGCAAGTATTAAACCAGTCATAATCGCTGGTGTTGCCATTGGAAGCACAATCTTCATAATCGTTTCTGATTTAGTCGCCCCTAATGCCAAGCCACCTTCTCTCAGTGAACGTGGTATACGAGACAAACCCTCTTCGGTAGAAACAATAACAACTGGCAAGGTTAATAAAGCCATGGTTAAGGCGGCCCACAATAAACCTGGCGTACCAAAAGTTGGGCTTGGTAAGGCGTAATCATAGAAAAGCTCGTCTATTGAGCCCCCTAAAATATAGACAAAGAACCCTAAACCAAAAATACCAAATACAATCGACGGCACCCCTGCTAAGTTGTTGATGGATATTCTAACCATTCTCAACACAGGGCCATCTTTAGCATACTCACGCATATAGATTGCGGCCACCACCCCCATCGGTGTCACTAAAATGGTCATTAATAACACCATGGTGATCGTGCCAATCATCGCGGGGAAAATCCCCCCTTCAGTATTTGCTTCACGAGGATCATCAAGTAAGAAATTTTTAAGAGAGTGACCAAAGAAACCGAGTTTTTCGGCAAAATTCATATTATTAGGTTGCCATAAATCAACAATCTTTTTAAAAGGAATCGTTAAATTTTGACCACCAGTAATGGTGACCGTTAAATCACCATAGCCATCTAATTTTTTGTATAAAACCTGAGTCTGCTGTTGATATGCCGTAAATTCTTTTTGTAAAGCCGAGCGTTCCGCAGCTAATCTTGCCGCTTCTTCATCGGTAAAAGCCTCTTTTAGTCGCAGTTTTTTCTCTTCAAAACGAAGCTGCTCAATTTGATAATTAATCTTACCAATTTTAATTTTTTCGATATGACGGATCTCGTCATGTGTCTTAGAACTCAGCTCTACTTGCTTTTTAATCAATGCTAATAAATTTGTTTTATCGACAATCTTTTTGCCATCAATATCGGCACTCGCAAGATGTCCAAAGACATTGCCGTATTCATAACGTTCAATGACTAAAACATCTTTTGACAATTTATCCATTTCACTGGCAATCACATTGTCGTTAACCCATCTAAAGTCGATACCGTAAACATCACGATTACCAATCTTTATGAGATATTGTGAAACGGGGGTTTCAACACCTGTAACTGGGTCAGTCACATGACCTTGTTTTTCATCACGCAACTCCCCAACAACCATCTCTTTTTGACCATTCTGCTCAAGCTGGATTTCATAAACAGCATGCGGCCAAAAGTGCACGGCACCTTTGTAAGCGATCATTCCCATTAACCCCAGCACCAGTACAACACTGATACTGACCATAGCTGAACTCATCCAAATCCAATGTTCGCCTTTGTTAAACCATTCTTTCATTTCATGATCTCCTATAACGAACCGTATTTACGACGCATACGTTGACGAACAACTTCTGCTAAGGTGTTAAAAATAAAGGTAAAAATAAACAATACCAGGCCTGCTAAAAATAAAACTCGATAGTGTGAACTGGATACTTCTGCTTCGGCCATTTCTACTGCTAAGTTAGCCGATAGAGTTCTCATACCCTCAAAGATATTCACTTCCATTAATGGTGTATTACCTGAAGCCATCAAGACAATCATTGTCTCCCCAACACCACGACCAAAACCAAGCATAATCGCTGAAAAGATACCTGGACTGGCGGTTGGCAAAACAACACCAACAAGAGTCTGCCAACCACTCGCACCGAGCGCTAAAGAACCATTCACTAAATAACTCGGCACGTTATAGATAGCATCTTCTGTTACCGAGAAAATGGTCGGTATTAAGGCAAAGCCCATGGCAAACCCGATAACCATCGCATTACGCTGATCAAAATCGATACCTGCTGATGCGGTTAACCAGTGACGCATATTGCCGTCAAACATCGCATTTTCAATCGGCCCACTGAGTTGTAATGAAAACCACCCCAAAAAGACAATTACAGGAATCATTAGCACGGCACGTTTGCCAACTGGAATGAATAGACGAATGCTTTCAGGCAATCTTGACCAAGCATAACCAAACAAGATAATGCCAAGTGGTAAAACAATCAGTATGGCAAAGAACCCTGGTAAGTTTGCCTCCATATAGGGAGCAAGCCACAAACCTGCTAAGAAACCTAAAATAACGGTTGGTAAAGCTTCAATCATCTCGACCGAAGGCTTAACCCATTGGCGAGTGGCTTTATCCATAAAGAATGCGGTATAAATCGCAGCTAGAATAGCAATAGGAACAGCAAATAACATTGAGTAGAGTGCCGCTTTAATGGTACCGAACGTCAATGGCATTAAGGAGAACTTAGGTTCAAAATCTGAACTCGCAGATGAAGATTGCCAAGTATAAGTTGGCTCTTCATAACCTTCATACCAAACCTTACCCCATAAGCTGGAAACAGAAACATCAGGATGCTCATTTTCAATCGTAAAATGAGTTAAGAGTCCATCGTTCGTTTCAACTATGGCACCATTAGCTCGAGGAGCAATGGTTACTAAATTTGCGCCAACAGAACTGACTTCTTCCGAAGCTAAGTGGCGCTCAGACGTAGAATGGAACAAGTTAAAGCGACCGCTTGCATCCGATGTGGCAAAGCCTTTACGAGCAAGCTCAATACCTATCGACTCAACGGCTGAATCACCTACATGAAATTTACGGATTGGTTTTAATGCAAAATCATTTGACTCATCACGCACAGGAAACCACTGATAAACATTTCCTTTATCAGAACCAATCATTAAGGAATAATCACCCAATAAAAAACGAATAACCGTAGGTGTCTCACCTTGAGGCATTAAATTAACATGTTGAATTAATTCAGGGCTTTCAACATTTCTAATATCGTAATAATCAGCCACACCTGCCTGAGAGATGGTATATAAATTACGGCCACTCGTATCAATCATCAACCATTTCAAGGAGATATTACTATCAAAATGACCACTTCCGTCTTCTTCAAGTACGACTGAATCCGTAAGCATCGACTCAATCTTAGTAAAGGATTTAAGTGTAATGGTTTTTGAACCCTCAACTTGATAAGCCAACCTTAGCTCTGACTCAAATGCTTTTACCGCAAGATTGGTAATTTTTCCATCGGCCAAAGCAATAGGCTCCTGACCAAATGGGTAGACCACCTTTGGAGAAATCTTACGCACATTATTAGGATAACTAACGTCATAATCGTATTTAGCAAACAACACACTACCATTTGATAAACCAAAAACCAATAAACGGTCTAACTCACTAACCACTTTATAGGTAGTGATTTCTGCGCCATTTAACGGAAGCCTCTCTTTAAAATTAATGGTGCCATCTTTAACATCAAAACCAACCAAATCGCCCGAATCCGTAAAGCGAATAGCCGTCGTCTGATACTCATCAATGCCATAATACAAAGTTCTCTCTTGCTGACTTCCTGGGATTGAATACTGAGCCGTTTTCTCGATAGTTGCAGGCACAAAGAGAGGTAATACAACATACAACAAAAAGAACATAATCAGCAATACCGCTAAAATAACGCTCATACCGCCTACTGATATTCCATATTTAGAAATACTGTCTTTTAAATTTCTTCGTCGAATACGCTTTTCAAACGCTTTACCGCTTAAAGCCTGATCCAATTTAGTCTGAATCGTTGCACTCATAAATGATCAACCTATTTAATTCACTCGATTTATTCGATTTAGCCTCCAGACTCACTTAAATTAAAAATGAATCTAGATACCTAATTATTTAATCCGAATAATAACGACCTAATATGACAACCAAATTGCATTTTGAGCCAACCCCTATTAATTCTTGTAATATTTCTGTAACAATTTCAACTGGTACAATAAGAGCCTTCTTGAACGGCTAACAGATCTCTGTTTGAATTTATAAAAAATGCACCATATCTTTTTAAAAAACGCACCATATTGTTTCTTTTTTGAAATTAAAGTCCTTATGCAAATTTATAAAACAATCACTTAACCTCTTGAAAAAAAAGCTCTTTAAAACATTCGTAAAAATTATTGGATTCCTGGCACGGTTCACGCTATTATCATCATGTTATAATTTATATTCACATAGATGAAAAAGGACATAAACAATGCCACAAGCAATTTTTGATGTAATCAAAGAGAATGATGTTAAATGGGTAGATTTACGTTTTACGGATACTCACGGTAAGGAGCAGCATGTAACAATTCCTGCTGCAAACGTTGATGAAGACTTTTTTACTGATGGAGAAACATTTGATGGTTCTTCAATTCAAGGCTGGAAAGGCATCAATAACTCTGACATGATTCTTATGCCACAAACTGATGGCTATGTTATGGACCCTTTCACTAACGATCCAACACTGATTATTCGTTGCATGATTGTTGAACCAGCTACGATGGAAGGTTACGAAAAAGACCCACGTGCCATCGCTCAAAAAGCCGAAGCTTACCTAAAATCTACAGGTATTGCTGATTCTGCATTCTTTGGTCCTGAACCAGAGTTCTTTGTATTTGATGATGTTCGCTGGGGTGCAGACATGTCAGGTTCTTTCGTTAAGATTGATGCTGATGAAGCTTCTTGGAACTCTGAAAAAGTCTTTACTGACGGTAACGTAGGTCACCGCCCAAGCATTAAAGGTGGTTACTTCCCTGTACCGCCTGTAGATCAGTTACACGAACTACGTGCTGATATCTGTGCTATGGCAGAAGCAATGGGACTAGATATTGAAGCTCACCATCACGAAGTAGCCACAGCTGGTCAGTGTGAACTTGCTGTTGCAGGTAATACCTTAACAGCTAAAGCTGATGAAGTTCAGATTCTAAAATATTGTGTACACAACACAGCTCACGCTTTAGGAAAGACGGCGACATTTATGCCTAAGCCGATCGTTGGTGATAACGGTTCTGGTATGCACATCAATATGTCTTTATCTAAAGATGGTAAAAACATTTTTGCTGGTGACGTTTACTCAGGTCTTTCACAAGAAGCTATCTACTACATCGGTGGTTTAATGAAGCATGCTCGCGCATTAAACGCATTCACAAACCCAGGAACAAACTCTTATAAACGTTTAGTACCTGGTTTTGAAGCACCAATCCTTCTTGCTTACTCTGGTTCTAACCGTTCAGCTTCTATCCGTATCCCGTATGCGCCTTCTGAGCGTTCACGTCGCGTAGAGCTTCGTTTCCCAGATCCTACAGCTAACCCATACCTAGCGTTCGCAGCATCAATGATGGCTGGTCTTGACGGTATCATCAACAAAATCGATCCAGGCGCTCCCGCTGAAAAAGATCTATATGACCTACCTCCAGAAGAAGAAGCTACTTACAAAACAGTTTGTGCTTCTCTAGAAGAAGCTTTAGATGCTCTTGATCAAGACCGTGAGTTCTTGAAAGCAGGTGGTGTTATGACTGACTTAGCTATCGATTCATACATCAAACTAAAAATGGAAGAAGTAACACGTCTGCGTGCAACTACTCACCCAATTGAGTTTGACATGTACTACTCTGCTTAATCTTAGATTAAACTGAAATCAAAAAAACCGCCTTGATGAAGTGACCCCCAAATGTTGGACACCAACTTTGGGGGTTTTTCATGTCCAAATACAATCGAGAATTTAAACTGGCGATTGCTAAGCAATGCCTTTCTCATGAATCCAGTCTGTCCATTTCCAAGCGACTCGGTATTCCAGATCGCTATATCCGTTACTGGACACAAGTCTATCGTTTCCATGGTCAAAATGCGTTTATCAAACGAAACACACCATACTCTTTTGAAGACAAATATCGTATCCTAAAACACATGCGTGAAAATAACTGGTCTATTAGTTATACCAGTATTGTCCATAACATGAGTTCTCCAGGTACGATTTCTACTTGGCTCACTCAATTCGAACGGTTCGGCCTTTCAGGCTTGCAGCCTAAAAAGCAGGGTAGAAAAATGAAAAAAAACCAAAAGCAAGAAACCATTAAACCAACCGAACAAATGAGCCTAGAAGAGTTACGAGAAGAACTCGAATACCGTCGAGCGGAGAATGCCTATTTAAAAAAGCTCGATGCCCTGCTTCAGGAAAAAGAACGCCAAACCAAGAAAAAGCAGGGCTCATAGATCAGCTTAGAAAGTTCTATCCACTTAAACATCTTCTCAAGGCCGCAGGGCTTGCGCGCAGTGTGTTTTATTACCATCAGGCGCGCAATGCGCTGCCTGATCGTTATGCGGACGTTAAAAGAGCGATTCAACAACTCTGTAATGAGCATAAAGGTCGTTATGGGTATCGACGCATGACCTATGCGTTAAGACGCTTAGGTCACTTTTTAAACAAGAAGGCCGTTCAACGTTTAATGCAAGAACTGAACTTAAAGTCATTCGTCAGGCCAAAGCGTTACCGATCCTATAGAGGTCAAGTAGGCCGAATTGCCGAAAATGTGCTTCAAAGAAACTTCCGTGTTGATGCACCAGATAAAAAATGGGTAACCGATGTCACGGAGTTTAAAGTCGGAGAACAGCGAGTTTACTTATCCCCAGTGATTGACCTGTTTAACCAAGAAGTGATTAGTTATCGAGTGGCCAAGAGTGCACGGCTACCACTGGTGACCGACATGCTAAAAGAAGCAGTCAATAAGTTAACAGGCAAAGTCAAACCGATATTCCACAGTGATCAAGGCTGGCAGTATCAGCATAGTGATGTACAGAAGTTACTGAAAGAGAATGGATTAACTCAGAGCATGTCAAGAAAAGGGAACTGTTTAGATAATGCGGTTGCTGAGAACTTTTTTGGAATCCTCAAAACCGAGATGTATCATCGTAAGAAGTTCAATAGCGCTGAGCATCTAATGGAAGAAATTAAAGACTATATTGAGTATTACAATACAAAACGAATCAAGGTGAAACTAAAAGGCCTGACTCCGATAGAATATCGAAATCAGGCCTTAAGTGCCGTTTAACTAAAATGTCCAACTTTTTGGGGTCACTTCATGAAGGCGGTTTTTTTTGTGTCTACTTTTTAATAGACTAAATGAAGACAGATAAAAGAACTCACGCCATTAAACAATTCCAAACGCCTTTTACCGCTTCTCGTTCTTCCACGTAACAACCCTGCTCAACAATCGGCTTTTCATTTTGTAATGCCACTCGATGATACTTTGAACGATAAACCTTATAAGAACCTATCAATTGTTCAACCTGCTCATCTGTCAATAGACCTACTCGCTCAATCGCTTCCAATATTCTCACATTATCCGAGTATTCAGTTAATGATGGATGCACATTAGCATAGGCTAAAACCAGATACTGAACCATAAATTCAATATCAACAATTCCACCAACACCTTGCTTTAAATCAAACTGCTCTGCATTAGATTTATCCAACGCTTCTCGCATTTTGTCACGCATTGCTACCACCTCTTGCTTTACCACCTCAATCTCTCTCGGTCTTTGCAAGTATTGACTTTTGAACGTCTCAAATGCAGAGCGACTTTGTTCATCACCAACAACCGCTCTCACTCTAGTTAAAGCTTGATGCTCCCAGTTCCATGCCTTATTTTCAATATAAGCCTTATAGCTTTCAAAATCGGTCACAATCATTCCCGATGCGCCGTTTGGACGTAAACGAGTATCTACCTCATAGAGAATTCCCGCTGGCATTAAAGTTGTCATTAAAGAGATAATCTTCTGCCCCATACGAACAAAAAACAGCGAGTTCTCTAGTTGTCGCCCTCTCTCATTAGTCGCAGAATCACTTGGACTTAACCCCTCATACAAAAGCACAATATCTAAATCTGAACCATACCCCAACTCAATACCACCGACCTTGCCGTAACCCAATACTAAAAATGGATTTCTTATATTGTCTGGATCAAGCCCTCCTGGCACCCCACTTTTTTGTAGCATTAATTGCCAAGCAAATTCAACAACACCATTTAGCACCGCCTCTGCTATCCAGGTTAAGTAATCACTTACTTTCATAACAGGAACATTTCCAGTTACATCTGCCGCAGCCACTTTAAAGACCTGCGCGTGACGCCACTGCCTAATCTGCTCCATAAAACACTCTTCATCTCCTTCACAACCCTGCAAAACATTGGCCACTTCAGCATTTAGAGAGTTAAGTTCGAGTGGAGCATATAAAGAACGTTCATCAATTAATTGATCCATCAAGGCTGGATACTTTGCCAACATATCTGTTAACCAAGGGCTGACCTCAACTAAAGCAACTAGGTTCTTTAACGCCTGTGGATTCTCATTTAAGAGTACGAGATAAACACTACGTTGAACGACATTTTCAACAATTTTAAGAGCACGAATTAACATCTCTTCACTATAACCTTGCTGAAATAACTCATTAAGCAACAATGGCATAAAAGCATTTAGGCGCTCTATACCCTCGGCACCCAACCTTCCAACGGATCTGCTCTGCTTAAACCCTTTAATATGCCTAACAAAAGCCCCAGGGTCTTCTAAATCAAACTCTGCTAAATCTTCTTCACTTTCAATGCCACTTAACCAGATTTTACGCCAGTGATTTACTTCAGTACTGACAGCCTCAACGGCAAAAACCTCGTTAAACTGAGCGCTCACAAAATCACGGTGCGCATCAAGTTTTTCTTTAAAGGTGGCGTAATTTTCAAACCCCATGGATTCCGCTAAACAGACCTGTTGATGTTCATCAGAAGGCAGATCATGCGTTTGTTGATCATTCCACTCTTGTAAACGATTCTCAGCTCTACGTAAAAAAACATAAGCCTCTAACAATGCATCATGCTCTTTTTGCTCGATAAAGCCACGTTCTAATAAATGGCCAAGCGTTGGAATAAGTCTACGCCCCTGTAAACCATGATCTCTTCCACCATGAACTAACTGAAAAGCCTGTACAATAAATTCAACTTCACGAATCCCACCTGGCCCAAGCTTAACATTTTGCAACATGCCTTTCTTTTGCACTTCGACCATAATCATTTGCTTCAATTCTCGAAGCGATTCCATTGCACTAAAATCAACGTAACGACGATATACAAAAGGCCTGAGTATATCAAACATATACTTAGACTCATCTTTATCCCCCGCCATCGCTCGAGCTTTAACCAAGGCATATCGCTCCCAGGCACGTCCATGCAGCTCATAATAGTGCTCTAGCCCAGCAAAACTTACTGCTAATGGCCCTGAATCACCAAAAGGTCGTAAACGCATATCCACTCTATACACAAATCCATCTTCAGTGTAATCTACCAGCGATTTATTCAGAGCCTGCCCCAAACGTATAAAAAACTGTTCATTGGGAATACTTCTTGATGCACCTTGCGTAGCACCATGTTCAGGATAGGCAAAAATCAAATCGATATCAGAAGAGAAATTAAGCTCCTTACCTCCTAACTTGCCCATTCCAATAACAATCATTTTTTGAGCTGTGTTTGATTCCATTCCCATTGGCGTGCCATAACGAACACAAAACCGTTCATAATGCCAATCTAACGCAGAATTAACCAAAGCATCCGCTAGTTCAGAAGTAGCCAGCATGACCTCTTCTAACTCCGAAAGCCCCATCAAATCACGCAATGCAATTCGACCCATCTGCCAATTACGCTGAATACGTAATTTTTTAGCCAGCTCCTTGTCATCCACTGCCTGAATAACATCGCTATAGACACGCTGATAAAGCTCACCTTGAGGCCACTGTTCACAATAACTTTCCTCACTGAGCAGGTCAGGAAATTTCTGCGTTAAGCGTTCAGTAAACGGACTCCAAGATAGAGCTTGGGCAACAGAATAAGACATTTTTTCTCCAAAAAATCGAATACAAATTTGTTCTACTTTACAAACAAAACAACCAGGCCTGGTTGTTTTATGTCAATATTTCAAACAGTAAAAATAAGACATTTATTTTATAGGTTATCCATCCTAGATATTATATATATATAAAACCGTTTTACGCTCATCTGAAAGCTCCCAGACTTCACTTGGTTCAACACCCAAAACTGCAAAACTATTACTAATAAAAACAGAGCCAGGAAACATTTCCTCTTTGACTTTTTGCCACAGTCTAGGCATGGGCTCAGGCGATAAAAAGGCGTAAACCACATCATAATACCCTAAGTCGGTATTCCATATGTCCATAGCAAAAGTACTCCCCCCTCTAAAAGAGGTATACAATTTAGAGATAATGTAAGGAATTGGGGCGGTTTCAACACCATGAGACTCAACAATGGCTTTTTGCTGAGACATAAATGCAACATTCCCCCCTAAACCACACCCTAAATCTAAAAAACGAAGGTTTTTCTTACGTTTTACTAAGGATTTCAATGCTTCTCGTGTTGTATTATTGGTTAAATAAAGTGGCACCCGCTCTTTAAATGCATTTGAAAATACCAGCCAAACTAAAAGAAACAGAGCCAAAGCCCAGATAGGATTAAACTCAAGAACAATACCTATATAAAGACCCACTGGAAGCAAAAACTGAATCCAACGCCACCAGCAAGGTAAGCCCAATTTACAACTTACCAAAGCTGCTACAGAACCTTGAATTAATACCAAAACCCAATAAGGATATGGCGGTTGGACAAAAAACTGAGCAATATAAACCCCCGCTCCCAAAAACAATAACACCCCTAACTGTATAAACAGAGCTAAAAATATCTTAGGAAACTTAAACAAATTCATTACCCCTTAAAATCCGCACCAAACAAAAACATACAAGCACCAAAAAAGAACATTAAAATTTCACAGGCTTAGATTTTCATTAAAAAAACATAAGCGACAAGTCATAACTAATTGTTTTTTAACAAATTAAATACCATGGCACATCGAATGTTATTGTAACAACGAACATTATTTCTTTAATTTTATCCGAGAGGTTAGTATGAAACTGGTAGTTGCAATTATCAAACCTTTTAAACTCGATGACGTACGTGAGGCACTTCATGATATTGATGTGCAAGGTATGACTGTAACAGAGTCTAAAGGTTTTGGCCGTCAAAAGGGTCACACTGAAATTTATCGTGGAGCAGAATACGCGATTGAGTTTTTACCAAAAATCCGCCTAGAAATCGCTGTTAGCGACGACAAACTAGATAGCGTTATTGAAGCTATCACTGAGTCTGCAAAAACTGGCAAAATTGGTGACGGCAAAATCTTTGTTATGCCTCTAGAACAAACTGTACGTATTCGTACGGAAGAAACTGGCGACATCGCTCTTTAAGAAAGGAATTTAATTATGGAACAAGTATTTCAATTAAGTTACGCACTTGATACCTTTTACTTCCTAATGTCTGGTGCATTAGTAATGTGGATGGCCGCTGGTTTTGCCATGCTCGAAGCAGGTATGGTTCGTACAAAAAACACAACCGAAATTTTAGCTAAAAACGTAGGTCTTTTTGCCATCGCTTGTATTATGTACATGCTAGTTGGTTATAACATTATGTATCCTGGTGAAGCAGTAAACAGCTTCTTCCCTGGTATCAGCTTCCTAATCGGTGGTGATAACGCAGTGGCTGATGTGATTGCTGGCGGTGATGATGCACCTTATTACTCAGGTATGTCTGACTTCTTCTTCCAAGTTGTATTCGTAGCTACTGCAATGTCAGTTGTTTCTGGTGCCGTTGCTGAACGTATGAAGTTAATGTCGTTTTTCGCTTTCGCCATCGTTTTCACAGCGTTCATTTACCCAATGCAAGGTTTCTGGAAATGGGGTGGTGGTTTCCTAGATGGTTTAGGTTTCCTTGACTTCGCAGGTTCTGGTGTTGTTCATATGGCGGGTGCAACTGCTGCTCTAGCTGGTGTATTACTACTAGGTGCTCGTAAAGGTAAATATGGTCCAAACGGTGAGTCTCGTGCTATCCCTGGTGCTAACCTTCCACTTGCTACTTTAGGTACTTTCATCCTATGGTTAGGCTGGTTTGGTTTCAACGGTGGTTCTGAGCTTAAAATCTCAAACGTTGACGAAGCAAATGCGGTAGCAATGATTTTTGTTAACACACTTATGGCCGCTGCTGGTGGTGTAATTGGTGCGTTATTAATGTCTAAGATCAAGTTTGGTAAAGCGGATTTAACTATGATGTTAAACGGTGCTCTAGCGGGTCTTGTAGCAATCACTGCTGAACCTCTAACGCCTTCAGCTTTAGAAGCAACTTTAATCGGTCTTGTAGGTGGTATCATCGTTGTATTAGCTATCCTAATCATCGATTCTAAATTTAAAATTGATGATCCTGTAGGTGCTATCTCAGTTCACGGTGTTGTAGGTATCTTCGGTCTTATCGCAGTTACTTTCACTAACCCTGATGCTTCAATCGTAGCTCAGCTGACTGGTATCGGTGTGATCTTTGCATGGGTATTCGTAACAAGCTTAATTGTTTGGGGAATCATCAAAGCAGTTATGGGCATCCGCGTTACTGAAGAAGAAGAGTACGAAGGTGTTGACCAATCAGAATGTGGAATGGAAGCTTACCCAGAATTTACAAAGTAATATTCCAATCCCTTTATAAACTAAATAGTGTTTATCTAGAAAACACAGTCTCCTCAACGACTTAGTTTAGACCCCGCTCCCGCGGGGTTTTTTTTATCCCTTAACATCTTCAAAATCAACACTGCTAAAGCTGTGTTATTAAGCTAAAATAGACTCATATTAAGAACCTAGCTAATTCAAACTATTATTCAAGAGCGTATCAATGAAGTCTCAACCCTTTTCCTTGTCTTTAATAAAAAATTTATTAAGTACCACACTACTATCCATACTTACCCTAACACCTGTTTACAGCATTGCGAGTGATAACGAAGTTTCAAGTTACTCACCAAAATACAAACAGTTTGAAGCCCCTGCTGAACGTATCCCTAAATACTTTTCAATGGATAAGGTGGTGGTGAACTTTAGAGGTGAAGGTAAGGCAAAATTTTTAGCTGTCGACTTTAAATTTATGTCTTATTACCCTCAGATTGTTGAAACAGAGATGGAGCACTTACGCCCCATTTTAAAAAATGACATTGATCGCCTGTTACGCAATCAAACCTACACAAAACTCAAAGCGCCTGATGGTCCAGACCAACTTCGTTCAGAAGTGTTACAAGTAGCACGAAACATTTTAGAAAAACACAAACTGTATCCAGACCTATTAGAAGACGTCTACTTAGATCGCTTTGTTATGCAGTAACACAAAAAAACATTCTTTAAAGCGTCTAAAACGAAGAAGCCCCAAAGTTAAATGGGGCTTCTTTATATCCAAAATACACTTTTATACAAGTTACCAGGCCTGGTATACCCAGCAGTCAGCAGTGTTAGCCAAACACAGCGTAAATCCGAATCACGCTATAAATTTCGAATTTTATATAACCAGTTTAATAAAATCATTTTTAATGTCGGCTTTACTTCTATAGGATGGTTAAATCTTAATAAAACTGCCGTTTCATCTGGACTATAAAGTGGGTGGTTTTTCCAATCCATTAAATCCTCATAAGAAAAACCACTATCTAAAGCCACAATTTGCCAAGGGTAACTTTGTTCAGAAAACGCATCCATTGGAACAGGTCCGTTATCCGTTATTCTAAGCGGAATTTTCTCTTCTAACAGCACAGGTTTCGCCTTGCCATTTTGCATCCAAATACGCACAGTTTCTCCAGCTTCCAGCAAAGTACCATAAGGTAAAAATTGATAAGTTGCGTCTAATGAAGCCACCGCATTATCGACCAGAGGTGGCCCTTCTGGAAACTTAAACTGACAGTAACCACCTGAACAACAAGACATTTTTCTTCCTTTCAATCATTAAAAAGCGTAAACTAAAAATATAAATTAAAGACTCTCTACAGGAGATTTTATCATGCCAATAAATGGTTATTCTTCAATTTCAACCAACATGTACACACCAAGTGTAAGCCAAACCTCACAGAGCTTAGCATCTGGTTTGCGCATCAACCAGTCTGCCGACGATGCAGCAGGTTCTGCTGTTGTTAGTGTTTTAACGACTCAAATTAACACCCAAGATATGGGGGTACAAAATGCCAATAGTGGCATTTCGCTGCTACAAACAGCAGATGGTGCTAGTAGCTCAATAAATAGCTACTTACAGCGCATGAATGAGCTTGCCATTCAAGCGTCCAATGGCACTTTAAGTGACTCTCAACGTAATAACCTAAACCAAGAATTTCAGCAAAACTTACAAGGTATTAATCAAATTGCTGAGTCAACCTCTTTTAATCAGCAAAACCTATTAAATGGCGATACTAGCAGCATTAATTTGGCTCTAGGTGATTCAAACACAACTCTAAGCTTACCAACTTTAACAACAGATGGTTTAGCCGTTTCAGGTTTAGATATTAGCAACCCAGCCAATGCCGCCAACGCCTTGCAAAATTTAGGCAGTGCAATTGAACAGCTGGGAGTCCAACGTGCTGAATTTGGTGCACAACAAAGTGGCTTATCTTCTTATATTGACAATACACAAGGTCAAAACATCAATAATTTTGCGGCTCGTAGCCAAATAAATGATACCAACTATGCACAAGCACTTACTGAACAGGTGAGACAAAATGTTCTACAAGACAGTAACATTGCGATGCAAGCGCAAAGCAACCAGTCTCGTGCCTCTGTATTACAGTTACTCAACAGTTAACCCCTCTTCCTCCGAGTAACTTACGGCAGCTTTAGCTGCCGTTTTTTTATTTTTAGATTTAAATGGCTTTTGAGCCAACCACTCTACTTAGCTAAGAAAATGACTATTTCCAAACAAATAGGACTGTCTTTTAAAGTAAAAAAATTCCATTAATCTATTCAGTTAGTTAAGACATAAGGCTTGTCGATTGTTATAATCCTCCGATTATTATTTACAAAAAATGACAAGCAGATTAAGAGTTCTATGGAAAAGCATTTCGACCCCAATACAATCGAGACTAAGTGGTACCAAACCTGGGAAAACCAAGGTTATTTCAAACCACAAAACCCTGACGCAGACCCTTACAGCATTATGATTCCGCCACCCAATGTAACGGGTAGCCTGCACATGGGTCACGCTTTTCAAGACACCATTATGGATACCTTAATTCGCTACAATCGAATGAAAGGTAATGACACGCTTTGGCAGCCTGGTACAGACCATGCAGGTATTGCAACGCAAATGGTGGTTGAACGCCAACTAGCTGCACAAGGCCTAACGCGTCATGACCTTGGACGTGATAAATTCATTGAAAAAATCTGGGAATGGAAAGAGGAATCTGGCGGAACCATTACCAAACAGCTACGCCGTATGGGAGCTTCTCCAGACTGGAGTCGTGAACGCTTTACCATGGATGATGGTTTATCCGATGCCGTTAAAGAGGTCTTTGTAAAACTCTATGAAGAAGACCTTATTTACCGTGGTAAACGCCTTGTAAACTGGGATCCAATTCTGCACACCGCCGTATCAGATCTTGAAGTTATCTCTGAAGAAGAGCAAGGCAACCTGTGGCATATGCGCTATCCTCTTTCCGATGGCTCTGGTCATTTAGTGGTAGCAACCACTCGTCCAGAAACCATGTTGGGTGACCAAGCGGTTGCTGTTAACCCAGAAGATGAACGTTACCAACACTTAGTGGGTAAAACCATTACTTTGCCGTTAGTTGGGCGTGAAATTCCAATCATTGCCGATGATTACGTTGACTTAGAATTTGGGACAGGTTGCGTCAAAATCACCCCTGCTCACGATTTTAACGATTACGAAATGGGTAAACGCCACAACCTACCTATGCTCAATATTTTTACTATTGATGCTGCAATTAACGAAGAAGCGCCTGAAAAATATCAAGGTTTAGACCGCTACGAAGCACGTAAACAAATTATTGCTGACCTTGAAGCTTTAGGCCTAATGGAAGACATTAAACCGCACACCTTGATGGTTCCTCGTGGTGACCGTTCGCATGCAGTAATTGAGCCTTTCTTAACAGACCAATGGTATGTTGCGGTTGAGTCTTTAGCTAAACCTGCCATTGATGCGGTTAAGAATGGCGACATTGAATTTGTACCTAAAAACTGGGAAAACACCTATTTTGAGTGGATGAACAATATTCAAGACTGGTGTATCTCTCGTCAAATTTGGTGGGGACATCGTATCCCCGCTTGGTATGACAATGAGGGCAAAGTGTATGTAGGGCGTGACGAAGCAGAAGTCCGAGCCAATCATAACCTAGGTACAGAGATAGAACTTAGCCAAGACAATGACGTTTTAGACACTTGGTTTAGCTCTGCTCTTTGGACATTTTCTACTTTAGGTTGGCCAGAAAAAACCCCTGAGCTTGAAAAATTTCACCCTACTTCAGTACTGGTAACAGGTTTTGACATCATCTTTTTCTGGGTCGCCAGAATGATTATGATGGGCTTAAAATTCACAGGTGAAGTCCCCTTTAAACAGATTTATGTACACGGTTTAGTACGCGATGGCGAAGGCCAAAAAATGTCTAAATCAAAAGGTAACGTACTGGATCCAATTGACCTAATTGACGGTATTGAGCTTGAAGACCTGGTTCAAAAACGTACCTATGGCATGATGCAACCAGAAAAAGCGGCGCAAATTGAAAAAGCGACTCGTAAACAATTTGCAGACGGAATCCCCGCTTTTGGTACCGATGCCATTCGATTTACATTTGCCTCTTTAGCGTCAACTGGGCGAGACATTCGTTTTGATTTAAATCGTGCTGAAGGGTACCGTAATTTCTGTAATAAATTATGGAACGCAACCCGTTACGTCCTTATGAACACCGAAGGTTTTGATACAGGCGTTGACGAATCCTTAGAAGTCGAATATTCACTGGCTGACCGATGGATTACTTCTCGCCTGCAAGAAGTGGAAGCGGAAGTAGCTAAACACTTTGCTACCTATCGTTTTGACTTAGCTGCAACCACACTGTATGAATTTACTTGGAATGAATACTGTGATTGGTATCTAGAATTAGCTAAACCCATTCTTAACAAAGACAGTTCTGACGCTGCAAAACGCGGAACACGCAAAACATTAGTACGTGTATTAGAAGCGATGCTACGTTTGCTACATCCTATTATTCCATTCATCACCGAAGAAGCTTGGCAAGCGGTTGCTCCGCTAGCAGGCCAACATGGCAATACCATTATGCTACAACCTTATCCACAAGCGGATGAAAGCAAAATTGACGCAGATGCGGTTGCCGAACTGGAATGGGTAAAACAGTTTATTGTGGGTGTGCGTAAGATTCGTTCAGAGATGGACATTGCTCCAAGCAAAGCCTTAGACGTGCTACTTGCAGGGTTAAATGAAAATGACCAGGCCTGGTTAAATAATAACCAGGTTTATTTACAATCATTGGCCAAGCTTGAAAGCATTACTGTTTTAGACAACGAAGCAGATGCACCTGAATCAGCAGTAGCGCTTGTTGGTGAAATGAAAGTATTGATTCCTATGGCTGGACTCATTGATAAAGATGCTGAGCTCGCGCGTTTAAGCAAGGAAATAGGCAAACTTCAAGGTGAAATAAAACGCCTAAGTGGCAAACTCAACAACGCAGGGTTTGTAGCTAAAGCACCAGAAGATGTTGTGGCTAATGAACGCAAAAAACTTAGCGATTACGAAACTGCACTTAAAAACCTAGAGGCTCAAAATGAAAAAATTCAGCAGCTATAACCCTTTCCGAAAAAGTGCCTTAAGTTTAGCACTTATCGCAGTAGTGGGTTTCAGTGCACCTGTTTGCTCAACGCATGCAGCCGAAAAAGGCTACACCAACTACATTAGTGACTCTTTAGAAGTTCCAATGCGACGAGGAGCAGGCTATAAGTACAAAATTTCTCGCATGTTGAAATCAGGTGAAGCTGTCAAAATTTTAGAAGTGGATAAATCAGGCTGGGCACAAGTTCAATACAGAAAATCAGGAAAAACCTATATAGGTTGGATGCCATCCATTGTCTTGCAAAGTCAACCCGTTGCCAAAGACCGTTTAGCCGCACAAATCAAAAAGACAACGGATGTTGAAGAAAAATACAACGCACTTCAGCAAGAACTCGACACCTTAAAAACTCGTTATACCGAGACGGACAGCGAGCTTTCCACAATCAAGCAAGAGAAATTTGAACTCGGTAAAGAGCTTGATCGTCTTAAAGCCATCTCAACAAATGCGGTAGAGCTTGATGAGCAAAACCAAGAGATGAAAATTCGCTTAACACAACTCGAAAATCAAAATGCCATTATGAAAGAGCAGATTGATGAATCGGATGATTCTGTAAAACGCCAATGGTTCTTAACAGGTGGTGGAGTTTTATTACTAGGTTTAATTCTTGGTCGTTTCTTTAGACCACCTACTAAACGTAAAAAATGGGGTGAGCTTTAAACCCTATATTCATCCAACACCTAAAAAGCCTGAATTTTCAGGCTTTTTTACCCCCCCCCTTTTTTTAGAAACAAATCTTCTAACGACCCTTTACAATTTAAAACAAACTGCTTCCCAATACAACGTGTGTATTTCTTTGTAAACACTTGACTTCAATAAGAACCATTTTGGCACATGATGCACCAGTTTTATCTTCAATAAAATACAATAAAAAATACAAGCGATTGATATTAATAACTTTAATACCTTTGGTTAGCATCTTGCAGAACCTAGTTAACCACTAAGGTTTTAATTCCCTCTATTTATTTTCTACTCATGGTTAAACAGACAACGCCGTCCTATATGCCATTTTTCAAAAGGATACTAAGCTATGTCAAACCCATTGTTAATTAATGCATCAGAATTAAAAGAAATGGCTAAAAGCGACGATGTCGTAATTATCGATACCCGCTCCCCAGAAGCTTTTGCTATTGGACATATTCCAAACGCCGTTAATATTCACGATATCTTTACTTTTCTTGCTAGCTCAACCCCAGAAGGACTTGATGAACTCAAATCAAACTTTGCTCAAATCTTCGGTGCCGCAGGCCTTTCGGGAAAAGAAACCGCTGTTTTATATGAAGAATCTCTGGATACAGGGTTTGGACAATCCTGCCGAGGTTACTTTTTATTAACTTACATGGGATATGAAAAAGTTAAAATCTTACAAGGAGGTTATCAAAGCTGGGTAGCCGAAGGCTTTACCGCTAGCAAAGAACCCTCAACCCCTGAAGCTAAAACATTCCCTCTTAAAGACACGGGTAACACCTTTATGGTTAATAAGGACGAAGTATTGGCTGCTTTAGATAGTGACATCACCTTACTTGATGTTCGTGATGTTGATGAGTGGATTGCAGATAGCTCTTCACCTTATGGCAAAGATTTTAGCCCTCGTAAAGGTCGTTTACCTGGTGCTGTTTGGATTGAATGGTACCGCATGATGAAACCAGGTGTTACTCCGATGTTCAAATCACCTGAAGAAATTTTGGCCGAATGTAAGACGGTTGGCATCAGCAAAGACACGCCTGTCTACCTATACTGCTTTAAAGGTGCCCGAGCATCAAATACCTTAGTTGCACTAAAATCTGCTGGTATCGATAATGTAAAAATGTACTTTGGTTCATGGAACGAGTGGTCACAAGACCCAGCACTTCCAATTGAGGAAGGACTTCCTTTCTAAAAGGCATTCAAACAAAAACGCCCTTTTGAAAGGGCGTTTTATTATCTAATCAATAGACACGAACTGTCGTTCGATACGTTTATATAAACTCTCAACATCTAGCCATATTAAGATGAAGATTTTAACATCTCAATCAATTTTTTAGCTGGTACATACCCTGGTAGCAACTCACCGCTGTCCAAAATAATATTTGGTGTACCGTTTACCTCAAACCTTTCAGCTTGCATCATATGATCTCTTACTGGATTTACACACTGCTTACCCTCTGGAGCAATACCTGCCATAGCATCATCCATCGTTTTGTTTTTATCGGCAGAACACCAAACCGAAACGGCTTTTAAATAGGATGGTGAACCCATACCTGCTCTAGGGTAAGAGATATAGCGCACATTAATCCCCGCCTCATTCAATGCAGGAATCTCTTTGTGTAGCTTTGCGCAATATGGGCAGTCAATATCGGTGAACACGGTAATGGTATGTTTAGCTTTATCTTTACCCTCTTTGGCAGGATAAACAATCATACTTTTTCCAGGCACCTCTGCTAATGCAAGCTTGCGTGCTTTAGATTGAGCTTGTTTAGTTAAGTTTGTTTGAGTATCTAAATTAATCAAATTCCCATTCACTAAAAACTGACCATCTTGAGACATGTAAACAACCGTCATACCCAACTGAATTTGATACAAGCCCGTGATTGCAGTTTTAGAAATTTCTGCGTTAGCGGCATCTGGACCAACAATCTCTTGCAAACGCTTTTGAATGGCAGAACTATCGTCCGCGGCTTGTACAAATGCAGTACAACCAATCAATAGCGTACCCGAGACAAATCCAATTAACGTCTTTTTGTATATTGCTTTAAGCATAAATTTAGCCCTTTTAAGATTATTCAATTTTGCTGTACGCATCATAATACATTAATGCCAATTAACAACCCTGACACAAAGATTAAGAATCGCATATTTGATGGTCGCTATCCGCGTGGGTGATGCTGTTGATGTAATTTATGAAGGCGCTCTTTAGCGACATGGGTATAAATTTGCGTGGTGGATAAATCACTATGCCCTAAAAGCAGCTGAACGGTTCTTAAATCCGCACCATGATTAAGTAAATGGGTGGCAAAAGCATGGCGAAGTGTATGCGGTGATAATTTTAGATGAATCCCCGCATCAAACGCTAAATTATTCACTCTATGCCACAAGGTCTGTCGAGTCATTGGACGACCAATGCGAGATACAAATAAAGTATGAACCCACTTATTCTTTACCAGGCTAGGACGCGCTTCTTTAATGTATTTTTCAATCCATTCAACGGCCATTTCACCTATAGGCACAATACGTTCTTTATTCCCTTTTCCCGTTACTTGCACCAGGCCTGCTGACAAATTCACTTGTTCGAAAGGCAGCTCTACCACCTCCGAGACTCGCAAACCACTGGCATACATTAATTCCAAAATCGCCCGATCACGAATCCCTAAAGGAGTGTATTCATCAGGCGAATATAACAAGGCCTCTATTTGTGCTTCAGTGATGGTTTTAGGAATACTTTTAGGTAATTTAGGGGCTTTTACTAAAGCAGTTGGGTCCGCCTCAAAATATTCATTGCTTGCCCCCCACTGATAAAAGCGTTTAAGGGTAGAAAGCAAACGTGCATTACTTTTCTCTTTTCGCCCTTCATCATGCAAATAGAGCATAAAGGATTCTATACCTTCGTTGGAAATTTGCTCAACTTTTGACTGCTGGACATCAATTAACCAGGCCTGGTAAAGTTTTAAATCCGTTTGGTAGGCAGAAAGCGTATTAGCACTCAAACCTTCAGAAAGCGATAAGTAACTGAGAAATTCAGTCATTCTTGGATGAAGTAGGTTGACTGATTTTTTAGGCTTTGATTGTATCATGGGGATTAGTATAGCCGAGAGTTCAGTTTTGTGTCATCTCGATAGACTGTGACGGCGACTGATATTTAAATTCGTTTTACCAGGCCTGGTAAATTAGGATAATCAATATTGAATTTAGTTCTAATTTAAGTGCTTGTGGTTTCGAATAACAACCACGGCTTAAATAGTTATTTGCATCGCAATTCAGATTTAAAACGCACCTCGTTAAATACAAAAACGCCCCGTAACCAAAAGATTACGAGGCGTTTTTTGTACAAGAAAAATCTTGAATCCTGCGGGATAAACTCCCGTTTGATTATACTTTTTCTTTGATACGTGCTGCTTTACCAGATAGATCACGTAGGTAGTATAGTTTCGCACGACGTACCGCACCTTTACGTTTAACAGCAATGCTGTCAACTAATGGGCTGTAAGTTTGGAAAGTACGTTCTACACCAACACCGTGTGAAATCTTACGCACGATGAAGTTAGAGTTAATGCCGCGGTTTTTCTTAGCAATAACAACACCTTCATATGCCTGAAGACGTTCGTTTTTACCTTCAACAACTTTAACCTGTACTACAACAGTGTCACCAGGAGCAAAAGTAGGGATTTCCTTAGTCATTTGCTCTGCTTCAATACGCTTAATGATATCGCTCATTTTAAGCTTCTCCATTTATGTGGCTCGTTCATTTAAGATTATGAGCCTGAGACATTTTGGTCTCTTAACTTTATCCAACAATAACTAACGCTGTTAGCCAGAGGTTGAATCCGAATTTTTTAAATATTCAACAAAGAATATTTTTACTATTTTTTACCAGAGAGTAGATCTGGCCGACGTTGCTCTGTTCTTGCTAATTTTTGTTCTTGTCGCCAAGCATCAATTTTAGCGTGATTGCCCTCCAGTAAAACTGTAGGAACCGTCATTCCATCGACCTCTTCAGGTCGTGTGTAATGCGGACAATCTAACAAGCCGTCGGAAAACGAATCTTGTTCTGCTGACTGGTTATGCCCTAATGCGCCTGGAATCAGTCTAATGACAGCATCCATTAACATCATGGCAGGGAGCTCCCCCCCACTCACTACAAAATCACCAATGCTGATTTCTTCATCAACTGATGATTCAATCAAACGCTCGTCAACGCCTTCATAGCGTCCACATAGCAAGGTAATGTTTTTATACTGAGTTAACGCTTCAACCTTCTGCTGAGTAAGTGGTTGACCTTGTGGTGATAAATACACCACATGGGGTTTTACACCATTCTCAACATCACACTCAGCTTCAATCGCTGTCAGCGAGTCTTTTAACGGTTGATACATCATAACCATTCCTGGCCCGCCCCCGTAAGGACGATCATCAACCGTTTTGTGTTTATCTAAAGTAAATTGACGCGGATTCCAGGTTTTAAGTTGGTACAGCCCAGATTGATTTGCTCTACGACTGACACCTGATTCCGTTAATGCACTAAACATTTCCGGAAACAAGGTAATCACATCAAATCTCACTGTCTGATTCCAATTCCCAGTCAACCACAATCTGTTTTTTGTCGGTATCGACACTTAAAATGAATCGATCCATAACAAATGGAATCAACTCTTCCTGTTCGCCTGCGACACGCAAAACATCATGAACACCTGTTTCTATTAAATCTTTAACCGTACCAATGACAGTGCCATCTTCTAGCAGCACTTGGCAACCGATTAAATCAATCCAATAAAGCGAGTCTTTGCGGTTTTTTAATTGCGACTCTTCAATCGCAATTTCACACCCCATAAACTCACGGGCGACATCTCGGTCATCTACTTTATCTAGTTTGGCCACCAAGGTTTTTCCACCCTGCTGTACCTTCGAGTCAACAATGCTGACTTGACGCCATTCGCCTTTGCATTTAATCCACCAAGGCGAATAACTTAAAATATTTTCGCGCGGGTCGGTATGAGAAAAAATCTTTACCCACCCATTAACGCCAAAAACACCATTTATTGAACCGACAATCAGTTTTTCTGCAGACATCAATCTACTCTCCGTTGTCGGTTAAAAAATTATGCGTTTTTAAGAACGTTTTTTACACGTGGGCTAACTTGAGCGCCTTGAGCAACCCAGTAATCAACTCTCGCCTGATCAACACGGATTTTTTCTTCTTGTCCACGAGCGATTGGGTTATAGAAACCAACTTGCTCAATGAAACGACCAGTCGCACTGAAACGCTGATCAGCAACAACTAACTTGTAAAAAGGACGCTTTTTAGAACCACCACGGGCTAGACGTACAACTACCATAATAATATTCCTTATATTTATCAGGCGATGAGAGGAAATCCCCCCAACAATTTCTTTTGTTTATTGATTTTCACCAATATGACTTGGCGAATCGCGGGATTATACAGAAAAAATCAAAAACGTTCAATGGTTTATCTGTAAATTATTTGACCATAGGTAATGTGTCAATTTCAAAGAAAAAACAACTAGTTAACACATACCTAAAAGAAAAAACCTTTAGCTAAATCCACTAAGCTAAAGGTTTTGCTGTAATTAAAATTAAAGTTACCAGGCCTGGTAACTTTCGTTCTAAATTCGTTTTAGAGTGTTTGATTATTCAAAACTACGAATAATGATTAACGCATTCCAGGTGGTAACCCACCCATTCCTCCCATACCTGGCGGAAGTTTTCCTGCAAGACCGCGCATCATATTTTTCATACCGCCGCCTTTCATTTTTTTCATCATTTTTTGCATTTGGGTAAACTGTTTTAGTAACTTGTTTACATCTTGTACAGAGGTGCCCGAACCACTAGCAATACGGCGTTTACGCGATCCTTTTATCACAGCAGGGAAACGGCGCTCTTTTTTAGTCATTGAGTGAATAATCGCTTCAAGACGTTTAAACTCTCTTGCGGCAACATCTTCATCCACCTGGCCTTTTAGCTGTCCCATTCCAGGCAATTTACCCATAAGGCCGCCTACACCGCCCATACTGTTTATTTGCTGAAGCTGCTCCAAGAAGTCTTCTAAATCAAACTCACCCGACTTTTGAATCTTTTGAGCAAACTTCTGAGCTTTCTTATGGTCAATTTTGGCTTCAGCTTCTTCAATTAAGCTCAAGACATCGCCCATGCCCAAAATACGACCTGCCATACGGTCTGGATGGAATGGTTCTAAAGCATCGGTTTTTTCACCCGCACCAATAAACTTAATCGGTTTACCCGTGATTTCGCGAATCGACAGAGCCGCACCACCACGCGCATCACCATCTGTTTTGGTTAAGATTACCCCAGTTAGCGGTAAGGCATCGTTAAATGCTTTGGCGGTGTTCGCTGCATCTTGCCCTGTCATAGAATCTACAACAAACAGCGTTTCACACGGTTTAATGCTAGCGTGCAGTTTTTGCACTTCTTGCATCATTTCATCATCAATATGCAAACGACCTGCAGTATCTAAAATAAGTACATCGGCAAATTGTTTTTTGGCTTCCGCATGTGCATTCTTAGCGATGGTAATCGGATCTTGATCGGCGCTTGATGGAAAGAACAACACATCAACTTGTTCAGCTAAAGTTTCTAACTGTTTAATCGCCGCAGGGCGATAAACATCGGCAGAAACCACCATAACCTTTTTCTTTTCACGCTCTTTAAGCCACTTGGCCAGCTTACCAACCGATGTTGTTTTACCCGCACCTTGTAAACCCGCTACCATGATCACCGCTGGCGGTTCTACATTAAAGTTTAGGGGTTCGGCTTCTTTACCCATTACCTCTGCAAGCTGTTCTCGAACAACCTTAATAAAGGCTTGACCAGGGTTTAGACTGGTTGATACTTCCTGACCAATGGCGCGCTCTTGCACCTGGGTAATAAAGTTTTTGACAACAGGCAAGGCAACATCCGCCTCTAACAACGCACGGCGTACATCACGCAATGCATCCTTAATATTTGCCTCGGTCAAACGTCCCTGGCCACGAAGAGCCTTAAAGGTCTTGTTTAAACGATCCGATAAATTGTCAAACATGAAAACTCCTAAAACAGACTTTAAATCTATATTTTAGATTTAAAAATGTCGTCTTGTCTAAAACGAAAAATGAATTGCAGTATTATAGCGGAAATAGAGTTGAGAATCTGCTTTGACTTAATTGATTAGACACACCATCAGGCCTGGTAATTAATAAAGCCCAAATTTACGTCGTAAATCTCATAGATAGTTTGTTTATTTACGTATTGTCTGAGTTACAATAGTTGCAACTATTTCAAAAACAGTTCACATAATATTATTAAGGTTTGATATCAATGTTATTCACCGGATTCAGTGCAGTATTAGCCAGCCTACTCTACTTTTTTGCTAGTGCAATTATCTGGAAAAAAATTCAATCACCCGCTCAAAAAGAGATTCGTCCAACCATCATCAAGGTCATTACGCTTGCTATTGCTTTACATTTATATGCTTTAAGTGCAACGCTTTGGATGGATTCAAATATCTTTTTTGATATTGGTAACGGTTTATCATTAGTGCTTGTTTTGACCTCAATGATTTTATTAATTACACACTTAAATAAACCAACAGAAACCTTGGGTATTTTCATCTATCCACTAGCCGCACTGAGCACCTTAGCACCACTTGCTATAAATGAAAGAATTCAGCTGCCTCTTGAACTGGGAAGCCATGTACTTATATCGATTGCGGCCTATAGCATTATGGGGATTGCAACCGCTCAGGCCATTTTATATGGTGTACAGGAGCGTAACTTTAAGGCCAAACGCTTAACAAAACTAATGAAAGCGCTCCCTCCTTTACAAGTTATGGAAAGCACCTTATTGCAACTTGTCAAAATAGGTTTTATCTTTTTAACCTTTGCCTTAATTAGCGGTGCTTTTTTTGTAGAAAACTTATTTGAACAACACCTGATTCATAAAACCTTTTTTGCCATATTAGCCTGGGTGGTTTATGGCGTCTTTTTATTTGGCCAAGCAAAGTATGGTTGGCGTGGTCAAACGGCCGCTCGTTACACTGTGTGGGCTTATTTTTTATTAATTTTAAGCTATATAGGAACCACCATCGTAATTGGTTTTATCGCCTCTTAACCGATTGATTTCATAGCCGGATTGGTGAATAGATACAAACTTTAAAACCGACCTTTTCAACTTTATGAATCTTTGTTTGGTGCAAAAGTCGTTGAAAAGGTATAATTCCGTTTCATTCATAACATACTAGAAAGACATTGAATTCTTTAGACATTTCGATCCTCTTTGGGATTTTAGCCCTACTTATCATTCTTTCCGCTCTGTTCTCTAGCTCTGAAACCAGTATGATGGCGCTCAACCGCTATCGTCTCAAACATCAGGCTAAATCTGGCCATAAAGGTGCTGAACTCGCCCAAAAGCTACTGGAAAAACCAGACCGTTTGTTAGGAGTCATTCTTTTAGGCAATAACTTTGTCAATATCTTTGCCTCTTCCATCGCCACCATTATCGCCATGAAACTCATCGGTGAAGCGGGCATAGCCTTGGCCGCAGGGTTATTGACCATGGTGGTGTTAATCTTTGCAGAGGTTGCGCCTAAGACCTTAGCTGCTCTACACCCAGAAAAAATTGCCTACCCTGCCGCTTATGTATTAACACCACTGTTAAAACTATTCTCCCCCATTGTTTGGTTAGTTAACTTTTTTGCGAACGGTTTCTTAAAAATACTTGGGGTCAATATCCATAATGTTGAAGATGCCCATGCGTTATCAAATGAAGAGCTGCAAACGCTGATTTATGAAGCAACCAGCCAACTGCCTGAACAATATCGTTCAATGCTATCAAGCGTTCTCTCTTTAGAAAGCGTTACCGTTGAAGATGTCATGATTCCTAAACAGGATATGTATGCGGTTGATGTTGACCAACCTATTGAGCAAATATTGAAAAATATTCAAAAATCACCCTATACGCGAGTGCCCATTTACCGCTCTTCTTTAGATGAAGATTTGATTGGAATTTTAAATTTACGACGTGCTTTACCTATTTTGATGCGAGATGAAGTCACCTTAAAAGATATTATTCGCATCACTCGCCCAGCCTATTTTGTACCAGAAACCACTTCATTAAATGTACAACTTGGTAAATTTAATGAGAACAAACGCCGTATGGCTTTAATTGTGGATGAATATGGTGATTTACAAGGCCTCCTGACAATGGAAGACTTGCTCGAGGAAATAGTAGGCAAACTCTCGACCGATGCTAAAGCCAAACCTATTGAAGATGCTGTTGCTCTGCATGACGATGGCAGTATGACCATTGACGCTTCTGAGTTCATTCGTGATTTAAACAAAGAGTATGAATTACAACTGCCAACGGATGGTCCTAAAACCCTTAACGGTTTAATTCAAGAAGTATTAGAAGAACTGCCCTCTCCAGGTACCTGCATTAAAGTCCAAGACTATGTTTTAGAGGTGATTGAAACATCAACCAATGCTATTGAGGCCGTAAAGCTTTCCACTTACAGCACTAAAAAGAAAAAAAGAAAGAAGGCGAGCCATGAGTAATTCACCAGTACAAAACCACCCTTTTAACAACGATACAGAGTGGCAAAAACTGCTTTCAGGCATTAAAAAGATTGCCAAAATTGAAGTATTAGCGCGTTTTGAACAAGTCTCGGCTGAAGAAAAATCAGACGGCTCTTTGTTAACGGAAGCCGATACCGAAATGCAAAAGAAAACCCAGCAGTTTCTTGAAATTAATTGGCCACAATACGCTTTTTTGGGTGAAGAGTCTTCATCAGAGGAACAAGAACAGGCTATGAACAGTGATTCAGGTTGTTGGATTCTTGATCCTGTGGATGGAACCAGTAACTTTGCTATTGGCATTCCTGTCTATTCGGTCTCTTTAGCCTTAATGGTAAAAGGCAAATTATTAGCAGGCCTGGTCTATGATCCAAGTCGAGATGAAATGTTTTCTGCTCGCATTGGTCAAGGAGCCACCATCAATAATCAATCGCTCAAAGCCAGCACACCTAAACAAGCTTTAAAACAGTGCAGTGGCATTATTGACTTTAAACGTCTTTCAGCCCCTTTAGCGACTAAGTTAGCGACACAATGTCCTTACTCTTCACAACGTAGTTTTGGTTCAGTGGCTTTAGATTGGTGTTGGATTGCAGCAGGCCGTGGCCAAATTTATTTGCATGGTGCTCAAAACATTTGGGATTACGCCGCTGGTTGGTTAATTTTGCATGAAGCTGGCGGGTTTAGCTCTACCTTAGAGAATGATTGTGTGGTAACACCTAAAGTTGTAAAACGTTCTGCTGTAGCGGCTACCACAAAAAGCCTATTTGATGAGTGGCAAACGTTTTTAGAAATCTAACGAACAAGCCCCCCTTTTTTAAAGGGGGATTTTCAGTACCGTTAATAAAATACTTTAGCGATATTCAACCTCTAAACTTAGGGCTGCTAGTTAAATAGAACCCCATTTAGCCAGGGTTTTTTTGAGTGCTTCAATGTTTACAGGCTTACTCAGATAATCATTCATGCCTGATGCGATAACCGCTTCATAACTCTCTTCATAACTGTTAGCAGATAAAGCAATAATAGGAACATTCCCCTCATGCCCAGGTAGCATACGAATTTGCTGAGTTGACTCTAGCCCATTCATCTCTGGCATCTGCATATCCATTAAAACCAAATCAAAAACATTATTGCTATCTTGCATCATTTCATAGGCTTCTAAGCCATTATTAGCAATTTTTACATGGTGCCCTAGTTTGCTAAGAATTGTTTTAATGAGAAATTGATTAGGTAAATTATCTTCAGCGACCAATACTGACAAAGGCTTAATATCCTGCTCCTCTGTAAGCACTTCAGCCGTGGTTTGAACGACTTCTTCTGATTTTTTCAAAGGAATTTCAAACCAAAAAGTACTTCCCACGCCTTCTGTACTAACAATACCGATTTCTCCATTCATCGCTTCAACCAGCTTTTTGCTGATTGACAAGCCTAAACCGCTCCCTCCAAATCGTCTTGAGGTTGAAGAATCCGCCTGGGAAAATTCCGCAAATAACTTAGGTATATTTTCTTCAGAAATACCAATGCCAGAATCTTTAACCTCAAACCTCACTGAACCGACTGTACCAGAAGTATTGTTTTTCGAAAAAGCTTTACCTGGAAAAACAGAGATTGCAACACCACCCGCTGAGGTGAATTTGATGGCATTACCGACCAAATTTAACAACACTTGCCTTAGTCGACCCTCATCACCAAGATAGTGACTATTTAATTCTTCAGAAATCTCAGATGTTAAGTCTATATGTTTGAGCTTGGCATTCGTTACTGACATTTCAATAACAGTTTGAACTTGTTGTGGCAAGGAAAAAGGCCTTTGCTCTAACTGAACCTTACCCGCCTCTAACTTATTAAAGTCCAAGATATCATTAATCAAATACAGAAGATGATCGCCTGAACGCTTAATCATCTCAACATGATCCGCCAAATGAGAGTCAAGGTCTTCGCTTAAAAGCAAGCTGGCATTACCAATAACCGAATTAAGCGGTGTTCGGATTTCATGACTCATCACCGACAAGAAATCCGCTTTAGCTTTTGCCGCTTGCTCTGCGATATTTCTTGCCGCCTTAAGCTCTTCTTCCATCTTTTTTCGTTCAGTAATGTCTAGCGCAAAACTCAGTAACCATGTCTCATAATTCTGGTTAAACTGCTTAACATGCATAGGTACTTTGCCGTGAAGCATCCAGTGAGTTTGCTCATTAAACTGAGCCTCTTCCTCAAACAAAACTACTTTTTCAGTACTCTGAATCTCTTTATCTTTTGTCGCTTGCTTAACTGCAAAGGTAATTGGGTAGGCCTCAAAATCTGTTCTACCGAGCATTTGCCCACGCACTTTACCCGTTAAATTTTCAGCCTCCTTATTAAAAAAGCGATAACACCCTTGGGCATCTTTTACGTAAATAGAAATAGGCAGCGCATCAATCATCTGTTCTATTAGTAATTCACGCTGTCTTAATTGCTGTTCAGCCTGTTTTCGGTTTGAAATATTGGTTAAGGTTCCAGCGAGTCGAATGGGCTTATCATCTTGCCATTGAGCTTGCCCTGTCATATAAATCCATTCAAATTGCTGTTTATTATTTAAAATCCTAAACTCAACATTCAATGGCCACTTATGTTGCAAATGGTCATCTATGGCATTAACCACCGCTTCAACATCTTTTTCACAAATCCGACTGATTAATTTATTGTAACTTGAACCGATAATAGTGCCATTTACACCAAAGACCTCATGGGCTTTTTGATTCAACTGAACAAAATCTTTTTCAATGTCCCAGTCATAAATACCAAATGCAGAAGATTCTATAATGAGTGAATGAATACCTGTCTTCTCTTCTCCTGTTGCATACCCTGCACCGTTCTCCTTACGATTGGCTAAAAACTGAATTAATAAGGCATTTTCATGTGGTGTGGCAATAAAACGGTACTTCTCAATTGCACCTGGAATTTGATAATCAAAGACAGAAGGAACCACTTGAGAAAGTGCATCCATCAATTCAAGTTTAAATGCTGGGTCACTGGTAACATCAAACGTTCCCCAGGTAGAATAAGCGGTTTCATTCTGCCATCGGTGTTGCCATACCCCATCTTCATCTCGCTCAAACACGGCCGTAGCAATAGATAAGTGACTGTATAACTCTTTGACTTGTTTTAAAAAAGATTTCATAAGAATGAATATTATAGATTTTATTGAATTAAAGCTATTCTATTACCTGTAGAGAGGGTTTTATATCTAATTTTAAATTTTTAAACTCAATATATTAATAACCAAAATTAACAGACCAGTTTCAATACAATTTTATAAAGAATGCTTGTTAACTAAAATATTAAGCGCTATAAAACAAAAAAGCCTGTCAACTGAACAGGCTTTAGAGAAATAAAGTTCAAGTTACCAGGCCTGGTAACTATAATAATTTATATCTTTTTAATATTTCCAAACCAATTGGGCACTGAAAATATCCACAGCTGAATCATAAGAACCCACTAAATACTGCACATTATCCGTTGAATAGTTCACCTTTGATTTATCCGCAAAAAGATGGCTATACCCAATATCCAAATCCATAGTTGGACTCACTTTATAACCTAAACCTAAGGCTAGCCATTTGCGGTCAGAATCAGGTGTGCGTGGACTACGATGTGTTTCATTCGAAACAGGAGTTTGGTCAAATGCCACACCCGCTCTTAATTTCATATCATCATTCAACTGATAGATACCACCCAATGATAAACGCCAGCTGTCTTTAAAGTCTTGTCGAGTGTCAGTAATCTCTACTCCCGAAGCATTTTCGATGATTAAAGAACCATAATCACTCCATTTTGTCCAAGTTGCATCGGTAAGAACGGTGAATCTATTGTATTGATGGGATAGACTTAAAGAAGCAGAAGCAGGAAGGCTAACAGTTGAAGAAATTTTTCCATCTAATCCACTAAGAGCATCAGGATAAGCAATCGTACCTTTTGCATCCTGAGTAACTGATGAACGGTAAGCTAAACCAATATTTGTTTTGGCTTGTGGTTTCCATAAAAAACCAAAGTTATAGCCATACCCCCAGCTATCTGCCTTAATTTTTAGACCGTCATCACCAGCTGTTCCTGTCGAGCTTCCAAGATTGACCTGCTGTTCCATGACCAAATCCACATATTGAGCATTCAATCCAAAACCAAAAGAAAATTCTTCATTGATTTTGCGTGCTATAGCAGGGTTGATATTAATGGTTTTAAGGTTTGTTTCAGTTGCATGATAACGACCGACCCAATCATCCTCATAAGAGATATGCTGACCAAAAGGCACATTGATACCTAAACCGATATCGTAATCCCCCGCTTTGCCTTTCCAGTAAATATTCGGCACAAAACCAATTGTAGCACCATCATCACCACTTCCCTCTAGCCTGTTCGCTTCAACAGCTAGATATGAACCATCATTAGAAAACTTGGCCATTGGCGAAATAATATGCCCACCAATAATTGCTTGATTACCTTTAATCTCGGTTAACCCAGCAGGGTTAAACCACATGACACTGGCATCTTCGGCATTGGCGGCCGCACCTGCATAGGCGGTACCTTGCCCACTAGCACTTTGTTCAATTAAGGCAAACCCTGAAGCTTGTACAGTTTGCGATGCGAGCGCTAATAAAACGGCTGTGGTTAATTTATTAAATGGCATTTGTTCTCCTAATATTCTAAGCTACTTATAGACATGCGTGATTCTACCACCCACAAAGTATTACTCATAATTCAAAAATTACGATGTGTGATAAATAAATTAAATTACCAGGCCTGGTAAAGTGTGTTTAGGCTTAAAGACGAGCGGTTATAAAACGTCTAACGCTTGCTGTAAACTCTTAACGCCAATAATTTCCATGCCTGGAATACCATTTTTTGGCACATTACCAATTGGTACAATGGCACGTTTAAAGCCGTGTTTTGCCGCTTCAATAATACGTTCTTGCCCACTAGGTACAGGACGAATCTCCCCTGCAAGCCCCACCTCTCCAAAAATAATCAGCTCTTGCGATAAAGGTTGATTTCGCATACTGGACAGAATGGAACATAAAACAGCCAAGTCCGCACTGGTTTCAGAGACTTTTACGCCACCCACCACATTGACATAGACATCTTGATCACTTGCTTGAATACCACCATGGCGATGCATAACTGCTAACAGCATGGCCATACGATTTTGATCCAGACCGACGGTAACTCGCTTTGGCGCACCATAAGGAGAATCATCAACCAATGCTTGAATCTCAACCAATAGCGGGCGTGAACCCTCCCAAACCACCATCACGACTGAGCCTGGAGCCGCATCTTCACCTCTTGATAAAAAGATGGCGGATGGGTTTTTAATCTGCTTCATGCCTTTTTCAGTCATGGCAAATACACCCAACTCATTAACCGCACCAAAACGGTTTTTAATGGCTCTTAGGGTTCTAAAACGACTGTCGGATTGCCCTTCTAAAAAGACCACTGTATCTACAATGTGCTCTAAAACCCTAGGCCCCGCCACCTCACCAGATTTAGTCACATGCCCCACTAAAAATATGGCCACATTGTTTTGTTTTGCGTAACGAGTTAAATAGGCCGCACTCTCTCTTACTTGAGAAACACCGCCTGCACCACCACTCACTTCAGCCAATTGCATGGTTTGTATAGAGTCGACCACCATAACCTTAGGTTTTTCATTTTCTGAGGCAACGGTAATCGTTTCAACGTCTGTTTCAGTAAACAACCTTAATTTTTCATCAGGCAACTGCATACGTTTGGCTCTTTGTGCAACCTGTTGCAATGACTCTTCACCAGTCACATAGAGTACGTTTTGCTGAGTACTTAAATGACACATCACTTGCAAAAGAATAGAGGATTTACCTACTCCAGGATCTCCACCAATCAATACAACAGAGCCTGGTACAATCCCTCCACCTAAAACCCTGTCTAATTCAGACATGCCCGATGAGATGCGTGGCACCACAGATAAATCGACATCATTAATGGATTGAACCTTATTTTGGGTCGTACCAGCATAGCCTTTAGAGCCCGTCCCAGTCGATTTTTTAGCTGGAGACAGCTTAAACTCTTTTAACGTATTCCAAGCATGACAAACTTGGCATTGCCCTTGCCATTGAGCGTGTTCTGCTCCACATTCGGTACACACATAAGCGGATTTATTTTTGGCCATAGAAGTTACTTCTTAAATTTTAAATTAATAAGAGACCTTTGCACGAGTCGATGAACGTATAAAAACGGCTATAACCCTCTATCTTCAGGCTAAAAAATCCGCCCAATAACTCGTTATTATGCGTATTTTTTAGCCTAAATCTAAAGAATTCTATCTCGTTTTTCTTACGTCCCTGACTCGTACAAAGGTCTCAATGAATTCAAATGATTTTAATCACTTTCACCCTAAATGTCTGTTTTGTTTTCTAACAGTTTTTTCTTACAACCCTTAGATACAAAAAGACCCGCAAATGCGGGTCTTTTGTAAGAAGGAAATGATATTAATGTTTAATATCTCTCCAATACTCTCTCTTAAGTAGATAAGTTAAGAGCAGTAACACTAATAAGAAAGCAATAACTTTCCAACCTAAGTCTAAACGTTCAAGTTTGGCTGGTTCACCAACATATTCTAAAAAGTTAGATATATCACGTGCCGCTTGCGCATACTCTTCAGGCTTAGCATGACGCTGAATACCTTCTAAAACATTCGGCATTGAGGTACCTTTTAGGGCATGGTTATCCCAATTTCCTTTCTCATCTTGATAGTACTCTGTTAGGAAGGTGTAGATATAATCTGTTCCTTTTAAACGAGCCATCAACGATAAATCAGGTGGAACCGTCCCCAAAACCTGCGTTGCAACACCATCAACCATTCGAGTTTCAACCGTATCTACAACCTTATTTTGACCGTAAGCCATTTTTTGAATAATCTCTTCATCTGTCCAACCAATATCACGCGCAATGCGGTTATAACGCATATATTTAACAGAGTGGCAAGCCATACAGTAGTTAGAGAACAAAACCGCACCACGTTTTAGAGAGTCTTGGTCTCGCAAGTTATTTTCGGCTGGTTTTAATTCAATGCCATGTCCACCTGCTGCTTGCACAGGTGAAACGAAAGGCAATAAAAATAAGCTCAATAGCATCAGTAACTTTTTCATTATTGCACCCTCTCTGGAACAGGTTTGGTCTTCTCATGCTTGGAGGTAAACGGTAATATCAAAAAGAACATGAAATACAAAGCGGTAAAGATTTGCGCTAGTTTTGTTAGCTCAGGCGTAGCTGGCTGCGTACCTAACCAACCTAATACAACAAAACTAATGATAAATACCGTCAATAAGACTTTGAACGACATACCACGATAGCGAATAGACTTAACCTTACAACGGTCTAGCCAAGGCATTGCAAATAACACCGCAATCGCTCCGCCCATTGCCACCACCCCTAAGAACTTATCAGGGATAGCTCGCAAGATGGCATAGAATGGCGTGAAATACCAAACAGGTGCAATGTGTTCTGGCGTTTTTAATGGATTTGCTGGTTCAAAGTTAGGCGGTTCAATAAAGTAACCTCCACCTTCTGGCATATAGAACATGACAATAGCAAAAATCAAAATAAAGAACACCGCACCCATAGAGTCTTTAACAGAATAATAAGGGTGGAAGGGAATACCATCCATTGGCAAACCTTGGGCATTTTTTACTTTTTTGATTTCAACACCATCTGGGTTATTTGAACCCACTTGGTGAAGCGCAACAATGTGCATAAACACCAAAATTAATAGCACTAAAGGCAAGGCAATAACATGCAAAGCAAAGAAACGGTTTAAGGTAGCATCTGAAATAACAAAGTCACCACGTACCCATAAGGCTAAATCTGGCCCGATTACTGGAATAGCGCCAAATAGAGAGATAATAACTTGCGCACCCCAATAGGACATTTGCCCCCATGGTAATAGGTAACCCATAAAGGCTTCGGCCATTAAGACCACAAATAACAACATACCGATTATCCACACAAGCTCCCGCGGTTCCTTATAGGAGCCATACAGCAGACCACGAGTCATATGCAAATAAACCACAATAAAGAAGGCTGATGCACCCGTTGAGTGCATATAGCGAATCAACCAACCCCAGTCGACATCACGCATAATGTATTCAACAGAGTTAAAAGCTTCTGCTGCACTTGGCTTATAACTCATGGTTAACCAAATACCAGTAACTAACTGGTTAATTAAGACTAATAGAGCAAGAGAACCAAAGAAGTACCAAAAGTTAAAGTTTTTAGGTGCATAGTATTCACCAACGTGCTCGTTCCAAGTACTAACCAATGGGTAACGCGCATCAAACCAGGCCAGTAAAGAGCCTTTTTTAGGCTGCTTTGAATCTAAATCATTCATATTGTTTTCAGACATTATGCAACTCCCTCTTTGGCATCTTCACCAATACGAATAATCGAATCCGATAGATAATGATGAGGTGGAATTTCCAAGTTAGTTGGTGCTGGTACCGATTGGAACACACGACCAGCTAAATCAAATCTTGAACCATGACACGGGCAAAAGAAGCCACCCTGCCAATCTGCA
Organism: Thiomicrorhabdus sp. Kp2; assembly: GCF_000478585.1. Lineage (NCBI taxonomy): Bacteria > Pseudomonadati > Pseudomonadota > Gammaproteobacteria > Thiotrichales > Piscirickettsiaceae > Thiomicrorhabdus > Thiomicrorhabdus sp. Kp2. The sequence continues at coordinate 856,304 of NZ_ARWI01000001.1, forward strand.
CCCACATCTGGAGAACCGATTGCTGGACGATACAATGGTGCGCAACCCAAATGCGTACAGACACCAACAACCACTAAATATTCACTATTGATAGCACGTGTTTCATTTTGGCAATATTCTGGCTGCTCTGACTCTGCAGAAGCTGGGTCACGTAGTTGACCATCTAATGGTGCTAGACCATTGACCATTTCAGGTGTACGACGTACAACCCATACAGGCTTACCACGCCAAGCAACCGTAAGCATTTGCCCTGGTAATAGTTGACTCACATCGGCATTCACAGGTGCCCCTGCTGCCTTAGCTTTTTCACTAGGTTGCCATGAGCTCACAAACGGTACCGCCAAAAAAGTTGCGCCCGTTGCACCAACTACTCCCGTTGCGCCCGTTAAAATTTTACGGCGCTGAAGATTTACACTAGATGCGTTTTGTTCTTCTGTCGACATAGGTTTGTCTTCCCTTTAATTGCAAGCAAATTCTGGCTATTCTACCCAAGCTTGCGTTTAACTTAAATCAGTATCTTCTCATACTGTCATAAATATTTACTTATGACGTGTCATAAATTATTTTATTTATCTTTTATTTCAACAAGTTATTCATATAAAAATTTTACTTAAAAAAATCTAATTTATTTACACTGGATTTTCAATATCAACAAAAAAACACTGTAAATCAAACTTTTTCTCTAAATGTTCACCCAATGCTTTAATCCCCAAACGCTCTGTAGCATGATGCCCTGCTGATAGATAATGCAGACCACACTCTTTGGCTAGATGGGTGGTCTGCTCAGAGACTTCACCGCTAATATAAACATCAGCACCCCACTCAATCGCTTGGTCTATATAACCTTGCGCTCCACCACTGCACCAAGCAATACGTCTTACCAACTCTTTACCACCAGGCAAGTGCAAAGCATCACGCTGTAAACTGTGAGATACCATGGTTTTAAATTCTTCAATAGAGACTGATTCTGGTAACTCTCCTAATCTTACCAGGCCTGGTAAAGGAGTAATATCGGTAAGCCCCCATAACTGACCTAATAAGGCATTATTACCCAACTCTTCATGGGCATCTAACGGCAAGTGATAACCAAAGAGGTTAATATCATTAAGTAGTAAGCTTTTGATACGCTTTTGCTTAAAACCAGTAATGACCTCTGGCTCACTTTTCCAAAAATAGCCGTGATGTACCAAAATTGCATCGGCATTTAAATCAATCGCTTGATCAATTAATGCCTGACAGGCTGTGACACCCGTCACGATTGTTTTTATCTGCTCACAACCCTCAACCTGCAAACCATTGGGGGCGTAATCTTTAAAATCGTTTACCTTCAAGTAGCTTTGTAAATAATCTTGCAACTCTTGTCGTAACATGAATCTACTCTCCGTTTACTTTTGTCAACTCTCAAAACGATGCTTTTGCACTTTACCTAAGGCGCTAGTCCATCATAAAAAAGCCACCAGGCCTGATAGGCAATGGTGGCTTCATTCAAAGCTGTAAGCAGTTTATAAGACGATTACAAACTTAATCCGTTACACGGTAACGTGCTGACATAGCGTGCGCTTGTAAGCCTTCACCATCTGCTAGAATACCTGCAACCTTACCTAGTTCATTAGAACCTTCAGGTGAACACATAATCAAGCTCGAACGCTTCTGAAAGTCATATACACCCAATGGTGATGAAAAACGAGCGGTACGTGAAGTTGGCAACACGTGGTTAGGACCTGCACAATAATCACCTAAGGCTTCAGCCGTGAAACGCCCCATAAAGATAGCCCCAGCGTGGCGAATCTTTGGTAGCAATGCTTTAGGGTCATCAACTGATAGCTCCAAATGCTCAGGAGCGATAACATTAATCATCTCAATCGCTTGCTCTTCATTATCTACAACAATAATCGCCCCACGGTCATCTAATGCGGTGCGAATAATTTTTTCACGTGGCATCGTTGGCAGTAAACGATTCATACTTTCGTAAACCTTTTCAGCAAACTCAGCGTCTTGAGTAACCAAAATAGACTGTGCATCTTCATCATGCTCAGCTTGTGAGAACAGGTCAACCGCAATCCAATCTGGATTGGTCTTACCATCACAATAAACTAAGATTTCAGATGGCCCAGCAATCATATCGATACCAACTGTACCAAATACCATACGTTTTGCGGTAGCCACAAAGATATTACCAGGCCCTACAATTTTATCCACAGCTGGAACCGTTTCAGTACCGTAAGCTAAAGCGGCAACCGCTTGAGCACCACCTAAGGTAAATACGGCATCCACTTCACAAATAGCGGCTGCAGCTAATACCATATCGTTCACTTCACCATCTGGCGTTGGCACAACCATGATTAATTTCTCAACCCCTGCTACTTTTGCAGGAATGGCATTCATAATTACTGATGAAGGATAAGCGGCTTTACCACCTGGCACATAAAGACCAACACTATCAAGAGGTGTCACTTGCTGCCCCAGCATCGTTCCATTAGCTTCTTCATAGGTCCAAGAATTTTGTACTTGTTTTTCGTGATAGTCGCGAACGCGATCAGCAGACAGCTGAAGTGCATCACGCTGCTCAGCAGGAATCCTTTCTAAAGCGGCGTGTAAACGCTCTTTAGAGATTTCCAACTCGGCACCAGAGTTTAAGGTTAAACGGTCAAAACGTGCCGTGTACTCTAGTAATGCAGCATCACCTTGAGTACGAACGTTATTCACCACTTCTTTAACGATATCGTTAACTGAATCATTAGAGACCGTTTCCCATGCTAGTAAACGATCTAATTCCTCTCTAAAACCTTCTGCATTAGCAGATAAACGACGAATATTAAGCATTTTCTTTCTCTATCACTGTTTTAAACTGTTGAATAATAGTATTGATTTGATCAAACTTCGTTTTATAAGCGTGCTGATTCACAATCAAACGTGAACTAATATCAGCAATATGTTCCATCGGCACTAAACCATTGGCTTTTAAAGTATTACCTGTATCAACCAGGTCCACAATGCGATCAGCTAGGTCGATTAATGGTGCAATTTCCATTGAGCCATACAGTTTGATTAAATCAACCTGTTCACCTTTTTCAGCATAATACGCTTGAGCCGATTTTAGATATTTAGTTGCGATTTTAAGACGATGCCCATGTGGCTTTTCAATTTCAGGGCCTGCCACCATCAATTTACACTTAGCAATCTGTAAATCTAAAAGCTCATACAGGTTATCGCTCGGCGCTTCCATTAATACATCTTTACCCGCCACACCAATATCTGCTGCACCATGAGCCACATAAGTTGGCGCATCGGTTGCACGAACAATCAACAAACGTACGTTTGGCTGGTTGGTAGGTAAGATTAATTTACGGCTTTTACTTGGATCTTCTAAAGGTTCAATACCTGCCGCTTCAAGTAGCGGTAAAGTATCTTTATAAATACGCCCTTTAGATAGCGCAATGGTTAACTGGTTATTCATAACTCGGTAAACTTTTTAATAATTTTAAATTGGTTTTTTTAGCCACCTTTACAACATAAAGCATAATGGTGGGCTAACTTAAATTTTAATTCGATAAACGGTAAATATGTGCGCCCACTTTATGGAACTTTTCTTCAATCAACTCATAACCACGGTCAATATGATACACACGATTGACAACGGTTTCTCCCTCAGCAACCAGGCCTGCCAAAATTAAGCTGGCTGAAGCACGTAAATCGGTTGCCATAACAGGCGCACCACGTAATTTCTCAACACCTTTAATGTGTGCCGTATTACCCTCAACACGAATATCCGCTCCCATTCGAGCCAATTCAGAAACGTGCATAAAACGGTTTTCGAAAATGGTTTCTTCAATCGTAGATTCGCCCTCTGCAAGCGCGTTCATTACCAAGAACTGTGCTTGCATATCGGTTGGAAACAGAGGATAGGGATCCGTTACGATATTAACAGGTTTAAGCTTTCTATCACGCATATCCAATGTAATTGTATTTGCGGTAGTCGTCACCTCCGCACCCGCTTCTGTAAACTTCTCTAATACCGCACCTAAATGGCTTGGGTTGACTTTAGTTACCGTCACTTTACTTTGCGTAACCGCAGCAGCAGCTAGATAGGTTCCTGCTTCGATACGATCAGGAATCACTTCATAGTTCACTCCCGTCAAACGCTCAACCCCTTCAACAACAAGTGTATCAGTACCAATACCACTGATTTTTGCACCCATCTTAACCAAAAACGCAGCTAAATCCGTTACCTCTGGTTCACGCGCCGCATTACGCAGAGTGGTCACACCATCCGCTAATACCGCCGCCATTAACAGGTTTTCAGTTCCCGTTACCGTCACAGGTTCCATGGTAATATCCGCACCATGTAAACGTCCATTTGATTTAGCAATAATATAACCTTGCTCAACTTGGATTTCTGCGCCCATTTTTTCCATACCACTAATGTGAATATTGACAGGACGAGAACCAATTGCGCAACCACCAGGTAAAGAAACTTTTGCTTCACCAAAACGTGACAACAGAGGACCAAGAACCAAGATAGAGGCACGCATCGTTGTAACTAATTCATACGGGGCTTCTTTACTTGTAACATTTGAGGCATCAATTTCAATGTTTAACTCTTCATCAAACATAATTTCAACCCCCATTGAAGCCAACAACTGAATGGTTGTCGTCACATCCATTAGATGAGGAACATTGGATAATTTCACAGGGGTTTCAGCTAATAAACAACCCATTAATATTGGAAGAGCCGCATTTTTTGCGCCAGAAATTTCAACACTGCCAGAAATCTGACCCTGATTATTAATTACAAGTTTATCCATTAAATACTGCTTTCATTTTTCATATTAGTGCTTCTAGACAAACCCATAACAGAGCATTTATCTAAAATTAAGTTTATTTTTAAGGTGTTTGCGCTTTGATAGATAGCGCATGCAGCTCACCACTGGCAAATTGCGCTTTAAAAATATCATTTACCATACGATGACGTTGAATTGGGCTTTTGCCCTCAAACGCTGCACTGGTTACGGTAATTGAAGAAGTGCAATCTGCTCCACTTAGGTCAACCACTGCACCTGGAATTTCTGCTTCAATCATCTCTTTAATTTGTTCTGGAGACATAACTTGCTTCTCTCTAAAAATTTTTATTGGCGTATTTTAACGCCTTTATTCAATAAAATCAGATTTATCGCAGAAACCAAAATAACAAAGAAGCTCGTTACCGCCAAACTCAAATAAACCGATACGTCAGACTGCTCAAAAAATCCGTATCTAAACCCATCTACCATATAAAAGAATGGATTAAAGTGCGAAGCTTGCTGCCAAACCTCTGGTAATGCATGAATAGAGTAAAACACCCCACTCAAAAAAGTCAGTGGCATAATAATAAAATTCTGAAACGCAGCAAGATGGTCATATTTTTCGGAAACAATGCCTGCTAACATGCCTAATCCCCCCATCATAGCTGCACTTAATACGGCAAAAACAATAATCCAAAGGGGTTGATGCCAAGTTAAATCAAACCACATAATACCAATGACTAAAATACCTAAACCCACTGCAACACCACGAACAATTGAGGCTGCTACAAAGGCCATATACAACTCAAAAGGTGAGATTGGGCTCAGTAACACAAAGGTTAAGTTGCCGTGCATTTTTGACTGAATTAAACTCGATGAACTATTTGAAAATGCATTTTGCAATATCGCCATCATTACCAGGCCTGGTATCAAGAACTGGCTGTATGATAATCCTGAATAGGTTTCAATTTGTGAAGCGATAACTTGGCCAAAAACCAATAAATATAATAGGGTTGATACCACTGGGGCAAAAACCGTTTGCACCACCACAGAATAAAAACGGCGAATCTCTTTAATAAACAGAGCCCAAAATCCCGTAAAATTAAAGCTAAACATAGAGAATAAACTAGACAACATTACGCCACCCCCTCAGAAGTTAAATCTAAAAACACCTCTTCCAAAGTAGCATCTCGACTGCTGACATCGGTAACATCTAAACCTGCCTTTTCAATCAAGCCCAAGACCTCTGCCATTGAACTATTTTTATCAATTTGAAATACATAGCTATTGTGCTCTTTTTCAACCAATAAATCCGCTAAAGATCCCGTTAACTCATTGGCCAATTTAGCCACATTAACTCGCAGATAGCGATAGGGATGTTTTGATAATAACGCTTGGGTATTATCTAGCGCCTTTATTTGGCCTTTTTGCATAATGGCCACTCTGTCACACAAGGCTTCCGCCTCTTCTAAATAGTGGGTGGTTAAGATAATCGTATGCCCTTGTTGGTGTAGCTCTTTGGTGAATTCCCATAAGGTTCTGCGTAAATCCACATCCACACCTGCGGTAGGCTCATCTAACACCAAAACCTTAGGTTTATGCACCAACGCCATGGCAATCAGAACACGACGTTTCATCCCCCCAGAAAGCTGACTGGTATTAGCATCCGCTTTATCCGCCAGTGCTAAACGTTCTAAAAGTTCATTAATCCATTTTTTTTGCTGGGGGCCTTTCATACCAAAATAACCCGACTGCAACTCAAGCAACTCTTTAATTGAAAAAAATGGATCCGCAATTAACTCTTGTGGCACTAACCCCAATAGGCGACGAGTGTGGCGATAATCATCAATCACATCATAACCTTGAACTTGAATATTGCCCGAAGTAGGCACTACCAAACCAGACATCGCATTGATTAAAGTCGATTTACCTGCCCCATTAGGGCCTAATAAACCAAAAAAAGCGCCCTCTTCCACATCAAAAGAAACGCCTTTCAATGCTTGTAATTCAGCGTAATCTTTAACCACATTGTTAAATTGAACAGCTAATGCCATTAACAAACCCTTTTTTAAAATCTTCAAAATGAAAATAGGGCCAATAAGCCCTATATAAAAACCGTTCTATTAGAAAATTGCCTTCTAATAGAAAATAAGCATCACCCTATACCAAGGCCAACACCTCATCTAAATCATATAATTTAATGAGTGTTTGCAAATCTTCTGGCAGCTGAATGACCTGTAATTTTTCATCTAAATTAGACGACCAAATTAATAACACCGCAAATATTGCGCTATCCGCTTTAATAACCTGACTAAAGTCTACTTTTTTAACGGGTAAACTTAGCCAACCATTCTCCTTTATTAAAGCAGCCAATTGATTTATGCCTAATTGAGCAGGTAAAACCAGTTTGGACTCGACTGAATCCCAATGAATTAATTTGCCTTCATTCGTCGTTGTCATTAAGCGTTACCATTAAAGTCAGCGTTTTTTGACTGCATCTCTGTAATCACCTCATCCAAACCTTTTTTAGAGATATCTGAATCATACGCTTTACGGTAACTTAACAGCATACTGATGCCCTCTACCGCTACATCATAAAGCATCCACTTTTGAGTGGTTTTATTTAAATAAACACGATAGATAACATCCGATTTATTGCCATCAGACTGCAAAACGCTCGAAGCCACCGTAACTCGACCTGGTTTCTCTTGTTGCGCATTTTTTACTTCAACAGAATCAATATTTAGTTTAAGCAAACTTTGTGAATAGGAGCGAATCAATGTATTAGTAAAAGCGTTAACAAACTCCGTTTTTTGCTTATCCGTTGCTGTTCGCCAATGTTTTCCCATAACATATCGCGCCATTTTCTCTGTATCGATATAAGGCAAAACAAAAGAGGTTGCAAATACCTTAACCTGAGCTGGATCACTCTCCAAAGCCTCACGATTTGTATTTAACTCGGCGATGACTTTATTTGACAACGCCAACACCATCGCTTGTGGATCATCTTGATTAATTAACTCCACTTCAGCAAATGCAGAGCTATTGAATAGCGCAACAAAAACCATTGTTAAAAACAGTTTAAAACTTTGAGAGAGCTTAAAAGACACGTACTTAACGTTTTTTGACAACACCTTAATTATCTCCACTTTCACTAAATTTCACTAAAAACTGACCAATTAAATCCTCTAGTACAAGAGCTGATTGGGTTAAATCAATTTGACTACCGTCCTTTAGAGATTCCTCTTCACCCCCAATTTCTATCCCCACATACTGGTCACCCAGTAGACCTGAAGTTAAGATTGAAGCAGAAGAGTCCATTGGTAACTCATTATAGGTGTTATCCATTTTCATAATCACCTTGGCTTTAAATGAGACAGGATCGACCATAATTTCAGTCACTCGTCCAATCACAACACCACTCATTTTTACTGGCGCTCGTACTTTTAAACCACCAATATTGTCAAACAGTGCACTGATTTGATAACTTGGCTTCTCTTTCCAACTACTGAAGTTACTTACTTGCAAAGCAATCATCACCAAGGCGAGTATGCTCATTAAGACAAATGCGCCCACCCAAATTTCAATTTTTGCTTGTCGCTTCATGTGATTTTTCCCTTTAAATCATATTGCTTACACGACATTAATTAAACATCAATGTCGTTAAAATAAAGTCTAGCCCAAGTACACCCAATGAACTGTGCACCACGGTTCGAGTGGTTGCACCACTCACGCCCTCAGAGGTTGGAATAGCATCAAACCCTTGATACAAAGCAATGATGGCAATCAAAATCGCAAATGCAATCGATTTAATAATGCCGTTCATTACATCCTCTTGCCAATCAACATGGCTATTCATTTGTGACCAAAAAGAGCCCTCATCAACCCCCAACCAACCTACGGCAACCATATAGCCGCCAATAATACCTAATGCGGTAAATAACAGAGTTAGTAAAGGTAGCGCAATAATCGCTGCGGTGAAGCGTGGAGCATAGATATATTTAAGAGGATCAATTGCCATCATTTCTAATGCGGATATCTGTTCTGTTGAGCGCATTAAACCAATTTCTGCCGTTAGTGCTGAACCCGCTCTACCTGCAAATAACAGTGCGGCAACCACTGGACCAAGTTCACGCAACAGAGATAAAGCGGTCATGGTTCCCACCGCTTCTTCTGAATTATAGTCCACTAAAACATTGTAGCCTTGCAGGCTTAGAACCATACCAACAAATAGACCTGCTGTAAGGATGATAGGCAGGGATAACACCCCTGCCACATAAATCTGTTTAGTTAATAAATCGATACGCCACAAAGAGTAAGGTATGGCAGGAAATAACGATACTAAAAAGAACGCCCCACGACCAAACGAACCAAGGATATTTAAGGTTTTTTTACCCAGCTCCTGTAAAAGTTTTAATCCAAAAACAGGTTGTTTATTGATTTGTTGACTCATCAGTCTTACACACTTTGATTATTGGTTTTAAAAGGTGTCATATCATCCAGATACGAATCTTTTGAATAGTGAAATGGCACTGGACCATCAGGCAACCCATGAATAAACTGGTTAACATAGCCTGTTTTTTCATTAAGTAACTCTTCTTTGGTGCCCTGAGCAATAATCTTACCTTCTGACATGACACACACATAATCGGCAATCGACAACACCTCATTCACATCATGGGAAACTACAACACTGGTTAAATTAAGACTGTCATTTAACTTACGAATTAACTCAACCAATACACCCATTGTAATAGGGTCTTGCCCAACAAAAGGCTCATCATAAAAAATCATCTCAGGATCGAGTGCAATACCACGTGCTAAGGCGACTCTTCGCGACATACCACCAGAGAGTTCGGCTGGCATTAAGTCTTTAGCACCGCGCAAACCAACCGCCTGCAATTTCATTAATACCAGCGGATAGATTACCGACTCGGGTAATTTAGTATGCTCTCTTAATGGGAAAGCCACATTATCAAAAACATTTAAATCCGTTAACAGAGCACCACTTTGAAAAAGCATACCCATCTTTCTTCTTAGCTGATAAAGTTTTTTACGAGGTAGTTTATGAACATTTTCACCTTCAACAAAAATCTCACCAATATCTGGCTGAAGCTGACCTGCAATTAATTTAAGAAGAGTTGTTTTCCCAGAACCACTAGGCCCCATAATTGCAGTCACTTTGCCTCTTGGAATACTCAACGAAATATCATCAAAGATTTTTCGTTCACCACGCATAAAGGATAAATTTTTAATTTCTATTAATGTCTGATTTTGCATATTAATTAATGTCGATTGCGACTGTCGCTTTTCATGTTACCAGGCCTGGTATTTTATCGTATTTATTGAACCATCATTATAAAGATAGACAATAAACCTTTTAATAAAAGAGTTAATTTCATTAAAACATGACTAAATAGTTAATATGTAAAAACCAAAAAACCATTTTTTATAGCGCTTAATAGCCTAAAAACTCACCAATCGTTTTTAAATTAAACAACTGCTTCATATTAACATTTTCAGCCTTAACCAATAAAGCGCCACCTTGAAGCGTTTCTGGCAAACTTTTCATATAACTTTGCAATAACTCAGTTTGCGCTTTTGCATCGTCACTCACACCCTCAACCACACCACACAAAGCGCCTGAACAAGTCTGATTGCCATAAACCCATTGCCAACCTGGAAGTATTTGGGTTTTTGACACTAAAGTCACAGGCAAACCTGCACACGTTAATGGCGTACCCTGCTCCTCAGAAAACATAACAACACCTGCTGAAAGTGAGGATAACTTCTCAACAATTGCCGTTAATTGACTTTCTTTTGTTTCATCACAAGCGTCTCGCACTTCAAAATAAAAGCTAAAGTCACCTTCTACAGCATCGACAACCTCTTCTATTTGCTCATCATTCCAGCTTAACCAGTTAACTTGTGGCACGAGTACAACTCTATAAGCATTGCTGTAATAATCCAACATCCACTCTTCTGGCAAATCATCAGGGTAAAAACCGCCTCTCCAAGAATCGTATTGCCATCCAAAAGTACCGATTTGTAGATTTTCCATTCACACTATCCTTAAGCATTTCATACTAAAAAACCAGTGGCTATTTTATCTCTTATAAAATAAAACAATGCTTTTTCTTAGCCAAGACAAGATGATTAACCTCTTTAATGAGCTGCGTTTTTCACACCTAAAATTATTTATGAGACCTTTGCACGAGTGAGGTGCGTGGGAAAAAATAGACGTAAGTACCCCTTGAGGGTATAAAATTTACCTGATTGCGGCGAAAAACGCAGTGAATAGCTAGCTATTCGCCAGTTTTTTAACAAAAAACAGGCGAATTTTAGCCATTTTTAACCGTGTCTCGACTCGTTCAAAGGTCTTATTTATAAAATGCCTTAAAATAAACCATCATAAAATCAAACCACTAGAGACTCATAAACAAAGTTTATTTCAGCAATGATTTTAGTTATAATCCTTCCCTCAATTTTTATGAAAGATTTAAAAAGGCAGATGTACACATGTTAACAGCGCTATTGCTACCCAGCATACTTCTCATTATTGGATTAGCACTCCTCGTATGGAGTTCTGATATCTTTATTGAAGGTGCTGCCAGCACAGCGAAACACCATAACATTTCGCCTTTGGTTATCGGTGTAGTGGTACTTGGTTTTGGTACTTCCATGCCCGAAGTTGTGGTGGCTGTTCTCGCCTCTTTAGATAACAGCCCTGGCCTGGCTGTCGGTAATGCCGTTGGTTCAAACATTGCCAATATTGCCTTAGTACTTGGTGCAACCGCGTTAATAGCACCTATCGCAGTAAAGTCATCTATTCTAAAACGCGAACTTCCTGTACTTCTAGCCATTTCTATTGGCGCTTACCTTCTTGTTTTAGATGGTTACCTAACGGTTATTGATGGTGCGATATTAGTTGTCGCACTAATATTAGTCATGTTTTGGATGATTAAGGCAAATAAATCAATAAACCCTAGTGACCCTCTTGCAAAAGAGACAAAAAGTGAATTAGATGAACTCCCTGAACTGAGCAAAGAAAAAGCACTCGCTTACCTATTAGGCGGTCTGGTTATTTTAATGATAAGCGCCAAAATGATGGTTTCTGGTGCTGAAAGCATTGCCCATTTTTTTGAAGTGCCTGATGTTGTCATCGGTTTAACCATTATTGCCATTGGCACAAGCTTGCCAGAACTTGCTGCTGCCATTGCCGCAGCCCGTAAAAATGAAGCCGACTTAATGATTGGTAACATTCTTGGTTCCAACCTATTCAACATTCTGGCCGTTTTAGCTGTACCAGCTTTATTAGCGCCCGCAGCACTAGATAAAGATGTCTTAAATATCGATATACCCATTATGCTTGGCTTCACACTGCTTATGTTGTTGATGGCTATCCCACGAAAAGGTGGCGCTGTCATCTATAAAACTAAAGGGTTCCTCCTAGTTTCTCTTTTCGTTGCTTACTTAATCTTACTTTACTTCCGCTCGACAGCTGTTTAAAGTATAAGCCCAATAGACTGACGTTCAGTTAAGTAACAAGAGACTTACTTAACTTCACTTAAAAGGCTGATTCATGAACATTCCTGAGCATCTCATCGCGAAAGCGCAAAAAATTAAACTTCTAATCTTAGATGTTGATGGTGTCATGACCGACAACCGTCTTTTTTACAGCGATGATGGCATTGAATATAAATCATTCAATACTCGCGATGGCCACGGCATGGTTTTATTACAGAAAAGCCAAGTTGATATAGGCATTATCACAGGCCGCAAATCTCAACTGGTTACCAACCGTATGAAAGACCTAAAGGTCAAACATGTCTATCAAGGTGTGCCTGATAAACTTCCTACTTTCCTCAAACTGGTTGAAACATTAAATTTAGAACTGGATGAAATTGCTTATATTGGCGATGATATTTTAGATTTACCGATATTATTGCGTGTTGGATTAGGCGTTACACCCGCTGATGGCGATAATGAAGTTAAATCAAGAGTACACTATATTTCTCAATATGGTGGTGGCCAAGGTTGTGTAAGAGAGGTGTGTGAAATGATTATGCGCTCACAAGGTTCATGGCAACAACACATGGATTTCTTTTTAAGAGATTTAAGCTAATTCTGTTGAGTTGGAAACCCTAATCCATGCGCCTTTCAAGATTACGAATCCTACTTTTAAGCTTACTACTTGCCACAATCAGCTTATGGATAACCAACCAACAATCGCAATCGACCGTCAGTGACACAAATCAACAAAAAACCGAGCTAGGATATAGCTGGCAGGCCAGCCAAACAATTGTATGGAATATATCGCCAAACGAACCCGATAAACAATCAGTTCTGCAAGCCAAAACAATTCTCTATAAAGAGAGTGAACAAAGAAGTGAATACCAACAACCGTATATTGAACTCACTGATTTACAGAGTACCACGACCTTAACCAGTGACTACGGCGAAAGCTTAGATGATAAAGTTTTTCACTTTACCAATCATGTGGTTATGACTCAAAAAGAAAACCTTCAGCCCACGCAAGCAGTCCAGCAAACAACTCTTAAAACCCAACAGTTAACCTATAACCTACAAACAAATGAACTATCAACAGATGCAAAAGTTGTCATTACACAATACAATGGCCAAACGAGTGGAACAGGGTTAAAAGCCAATCTCAAAACATCAGAACTTGAATTGTTATCTGATGTAAAAGGCACCTACTATCCGCAACAAATGCAAAACACCGTTCAAGTTAAAGAGCCATAGCATGCAATATACACATTCACGCTTCATCACATTCATCAGTATAATCGGCTTTTTTTTAAGCACTAGCATTGCTTGCGCAGCGACCAAAAAACAGAATACGCCAGATGAACAACAACCTGTTAATATTAGCGCCAATAGCCTGCTAGCGAGTGAAAAAACAGGCAAAAGCGTGTACAAAGGCAATGTCATCATTACTCAAGGTAGCCTGACCTTAAAAGGTGAAACCGTTAATATTACACACCCAAAGAATCAGCTTACCACCGTTGTCGCTAACGGCAACCCTGCTACCTTTAAACGCTTTAGCCAAATTGACCAGGCCTGGTTAAAAGGCAAAGCACAAAAAATTGAATACAATGCTCTTAATAAAACCGTATTACTAATTGGTAATGCCGTAGTTGAACAGCCTGGAAAACACGTCATTAGTGGCCCTAAACTGTTTTATGATATCGCTAAACAGACTCTTCAAGCACAAAGTACCGCAACTGAAAACAAACGCATTTCAGTCACGCTCAACCCTGCAACCAATAAGATTACAAATACCAACAAGCCTGGTTCTAATAAAACCAATCAGGCAAATAAAACGACCAAACAAAACACCCCAGCAACACAGGCAGAGTAATTAATGGCACATTTTTATGCGCGAGGACTCGCCAAAAGCTATAAAAAAAGAGACGTCGTCACCTCCGTTGATTTAGATGTTCATAGCGGCCAGGTTGTTGGCTTACTAGGACCCAATGGCGCAGGGAAAACCACCACTTTTTACATGATGACAGGCCTGGTCAAAAACGATGCTGGACAGATATTTTTAAATGATCAAGAAATTTCTACTTTAGCAATCCATGAAAGAGCGAAATTAGGGATTGGCTACCTGCCACAAGAAGCTTCTGTATTTAGAAAACTCACCGTAACTGAAAATATCATGGCGATTTTAGAAATGCGTCCTGAGTTAAATGGTGACCAACGCAGAGCCCTGTTTGAAAACCTGATAGATGATTTACAAATAGGCCATATCCTTGAGCAACCTGGGCAAGCTTTATCGGGTGGAGAGCGCCGTAGAGTTGAAATTGCTCGAGCTCTGGCAATGGAACCCAGTTTTATTCTCCTAGATGAACCTTTTGCAGGTGTTGATCCCATCTCAGTAAAGGACATTCAAAATATCATTATTCACCTTAAAGAGAAAAATATTGGCGTCTTAATAACCGATCATAACGTAAGAGAAACACTCGGTGTTTGTGACCACGCATACATTCTACATGCTGGAACCATACTGGCTTCTGGTACACCACAAGAAGTATTAGAGCACCAAGAAGTTAAACGTGTTTACCTAGGTGATAATTTCAAATAGTTTATTGCAACGTTCTTAAAAATAATTATTTATCTCCAAAAATCCCATCTTGTTGTATCTACTGATTTTATTGGTAAACGCATAATTGAGATGGCAAAAAGTTACGCTTTTCTTAATAATTCCCCTCTCCCTTTTTAAAATCTTGGTGGTATACTGAAATTGAACTCAGCGAAATTTTAAGAAAATAGAATTCATTTCAGGCTACAAACTCTTTAAGCCAATCGACTGAGCAGAATCGCAATTACACAATACAAAGGAGCGATACTATGCAAATTAATATTACTGGCCACCATATCGACGTTACTGATGCACTTCGTACTTACGTTTCAGAAAAAATGACCAAACTATCAAGACATTTTGATCATGTAACTAATGTTCACGTAATCTTAACCGTAGAAAAACAGTCACAGAAAGCAGAAGCAACTGTGCATGTTTCAGGTACAGACTTATTTGCACAACATGACACTGAAGATATGTATGCATCGATTGATGGCCTAATTGACAAGCTAGATCGTCAAATTGTGAAACACAAAGAAAAAATCAGTGACCATAACAGAAAGTCTGGTGGCGTAAAAAGTATGCCTGCAGCTGAAGCGTAATCACTCGTTTTTTCAAATAACGCCCTCAGCGTCATGTTGAGGGCGTTTTTTTATGCCTGAATGAAATGTTTTTGAAGCCAATTAATGATTTCAACTGATACAATACTTATTTAATATGACTTTGTTATTGCGTTACCAATTGCATGAAATGACTTTTTCAGCGCATAGAACATAAAATACCGTATTCACTACAATCTTACGCTAAAATCAGCACTTATTTTCACTTCAACCGCAAGGTGATGGCCATGACACAAAACCACACTGCCATTGACAAAGCTAAGCTTACAGAACAGCTTCTTGTTGCTGTTGAATCGCAAAATCTCACACAAATTAACCAACTATTCTCACACTTAGTGGCTGAAGAGATTGCTGAGATACTGGAATCTACCCCACTTAAAGAACGCCAAACTCTTTGGGCTGCTGTTGATAAAGAGCGCCAAGGAGAGATTCTTACCCATACAAATGATGAAGTTACCGCAAACCTTCTTGAGTCATTAGAAACACATGAAATCGTCAGTATTGCTGGCGATTTAGAAACCGATGATATTGCAGATATTGCACAATCTCTTGACTCTTCTGATCAACAAACCCTACTGGCCTCGCTTGATGAAGATGACCGAAATGCGGTTGAAACGGCTTTAACTTACCCAGAAGATACCGCTGGTGGCTTAATGAGTACGGACTTAATCACTGTCCGTGCTGATGTTAGCCTTGATGTTGTCTTACGCTACTTACGCTCCCTTGGTTCTTTACCCGCATCAACTTCAGAAATTTTTGTTAGGGATCGTGACGGTAAATTTGTTGGAACACTTAAACTCACAGTACTGCTTACGCATGATGAAGACACCTTAGTACAAGAGGTTTTAGACACTCGCATTCCAGGTATTAGAGCTTTGACATCGGCAAAGGAAGTGGCTCACTTTTTTGAAAAAAATGACCTTCTCTCAGCCGCGGTAGTCAACGAAACCAATCAAATCCTGGGTCGTGTCACAATTGATGATGTGGTTGATATTATCCGTGAAGAAGCTGAACACGCTCAGATGGCAAGCGCAGGTCTGGATGAAGATGAAGATATCTTTGCCCCTGCTAAAAGAGCCGCTAAACGTCGAACTTTTTGGCTAGGCATCAATTTGCTTACCGCCATTTTTGCTTCAATTGTTATTGGCCTTTTTGATGCCTCAATCGAAAAAATTGTAGCCTTAGCCGTACTCATGCCCATTATCGCAAGCATGGGTGGCATTGCGGGCACACAAACCGCCACGATTGTTATACGCGCTTTAGCCACAGGAAAACTCGCTCGCAGCAACAGTCGTTCTCTATTAATTAAAGAAACCACTGTCGGTCTCTTTAACGGCATTATTTGGGCGGTACTAACAGGGCTAGCCGTTCTCTTTTGGTTTGAAGACAGTGCATTAAGTATGATTTTTGCCGCAGCGATGTTAATTAACCTGTTAGCTGCCGCTTTTGCTGGAGCGATGATTCCCTTATTACTACAACGAATGAAAATTGATCCAGCACTGGCCTCAGGATTAATGTTGACTACCGTAACCGACTCTCTTGGTTTTTTTGTATTCTTAGGCCTGGCGACCATAGTACTTATCTAACCATCAGATACCCCTCAAAGAGCATTTAAGCAACCTTGCCTGCCAATCTTATTTACACCCTGAATCGACTCTTTCATAAGTATGACAATTGCCGCTTTCTCATAGATATTCACTTGCAAGCTAAGTCAATATCTACTATAACTAAACTATAAGTAAAAATTTTACATCGACTTTCAAAGTCACATGGAGATTAAATCATGAATAAAAAACTAATTGCCGCTATGGCTACTGCGACACTTATCTCTCTAACAGCTGGTTGCGCCAACGATCCTAACCGCCCTACTGAAGAACGTGAAACAGAACGTAATGTGATTACTGGTATTGCTGCTGTTGCAGGCGCCTTAGCGGCTAATGCAATGGGCGTAGATAACAATCTCGGCAAGGTGGCTGTGGGTGCACTTGCAGGTTATACGGCACGACAGGTATATGGTGACGTTCAGGCAGGAACAGCCAATGATCCCAATACCGATGTTTCAGCCGTTTCCATTGGTGGTCAAGAGTACGTTCAGGTAGACGTTAAAGATGTTAACTTCCGTTCTGGTTCAGCCAACCTTGAACCCTACGAACTTACGCGTTTAAAACCCGTTTTAGACACTTTAAAAAGACACCCAAACACACGTGTACACATTGAAGGCCATACCGATTCTGATGGTTCAAACACCTATAATCAGCAATTATCTGAAAACCGTGCAAAAAATGTCGCCTTTCACCTAATGGATAATGGTATCTCTCGCGATCGCATTGTCACTTATGGTTATGGTGAAGAACGTCCAATTGCCAGTAACACAACGGCAGAAGGTAAACGTATGAACCGCCGTGTTACCTTTTTAATTAGTGAGATTTAATCAACAATTTTCTAATTTAAAGTTACCAGGCCTGTTAAGGCTTGTAACCATAAAACGCAAAAAGCCAGGAGATTGAAGTGACCCCAAAAAGTTGGACATTTTAGTTAAACGGCACTTAAGGCCTGATTTCGATATTCTATCGGAGTCAGGCCTTTTAGTTTCACCTTGATTCGTTTTGTATTGTAATACTCAATATAGTCTTTAATTTCTTCCATTAGATGCTCAGCACTATTGAACTTCTTACGATGATACATCTCGGTTTTGAGAATGCCAAAAAAGTTCTCAGCAACCGCATTGTCTAAACAGTTCCCTTTTCTTGACATGCTCTGAGTTAATCCATGCTTTTTTAGTAGCTCCTGAACATCACCATGCTGATACTGCCAACCTTGATCACTGTGGAATATGGGTTTAACTTTGCCTGTTAACTTACTCATCGCTTCTTTAAGCATGTCCGTCACCAGTGGAAGCCGTGCACTCTTGGCCACTCGATAACTAATCACTTCTTGGTTAAACAGGTCAATCACGGGGGATAAGTAAACTCGCTGTTCTCCGACTTTAAACTCCGTGACATCGGTTACCCATTTTTTATCTGGTGCATCAACACGGAAGTTTCTTTGAAGCACATTTTCGGCAATTCGGCCTACTTGACCTCTATAGGATCGGTAACGCTTTGGCCTGACGAATGACTTTAAGTTCAGTTCTTGCATTAAACGTTGAACGGCCTTCTTGTTTAAAAAGTGACCTAAGCGCCTTAATGCATAGGTCATGCGTCGATACCCATAACGACCTTTATGCTCATTAAAGAGTTGTTGAATCGCTCTTTTAACGTCCGCATAACGATCAGGCAGCGCACTGCGAGCCTGATGGTAATAAAACACACTGCGTGCAAGCCCTGCAGCCTTGAGAAGATGTTTAAGTGGATAGAACTTTCTAAGCTGATCTATGAGCCCTGCTTTTTCTTGGTTTGGCGTTCTTTTTCCTGAAGCAGGGCATCGAGCTTTTTTAAATAGGCATTCTCCGCTCGACGGTATTCGAGTTCTTCTCGTAACTCTTCTAGGCTCATTTGTTCGGTTGGTTTAATGGTTTCTTGCTTTTGGTTTTTTTTCATTTTTCTACCCTGCTTTTTAGGCTGCAAGCCTGAAAGGCCGAACCGTTCGAATTGAGTGAGCCAAGTAGAAATCGTACCTGGAGAACTCATGTTATGGACAATACTGGTATAACTAATAGACCAGTGATTTTCACGCATGTGTTTTAGGATACGATATTTGTCTTCAAAAGAGTATGGTGTGTTACGTTTGATAAACGCATTTTGACCATGGAAACGATAGACTTGTGTCCAGTAACGGATATAGCGATCTGGAATACCGAGTCGCTTGGAAATGGACAGACTGGATTCATGAGAAAGGCATTGCTTAGCAATCGCCAGTTTAAATTCTCGATTGTATTTGGACATGAAAAACCCCCAAAGTTGGTGTCCAACATTTGGGGGTCACTTCAGATTCCTGGCTTTTTGCATTTTAAACAGCTTGTTTTAGAAATTACTAAGCATAATATTAGTGCTCTCTAGTGGCTACAAACTGCAATTCTGGCCAACGCTCTTCAGTCAACGCCAAGTTAACACGAGTAGGCGCAATATAAACCAGTTGATCTGCCGCATCGTAAGCGACGTTTTCACGAACCTTAGAGGTGAATTTTTCAATTTCAGCTTTAGGGCCTATCACCCAGCGTGCCGTGTTCACATTTACAGGTTCAAACATACAGGTTACGTTGTACTCATCTTTAAGACGTTGTGCCACCACCTCAAACTGAAGAATCCCCACAGCACCCAAGATTAAATCATTATTATTCACAGGACGGAACAACTGGGTTGCCCCCTCTTCTGATAACTGGGTTAACCCTTTTTGCAGTGCTTTCATTTTCATTGGGTCTTTTAACTGGGCACGACGGAAAAGTTCTGGCGCAAAATTAGGAATCCCTGTGAATTTAAGCTCTTCACCTTGCGTAAAGGTATCACCAATCTTAATCGTACCGTGGTTATGTAAACCAATAATATCCCCAGGATAAGCTTCTTCAGCTTGATCACGACGATTAGCTAAGAAGGTAATCGCTTTAGCAATTTTAACGTCCTTACCAATTCGCACATGTTTAAGCTTCATACCCTTTTCATATTTACCTGAAACAATACGCATAAAAGCCACACGGTCACGGTGTGCAGGATCCATATTGGCCTGAATTTTAAAGATAAAGCCTGTTAGATTGGTTTCATCTGGCTTAACCGTACGTGTTTCAGTCTCACGCCCCATTGGAGTAGGTGCATACTGAGCAAAGCCATCTAATAACTCTTGCAAACCAAAGTTATTCACCGCTGAACCAAAAAACACGGGGGTTAACTTACCCGCTAAAAACTGTTCTAAATCAAACGCATGACTTGCACCTTGAACCAGCTCAATCTCTTCACGTAGCTCTTCGGCTTGGTCGCCAATCAGTTCATCCAAACGCGGATTATCCAACCCTTGGATTAACTCACCTTCAGAAGCCTTTTGACCATCGGCTACTGCAAATAGGCGAATCGTGTCGTTATAAAGGTGATAAATCCCTTTAAAACGCTTCCCCATACCAATTGGCCAAGTCATCGGCGCACAATCAATTTTTAGTACACTTTCCACTTCATCCATCAGATCAATTGGATCACGTCCTTCCCGGTCTAACTTATTGATAAAGGTTAAAATAGGGGTCGTTCGTAAGCGACAAACTTCCATTAACTTAATGGTTCTGTCTTCCACCCCTTTGGCCACATCAATTACCATTAACGCAGAATCCACTGCGGTTAAGGTACGATAAGTATCTTCCGAGAAGTCTTCATGACCTGGAGTATCCAGCAGGTTAATCATCACATCTTTATACGGAAACTGCATAACCGATGAGGCAACCGAGATACCACGTTCCTGCTCCATCTTCATCCAGTCAGAAGTCGCTCCGCGATCAGTTTTTCGGCTTTTTACCGCACCTGCCATTTGAATTGCTCCGCCGTATAACAGGAGTTTTTCTGTCACGGTGGTTTTACCCGCATCTGGGTGAGAAATAATCGCAAATGTTCTGCGTTTAGTGGTTTCTAATATCAATGACATTGATGTTTACTCTATCTATTTGGCTTATTTTGATTGGCTTAAATCAGCACAATAAAGCCCTGTTTTGAATTTAATTTGGCTGACCAACAACCAATAAAGCCAGCATTACGCTGGCTTTTATAAAGTTACCAGGCCTGGTAACTTATCGAAGATGAGCTACAGTTCGTCGTCTTCGTCGAGTTTTTTACCTTGTTTAGCAAGTTTTGCTTCACGTTTGGCTTCTGCTTCTAAGAAAGCACGTTGTAGCTCAGCTTCTTGGGCTTCACGATCAACCGATTCACTTGGCGCTTTCATTAAGTCTTCTTTAGACACACCCAGCATTAACGCTACAGCACTCGCTACGTAAGTGGATGAGAAGGTACCAACCACCACACCTACAATCAATGCAGCCGCAAAACCGTGAATGATTTCGCCACCTAGGAAAAACAAGGCTAAAAGCACAATCAATGTAGTAATCGAGGTCATTAAGGTACGTGACAACATTTGATTGACCGCCACGTTAGTAATCTCTACTGGTGTTCCATCACGCATGGTTCTAAAGTTTTCACGCACACGGTCAAATACAACAATGGTGTCGTTTAATGAGTAACCAATGACCGCTAAAATAGCCGCCAATACGGTTAAATCAAACTGCATTTGTGTCCAAGCAAAAACACCAATGGTAATAATCACATCGTGAATTAAGGCGGCTACCGAACCTACTGAAAAACGCCACTCGAATCGAAGCGCCACATAAATCAAAATACCAAATAATGCATATAAAACCGCTAAGGCACCATCTTCGGTTAATTCATCCCCTACCTGTGGGCCAACAAACTCGACACGACGCAAGGTAATCTCTTCGTCAGTGGCGGCATTTAAAGCTTCCATCACTTGATTACTAAGCTGTGCTGAGTTCATACCTTCACGTGGCGCAATTCTGATTAAAACATCTTCTGCCGAACCAAAGTGCTGCGCAACCGCTTCACCATAGTTCGCTTCCGTTAAATCTGCACGTAACTTGGTTAAATCAACAGGCTTAGGATAAGAAAGCTCAATTAAAGTACCGCCAGTAAAGTCGATACCAAAATTTAAGCCTTTCATCCATAAACCCGCAAATGAGGCAATAATTAAGAAAATTGAGAACGCCATCGCAATATGACGTTGTCCCATAAAATTAATATTGGTTGTTTTTGCTTCTGCTGTCATTGTTTCTGTTGTCATAACGTCACCTTAAATCGAGATTTTCTCAACGCGCTTATTGCCGTATAGAAGGTTAATAATCGCACGCGTTCCAAGAATCGCAGTGAACATCGAGGTGATAATCCCGATAGATAGGGTAATCGCAAAACCTTTGATTGGCCCTGTACCAAAGCTAAACAGCACAACTGCCGCTAGTAACGTGGTGATATTGGCATCGGCAATGGTTACAAAGGCTTTTTCATAACCCGAATAGATGGCCGTTTGAATAGAGCTGTTTTTCATCTCTTCTCGAATACGCTCAAAAATCAGTACATTGGCATCCACCGCCATACCGACGGTTAAGACAATCCCCGCAATACCAGGCAGTGTTAAAGTGGCCTGCAACATAGACAGTACCGCAACAATAATCACCAAGTTAAGTAATAAAGCCACGTTAGCGACCATACCAAACACTTTATAACGCCAAGCCATGACCACTAACACCAACAAGAAACCAACTACAACCGACATAAAGCCTTGGTTGATGTTATCTTGACCTAAGCTTGGCCCAACAGTACGTTCTTCAACAATTTCCATTGGCGCTGCCAGCGCTCCAGCACGCAGTAGTAAGGCTAAATCTTGCGCTTCTTGTGGTGAATCTAACCCTGTAATTTGGAAACGGTTCGCAAACTGTCCACGAATGACCGCCGCATTAATCACGTCTTTAGTGGTAATACGTTTTTTGACTTTAACCCCATTCTCTTCAATGGTTTCAACACGGTTTTCAATGTAAACCACCGCCATACGGTTACCTACATTTTCTTTAGTGGTGGCGAGCATCTTACGACCACCAGCGCCATCTAAGGTCACGTTAACCATCGCAGAACCTTGCTGCGGATCAATCCCAGACTGGGCGTTAATGACGTTTTCACCACTGACTATAATGCGACGTTTTAACAGTAATGGTCGACCATCACGAAAGTGATAGATAATTGAGCCATTTGGCGCATAACCTGTTTTATCAGCACGGTAAGGGTCACCCTTCTCTTCCACCAAACGGAATTCTAATGTGGCGGTAGCACCTAAAATTTCTTTAGCTCGCGCGGTATCTTGCACACCAGGTAATTGCACTACAATGCGGCGATCACCTTGCTGTTGAATAACAGGCTCAGCCACACCCAACTCATTAATACGATTACGTAAAGTGGTGATGTTTTGCTGTAAGGCATATTTTTTGGTTTCAGCAATCGTAGCTTGTGAAAGTGTTAACATCGCTTTAGGAGCAGAAGTCGCTTCATCAGAAGTAATTTGGAATCGATTACCATAAACTTCATTCAGTTTTACCAGGCCTGCTTGTAGGGTTTCTAAATCTTTAAACTGAACTTCTAATGCTTCATTTTCCACTTCAACAGAGATATAACGAACTCTCTCTTCACGTAAAGAACCTTTGACCTCATCAATGTAACGTAGATAAGCTTTGTCAACCGCCGCTTCCATGTCCACATCCATTAAAAAGTGCACACCACCACGCAAATCCAAACCAAGGTACATAGGTGCTGCACTAATGTTTTGCAACATGGCTGGAGTGGCTGGCGCTAAGTTTAATGCCACAACCGCTTGTCTGCCTAAACTCTCTTTTAAAACAGACTTAGCCTTAATTTGGTCTTCGGTATCATTAAAACGAATTAAAAAACGTCCGCCTTCAAAAACCGATGATTTGACCTCTAAGCCTGAATCAGCAAGGACTTTTTCAACTTGCATTTGCGTATCAGCATTAAACACCACCGATTTAGCGGGTGAGATTTGTACCGCAGGGTCATCGCCAAATAGGTTTGGCATGGCGTAGGTTAAACCAATCACAGTAATCACGACCAACAGCAGGTATTTCCAGGCTGGGTAACGGTTCGCTATGATTTTTTGTTGTGTTTGAAACATAAGTTCGATTCCAATTTTCTGAATTTTATGGGGTTTTCTAAAAGCCTTTTACTAAGAAGAACCACTCTTGAGAAAGACTCTAAGAGAGAAAAAACCTCAACGCCTAGAAGCACAAAAGGGGCATTAAAGCCATGATCGACTCTAACTGCCCCTTAAGGAAAACCTGAAAAAAGGCTTTCCATATAAAAACGAATTATTCGCCTTTAAGTGTGCCTTTTGGCAATAAACGTGAAACGTTTTGACGTTCAACTTTTACCACTACGTTTTCTGCGATTTCAATATCACAGAAGTTATCACCCATATCACGAATTTTTCCAGCAAGACCACCGTAAGTCACTACTTCATCGCCTTTCTTAATCGCTTCAACCAGTGCTTTATGCTCTTTTACTTTTTTCTGTTGTGGACGAATGAGTAAAAAGTAGAAAACAACAAACAATAAAACTAATGGAATAATTCCTTCCCATCCACCGCCTTGCGCCGCTGCTGTACCTTCTGCCATTGCATCGCTAATAAAAAAGCTCATATCTTTTACTCCTAAAAATATCAAAAAAATTAATCGTTGTATTTTGGCACAGCTAGAATAAAAAATCTAAGCTAAATACCGTTTAATTGTCGATTAATATCACAACAAAACCGTGTTGACTCTCTTTACCAAGTTACCAGGCCTGGCAACTTGTCTTATTTCAATAAGATATATGGCA
Organism: Thiomicrorhabdus sp. Kp2; assembly: GCF_000478585.1. NCBI lineage: Bacteria > Pseudomonadati > Pseudomonadota > Gammaproteobacteria > Thiotrichales > Piscirickettsiaceae > Thiomicrorhabdus > Thiomicrorhabdus sp. Kp2. The sequence goes on from NZ_ARWI01000001.1 coordinate 881,166, forward strand.
TTCAAGGCCACTTTTCCTATTCACTCTGCCGTTTAACATTCAGTCTAGTGGCGGAACGGGTTGACCAATACCTGCATAAAACTCTTCAACAAAAACATCTAATTTATTTTCGGCAATCGCATCTCGCATGCCTTGCATAACATCTTGATAGTAATGCAAGTTATGAATGGTATTTAAACGTGCACCTTGAATCTCTTTACATTTATCTAAGTGATGCAAATAGGCTAGAGTGTAGTTTTGGCAGGTGTAGCAACTGCATTTTTCATCAATGGGTTTTAGGCTAGTTTTATGTTTAGCGTTACGAAGCTTAACCACACCTTCTCGGCTAAATAAAAAACCATTACGTGCATTACGGGTTGGCATCACACAATCAAACATATCAATACCACGACGAACCGCCTCTACCAAATCTTCGGGCTTACCCACTCCCATTAAGTAGCGAGGTTTATCTTTAGGCATATGAGGTTCAGTAAAATCTAAAGTGGCCATCATCTCATCTTTTGGCTCACCAACCGATAGTCCACCGATAGCATAACCATCAAAACCAATCTCTTTTAAACCCTCAATCGACTGAATGCGTAAGTCTTCATACATACCGCCTTGCACAATACCAAACAGGGCTGCAGGACTCTCGCCATGAGCATCCTTAGAACGCTGCGCCCAACGCATTGAAAGCTCCATCGATTCACGAGCCGTTTTATGGTCTGCAGGATAAGGCGTACACTCGTCAAATATCATCACAATATCCGAACCTAATTTACGCTGAACTTCCATGGACTCTTCAGGTCCCATAAAAATTTTGGCGCCATTTACTGGGCTATTAAAGGTCACACCCTCTTCTTTAATCTTGCGCATTTTGCCCAAACTAAACACTTGAAATCCGCCTGAATCGGTCAGGATTGGGCCATCCCAATGGGTAAAGTCATGCAAATCACCGTGCAGTTCAATAATATCTGTACCAGGGCGTAGAGCTAAGTGAAAGGTATTGCCCAAAATAATTTGTGCGCCTGTTTCCTTAATCTCTTCTGGCGTCATGCCTTTTACAGAACCATAGGTACCCACAGGCATAAAAGCAGGCGTTTCAACGATACCTCGCTCAAACTTTAAACGCCCTCTTCGGGCGCGGCCATCGGTATTATCTAATTCAAATTCCATTATCTTTCCTATTTGGTTCTGTCTAAATATGTATCAATTTTATATATCAATTTATTGTTTGTTTTTTGGGAAAAACCAACATCGCATCGCCATAACTAAAAAAGCGATATTGATTTTCTACTGCGTGTTTATAGGCGTCCATCGTTCTTTGATAACCCGCCAAGGCGGAGACCAACATAATCAAGGTCGATTCGGGTAAGTGGAAGTTGGTTAACAACACATCCACCTCTTTAAACTCATAACCAGGCGTAATGAAAATATCGGTTTCACCTTGGTAAGGTGCAATTTTGCCTGTATTGCTAAATTTGGCCGCGCTCTCCAAACACCGTACAGACGTAGTGCCTACTGCAATCACTCGGCCACCTTTTTCTCGGGCTTGTTGCACTTGTTCTACCAGGCCTGGTAACACTTCTAAATACTCAGAGTGCATAACATGTTCCGCGATCTCATCCACCTGAACAGGCTTAAAGGTTCCTGCACCTACATGCAAAGTTACAAAACCTATATCCACACCTTTGGCCTTAATGTCCGCCATTAGTTCATTGTCAAAATGAAGCCCTGCCGTGGGTGCGGCAACCGCACCTGGTTTTTGTGAATACACCGTTTGATAACGCTCTTTATCGGCCTCTTCATCTTCTGGGCGTTCAATGTAAGGTGGTAACGGCATATGGCCATTTTCTTCAACCAACTCTAAAGCCGACTTATCAGAAAGCACCTTTACAATAAACAGTGCATCTTGACGCCCTATTACCTCTACATCAAAGGCATTTTCAATCGTTAAAATCGTGCCTGGCTTTGGTGAGCGACTTGAACGAATATGGGTTAATAAAGTTTTATCGTCCACCACTCGTTCAATCAATAGTTCAATCTTTCCACCTGTTTGCTTCTCTCCAAACAAACGTGCGGGAATCACTTTGGTGTTATTAAAAACCAATAAATCATTGGGTTTTAAATAAGAGAGTAAATCTGGAAATTTGGCATCGATGATTGTGTAATCGGACTCAGCACCAGACATCACCAGCAACCGACTATCACGGCGCTGCTTAGGCGGTTGTTGAGCAATCAGATTTTCAGGCAGTTCAAAAAAGAAGTCTTGTCGTTTCACAAAAGTATTAAATCAGCGATTTTCTTAACTATTTAAATAAAAAAAACGCCCATTTATCCATAGAATAAAGGGGCGCTATTTTCGCTGATTGTGTCTTTATTTTCAAGCGGTTATATTTTTAGCAAACCAAAGTCTTAGCAAAATCTTACAATCCTCTCTTTTACGCCGCCATTAACTCCGTTAAACAAGCTGGCGCAATTGGGCGACTAAATAAATAACCCTGCCCAATATCACAACCCAACTCAAATAAAACTTGTCGCTGCTCTTCTGTCTCAATCCCTTCTGCGACGACCACCAAATCAAGATCATGTGCAAGATTGATAATCGATTTTGCAATTGAAAACTGGCGCTTATCCTCAATAATATTGGTAACAAATGCTCGATCCACCTTCAGCGTATCAAACGGAAAAAGGGTTAAATAATGTAAAGAGGCAAACCCTGTTCCAAAATCATCCAAAGCAATCATAAAACCTCTGGATTTCAATTCCTGAATCTTCTCTAAGCTGCGCTGAGTATCATTTAACAACACACTCTCAGTCAATTCAATCTGAACCGTTGTTGGATCAACCCCCAACCGTTCAAACTGTTCAATTGCCTGGTTACAGAAATTATCATCAGAAAACTGTCTTGCAGAGACATTAATTGAATACTTCATCTGAATACCCTGATTTTGCCAAGCAACAATATCACTACCTGCTTGATTAATCATTGACTCACTCAAAGCCCAAATAAGGCCTGTCTCTTCAGAAACAGGAATAAACACCGCAGGTGATGGTGCCACGCTCCCATCCTCTGACATCCAACGCGCTAAAACCTCTACCCCCATTGTTTTACCCGTTTTTAAATCAATTAAAGGTTGATAGAAAGGCTTAATCAAACCACGTGTTAAAGCCCCTCTTAATCGACTTTGCAAATCCACCATTTCCGTTGCATGTTGAGTCATTTCATGGGAAAAAAACGACATATTTAAACCTTGGCTTTTTGCCTTAAACATCGCCGCATCAGCATTTTTAATGAGTATTTCAGGCGTTAATCCGTCTTGTGGATATAAAGCAACCCCCGCTGTTACCCCAACACTTAAACGGTGCCCATGAACTCTAAAAGGTTTTTCTAACAACTGGTTCATATGCGCAACACAGGCTTGCACGGCCTCTGTTGTTACACTATTTTTAGTCACAACAATAAACTCATCCCCTCCAAACCGAGCAATCATTGCTTGTTTAGAATCCATACAACTGGATTTAAACCTTCTCGCAACTTCCTTTAAGAGCTCATCCCCCACGGTATGCCCATGCGCATCATTGATATATTTAAAACGATTCAAATCAATAAAGAAAACCGCAAATCCTTCGTTTCTTGCATGAGCTTCAGACTGTTCAATTAACTGATTCATATAATCATTAAGATAACGTCTATTAGGCAAGTTCGTTAAAGGGTCATACAAAGCCAGCTCATCTGCTTTTTGAGAGGCTAACTTACGGTCAGTAATATCAATATTAATTGACCTAACACCTATAATTTTGCCTTTTTTATTGTGAAATGGTCCGCATAAATGCTCCAACCAACGAACATCCCCTTGCTTAGTTAAAATCCTAAACTCCACCTTTTCTGGCTGACCATCATCATTCACAGAATGCACATGCTCACCCCAATAAACCTTATCTTCGGGATGAATGATTGCATCCATAAAATTGGGGGTAGAATAAAAATCCTCTGGAGTATATCCCGTCAAAGGCAGAACCGCTGGTGACACATATTCATATTTTCCATTTACTGTTCGCACATAGGTAAACTCAAGTGATAAATCAACAACAGCCTTAAAAATTCCATACTCTTGATATCGAACACTTAACAACTTTAGGGCTACACTAATGACTCCGCCCAATAAAACCGAAATACAAATCAACAAGAGCCAGCCAGACACCCCCACTTCAGCTTGAATAAACTGAAGCTGAATCACACTAAATATCGCCATTAATAAAAGCGCCCATAATAAAGAGCGAACAAATTGACCCATAAAACTTTCTTGAGGAAAAACTTTTCTCACTGAAACTATCACTTTTTGATAAATTATTTTTATGGCGAAGTATAAACAATGCAACCAACAGGTCAAAACAGCTTTTTTTATCAATCACATAAAAAAACAAATACAAGCCCTTTAGCAGTCACAAAAACACACCGATAAAGTCATTTTTAAATAGATATTTAAATTTGACAGAACCCGCTTAACCTCCTATAATTCGCGACCACAAGTTAATGCCAGTGTGATGAAATTGGTAGACATGACGGATTCAAAATCCGTTGCTAGTGATAGCGTGGCGGTTCGAGTCCGCCCACTGGTACCACATTCAACTTGTTCTCTATTGTACGACCGTAGCTCAGTTGGTTAGAGCACCACCTTGACATGGTGGGGGTCGGTGGTTCGAATCCACTCGGTCGTACCAATTACTTTTCCTTAAAGTAATCTCATTTCCCTTTTTTCAAAAATCCAAAATAATCTCTTACAAAATTAATGCATCCACAGTTCTTACATTTAATAAAGAATTGACTCTACCAGGCCTGGCAGAATAAAGATGTTGGCTTTCTAGACTTTAAAACAAATAAGCTAGAAACAAAAAAGCCCCAGTCTTGCGACTAGGGCTTTAGAATATGGCTCCCCAACCTGGACTCGAACCAGGGACATACGGATTAACAGTCCGGTGTTCTACCAACTGAACTATTGGGGAATAGATACTGAGCAACGCTCTGTATGGGTGCGTATTATAGGGAAATAATTTTGCTGTGCAAGATTTTTTTAACTTTTTTTTGTAGTTTCGACTTATTCTTTTTTAGAACAATAAAAATCAACCACTTACACTCATAATGGATATACCTATAAAGTGACTACACTTAAAAACACACCTACTCAACGCTTTTATTTTTAAATGTTTAGATTGGTGCATTCAAGCGATGAATTGTGCACCAAAGGAAATCTTGCACTCGCCATTTGTATGGGATTATTCAAAAAACAAACTCAAACCATTAACACCACAACACTCATTTAATACTTTAATAACAACATGTTAAATAGCATAAAAAAGCGTTCAAAACTACCCTGGCTTGCATATTGCTAAATTTGAAATTGTTATTACTTAGAGACCTTTGTACGAGTGAGGTGCGAGGAAAAAATAAGATAAAATTTACCTGGTTGCGGCGAAAAACTAGTGAATAGCGAGCTATTCACTAGTTTTTTAACAAAAAACGGGGGGAATTTTAGCCATTTTTAACCGTGCCTTGACTCGTGCAAAGGTCTCTTGATTGCTATTAACAATAATGGAACCCTTGTATCGTGTATATTATTTTAAAGAATTGAAAAAACTATACAGGCTGCAAGATTCACTAAAACTTCATTTACTTGGAGGTTGAATCACAGTAAAGTACGATTCAATACTTATTTTTATTAGAGACTTGATTTTAAGTTTCAAATTTTAGGATTTACATATGTCATCATTACGAAAAGTTGTTATCCCTGTTGCAGGTCTTGGAACACGTTTTTTACCTGCTACCAAAGCCATCCCAAAAGAGATGATTACTTTAGTCGATGAGCCTTTAATTCAGTATGTTGTAAGAGAAGCGGTGTCAGCAGGTTTTACGGATATTATTTTGGTTACACACTCTTCAAAGGGTGCGATTGAGAACCATTTTGACCACAACTTTGAATTGGAAAAAACCTTAGCCTTTAAAAACAAAACGGATTTACTTGAAAAAGTGGGGCATATTTTACCAAATGATGCCAACATCATTTCGGTTAGACAACCCCAAGCACTGGGGTTAGGTCATGCAGTGCTTTGCGCGGCACCCATTATTGGTGATGAAGATTTTGCGGTTATGTTGCCTGACGTAATTTTAAATAATGATTCGGTCGATTTAAAAAACATGGCAAATGCGTTTAGAAAAACCAAGCATAGCCAAATTATGGTTGAGCCTGTACCTGAATCAGAAGTGGATAAATATGGTATTGCGGATTGTATGGGAGCAGATTTGCTACCAAGCCAATCATGCAAAATGGCCGCCATCATTGAAAAGCCTAAAGTAACTGAAGCGCCATCCAACCTTTCGGTTACAGGGCGATATATCTTAGAAAATAAAATTTTAAATCTATTACGAGTCACTCCTAAAGGTGCTGGTAATGAAATTCAGCTTACCGATGCGATTGCCCAATTAATGGAAATTTCTGAAGTGGATGCCTATTGCTTGTCTGGCGAAAGCTATGATTGTGGTGATAAGCTAGGGTATTTAAAAGCAACGGTTCAATTTGCGGTTCAGCATCCAGAGCTGGGAGATGAATTTAAAACATGGTTAAAAGAGTATAGCCTATGAAGAAACTCGCTTCTTATAGCACATTAGAACAATTAAGTTTTCATGCTAAAGAACGGCATTTAGCAAGCCTTTTTACAGATAATTCAAACCGTTTTCAAGACTTTCATGTCAAGTTACCAGGCCTGGTACTTGATTATTCTAAGCAGAATATCAATGCCGAAGAACGTCACGCTTTAATTCAATTAGCAGAAGAGGCAAAACTCTCAGAGTGGATTGAAAAACTGTTCACTGGCGAAAAGGTAAACCACACTGAAGGACGTGCCGCTGGGCATACCGCTTTAAGAGATTTGCAAAATCCAAAACTTGAAGTCAGTCAAGAATGGCAAAAAATGCAAGAGATTGTTGACCGTATTCATGGTAAACAATTACGCGGTTATTCAGGTAAAGCAATTACCGATGTAGTCAACATTGGGGTTGGCGGCAGTGATTTAGGCCCTTTAATGGTGACTCACGCCTTAAAAGGGGTAAGAAGCCCACATGCTCCAGAGCTTCACTTTGTTTCTACCCTTGATGGTAAACAACTACAACGTGTATTAAAAACACTCTCTGCTGAAACCACCCTTTTTATTATTGCCTCTAAATCCTTTACCACCATCGACACCCTTTCTCTGGCGGCAACCGCTAAAGAGTGGATTGAACAATACTCTCCAACCCACGCAGGAACCATGCAGCACTTTATTGGTGTATCCACCAATGCGCCAATGATGGATGAATGGGGACTTTTGCCCGAGCATCAACTTCTTTTTTGGGATTGGGTTGGCGGACGATTCTCTTTATGGTCAACCATTGGTTTAACCATTGCGCTACAACAAGGTATGGAAGGTTTTAAAGCTTTTCTGGAAGGTGCAAATGAGATGGATATTCATTTCAGAACCACGCCCTTTAAAGAGAATGTTGCGGTTATGCTTGGCATGATTAGCGTTTGGAATATTAACTTTTTAAATTTAGCAGGCCAGGCTATCTTGCCTTATGACTCACGCTTAAAATATCTAGCTAGCTATTTAGAACAGCTAGTCATGGAAAGTAACGGTAAACACGTCACGCGAGACGGAGAAACAGTTGATTATCGCACTTGCCCCATTCTTTGGGGTGAAGTGGGCCCTAATGCACAACATGCTTTTTATCAGTTGATGCACCAGGGCACAGAACGGGTTATGGCCGATTTTATTCTCTATGCTCAAGCGCATGGTAATACTGAACGCCACGTTTTCCATCACAACCTAAATATCGCTAACTGCCTGGCACAAAGCCGCGCGCTGATGGTTGGCCAAAAAGGTGAAAACCCACATAAAGATTATCCAGGCGGTCAAGTATCTAACACCCTGCTATTTGATAAGTTGGATGCTAAACACCTCGGTATGATGATTGCCCTCTACGAACACAGTGTTTTTGTGCAGTCGGTCATTTGGGATATCAATCCATTTGACCAATGGGGTGTTGAACTTGGGAAAAAAATTGCCATGGAAATCTTGCAGAAAATTGAGTCAAAAGATGCTTCAAATCTTGATTCATCCACTCAAGGTATTTTAGAGACAATATGGAATACTCAAAATGAAAATTAATGTTTTTGGCGATACCATTAGTGCCATGGTTTGCGCAGGTTGTTTAGCAGAAACAGGTAACCACGTTACTCTTATTGGTCAACGAATTGGCGATTTTGCTGAACCAGGCCTGGTAGAACTGTTAGATAGCCAATTAGAATCAGAACGTTTAACCATTAGTGAGGATTTTAATCACCAAGCAGAATGCCATATTATTGCCCTAAACCCTGACGACTGTCATAACGCTAAACGCATTGCCAAAGAGCTGGCAGACAACGCTAATAAAAGCAGTACACTCATTGTGCGTAGTAACTTTACGATTGGTTTAGCCAAAGAACTTGCGCAAACGGCAAATCTTGAATTTGCAGTAAACCCAGATTTTGCGGCCGACGGTCACGCCATAGAGCGTTTTACTCGACCCGATAGAATTATTATTGGCACGTCTAGCGAAAAAATTAAAACTCAACTTAAACAAATCTTCGCCCCCTTTAACCGTAATCGAGATGTAATTATTGGTATGTCACCTGCCTCGGCTGAATTAACTAAGTACGCCACCAATGCCATGCTAGCCACACGCATCTCATTAATGAATGAACTCGCATCCATTGCTGAAAAAATTGATGCCGATATTGAAGAGGTTCGTTTGGGCTTAGGAGCGGATAAACGTATAGGGCGTGCCTATTTATATTCTGGAATTGGATTTGGTGGAGACAATTTCACTCGCGATTTAGAGCGTATTAAATTACTGTTACCGCAAGCCCATCAAAGTGGTGGTAAAAGTTTGCTGCAATCGGTGATAGACATTAATGAAAACCAAAAAGAGCTGTTTTTTAGAAAACTTTGGCAACACTTTGATTGTGATTTACACGGAAAAACCATCTCTTTATGGGGCTTAGGTTATAAACCCAATACCACATCAATACAAAGCTCCGCGAGCTTAACCCTAATTAAAGCGTTTATTAGCCAAGGCTGCTCACTCAAGTTACATGACCCTTTCGCGCTGGAAGCGGTACAAAAATGGGTTCATAAACATCTTTCACTGCATGAACAGCAAAAGGTGAGTTTTCATACAGAAATGTATGATGCTACCGTTAAATCGGATGCATTATGCGTTTTAACCGAATATAAAGCGTTTTGGTCACCCGATTTAACCCTGCTAAAAGAGAATATGCAAACCCCAATTCTTTTAGATGGGCGTAACCTTTATAATAAGTATTGGGTAGAAGAGAATCACTTTACCTATTACGGTGTTGGTCGCTAAATTTAATACATTTTAAAACCTACCAGGCCTGGTAACTAATTATCAGGCATTTTTTTACCCGCAACAAAACTCACCTCATATTAAGAAAATATTGCTATGACAAAACTTCCAGCTTTTAAAGCCTATGATATTCGCGGCATTGTGCCAGACGATTTAAATACTGACCTCGCCTACAAAATAGGCCGAGCTTTTGCCAGTGAATTTAAACCTAAAAACATAGTGATTGGTCACGATATTCGTTTAGAAAGCCCAGCTCTTTCTGAGGCACTTTGTAATGGCTTAATGGATTCAGGCGTAGATATTATTCATCTTGGTTTATGTGGAACAGAAGAAGTTTACTTTGGCACATCGCATTACCATGCCGATGGCGGAATCATGGTCACTGCAAGCCATAATCCTAAAGGCCACAATGGCATGAAAATGGTTTCTAAAGGTTCACAGCCAATCAGTGGTGATTCTGGTTTAAAAGCCATTGAAACACGCGTGGTTAATGAAGACTATATTGAACAGTCAAGCACCAAAGGTACGCTCTATTCAAAAACCGATAAAAGCGCATACATTGACCACCTATTGACCTATATTGAAGTGGATAAATTACCTGAATTTACTATCGTAGTGAACGCAGGAAATGGTGCTGCTGGCCCTACTTTTGATCAACTAGCTGAAAAGCTTCCATTTAACATTATCCGACTGCACCATGAGGCCGACGGCAACTTCCCGCATGGCGTACCTAACCCAATGATTGTTGATAATAGAGCAATAACTTCTGAAACCATTGTTGCGAATAATGCGGACTTTGGTGTGGCATGGGACGGTGACTTTGATCGTTGTTTTTTATTTGATAAAGACGGTCATTTTATTGAAGGTTACTACCTGGTTGGTCTGTTAGCGGAGACCTTATTAAAGAAACACCCAGGCGAAAAAATCGTCCATGATCCTCGATTAACCTGGAATACAATTGACCAAGTTAAACAAGCTGGTGGCGTTCCAATCCAATCAAAAACGGGTCATGCGTTTATTAAAGAGCGTATGCGTAAAGAAGATGCCATTTATGGCGGAGAGATGTCGGCACACCACTACTTTAGAGACTTTGCCTACTGCGATAGCGGCATGATTCCTTGGTTACTCATTGCTGAGCTCATGCGCACTTCAGGTAAAAGTCTTTCTGATTTAATCAAAGCGCGTATGCAAGCCTACCCTTGTAGCGGTGAATTAAATTATAAGGTTAAAGACAGTGCTAAAATTTTAGCGGCCGTGCAAGAAAAATACCGTGCAGAAAATCCCGTTTTGGATGAAACCGATGGTGTGAGTTTAGAGTTTGCAGAGTGGCGCATGAACATTCGATTATCGAATACCGAGCCACTACTGCGTTTAAATATTGAATCACGCGGCGACGCTGAGCTTGTGCAACAAAAAGTTAAAGAGATTGAAGCGATTATTTATAGTGAATAATCATTTCTAGGGTTTTTAATTCACCACGAAGGCACTAAGACACGAAGGAAAAAGGGGTTTTCATTAACTCACATTCTGTCTATTGCGTGAGAGATTATCGGCTCAAGCCCGATAATGACGATTTGTGATTTGTTGTTTTGGTTTATGACTTCTGCAAGCAGAATTAATGTTTAACCCAAATCATTTTTACCAGGCCTGGTAGCCCTGTGGCCAAGTCTGTTTTGCAAGCACTGACAGATTAAAAAACTTAGTGCCTTCGTGCCTTCGTGTCTTCGTGGTTCAAATATTCAAATATTCTAAAGCTCAATTCAAAACAACGATACCCTTAATCAACCCGTCTTAACCAATACCAAGCGAACACTAATAAAATCAACGATGGGCCAACCGCTCCTAAAAACACGGGCAATTGATAAACAACCGCAATATTACCAATTAACTGATTAATAAGATGAAAGCCCATTCCAATCATCACACCTAAAAAGATTCGCTGCCCAACACTCACTTGACGCATAGAGCCAAAGATTAATGGAAAAACCACCACAATCATGGCCAAAACCACCAGAGGAGTCGCTAACTTTCGCCAGAACGACAATAGATATGAGCTGGCGTCTAGGCCGTTTTGCTTCAAGAAAGAGATGTAATGATAAAGATCCCAACCACTTAAATAGCGTGTTTCAATATCCAAATTGGTTAAATCCTCAGGCTTTAACGGAAAGCTTTGGGTAATCTCTTTATAGTGGACTGTTGAGTAATCGAGCTTAGGAAGTGCCGTTTCCGCGGATTCTAAGACCCCTAAATTAACTCGGCTGACCTCTTTAAACTTCCAAACCCCATCAAAATTGGCTTGCTTAGCTTGCAATAAACTTTGAATACTACCCTCTTTTAATTGATAGATTTCAATATCCCTTAAATCAACACTCGAAATAATTCGCCCAACATGCGTGTACTGAGCATCATCTCTAATCCATAAACCATTCGATGACCCAATTGAGAACGTTTGGTTTAAAGCCTCGGCACGCATTTTTTTGGCATAAGCTTCACTGGATGGTGCAACAAACTCACCAATCAATGCCATTACTAGCCACATTAAAAAGGCCGTTTTTAACACCGCCCAAAGTATTCGCCTGATAGACCAGCCCGTAACACGTAACACGGTTAATTCAGACTGATTGGCTAAACTGCCCAACCCCATCAATGTGCCAATTAACAACACAATGGGAAACACTTCATAACTGTACACAGGTACTTTTAGTAAGGTATAAAAAGCGCCTAATCCGAGCGTGTAGCTATCGGTTAATTTGCCAACTTGATTCATAAACTCAAAAAAGGAGAAAATCACCATGAGCACCAGCATAACTAACAGAGAATAACTCAGGACAACGCCGCCTAAATAACGTTCAATTCGATTCATGTTCGCTTACTCCTTAATGGCAGCGACTTGATAAACCTTAATTTTTTAAAATCTGACAAAGCAAACCAAGCAAACAACACAGGAACAGGCCAAAGCCCCAACCAAACAGGCCACCCCCCGTTAGAGATGCCGTCACGACCAACCACCAGTAACTGGTTATAAAGAATATACAGAACCAGTGCAAAAAAGATCCTAGCAAAACGCCCTTCCCTAGGCCCAGTTTTACTCATTTTAAGACCCAACAAGCCTAATACAATAATTCCTAATGGCGTCACCAAACGCCATTGCAGCATGGCTTGTTCTTTTAAATCCGTAGAACCAATTAACTCAAAAGTGGGCTTTTCAAACAGCTTGGCGCGCAGTTTAGCAGGGGTTAATTCTGGCAAGTAACCTTCAAAACGTGCGTACTTTTGAACAGTTACCTCTTCCTGACCATGCAAACCACGGTAACTAAAACCCTCTTCAAGCACCAAGACCACTCGGTTATTAATCCACTCAAACTGCCCTTTTGGGGCAACTAAAACCAAATCATTTTCTTTGGATTGATACTTTAACCAAATCGAGCGCATTTTCCCCTGTTCATTAATCGACTTTGCATAGAGCACACCTTGATTATTGGGTAGCGGATTAAACTTACCAGCAACCAGACCTGCAACAGGTGAAATGGTTTGCGCTTGTGAAATAATTTCACGCTCTTGTTGATAGCTCCAGGGCGTTAAAAAAAGACTGATCCAAGTGGTCAGTAAAGCAACGGGCAATAAAAAAGCAAAAGTAATTTTTTTAAAATATACAGGGCTAATCGCACAACTATTCATCACCACCATTTCTTGATCTTGATACAAGCGTCCAACCGCCAACATAATGGCTAACAACGCCACCAGTGGCAAAATAATCTCTAACGCAGCGGGGATTTTAAGCAGTAACAATTGCAATACCACAGAAGCGGGAACCTCCCCTTTCATGGCATCCGCAAGCAGTTTGGTGGCTTCACTACCAAAGGTAATCAGTAGCAGAACCAGCAATACCGCTATAAAGGTAAATGTCAGCTCTTTAAAAATATATTTGTCTAGGATTCGCAAAAACTCGTCCACTCAATTAAAATGATTTGAATAATTAATCAAACGCCATTATACCTGACCACGGTTATGGCATATACAAACAAAATACTAAACAAAAAACAAACGGTAAAAGGCAACTTATCCATGAAATCTATTCAATTTTCTTTTGAGACAAACTTAAACCATATCGACACTCTTATTTTGCCAGTCACATCTAATGGTAATTTGCCAAAAGGTATTGAAAATATCCCCTTTTTACCTGAATTAGAAAGTTTTGTAGAAGAGCTACATCAAGCAGGTGACTTTTCGGGCAAAATTGGCAAAACACTTTTATTAGTTAAACCGAAAGATTTTACCGTTAAACGACTGATTCTTGTTGGTGTGGGTGAAATTGAAAAACTGACAACCAAAGGTTATTTAACCGCCGTTAAATCCGCAGCCGATGCTTTAGACCATTGCGGAACAGTGGATACGGTAAACACCCTTATCTTTGTTGCACCTAATACCATTGGCACAAATAGCCAGGCCTGGTCATGTATGCAAAATGCGCAAATATTTCAACGTAGCTTCTATGATTATAGCCATGAAAGTCGTGGTGATTTTCCTGCCAAAGAACCTAAACTGGAACGTATGGTATTTCCTTGCTCGCCACAAACTGAATCTGTAGAACAAGGCCAAGCTTCTGCATTAGGCATGGCTTTGACACAAGACCTTGCCAATATGCCAAGTAACTTTTGTACACCAACCTATTTGGCTGAAACAGCCATTCAGCTTGGCAATGATTACGGTTTTGAAATTAACATTCTTGAACGTGAACAGATGATTAAGATGGGCATGGGTTCTTTTATGGCGGTGGCGCAAGGTTGTGCTACCCCTCCTAAAATGATTTGTTTATCTTACAAAGGCGGCAATGCTGAAGATGCACCTATCGCTTTAGTCGGAAAAGGGGTAACCTTCGATACAGGTGGTATCTCTCTTAAACCTGGTCAAGCCATGGATGAGATGAAGTATGACATGGGGGGGGCAGCGACCGTTTTAGGTGTTTTTAAAGCGATTGGTGAATTAAAACCAAACTTAAACATCGTTGGTGTCATTCCTGCTACTGAAAACATGCCATCAGGTGATGCGATTAAACCTGGCGATGTTGTGACATCTTTATCTGGTCAAACCATTGAAATATTAAATACCGATGCCGAAGGCCGTTTAATTTTATGTGATGCCTTAACCTATACTCAACAAGAGTATAAACCCGCTAAAGTTATAGATATGGCGACCTTAACAGGCGCTTGTATTATTGCCTTAGGTCATCATGTTTCAGCCATTATGGGTAACAACCAACAGCTAGTGAGTGACCTACTTACCGCAGGTGAAAACACCTATGACCGTTTCTGGCAGATGCCATTGGGTGAAGAGTGGGATGAGCAACTTAAATCTAACTTTGCCGATATGGCCAATATCGGTGGTCGTGACGGTGGTTCTATTACCGCAGCGCAATTTTTAGCTCGTTACACCAAAGAAGTGGATTGGGCGCATTTAGACATTGCGGGCACGGCTTGGGTAAGCGGCGCTAATAAAGGTGCAACGGGGCGTCCAGTTCCAGCTTTAGTTGAGTTTCTACTAAACGAAACTCAAAAAGTTTAATGGAGCCTGGATGAGCCATCCTCAACAAAACGATGAGAATAAAATCATGGAACAGCCTGATGTGCTGTTCTATGTTTTAAACACCACCGAACCCTCTGACAGAGAAGCTTTTTTAAGCAAATTACTCAATACCATTTGGAAACAACAACGCTTGTGTGATGTGCGTTTTGCCAACCAGCAAGATGCACAACGTTATGACTTAACGCTATGGGATGCAAAACCACAAAGTTTTATCCATCATGGCTTAGAAAATAATATTAAAGCGCCGATTCAACTGTTTGGTGAAACCATCCAACCTGTGTGTAAAGATGTATTAATTAATTTACACCCTGAATTTCCAAGTATTCATACTCAATATCAAAGAACCATAGAGATACTCGATCAATCCGACTATTTAATTAAGATGGGGCGTGAACGTTGGAAGACCTATAAACAGGTCGGCATTGAACCAACAGTTCATAAAATATAAGCTATAACCACAATACCATTAAGTTAAGATTTTACACTCTGTCATCTCGAACCCTTTAGGGAGTGGCAATCTTCATGGTTTACAGCAAAACGCAACCCTTTAACGTTGGCCATGAATTACTTCGCTGCGCTCGTAATGACATAACCCATCGTCATTATCCAGTTTTCCCCGCACGGTCATTATCCAGCTTGACTGTGGATAACCTCTCTTACCTCACAAGCTCCTCTGGTCAAGCCAGAGGGTGACGTGTGGTGTTTGAGATGACTTACAGTAATTTTTGAATAAGAGTACTGTGTTTAGAATAATGTTGTTTTTAGACTTACCAGGCCTGCCAACTTTAAAAACCTTGGTGCATTCGTAGTTAAACGTTTTTGAAACACCAGGCCTGGCATCCATCTATGTTTTGTAAGCATAGGGTAACTTTAAAACTACGCGGCGGCTAATTGGGTTTTAGCACGATTTTTAACCGCTCGACGAATCAGGGCAATAAACACACCCAACATTAATCCCAACACGACCGATACCGCCAATATCAATTGACGCTTAGGGCTAACGGGTTTATCCGTTACCGCAATAGAACCAACCATTTCTGTAGGTAAAATACTTTTTACGCCACTACTTGCCAAAGCTTCATATATTTTCTGATGTCGCTGCTCAACTAACTCCACAGACTTTTTAACATTGTCCATTATTTTAGATTTATTAGTGCCTCGACTTGTTACCAATAAAACGCCATCAACCTTTTTAATTTCGCTTAAATTAGCTGGTGCAATACCATTTAAAATTTCTGCCGTTTTAATAGCTGGTTCAATCGACAAATAAAGCTGAGCTTCATCGCCTTGTTGTACCTGTTGTACCTGTTGTACCTGTTGTACCTGTATTTTTACAGAGGCTACATATACATCATCCGAAAGAAAAATATAAATTAATGAAACAAGTACTGATAGAAAAACTGTAGCAACAATAGTCAGTTTTTCCTGAACTAAACCTTCCCATAATTCAAATAAGTCTATTTCGTCATCAGCGAATTGATTATTTTCTATTTGTTGATTTCTCATTTACAGTACCTTTACCTTTTAAGTTTGAACAAATTATACACAAGAAAACAGACAAATTACGTAGCAAATACGGGTTTGAGGTTTTTAGTTCTAATTACCTACAAGGTTCTCTATAATGTCAAGATGTCGCTATCGAATAATAAAGGCTTACTTTTATGGATATTACCCAATTACTTGAATTCAGTGTTCAACAAGGCGCTTCTGATTTACACCTTTCAACTGGCCAACCACCCATTATTCGTATTGATGGTGATGTTCAGCGTATTGAAGCCCCTAACCTAGAACCCGAGCAGCTACAAACCATGATTTATGACATTATGAATGATGAGCAACGACGTGGTTTTGAATCGGAACTAGAAGCTGATTTCTCGTTTGAGCTGCCCAACATTGCGCGCTTCAGGGCAAACGTTTTTATGCATAACCGTGGGATTGGCGCGGTATTTCGTACAATTCCTAGCAAAATCATCACACTCGAAGAGCTTAGTGCGCCCGATATCTTTAAAGGAATTGCCAGCTTTCCTCGTGGCTTAGTTTTGGTAACTGGCCCCACAGGTTCGGGTAAATCCACCACACTCGCAGCGATGATTGACTTTATTAATAAAAAAGATCCCGCTCACATTTTAACCGTTGAAGACCCAATCGAATTTGTTCACCAACCAATTAGAAGCTTAATCAACCAACGTGAAGTGCACCGTGATACCAAAAGTTTTACCAATTCCTTACGTTCTGCACTACGTGAAGACCCTGATGTAATATTAGTGGGTGAAATGCGTGATCTTGAAACCATTCGCTTAGCACTCACTGCCGCTGAAACGGGTCATTTAGTGTTTGGTACTCTACATACGAGTTCTGCCGCTAAAACGATTGACCGTATTATTGATGTCTTTCCAGCAGAAGAAAAGGAGATGGTTAGAGCCATGTTGTCTGAATCCTTGCAGGCTGTTATCTCACAAGCGCTTCTCAAGAAAAATGGTGGCGGACGAATTGCAGCACATGAAATCATGCTGGTTAACTCTGCCATCCGTAACTTAATCCGTGAAGCCAAAGTACCTCAAATGTACTCTGTTATTCAAACCTCCAAAGCCATTGGTATGCAAACAATGGATCAAAACCTACAAGACCTTGTTGCCCGCAATCTCATTACTCGTGATGACGCACGCTCTAAAGCCGTTAATAAAAGCGCTTTTCAGTAAAACTTGCAGTCAATAATAGGAGCTAAAGATGGAACACACAGAAAACTTAACAGAACTTCAAAAATTACTCGTCTTCTTCTCCAATCAAGGAGGTTCAGATCTGTTTATTACCGCCGGTCGCCCTGCCACCATGAAAAAAGATGGTAGTTTAATCTCATTAACTGAAGATAAACTCTCTGCGGATACCGCTACAAAATTAACCCATCAGATCATGAACCATGATCAACTTACCACCTTTCAAAACACTCAAGAAAGTAACTTTGCTTATCATATTTCTGGCATTGCTCGTTATCGTGTTAATGTTTTTATGCAACGCGGCACGCCAGGCATGGTTATTCGCTCGGTACACACCGAGATTCCAAAATTTGACGACCTAAATCTACCAAGCATTTTAAAAGAAGTCATAATGGATAAACATGGCTTAGTGTTAATTGTTGGTGGTACAGGTTCGGGTAAATCAACCACTTTAGCCAGCCTAGTGGATGTGCGAAATACCAATAAAGATGGTCACATCATTACCATTGAAGACCCTATTGAATTTATTCACCGTCACAAAAAATGTATTGTCACTCAACGTGAAGTGGGCGTGGATACCGACACCTATGACAGCGCGCTGAAGAACACCTTGCGACAAGCTCCCGATGTTATTCTAATTGGTGAGATTCGTAGCCGTGACACCATGGAACATGCGATTGCATTCTCTGAAACGGGTCACTTATGTTTATCTACATTACACGCCAACAATACCAACCAAACTCTAGACCGCATCATTAACTTCTTCCCTGCGGACCAACGTGGTCATATCTTAATGGATTTATCACTGAACCTTAAAGCGGTCATCTCTCAACGATTAATTCCTAAAATTGGCGGTGGTTTAATCGCTGCGGTAGAAGTTTTGATTAATACCCCTCGTATTTCAGAGCTGATTTTTAATGGTAAAGTCAATGAGATTAAACAGCTCATGCAAAACTCTGGTGCGCTAGGTATGCAAACCTTTGACCAAGCCTTATTTGATCTATATGAAAATGGCCTGATTACCTACAAAGATGCATTAAGAGGGGCGGATTCTATGAATGATTTACGCTTAAACATCAAATTAAATAGTAAACTACCTCAACCACAAGATGATGGTAGTGACTTAACCTCTGACGCCATTAAATTTAGCTTAAAACAAGAACAATAAATAATTACACCTTTTACAATTAAAGAATAAATATGCTTTATAAAACTTTGGGGATATCCCTACTCATGACTTGCCAGGCCTGGTTTATTTTGGCAAATGCTTCAATAGAACATCCTAAAAATATAGAAACCAAAAGCATCGAAGCAACTCAAGAAGTCCCTAGCATTGAGTCCTACTGTAATGAGCTTTCCAAAAAGCTCCGTACGGTTAAGTATCAAGGCTGTTTAGATCTCGATTTAGAAACAACACCTCATAGAAGTGTAAAAGGTAGATTACTGACCCAACGCCACTTTAAGCCCGCTGATCAATTTAAACACCTACCCGAAGGCCGCATTTTGTTTATAAGCGGTATCCATGGAGACGAATATTCCGCTATAAGCATGACCTATTTATGGATGCAAAACATGCTTAAAAACCAAGATCAAACTCGCCAACACTGGCTATTTTTCCCGCTGGCTAACCCTGATGGTTTATTCCGCAGCCCAGCAACACGCATTAACGCAAACAATATAGACCTTAACCGAAACTTTCCTTCCCCAGACTGGGATGAATTGGCGATTGATTACTGGAAAAAATACTATAAGAAAAATAAGCGTCGCTACCCTGGTAAAGCGGCTAACTCTGAACCTGAAACACAGTGGCTAGTAAAAACCATTGAAGAGTTCAAACCTGATGCCATTATCTCTATTCATGCGCCTTATGGTTTGCTTGACTACGACGGACCAGACCACTCTGTACCCAATAAAATTGGTGGCCTTAAACACCGTGAACTAGGCACCTATCCAGGTTCATTAGGTCGCTATGCGGGTGAATATTTAAAGATACCAGTGCTGACCTTAGAACTGCGTTCAGCAGGCTCAATGCCTAACCAAAAAGAGATTTTTACTATGTGGCAAGATGTTGAAAAGTGGACAATGACTAAAATTCAAGGCTTGGATGATCATGCAGTGCAACAAGCTTATAACCAAGAAAAAGTGATTGAAAACGGTACTGTAAAGAATTAATAACTTGATGTTTAAATCGCTTAAATAAGAAAAAGGCTTAATGATTAAAACCATTAAGCCTTTTTTATTTTGGGGGTATCTAAATGTAATTGATTGTCCGTACTTCGTGATTGCCCTTATTTAGCAGCAACTTGAATACTGTTTTTAGATTGCACAACGACTTTCCAGTCGCCATCGGCATCTCTTTTCCAAAACTGATGAACCAACGTATTGGCCTCTAATCCAGGGAAGGTAATATAAAACAAGTTTTCTTCATTAGGATAGCGATAGACACTGACATTTTGCCAATCGACTTTGTGGTTGTTATCCGCAATCCAGGCTCGAACATCCTCAAGCAGTTGTTCTCTATTGCCAGCAAACCTCGACTCCGCATGTTTTTGATCAACAATTAGCACAGGGGTTGAATAAGGCAGTTGGTAATCAGCCAGTAAACGTTTCATGGCATTATTGTTCAACACCACGCAACCACGGCTCGCTCTCGGCGCACGTATATAAGTATCACTGGGCACACCATGCAACCAAATTCCTGAACCAGTCTTGCCGTGCTCTCTATCCCAGTCATTCGGGTAGTTTAGTGGTAAAGCGCCTACCCCATATAAATCGGGTAGTTTAGAGTCTGGTAACAAATCCACCATATGGTAAACACCAATTGGGGTTCTTAAATCCCCCTCTTTTTGTTTACCGCTGCCTTTACGTCCCATGGTCACATAATAATCCGCAACCCGAACCATTTGACCTGCTTTATTACGTTCAAACAGGTACAAACGACTCTCTTGAAGAGAGACTAAAATAATGTGTTTCTGACGAGCTGACTTCAGCACAAATTCATCAAAATTTGTCATATTGGTCAGACTGTCTTTTGAAAACTGCCAACGTACTTCGGCTTCCGACAACAGCTTTTCAACAGAACCCGAATGCTTGCTATAAACTTGCTTCTGAAGTTCAGAACGCCCTGTTTTGGCCGCCAATAAATCAGCTTTAAGCAATTGAGCTAATTTATACTTTGGATACTCTTTTTCTAGTTCAGAAATGCTCAATAAAGCCTTATCAAGTTCAAGATGATGAATCGCGTTTAGGCCTGATAGTAGCTTCTGTTCGGCTTGAAGTACCTCATCAGCCATAGCATGGTTTGCCACGCTGACAGAAACCGACAACCCTAAACCTGCGAATGCAGCAAAGAGTGTTTGCTTTAATTTAGGTTTTACATATTGAGTTTGTATGCGCTTATTGTTCACCATACATTACAACCTCTTGAACAATTTTCCATAATCCATCATCCTTACGCCACAAAAGCACCTTGTAAACATCGTCTTTAAAACGATCAGAGTGATAACGTTGTAAAAAACGACTGCGTACCATTGTAGATGAAATTGGGGTGATTTGAATATCATCTAAAAAAAGTTTAATAAATTTTGGGTTTTGCAAACTACGATATCGACTTTTTTCCCAGGTTGAATAACTCATACCATTTTTAGGAATAAACGCATTCTTATCGTAAAAAGAGAGATACGCTTTCACCTGCTGATTTGACCAGGCCTGGCGCCATTGCTCAATTGACTTTTTAACCAAACGAACGGAGTCGGCATTTTTAGCATCAGTAATCACATTATCGGTTGGCAGTTTGGCTTGTTTGATATCAAAAAATAGCCACTGTGTTTTAGGCTGGTTAACAGGAGTATCTTTAAAAATTCTTTGATACGCTTGTTGAGCATCGTAAGCGTAGATCTGATTTAAGTTTTCTAATGTCGTGGCGACTTGAGAATCAGCTTGAAGCGCTAAATCTAATCGTTTTTTGGCATCATCATACCGTTTCTGTTTAATCAAAATCACTGCAATATTATTTTCAATCGCCCGCTTTAGTTCAGGAACCAATTCACCCGACTCATTTAGGCTATTCCATATTTTGAGTGCTTTATCATAAGCACCCGTTTGCGCGAGACTTAAAGCGTTCTGAAACTGCTCGGCCTGCTCGGCCAAACGTTTCTCATCGACTTGGTTAGCAGTGGCCAAAGAACTAAACCCAAATAAGCTCAGCGCAATAAACATTACAGACAGAGCCTGCAAGACTTTAGATGATAATAATGAAAGTAGTTGAAGCATAAAAATGAGTGTTAACCAGGCTATAAAGGATTGAAGATAAATTAAGATTCTTTCTTAAATTTTAAGTTGCGGTATTTTAACGTAAATCGCCAATGCCAACCATATTACTTTTCAAAGATTTAAGTTCATCACGGAGCTGTGCGGCCGTTTCAAAATCCAACTCCTTAGCCGCTTTGTACATCTGTTTTTCAACTTTCTTGATATGGCTAGCCATTTCCGCAGGAGACATCGCTTTTTGGGAAGTATATTCAGAGTCTGATTCAGCCACTTTTTGAGATTTACCAGGCCTGGTAGATTTGGCTGCATAAGGTGAATCTTCTAGAATATCGCTGACTTTTTTATTTAACCCTTGCGGTGTTATTCCGCGCTCTAAGTTGTATTGAATCTGTTTGGCTCTTCGGCGTTCGGTTTCATCAATCGCTGTTTTCATTGACTTGGTAATTTTGTCAGCATATAAAATGGCTTTACCTTCCACATTACGAGCGGCACGCCCAATGGTTTGAATCAATGAACGTTCCGAACGTAAAAAGCCCTCTTTGTCTGCATCTAAAATGGCGACTAAAGCGACTTCTGGAATATCCAGCCCTTCTCTTAATAAGTTAATACCAATTAAGACATCAAACTCACCCAAACGTAAATCACGAATAATCTCAATACGCTCAACCGTATCAATATCTGAGTGCATATAACGTACACGCACATTGTGATCTTCAAAATATTCGGTGAGGTTTTCCGCCATACGTTTGGTAAGCGTGGTTACTAAAATACGCTGACCTTTCTCGGCTCGCCAGGTAATTTCACCGAGCAAGTCATCTACCTGCGTTAAAGCTGGGCGTACTTCAATAATGGGGTCTAACAGGCCTGTTGGGCGCACTACTTGTTCAACCATGGTTGAACAATGCTCGGCTTCGTACTTACCTGGCGTAGCAGAGACAAAAATACTTTGTGGCATAGCACGTTCAAACTCTTCAAACATCATGGGGCGATTATCTAAAGCTGAAGGTAAACGGAAACCGTAGCCTACTAAGTTCTCTTTTCTTGAACGGTCACCTTTATACATACCCCCTATTTGCGGAATGGTAACGTGACTTTCATCAATGACTAGCAAGGAATTTTGTGGGAAATAATCCATTAAAGTCGGTGGTGGCTGCCCCGCTTCCCTGCCGGACAAATATCGTGAATAGTTTTCAATACCAGTGCAATAGCCAAGTTCAACCATCATCTCAATATCAAGCTTAGTGCGCTCTTCTAAACGTTGAGCTTCAACCAATTTATTCATTGAACGAAGCTCTTCTAAACGCTCTTTAAGCTCAACCTTTACCTTTTCTACCATCTCCAGCACACGTTCTTTAGGCGTAACATAATGCGACTTTGGATAAACGGTTACTCGAGTTGGACGCGTTAACACCCCGCCCGTTAAAGGATCAAACCAAGCAATACTTTCGACTTCATCATCAAACAACTCAATGCGCACCGCATACTCTTCGGCCTCAGCTGGGAAAATATCAATCACATCGCCACGCACTCTAAAGTTACCACGCCAGAGTTCAATATCATTTCGGTTATATTGCATAGAGGTTAAGCGAGTTAAAATATCGCGTTGGGTGATTTTATCGCCCAAACGAACCTGCAAAATCATCTTCAGGTACATTTCAGGATCACCCAAACCGTAAATGGCCGATACGGTGGCAATCAAAATCACATCTTCACGTTCTAGCAACGCTTTAGTGGCCGATAAACGTAATTGTTCTATCTGTTCATTAACCGATGAATCTTTAGAAATATAGGTATCAGATGCAGGAACATAAGCCTCTGGCTGATAATAGTCATAATAAGAGACAAAATACTCTACCGCGTTATTCGGAAAAAAGCCTTTCATCTCACCGTATAGCTGGGCAGCCAGTGTTTTGTTGTGTGCCAAAATAATGGTAGGTCTTTGCACGGTTTTAATGACGTTAGCTATGGTAAAAGTTTTACCCGAACCTGTAACCCCTAAAAGGGTTTGATAGGCCTCGCCATCCTGAATCCCTTCAACCAATTGTGCAATTGCAGTTGGTTGGTCACCATTGGGTTCATACTGTGAAACTAATTCAAACGCTTTTGACACATTTTTTCCTTTAAAAATACCTATAAAATCCAGTAGAATGGAGGGTAATAACTTTTGGGTAATTAGCCCACCATTATACCCGCTCAAACACCTGTGGAGAAATTCAATCAATGGCCAACTTATCTGACCGTGTCAATCGTGTAAAACCCTCACTTACGCTTGTTATCACCGCTAAAGCTCAAGAATTAAAACGCGCAGGAAAAGATATTATTAGCCTTGGAGCAGGAGAGCCAGACTTTGATACCCCAGATCACATTAAGGCCGCAGGTATCGCCGCCATTCAAAATGGTCAAACGCGTTATACCGCCGTTGATGGAACGGCCGATTTAAAAGAAGCGATTATTGCCAAGTTTAAACGTGATAACGGAATTGACTACCAAATGAACCAGATTTTGGTCTCTTCAGGCGGTAAACAAAGTTTTTACAACCTGTGCCAAGCCGTGTTAAATGATGGTGATGAAGTCATTATTCCTGCACCTTACTGGGTCTCTTATCCAGATATGGCTCTATTAGCAGGTGGAGAGCCAGTTGTAATTGAAGCGGGTATTGAGCAAGGGTTTAAAATCACAGCCGCCCAATTAGAAGCCGCAATTACACCTAAAACAAAAATGCTTGTTTTAAACAGTCCATCCAATCCAACAGGTGCGGTATATACGGCTAAAGAGTTAAAAGAGATTGCGGATGTATTACTAAAATACCCAAACATCATTATTGCATCTGATGATATGTATGAACACATTATGCTGGATGACAGCAAATTCACTAATATCCTAGAAGTCTGTCCAGAGCTTTATGATAGAACGGTAGTCATGAATGGTGTCTCTAAAGCTTATTCAATGACAGGTTGGCGAATTGGTTATGCCGGTGGCCCAGTTGATCTTATTGCAGGTATGCGTAAAGTACAATCTCAAAGTACTTCAAATCCATGTTCTATTTCACAAGCCGCTTCGGTAGAAGCGTTAAATGGTTCTCAAGAATGCATTCAGACCATGCTAGTTGAATTCAAAAAACGTCATTTATATGTTGTTGAACGCATCAATTCCTTACCTGGCTTTAAATGCATTCACGCTGTTGGGGCATTCTATGCCTTTATGGACATCTCAGAAGCGATGGTAATGAAAGGTTACAAAACCGATACCGATTTTGTTGAAGCATTACTAGAACAGCAATTAGTGGCTGCCGTACCTGGATCAGCCTTTGGGGCTGATAAACACATGCGCTTTTCTTTTGCGACCAGTATGGAAAACCTGATTAATGCCATTGATCGTGTTGAAGCGTTTATGAAGTCTTAATGTATTCTTAAATACTAAAAAACAAACAGGCCTGGTAATTCATAGAACTACCAGGCCTGTTTGTTTTTTATTACTGATAAATGCAGATTAATTAATCACGCCATATTTGGCTAAAATCAATATTCAATGCACACTCTTTAATCATAAAATCAAATTGCTCATCGGTAAAGTCCGCTTCTTTAATGTAACGACCTTCATGCAAGCGATATACTTTTGCCACCTTCTCTTCTGGATAGGCCAAAATATAGGTTTTAACCCCTTCTTGTTGATAAAGCTCAAACTTAAGCCCTTCATCACGTTTAGCACTTGAAGGTGACACCACCTCAACAATCAGCTCAGGCGTTTTAGTTAATTTTTCACCCTGAATATTACAAGCAATTAACATGTCAGGACGTACCACCGTATCATCCGCACAT
Organism: Thiomicrorhabdus sp. Kp2; assembly: GCF_000478585.1. Taxonomy (NCBI): domain Bacteria; kingdom Pseudomonadati; phylum Pseudomonadota; class Gammaproteobacteria; order Thiotrichales; family Piscirickettsiaceae; genus Thiomicrorhabdus; species Thiomicrorhabdus sp. Kp2. The sequence continues at coordinate 906,971 of NZ_ARWI01000001.1, forward strand.
TGCCAATCAATTTCAGCTAAAGCTTCGCATTCAATGTAATTTTGAAGTTGTTTATAAACTTGAAATGATAAAGCTTGCTCTATCCGTTGATGAGAAATACTTGGTGATGGCTCCATCGCATAAGGGGCTCCGCGAATTAATTCCCAATCGCCTTCCCACAAAGCATAATCTCTAATTGTATAGTGTTCTTCATAAGCTAAAGACATAGCTACATACCTGTTTAAATTTGATCATTTATCATACACTTAATTATTAACTTGGTGCAATCAACAATGATGTCGTAGAAGCATAAACACCATGGAACGGCTAAACTCCTCACTCCCCAATCACTTCTCCAGCTCTCTCTCGTAAAAACACAGGAAAACGCGGTAGACCTTTTTTGGTCAACCCCATATATTGAAAAGTAACAATACTACCCATTTTAGGCGGTTGGGCTCTTTGTGCATCGCTTAACCCACTGCCAATTTTAATAACAGTACGGCTTTCAGATTTAAGCAAAGGAAATAACCTGTTTACTTGTTCAGTCATTAATTCACACTTTAAAGCACCTACCAGGCCTGTATACTTTCCCAAACCCTTTGTATAACCACGCACAATACATTCCGCATCTTGTTTTTGCTTAACCTTTAAAGCGCTAGTTACTCTTCCCGTTTTATATTCAATCTCAGGGTTTCTAACCACCAGCCCCTCTCCACCTAAAGACAGCACTCGATTTAGTTCTTTTTCTACATCCAAATTCGCTTTAATACGCGTTTGCTTAATGATTTTAATCACAGTATTTGGCTGATCTTTTAAAAACATTTCAAGTACCTGTAAACGTTCTAACAAACCACCGCTTTGATTGGGTACTTCAAAAATATGATAAGAAATCTGCTTCCAGCGGTTATCTGGATTTTGTTGACGAACAATCGAAACGGTCTCCTCAAATTGCCCTCTATCCAACCAGAGTTCACCATCCAATTCAAACGGCGGAAAGTTTTGAGTAAACCACTTAGGTGAAGCAAACACATTACCTTGACGACTAATGAGATGTTTACCATCCCAATAAGCACGCACACCATCTAACTTTTCACTCATTAGCCAACCTGTTACATCCTCATTAGCGTGATAAGTTTTCAATAGCATTAAATTGGGCTTAGTGACCGTATCATCCGCTTTTATCACCTCTACAGTTAATAACCCAGTTATAAAAACAACAAGACCAAAAACCAAAAAGCCTGGAAATCTGACCAGGCTTTTATAATCAATTTTGAATTTTAGAAACTTTGTAAAACTAGACATTATTCACCGTCTTTATTTACTATCTTTAAACCGTAAATCTGCAGAGATTTTGGCTAATGTCTTTTCGCCAATCCCTTTAACGGTTAATAAATCATCAGCTTTTGTGCATTTAATCTTTTTACAATGCTCAGAAATCGCCATCGCCTTGGCAGGCCCAATACCAGGCAAAGAATCAGCAATCTCCTCAACACTGGCTTTATTTACATTAACGGGAGCAGCTGATACAGAAAAACTGGCAAATGAAACAAACAATACTGCAAAGATAGAAGTTAAACTCTTAATCATTTTGATATTCTCCAATGTTTTAAATAAAAAACCATTAAGCCTATATAAATAAAATACATATAAAACATAAGCTTAAAAAAAGAATAACATACCTTAAAACACATATTAAGTATTTTTTATTAATTAATACAAAAAAGTGTTAATAAACTACCAATTAACCACCACCCACAGTCATCCTGAACTTGTTTCTCGACTTACCCCTTCAGGCGTCGAGTTCTTCGTTTCAGGATATCCAAACACCACACCGTCATTCTGAACTTGTTTCAGAATCTCCAAACCAAGATCCTGACCTTCGTCAGGATGACGTGGCGGTTAGTTCTTGAGCTTTGTCAGGATAACTTGGCGGTTGGTTTATTGACCTTCATCAGGATGACGTGAGGTTTGTTTTTTTGGTAAGAATAATAAAAAAGGACAATAAAAAAGGGACGGTACCTTTGGGTACCGTCCCTATGTATCTCAACCTCACACTGTCATCCTGAACTTGCTTAAGGATCTCCAAAGTGTACTTAATAATCGCACAGCCTCTTTACAACCCAACAATTTGATTCCACAAATCCGTCCAATCGGGATTCATTTCTAAAATCAAATTATTTTTCCGTATCCAGTATAAGAAGATCCTGACCTTCGTCAGGATGACTTGGCGGTTGGTTTATTGACCTACGCCAGGATGACATGTCGGTTTATTTCTTAACCTAAGTCAGGATGACATGTCGGTTAATTTTTTTACTACACGAGGATAAGAAACGTTATTTTTATGTATAGCATAAAGTACCACACCGTCATTCTGAACTTGTTTCAGAATCTCCAAACCAAGATCCTGACCTTCGTCAGGATGACGTGGCGGTTGGTTTATTGACCTTAGTCAGGATGACGTGAGGTTTGTTTTTGGTAAGAATAATAAAAAAGGACAATAAAAAAGGGACGGTACCTTTGGGTACCGTCTCTATGTATCTCAACCTCACACCGTCATCCTGAACTTGTTTCAGGATCTCCAAAGTATATTTAATAAGCCACACAGCCTCTTTACAACCCAACAATTTGATTCCACAAATCCGTCCAATCGGGGTTCATTTCTAAAATCAAATTATTTTTCCATTCACGATGCCAATTCTTTAACTGTTTTTCACGGAGAATAGCTGCACTCATTTCTTCATGAAGTTCAAAATAAACCAACTTATCAACATTATATTTTTTAGTAAAACCTTCAACTAAATGATTTTTATGCTGGTAAATACGTTGCACTAAATTTGAAGTCACGCCTATATACAAAACATCATTAGACTGACTTGACAGAATATAAACTGCTGGCTGTTTCATAAAAAATTACTTTTCCGCATCCAGTATAAGAAGATCCTGACCTTCGTCAAGATGACATAAGGGTTAGCTCCTTAACTACGTCAGGATGACGTGGCAGTTGGTTTATTGACCCACGCTGGATGAGCAACATTGTTGTTCCTAACCTCAACCCCACACTGTCACCCTGAACTTGTTTCTCGACTTACCCCAACCCCCACACTGTCATCCTGAACTTGCTTAAGGATCTCCAAAGTATATTTAATAAGCTGCACAGCCTCTTTACAACCCAACAATTTGATTCCACAAATCCGTCCAATCGGGATTCATTTCTAAAATCAAATTATTTTTCCATTCACGATGCCAGTTCTTTAACTGTTTTTCACGGAGGATAGCTGCACTCATTTCTTCATGAAATTCAAAATAAACCAACTTATCAACATTATATTTTTTAGTAAAACCTTCAACTAAATGATTTTTATGCTGGTAAATACGTTGCACTAAATTTGAAGTCACGCCTATATACAAAACATCATTAGACTGACTTGACAGAATATAAACTGCTGGCTGTTTCATAAAAAATTACTTTTCCGCATCCAGTATAAGAAGATCCTGACCTTCGTCAGGATGACTTGGCGGTTGGTTTATTGACCTACGCCAGGATGACATGTCGGTTTATTTCTTAACCTAAGTCAGAATGACATGTCGGTTTATTTTTTTACTACACGAGGATAAGAAACGTTATTTTTATGTATAGCATAAAGTACCAAATCGTCATTCTGAACTTGTTTCAGAATCTCCAAACCAAAATCCTGACCTCCGTCAGGATGACGTGTCGGTTGGTTTATTGACCCACGCTGGATGAGCAACATTGTTGTTCCTAATCTCAACCTCACACCGTCATCCTGAACTTGTTTCAGGATCTCCAACCACCACACTGTCATCCTGAACATGCTTAAGGAACTCCAAAGTATATTTAATAAACTGCACAGCCTCTTTACAACCCAACAATTTGATTCCACAAATCCGTCCAATCGGGATTCATTTCTAAAATCAAATTATTTTTCCATTCACGATGCCAGTTCTTTAACTGTTTTTCACGGAGGATAGCTGCACTCATTTCTTCATGAAATTCAAAATAAACCAACTTATCAACATTATATTTTTTAGTAAAACCTTCAACTAAATGATTTTTATGCTGGTAAATACGTTGCACTAAATTTGAAGTCACGCCTATATACAAAACATCATTAGACTGACTTGACAGAATATAAACTGCTGGCTGTTTCATAAAAAATTACTTTTCCGCATCCAGTATAAGAAGATCCTGACCTTCGTCAGGATGACATAAGGGTTAGCTCTTTAACTACGTCAGGATGACGTGGCAGTTGGTTTATTGACATACGCTGGATGAGCAACATTGTTGTTCCTAACCTCAACCCCACACTGTCATCCTGAACTTGTTTCAGGATCTCAAAACTCATTTCCTGAACGAGTTTCTCCACTTCACCCTTCAGGCGTCGAGTTCTTCGTTTCAGGATCTCCAACCACCACACTGTCACCCTGAACTTGTTTCAGAATCTCCAAACCAAGATCCTGACCTCCGTCAGGATGACGTGGCGGTTTTACTTTATGGTTTAATCATCAAGGTAAAACATTTAGTAAAATCGAAGAACAGTTAATTCTATTTGGTCTTTTTGCATTCTTATTAGCTTTATTAGGTTTTTTCCAGCAACATCCCGAACACACCCGCTTTGCAGGAGCCATTGAAACCCAATTCAAATCATTAGCTCCCCTTTTAATACTGCCTATCTTGTATTATCTAAAGATTACAAACATCAAATTTCTCGTAAATTCAATACTTCTTGCTGCGATTGCTGCGGGGCTAATAACACTATTGATAGATATCCCATCAGAAATGCCTCGCTACCATCGAACACACGGAGCCCCAATTATATTTGGTGATCTAGCGATGCTATTCGGCCTTCTTTCACTCAGCTTTTCATTTCTGTATTTTAAAAAAGAAAAATTACAATTTACTTTCCTTATTTTAGGTGGAATTCTAGGAATAACAGCCAGCCTATACTCAGGAAGTCGTGGTGGTTGGATTGCTCTTTTAACAATCCCTTTGCTATTTATTCTTATGACTCCCAAAGCACAGCGCAAAACACTTATTTTTACAACAATCGCTGTATTCTTAATTATTCTAGGCATTATCTTTGGAACAGAGAACCCCGTTCACCAAAGACTAAGCACTGCATTAATAGAAATAGAAAATCTAATTGAAAACCCTAACTGGGCTGGTGGCTCTTTAGGAAGCAGACTTGTTTTCTTTAAAATTGCCATTACTGCATTTTTATCAAATCCTTTTTTTGGAATCGGTGTCGGAGAATTCTATGCCTATAAAATGGCATTAATTCAAGAAGTTCCTGGGCTTTATCCCGAAAACCTAATTAGCTACAAACATAGCCACAATGAGTACTTAGGGATTCTTTCAGGCATGGGGGTAATTGGTATACTTTTCTATATAATCTTCTTTGTTTGGCTTACTAAAATATTTAAAAAAGCCATCAAAAATAATAACCCAGAAATAAAATCTATCGGACTAGCGGGAATCACTTTACTATTCTGCTACCTTGACTTTTCATTATCAGAATCTTTCTTAAGCTCAAAACTTGGTTCCATTGCTTTTTACTTAATGCTTAGCTATTTAATATTTTTTATCAATCAAAGAAACAGAGAAGAGAGAATCTCTAAAATATAAACAATTAGATTTTGAGCTTGATTAATTTCTCTATAGGTTTTCTTACTGTATTACCTAATTCTAGCTGAAATATTAAAATTCTATTATTTAAACTCTAAGCTATAATACGAACTGTTAATTCATTTTTCGTTTAATTTAGGTGTTACTTTTGCAAATATTCCCCGACCGCTCTATTTTTGTTAATCTTCACCGAGCTATTGATTTAGTACTTCCTTTCATATTACTTTCATTAATTACTTTACTTTTTAATACTCCTTTCCATGAACGCTATCAAATCATGGGAACTAGTGCAGGAGTCTTACTCCTACTAACTTCTCAATTTACTGGGGTTTATACAAGTTGGAGAGGTCGCTCCATATTTCAAAGTGCCAAATTAATCATGCAGGCCTGGTTAATAACCTGGACAATTCTTATTATCTTAGCCTTTTGGTACAAAGATACCGCAAATTATTCTAGGCTTGCGGTAACAAGTTGGGCCATATTCGTTATGTTTAGTTTAATCGCCTACCGCATAGCAATTAGACTCGCCTTAATTTACCTTCGAAAATCAGCCCAAAGTCATAAAAAAATAGCCATAATAGGAGCTGGAAAAATTGGTAAGCAACTAGCCAAGAATATTAATGAAAACCCTTGGATGGGGTATAAAGTCACCGCTTTTTACGATGATAACCCAAAAATACTTAATCAAAAAATAAATGATATCCCTGTGATTGGTTCAATTGAAGTTGTTGCAGAAGATACTAAAAACATAAAGTATGATGAAATATACATCTGCCTTCCTTTGGGGGCTGATCTAAAAATCAAACACCTACTAGACGAACTTACAGATACAACAGCCATTGTAAAATACGTACCCGACCTTTTTACCTTTGATTTAATGCATGCCAAGATGCAAGATATAAAAGGCATGCCTGTATTCAGTGTCTTTGATACACCGCTTAGTTGTAACTCTTCTCTGCTTATTAAACGACTTGAAGATGTCTTACTATCATTGCTCATACTAATATTAATTAGCCCTATTTTACTTGTTATCTCTATTGCCATAAAACTGACTTCGTCAGGGCCAGTCATATTCAAACAAAAACGCTATGGTTTAAATGGTAAAGAGATTAAGGTCTATAAATTTAGATCAATGACAACCCAAGATAACGGCTCTATCGTAAAACAAGCAATCAAAGGTGATACTCGCATAACTCCATTAGGAGCTTTTCTAAGGAAAACGAGCCTTGACGAACTTCCTCAGTTTATTAATGTACTACAAGGCAAAATGAGCATCGTTGGCCCCAGACCACATGCTATTGCACACAACGAAGAATACCGAAAAATCGTTCCTAAATATATGCAACGTCATTTAGTAAAGCCAGGTATTACGGGATGGGCACAAATCAATGGCTGGAGAGGAGAAACAGATACCTTAGAAAAAATGGAAAAACGTATCGAATTCGATCTTCACTATATTAACAATTGGACATTATGGTTTGATATAAGAATTATCATTCTTACGATTTTTAAAGGCTTTATAAACAAGAATGCCTACTAAGTTGTAGGCATTTACAACATCATATTTTATCTAATTTGTTATCTTCCATAAATATCATCAATTCTAACAATATCATCTTCACCTGTGTATTCACCGACTTGAACTTCAATCATTACCAAGTCAATTTTACCTTGGTTTTCTAAACGGTGTGTTTGGCCCATTTTTATATAGGTTGATTCATTAGGTCGAACCAAACAACGATTATCATCCACCGTAACCGTGGCAGTACCTGACACCACAATCCAATGCTCATTGCGGTGAAAGTGCTTTTGTAGCGACAAACGACCACCAGGCTTAACAATAATGCGTTTTACTTTATAGCCTTCGGTGTTAACTAAGACTTCATAAGAACCCCAAGGACGGAAAGCCAGGCGATGAATTTCAGTTAATTCAGGGGCTTGTTTTTTGATTTGAGCAACAACCGCTTTTACTTTTTGTGAGCTACCTTTTTTAGAGATTAAAATCGCATCCGAGGTATCTACCACTAAGAGGTCTTCTACATCCACTAAGGCAATTTGGCGTTCACCTGCCACAATTAAATTATTAGTTGAATCAATACAAATCGGTTCGGGTGAATCATCCAAACGCGATAACACCGCGTTTTTCAGGCCTGGTTGTTTTACTTCATCATACAAAGCATCAAAACTGCCAAGATCAGACCAACCCATATCACAAGGTACGACTTTTACCTTTTGTGACTGTTCCATTACCACATAATCAATACTGTCTTCTGGTATAGCATTCATCGCATCCATATCAATGCGAATTTCAGATTCACAACCGTCTTTAGGCATGGCATTTTCACAGGCCTGGTACATTTCTGGCGCATATTGTTTAAGCTCGTCCAAAAACACACCGGCTTTAAAACAGAACATGCCCGAATTCCAATAATAATTGCCTTGGTCAATATACGATTGTGCAGTATCGGCATCGGGTTTTTCTTTAAATGATAAAACGTCATGGCCATTCGCTTCAATATAACCAAAGCCCACCTCAGGGTAAGTCGGTTTAATGCCAAAGGTTACTAAATGACCTTGTTCCGCTAAGGCTTTAGCTTCTGCAATTGAGGCTTCATAAGCGGCTTGGTCTTTTACTAAATGGTCAGAAGTGGTGACAAACACCAAATCATCCGAATCCAACGCCATACACGCCAACGCAATCGCAGGGGCAGTATTACGGCCAACGGGTTCTAATAAAAATTGAGCCGAGTGAGAATCAATCTGGTCTAACTGATCCACCGCCAAAAAATACTGTTCATTATTAGACACCACAAACGCATGAGAACACACAGACTGATTTCTTAACACCGTATCTTGAAACAAAGAGCGGTTATTAAATAAACGCACAAATTGCTTAGGCAACATAGTACGGCTCAAAGGCCAAAGGCGTGTTCCAGAACCGCCGCATAGAATCATGTTTATCATAAATTATTCGCTATTTTCATACATCCAACGTAATGTCTCTTTGATGCCATAATTAAATTCAGGTTGAACCATTTTTTCTAATAATTGAGTATCACCAGATAAGTCTTTAATTTCATTTGCACGGACAAACGAAGGATTAACTTTAACTTTCAGTTTGAACCCAGCAATCACATTCATTAACTCAATAATTGTCATCAAACTAATTGTCTTTCCAGAACACAAGTTGACGGTCTGTGATTGGTCACTATTAAAAAGTAAGCTCTTATAAATCTTACAGATATCACGCACATCATTAAACTCACGTGAAACATCTAAGTTACCTAACTCAATAACCATTTTTTTATCTTGATAGGCTTTAACAATTTTAGGGATTAGAAAATGCTCTGCATGGCCAATGCCCGTATAATTAAATGGACGCGTAATGATTAATGGAAATTTATCTGTATAATTTTGAGCCATATGCTCCATGGCCAATTTACTGCACCCATAATGACTAATCGGTTTAGGACAAATTGATTCTGATAATACCGAATCAGTTACATTGCCATACACTGTCGCACTGCTGGCTAAAATCACTTTTTTAGGTGAATGGTTTAGCTGAGATAATCCGTCTAATAGATTTACCGTGCCAGACACATTAACAGAATAAATAGAAGCAACATCTTCAGAAGCCGCAAAAGAAATCCCTGCAAGATGCACAACGTAATTCGGTTCTAGTCTTAGAATCTCACTAATTACCGCTTCACGATCCGTTAAATCGGCTTGTAACCCAATAACATTAAATCCATTAAGCTCTAAGTCAGATTTAAGGTATTGACCTGTAAAACCATCTAATCCAGTAATAAGAACCATATTAAAATGAGAAACCAGCTTCATTTCTTCTCATATCTTCTTTAACCATCATTGCACACAGCTCCTCTAAAGTGGTTTTTGGAGACCAACCTAAAATTTCTTTCGCTTTTTGAGCATCACCAATAAGAAGATCAACTTCAGCAGGACGATAAAATTTAGGATTCACTTTTACTAGGGTTTTGCCTGTCGCAGCATCAATACCAATTTCGTTTTCATCCGAACCTTGAAATTCGATGTTTATATCAACCGCTTTAAAAGCCAATCGTACAAAGTTACGAACGGTTTCAGTTCTGTTGGTGGATAAAACAAAAGTATCGGGTTTATCAGCTTGCATCATTAAATACATACCTTCAACATACTCTTTAGCAAAACCCCAATCACGCTTAGCATCCATGTTCCCAAGTTCAAGCTGCTCTTGAATACCCAGTTTAATCTTAGCAACGGTATCCGTAATTTTACGGGTAACAAATTCTTGCCCTCTTAATGGTGATTCGTGATTGAACAAAATGCCGCTGCAACCAAAGATGTCGTAAGATTCACGGTAATTGATGACCATCCAGTGTGCATAGAGCTTAGCTACGCCATATGGGCTTCTTGGATAAAATGGTGTTGACTCAACTTGAGGTACAGCTTGAACTTCACCAAACATCTCAGAGGTAGAGGCCTGGTAAAACTTAATCTTAGGATTAACAATTCGAATGGCTTCTAATAAATGCACCGCACCCAAACCTGTAATATGCGCTGTGGCAAGGGGCTGAGCAAAAGAAACTCCCACAAAACTTTGTGCCGCTAAATTATAAATTTCATCTGGCTGAATCTCGGACACCATTCGAATACTATTAGATTGATCGGTTAAATCGTATTCAATCAAATGCAAGTTAGGGTGGTTTTTAATTCCGAGTTCATCAATACGCCAAAAATTAACAGAGGCCGTGCGTCTAAAAGTGCCATAAACTTCATAACCTTTTTCTAACAATAGTTGCGATAGATAGGCACCATCTTGTCCTGTTACACCCGTAATAATTGCTTTTTTCATAATTGCTTTTTCCACTTTTGATATTCTATTTCTACGTAATTTTCAAATTCTTTTCTAAATCTTTCATCGCTGAATCTTTGCACATTCGACACACAATTTTTAGGTGTTATTTTTGATGAATTTAATTCAAAAAGCTTAACTGCTTCAGCTATAGCTTCAATAGTTTGTTCTCTGAAAAACAAGCCTGTTGGTTGTTCTGCTTCTAAACCATTGATCGTTTCAAGTGCACCACCTTTCCCAAAAGCAATAACAGGCGTACCACTTGCTTGAGCCTCTAAGGGGGCAATACCAAAATCTTCTTCCGCTGCAAAAATAAACGCTTTTGCTTTTGATAAATGCTCTTTCAAAACATCAAATTGTTGATACCCCATTAAGGTTACATTCGCACCGGCCAGTTTTTGAATCTTTTTAAAATCCGGACCATCACCTATCACGACAAGCTTCTTTTCTGGGAGAGCTTTTGAAAATGTTTCAACAATTAAATCAATTTTTTTGTAAGGCACCATTCGAGAAGAAGTGAAATAAAAATCTTCAGTTTGTTTAGTCGCCTGTTCAAAATCATTTATGTAAACAGGCGGATAGATAACAACAGAGCCTCTTCTGTAAACTTTATCAATTCTTCGCTCTATAAATTGGGATATAGCAATAAACTTATCTACACCATTTACTGCCCTCAAGTCCCAAATTCGAATTTTATGCAAAAACCATTTTGCCAAAAATCCTTTGAACCCCCTGTCCAATCCCGATTCTTTTAAATACTGGTGCTGCAAGTCCCATGCATATCTTATTGGCGAATAACACATGCAAATATGAAACTGATCTGGGCCTGTTATTACACCTTTAGCAACAGCATGAGAAGACGAAATTACCAAATCATACGCAGACAAATCGAACTGCTCTACGGCTAATGGCATGAATGGTAAATAACTACGATATTTTGTTTTTGCTTTGGGTAATTTTTGAATAAATGAAGTTTTAACCTCTTTATTTAAGATAAACCCCCGCTCGCCCTCAGGTATAAAATCAACCGTGCTGAACAAATCAGCATCAGGATATACTTTAAGCATTTGCTCTAGGACACGCTCTGCGCCAGCGTAAGTGACTAACCAGTCATGAATGATCGCTACTTTCATGTATTCTCTTTTATTATTTTTAGAATCTGTTTTGCAGACTTTTCCCAACTAAACCGTTTAACGTTTTTAAATCCCTTTTGTATTAACGCATCTCTTAAAACCTGATCTGATAAAACAAACTCCAACTGACGCGCCATATCCTCAATATCGTAAGGATCACAATAAACAACACTATCGTCACAAACCTCGGGCAAACTAGCTGCATTTGAAACAATACAAGGGCAACCACAAGCCTGTGCCTCTAAAGGAGGGATTCCAAAACCTTCATATAACGAGGGATAAACAAAACATTGTGCATTGGAATACAGCCTTACAAGCTCATCATCATCAACACGACCCATGAATTGAATATTAGGATTTCTTTCTATATCCTCAACAAGCTTATGATCAGCAAAATTTTTATTAAGGGCGCCCACTAAATATAGTTTTATGCTTTTATTATTCAGCAAATTAAAGGCTTGAATTAACGCACGAAAATTCTTTTGATAATTAATGGAAGACACAGCAAGAATATATTTTTCAAGCCGTTCTTCAGGGGCAACAGGCTGAAAGTTTGCAGAAACAGCACAATGAACAATTTCAATTTTATTATTATCAACTCCATAAACATCAGAAATTTCATTTTTAGAAAAATTACTATCTGTTAATAACTTCTTTGAAGTTTTTGCAATGCGTGGCATCGCAAACTGATAAGCATATCGAAACCTCCATGAAAAAGTCTGCGGATACCGCTCAAAAGCAATATCATGCAAAGTAACTACCTTATTCTCATAAAGTAATGGTGCCGTATTACATAAATTTAGTAATAAAGGATTTCCATGCTTTTTTAAATAACGAGGTAACTCAATCTGCTCCCACAAATGGCCTGTTAAAGTGCCTAGTATCTCAGCATTAAACTCTTCAGCTAAATCCAAATGTATGATATTTTTGGGTGCTAAAAAACGAACTGCAGAACCACTTTTCTTTAATTGTCTTGAAATTTCAATAGCATATCTCTGAACACCTGTTATGTTCTGAGATAAAAACCTTGCATTAATAAAAATCATTTCTTTTCTCTAAAATTCTTAAATCGATAAAACCTATTAGAAACCCAAGACTCAACCAAAGAAAAGAAAGGTTTAAATCTGGAACTGCAAAGAACATATTAATTAGAACAGTTACTGTAAAAACTAAAAAAAATAAAACGGGAACTGAGTTCATATAACTAATAGAGTGTTTAAGTACCCGCCAAATTATATATAACAATAAGATTGAAACTAAACCAATATTACTTAGCAAGTAAAAAATAGCACTTGAAGGCCTGTTATTACCTAAACCCACACCCATACCATAAGTTTCAAAAAATAAGTTTATAGAATAAACATTTGAATAGGAACGATGTATATAAGAGTCTGATTCAAACTTATCAAATAAAGCAAAATTAAATAACACTTCGAACTCTTTAAAGAAAGTTACTATGATTACTAACGTAAAAAACACAGCTACAAAAATCATAAAATATTGATACTTACTCCTAAACCACCTCTTCCAAATAAAGACTAACAAAGCTAATAAGCTAACAATAAAAAATGAAATAAACCCTACCGAAGAGGTAGTAGCTAATAATAATGCAAAGGACAATATAAAAAACATAAGCAATTCATTATTTCTCTCTCTTTTTGCCAAGAAAAACCAAACAACGGCTAATGAAGCTGATAAGGAGGACAAAAACAATCCTGCCATCGATGGCTCCAAAAATGAACCTGAAAATCTTGGCATAAGCGAAAAACTTTGTGTATTTGAAATCGCATAAGAAGTATTATTGAAAAAAAAAGCATCAATTAATGTACTATTTTCACCATGAAACAAAAATACATATTGATAAGCATATAAAACTACAGTAACACCGAAAAACATCCAAAAGATGCGCCTGATATTAAACTTATTTGTTTTAGTCAATACATAATTTGCTACAAACAGAACAGTAGAGATATTCAAAAACAGATACATTAGCTGCGCAAAGTTTGAAACTGATAAAGCTAATATACCTTGAGGATATTGATATTGATTATCTATTCCTAACTTAGGACTTAAAACTGGAATCCCTGAAAAAAAAACTGTGGATAAAAGTGTAAAAATTACAGTTGATAGAAAAAAAAATACCATTAAAGGAAAGATTTTCCCTATTAAAAATGGCAATTCAAATTTTGTTTTTTTTGCAATTAGCCAAAGAACGAAATAACGAATAATAATCAGAACTTGGATAAATGCAAAGACAGGTAAGTTAATGGAACCGAGAACAAATGCAGAACTTCCTTGCATTATCGCTGCTAACAATAAAGCAAAAAAAAGAACATCTCTTTTAAAAAAAGAATACAGCCACACAAACAAAAAAAAAGTTCCCGGAATAGTTAACATTGTTTGCTGTTTAACCTGCTACCTTTTTTTATTGCCTTTAAAAGAATTCCCTTTTTTTTCTTTGAAAGAGAAAAATATTTAAAAACTCTACTTAATAAATAAAACATTAATGGTATAAAAAACTTATAGTTAAAGTGCTTGAGAATAAAATATAGTCTATTTCTATTTCCATAAAACAATGTGAAGTCATTCTCTGAACCTCCAGTAGAAAAACTGACTTGATGATTTACTGTCACTTCGGGTAAATATAAAACTTTATACCCTAGAATTTTTGCTCTCCATATCCAATCTGAATCATCATAATAAACAAAATATTTTTCATCCATCATTCCAACATCACTAAATAAAGTTGAATTAATAAGCATGAAGCAAGTAGGAGCATAACTAACATACCCTATCTTATTGTATTGACCAATATCTTCTTCTTGGTCACCACGATGTACCATCGTTCCACGTAGCATGCTAAAATCCCCTCCTGCCATCCAAATCTTATTAGTTCCGGCATAATAAATTTTAGGGACAACAATGTTTTCATTATGCTCTACCGCATAGCGCACCATATTTTCAATGACATTACCTTCAAAATCGATATCATTATTGAGAAGTAAAACAAAGCTGAAACTAGCAGCAAGAGATAATTCGATACCTTGATTATTGCCCTTTGCTACACCTAGATTTGCATTATTTTTAATAAATTCAGTTGGTATTGCATATTTTTTAGCTAGTATTTTAGCCAAATCTAGTGCTTCATCATTTGGAGAGTTATCAATAACATATAGCACATAATTTTTATAAGTTTGTTTAGCTAGACTTTCAAAAAACTCTGGCAATACTTCCTTTCCATTATACAGTACGGTGACAAGGCCAATTTTTGGATTAACTTCACTCATTTGTATAATCCTTTTGCTTTCATTTCCGTTACACTTTTGTCATAAGTATCAGCATGAACTTGTTGCTCATTTACCCAAGCTGTGAATTCAGAGATACCTTGCTCAAATGAAATTTTAGGTATAAAGCCTAATTTAGTTTGAATTTTGGTTAAATCTGCATAGTTATGGCGAATATCACCTAATCGATAATTGCCGGATACACTGATCTCAACATCTGATCCATAGGATTTTTTAAGGGTATTTGCAACTCTTAGCACATCTACCGCTTCACCTAGCCCAACATTAAATACTTCAAAATTGGCTTCCTCTTTTTCAATAGCCAAAATAGTTGCATCAACAACATCATCTACATATACAAAATCACGACTTTCTATGCCATCTTCAAAAATAGTGATGGGGTTCTCATTTTTAATACGAGTTGAAAAAATAGAAAGAATGCCAGTATAAGGATTAGAAAGCGATTGTCCTGTGCCATAAACGTTTTGATAGCGTAAAGCTACAGCAGGAATCCCTAACGATTTCCCCATCACCAAAAACATTTGTTCTTGCACCTGCTTCGTAATGCCATAAATGGATGAAGGGTGAATTAAACTGGTTTCATCAGTTGGCAGCAGTCTAACATTACTTCCACAATGTGGGCATTTACAATCAAATTTACCTTGCGACAGATCAGCATCCGTTCGCTCGGACGGATAAACAATTCCATGTTCGTTACATAGATATTTGCCTTCACCATAAATAGAACGTGAAGAGGCTACAACCATTTTTTTAACAGAGTGTTCCTCATTTGCCAAAATATCAAGAAAAATTGAAGAACCTTTAATATTGACATCGGTGTACTTCTCAATCTCATACATCGACTGCCCTGTGCCGGTTTCAGCTGCTAGATGCACCACAACATCGACACCGACCAATGCACGTTTCCAGTCTTCGTATGATAATACCGTCCCTTTGATAAACTCCACCTTGTATTTAATAGAATTATACAAAGGTGATTTACTTGTATCCTCACCATGAATTTGAGGTGACAAATTGTCTAAAACGGTTACACTGTAACCTTTAGACAATAGTTTTAATGCCAAATTAGAACCAATAAATCCAGCACCACCAGTAATTAAAATCCTCTTAAAGCTCACTTAAAAATTCCCCCTTTGCATTCGTTCTTTCCCACTGTGCTGTATTGAAATTGTAGCGTTTAACAATTTTTGCGGGTACGCCAACAATTACACAGTAATCAGGATATACACCACGCACAACAGCATTAGTACCTACAATACATTGCTTTCCTAAAATTGTTCCTGCCTGAATTTTCGCACCACTACCGATAAAGCAATTCTCGCCAATCTGCGTCTCTTTTATAATTAACGACTGATTAGCCACGGGAACACCGATTTGATGGTATTCATGGTCAATATTTGTGATCATTACATCAAAAAGAATTGCCGTATATTTGCCAATAACAAGCTTCCCTGCTGAAGTTATATGACATCTTTGCTGTAAGCTAACACCTTCTTCAAAAGTAATTGACGCATCGAAAAATTGCCCTTTAAACTGTGAAACTACTTCTATTCTTGAACCAGGCCAGATATAAACATTATTTCCCAGAAACACTTTATTAACGGTCATATATAAAGGAGCCCAGACTCTAACATTCTTACCAATAGAACCGTATTTTCTCCTTATAAAAAAAGTATGATAAAAAACATTAAGATACTTAATTAACTTGAACATCACACACTACCCTCTGACTAGCTTTATTTTGTATAAAAATCTCAAAAATCCTTTAGGAAATATTTTCAATAATGTGGGGATTCTAAAATTCTGAAGTGAAAAAGAATCTAATGATAATAAAAAATCTGAATAAAAACTCCCGTAAAAATCAATGTAATCTGGAAAAAGAACAATTACTCTCATGTAATGTTTGTGCATCCTAGATTTTATGTAGGAGTGAAAATAAAAATTAAACTCTTCTTTATTAATAAGTCCATTTTTATAAGCATAAAGTAAAGGTGAAGTATAGAATTCAAAACCACAAATAAATAACTTTGGGTCATTAGGCATTTTATGTATTAAATTATTATCATGAATCCTATACACATAGCTGGTCTCATTTAAATAACACCCACTAAATGATAAAGAAGTTGCAAGCAACAACTCAGAATCACAATTCAAATTAAACTCATTCTTAAATGCTCCATATTCCTTTGCAAAACCAGTATGAAAGAGTATTCCACATAGAGCATATGGAAATAACGATTTATTTGTAAACCTGTCAATAAACAACTCTCTAACTGGTATATTCTCTCTATAATCTAAACCAACTTCATGAAAAGTATTTTCAGACTCATATTTAACCAAACCTTTTGATATGCAATACTTAGCACCAGTATCATGAATTTTATGAACACATTGACTTATAAACGACTTATTAATCAGGTAATCATCATCCGAAAGTATTAAAAAAAACTCGCCACTAACAAATTCAAAAAGTGCTTTATACCATGAGCCAACCATGCCTAAGTTAGCTTCGTTCTTTACATACTTAAAACTGTCGCGTAATTGATGACAACTTAACATCTCCTCAGTATTATCAGAAGATGCATTATCAATAACAATCAACTCTATATGATCATAATCCTGACTTAGAACTGAATCAACAGCCTCCATCAGATAGCCTGAACGATTATACGTTGGAATAACTACTGTAACTTTCATACTCATAAAGTCATTTCTTTCTTTATTTTAAGTGCCATAATAAAATATAGGCATAGACTAAAAAACTGAGCCAAACATACTGCTACAAAAACTGCATACAAGTTTAAATAACTACTAAGAAAATTAGTTATTAAATAAAACGAACCGATAAACAGCAGATTTACACCAATAAAGTAGATATACCTATTGGCGGTAACGGCCAGAAGAACGCTTACAGATTCAACTGTTATTAAAAAATACCAAAAACCTAGGAAAGCATAAAACCCAAGAAACAATGCATAATTAAAGCCTACTCCTATCAACTCAAAAATTATAGGTACTAAAGCATAGCCAACTAACCAAAGAAAAATATAAAAAAATAACGAAAATTTATAATAATTTCGAGAAACTTTCTCTATACCTAAAATATTCTTCACTGAATAAAACTTAGAAAATTCAGTTTGACAAACTGCTACTTGAGGCCCAACAACAATGGAATGTAAAATCACCACGGATTTGTACGCATAATAAAAGCTTGAAATCACTCCCGTGCCAAAAGAAGATAAATAACCTGTAAAAACAGGAATTACAAGAAAATTATGGATATTATGACCGAGTTTCATCATAAAACTACTTTTTATCAAATCTTTGATCAATTTATTTTCAATATCTAAACCATCATAAAAAGAAATATTAAAAAAATTGAATATAAATATTGAACTTACAACAGAAGCAAAAGATACTCCAACAACCTTGATAATTAACGCTTCTTCTAAAGATATCTGACCAAAATAGTATAAGCTAAGCCCAATTAAAAACGCTAAACTTGGTATTAGATTTAATGCATAAGATACAGAGTAATAAGCCTTTGAATTCAACATCTTCTGATTCAAAATATATAGCGGCCAAAAAGCCATTTCAAAAAATAAAATCTTAAGAAATTGAAAAATACTGTTCTCAATATACCCATCAAATTGTGAGAAGAATAAATACTTTATTAAATCTAATGAATTTGTTAAGAGAAGATAGAAAACGATTCCATACAATATCGACAAAAGAAACATGGCAACATAAAGGGAATCTCTTTTACTCCGCCGGTTATCACTCTTGTAGTAAAAAACAACAAATTGATCCACCAAAACACCCGAAAACGCCATAAATGCAGTAATTACTAAAATGGATGTAAATAATGCGTCCGCTATAGATGTCGTCCCAAAGGTTTTTATTTGGAGAACAAAAATAAGTAAATTGAGAAAAACAACACAAGCTGCAATTAAACTATACCGTTTTTTGAACACGTTATTAATCTAACTCTATCAAGTTTAACCGT
Source organism: Thiomicrorhabdus sp. Kp2 (assembly GCF_000478585.1). Taxonomy (NCBI): domain Bacteria; kingdom Pseudomonadati; phylum Pseudomonadota; class Gammaproteobacteria; order Thiotrichales; family Piscirickettsiaceae; genus Thiomicrorhabdus; species Thiomicrorhabdus sp. Kp2. Next base: position 925,890 of record NZ_ARWI01000001.1, read on the forward strand.
GAAAAACTTTGATCTCGATTTGAAATTATTAAATCTTCTGTGAATGACGGCCATTCAAAACCAAAACTATCCCAGCGTATACCACTATCATAATCAGGTTGATGTAAAGTAGTGGTGAGATAAATAACTGTCGCAGAGTCTGTAAGTGTTAAAAAGCCATGTGCATAGCCCTTACCCATGTATAAAGATTTTGCATTTTCTGATGAAAGCCTTGTTGAAAAGTGTTGTCCAAAAGTAGGTGATTCTTTTCGAATATCAACGACAACATCAAGAATTTCACCGTCGGCAACATAAACAAGCTTGGCATGGTCATGAGGAGGCAATTGAAAGTGCATTCCTCTCAAAACACCTTTTTTAGAAGTTGAATAAAAGCTTTCTTTAAAATCTCTCTCAAGCCCATGAGATTGAAACACATCCTCGTGAAACGTTTTAACAAACTTCCCTCGAATATCTTCAAACACTTTATTCTCTATTTCAAATACACCATCTAAATTAGTTTCTTTAATTTCCATGCCGACTATTCTCTTTATAATAAGAAATGGTATTTTTTATACCTTTATGAATTGTATACTCAGGCTCCCAGCCCAATACTTGACGTATTTTGGTAGTATCGGCAAATGCAATTGGAATATCCAAAAGCGAAGGTTCGCCCCAAATCTTCTTTACACTTTGCCCTAAACACTCTTCAACAACCGAGACTAAATCCCGGATACTCAAAGCGATTCCAGAGCCCAAATTAAACACTTCATATTCTGCATCCCAATCACGAGAATTTAATCGCTCAATTGCTTTTACGTAAGCCTGCACAATATCCTTGACATAAATAAAATCAATTTTCTGAAGGCCTTCTGATAACTCAATAACATCATCATTTATCGCTTTATTGATAATCATTGAAACAAGCTTATGGTTATCCATTTCACCATAAGGAGAAAAGAGCCTGAATGTGTTAATCGCTATTTGACTTGAATAAGTTTTTAAAACCTCTTCAAAAATAATTTTGCTTTTTGCATAAAAATTATAAGGGCATACTTTTGATGTTTCTTTAACAGGTAGAGTTGAACAATCATATTCAAAAAAAGTTCCCGTATTAATAAAGGCTTTAACACCTTTTCGAACACCGGTCTCAACAAGCTGAAGCGGAAAAGAAACATTTGATTGAATCATTTCATCAACTTCGTGACCATTATCAAATTTACGATAGAGCGTTGCCAAATGGATAACAACATCTATTTTTTCAGAGTCAAAAACATCTAATATGGACTGCAAATCAACATCGTAGCTTTTGTACTGTCCTGCTAAATGATCAATTCGCCAAAGGTTTGAGGTGGAGCGCTTCAGAACAACGACCGAGTAACCTTGCCGAATCAAGGCTTCCAGCAAATGACTGCCTATGAACCCTGTCGCACCTGTTAATAAAATAGTTCGCAAATTTTGCATTAAAAATTTACACCAAAAAATTCTTCTAACTTTTCAGCAATGTAATCTAAATGCTCTTTACCCAAGCCTGGATAAATCCCGAGCCACAGTGTTTGATTCATAGTAATATCGGTATTAGTAAGCTCTCCTACTACACGGTATTCAACCCCTTCAAAATATGGCTGACGGATAAGGTTTCCGGCAAACAATAAGCGGGTACCAATTTTGTTTTGGTCTAAATACTTTGTTAAATCTACGCGGTTCACTCCAGCCGTTTCTTTTAACGTAATAGGGAATCCAAACCAAGAAGGCTTAGCATTTTCAGTTAGCTCGGTTAATTCAATAAATTCTGTTACTGTTGCCAAACGGTTTTTTAGGTAATCGAAATTAGCATTTCGTTTTTCAATAAACTCAGGTAAACGTTTCAACTGAGCTAAACCACAGGCTGCTTGCATGTCCGTTATTTTTAGGTTGTAACCTAGATGAGAATAAGTATATTTATGGTCATAACCTTGCGGCAATGAACCTAGCTGCATGTTAAAACGAGTACCGCAGGTGTTATCACATCCAGGCTTGCAATAGCAATCACGGCCCCAATCTCTAAATGACTCTGCAATTGAGGCTAGTTTGGCATCATTAGTAAAAACTGCTCCACCTTCACCCATAGTCATGTGATGTGCAGGGTAAAAACTCAGTGTGGCGATATCTCCCCAAGTTCCAACTTTTCTGCCATCAAATTCCGCACCCAAAGCATCACAACAATCTTCAATTAACCATAGATGATGCTTGTCACAAATCTCTTTTACTTTTTTAAGATTAAAAGGATTACCTAGAGTATGCGCCAACATAATGGCTTTTGTTTTTGGGGTAATCGCTGCTTCAATAAGATCGGCATTGATATTATGTGTTGTTAAATCCACATCCACAAATACTGGCACAGCACCAAACTGAACAATTGGGTTTACTGTGGTTGGAAAACCGGCCGCTACACCAATCACTTCATCGCCTTTTTTGATAGCACGTGGGCCTAGTTTAGGTGAGGTTAAGGTATTAAAGGCAACTAAGTTTGCCGATGATCCTGAATTAACCGTAATCAGGTGCTTAATTCCAATAAATTCAGCCAATTCTTTTTCAAACTGATCATTAAAACGTCCTGTGGTCAACCAACCATCTAATGAAGCCTCGACCATATACTGTAATTCAGTTGCACCAATCACCTTCCCAGACGGAGGAACCACTGTTTTCCCGGCTTCAAAAGGTTTTTCTGCATATTGAAGCTCTGCGTATTGTTGAACGAGTTGGGCGATTTGCTGTCTTAAGTTATCAGTGGTTTGCATTATTCATATCTCTCATATATTCATTTATTTCTTTTAGGCATAGTTTTTGCATATCAGCCTCATTTAACCAGGCCTGGTGCCAATTAATAATTTTGGCAAGAGTTTGTTCTAATCGCCATGTTGGGTGCCAGTTTAGGCGTGATTTGGCTTTTGATATATCCAGTTTTAAATATCCTGCCTCATGTGGGTGAGCATTTTTATCGAGTTCCCATTTTGAACCTTGCCAATTTTGAACCATATGATTGAGTATCCAATCGACTGGCTTGGCATCTTCATCAAAAGGTCCAAAGTTCCAGCCCTCCGCAAACTCTGTAGGGTTCTGATATAGGTTTTGTGCCAAAACTAGGTATCCTGATAAAGGCTCTAAAACATGTTGCCATGGCCTAGTGGATGCAGGGTTGCGAATAATGACAGACTGCTCTTTTTCAAAGGCTCTAAGAATATCTGGAATCAATCGATCGTCAGCCCAATCTCCACCACCAATAACGTTTCCGGCTCTTGCAGAAGCTAGACCGATTCCTTGTTCTTGCATAAAAGATCTACGGTAGGCTGAGGTCACCAGCTCTGCACAGCCTTTAGAACTGCTATAAGGGTCAAAACCTCCCATAGGTTCATTTTCTCGATACCCCCATGCCCACTCTTTGTTTTCATAGCATTTATCCGTTGTTACGCTAACAATCGCTTTTAAGTGTGGACAACTTCTTGCTGCTTCTAGTACTTTAGCGGTACCCATAACATTAGTATCATAAGTTTCTAACGGTTCTTTATACGATAAACGCACTAAAGGTTGAGCCGCCATATGAATTAAGATATCAGGACTAAAAGCAGTCATGCTTTTCTTAAGTTGATCAAAGTCACGAATATCGCCAATTTCGGATTCGATATTCAAGGCAACATTGGCCTCAATAAATAAACTTGGGGTAGTTGGTGGATTTAACGCATAGCCTTTTACGATGGCTCCCATATCAGCTAACCAAAGTGATAACCAACCACCTTTAAACCCCGTATGACCAGTTAGAAAAACTTTTTTACCCTGCCAAAATTTTGCATCAACCATGGTTTATTCCCAGTTTTTCCAAGGCGCTTTTCCTGACTGCCAAAGTTCTTCGAGATGATTTTTATCGCGTAAGGTATCCATTGGCTGCCAAAAGCCTTCGTGCTCAAATGCCATCAATTGGCTATCTTTTGCCAATCCCATTAGAGGTTCCTTCTCCCAAGTACAGTTATCACCCGTAATTCGCTCTAACACTTTAGGTGAAAGCACAAAAAAGCCACCATTAATCATGGCTCCATCACCTTTTGGCTTCTCTTTAAAACTATTAACCTGACCATTTTTTATATCAAGAGCACCAAATCGTCCTGGGGGGTAGGTTGCTGTTAATGTTGCTTGCTTACCATGCTTTTTATGAAATTCGATAGTTTTAGAAATATCCATATCGCCAACACCATCGCCATAAGTAAAACAAAAAGCCTCTTCGTCTTTAATATATTCAGATACTCGACCTAAACGACCGCCTGTCATAGAATCATCACCAGTATCCACTAGTGTTACCGTCCAGGGTTCAGCACGTTTTTCATGCACATCCATTCTGTTTTCTTTCATACAAAACGTAACGTCTGATTGATGCAGAAAGTAGTTGGCAAAGTATTCTTTAATCACATAACCCTTGTACCCACAACAAATCACGAAATCATTTATTCCATGTGCGGAATACATTTTCATAATATGCCAAAGAATCGGTTTACCGCCAATTTCTACCATTGGTTTTGGACGAGAACTAGTCTCTTCACTTAAACGCGTACCGAGACCACCTGCTAAAATGACTGCTTTCATTGGTTGTTTTCCTACTTTTAAAAATTTAATAACTTTGCACAAAGGCATCTGAATAAAATTGGTTTTCTGGAAGCCCTTTTCCAATAAATTGTTGCTTTGCAGATTGAATCATAGCGTTTGACCCGCAGGCATACACGTCAAAATCTGTGATATTTTTAATCTTATTTAAAGCAATCTCTTGAACGTAACCTTCGCATTCTGACCAATCATCGTTAGGTTGAGAGTTCACTTGATAAAAACTGACATTAAGTTTTGTAAAAATAGGTTGCCAAAAAAACTCTTCTGCTTTTCTATTACCCCAATAAACATTAATTGGCTGTGCTTGATGATAAGTATCATCTTCATCAAGACCTTGTAGCATAGAGATAATAGGGGCAATTCCCGTGCCTGTTGCTAGAAAAAGCAATGGCTTTTTTGACTCTCTCAAAAAAAACGTTCCCTTTGGACCTTCAATTCTGAGTAAGTCATTTTCTTTAGCTTGATTAAACCAATAGTTGCTCATTTGTCCATTAGGATATTCTTTAATAAGTAACTTAATTTCTTTATCTTTATTGGTCGAGGCGATTGAATAGCTCCGACGGATATTATTTTGCATTACATCCAAATACTGACCTTCCAAAAAATCAAAATTTGTCGTAGGCGGTAGTCTAAGCATTACTTCAACCACTTCATCCGTTAGATTTCTTAATGAGTTAATTCTTGCAGGAAACGTTTTGGTTTCTATGTCTTTTAAAGCACTTAATTCTTCTGCATCAATCAAAATATCAGATACCGTAGCACAACAACAAGTTAGGATTTTATTTGCTAATCTATCTTCTTCTGATAATGCTAGCTGGGGCTGTAACTCTATAACCTCTCCCTCTAGCAAAGTCGTTTTGCATACACCACACTGTCCATTTTTACAACTATATTCAAATACAAAACCATCCAACAATGCTGATTCTATAATACTATTAGATGAGTTACTCGGAATAGATACTCCTTCAACTGTATTTATATTTAAAACTTCTTGATTCATTAATTGGTACCCAATCTTTCGCGTTGATAACTGCCATCTTGCACATGCTGACACCATTCTTTGTTATCTAAGTACCATTGCACCGTTTTTCTGATGCCTGATTCGAAGGTTTCTTGAGGCGTCCAGTTCAGGTCTTGTTTGATTTTTGTAGCATCAATGGCATAACGCATGTCGTGGCCGGGTCTGTCTGCGACATAGGTAATTTGTTGTTCGTATTTGCTGGCTTTGGGTTTGACTTCGTCGAGTATCGCGCAAATGGTTTTAACCACTTCTATGTTCTGTTTTTCGTTGTGTCCACCAATATTGTAGGTTTCTCCAACCTTACCTTGGGTAGCGACAACAACTAATGCTCTTGCGTGATCTTCTACATAGAGCCAATCGCGGATTTGATTACCTTTTCCGTAGATGGGTAACGGTTTACCTTCTAGTGCATTTAAGATAACTAATGGAATCAGTTTTTCTGGAAAGTGAAACGGACCGTAGTTGTTTGAGCAATTAGTCACTATCGTTGGTAAACCAAAGGTTCTGTTCCATGCTCTGACTAGGTGGTCACTGCCCGCTTTACTGGCTGAATACGGTGAACTAGGTTCATACGCTGTTTCTTCAGTAAACAATGGAAGATTGGATTTTTCTGATTCTTCCACATTATCTGGATGCGGAAGATCACCATATACTTCATCTGTTGAAATGTGATGAAAACGGAAATTGGCTTTTTTGTCACCATCAAGCTGGTTCCAATAGGCTCTCGCTTGATCTAGCAGTGTATAAGTTCCGACAATATTGGTCTGGATAAACTCACCTGGACCGTCAATAGAACGATCAACATGTGATTCTGCAGCTAAATGCATAACAATGTCTGGTTGATGTTGTTCAAACACTCGCTTTACTTCAGAGGCATCACAAATATCGACTTGTTCGAATTGGTATCTTGGATTTTGATCAACAGTAGACAAAGAATCTAAGTTACCGGCGTAAGTAAGTTTATCTACATTCACGACATCGTGACTTGAATGCTTGATTAGTTCACGTACTACCGCAGAACCTATAAAGCCTGCGCCGCCAGTGACAAGAATTGTTTTTGCTTCCATTTATGCTTGTTCCTGTAGCTTTTGTAGACAAACTTTAAGTGAGTCTTTCCAGTAGGGCATTTCTAAATTATAGACTTGTTTAATTTTTGCCTTATTCATTAAGCTGTAATGCGGTCTTGTTGCTGGTACTGGATAGTCTTTGGTTTCAATTGGGTTAACCTGACACTCAACCCCATTTAATTCAAATATCGTTTTTGCAAAATCATACCAAGAGCAAACACCCTCATTGGAAAAATGAAAGACTTCATTTTTAGTGAGTAGTGCGTGGTGCGTAGTAAGCAAGTTCGCATCTGCATTGTTGTATTCACGGCTAACAACTAACTGTTTACTATTCACTATTTGCAAAATAGTTTCTGCTAAATCACCAGTATAGGTTGGTGTACCTACTTGATCAAAGATGATTCCAAGCTGTTCTTTTTCTTTGCCTAAACGTAACATGGTTTTTACAAAGTTATTGCCATATTCTGAATACACCCAACTAGTGCGAATAATGCAACCTTTAGGATTAATTGCTTGTATCGCTTGCTCGCCTTTTAGTTTGGTTGAACCGTAAACATTTTGTGGATCAGTCTCATCAGTTTCTATATAAGGTTTGTAGTTTTGTCCATTGAAAACATAATCGGTGCTAATATGAATCAAAACACTATCTTGTTGCTTAGCAATCTCTGCAAGCTGTTTTACCGCAATATGATTAATCTGGTCTGCTAACTCAGGTTCAGATTCTGCCTTATCAACAGCCGTATAAGCTGCGCAATTGATAATAACGTCAAAAGCTTTTTCTTTAAAATAGTCCTTGATACTGGTAGCGCTAGATAAATCAAGTTCATTCCGTCCCACAAAGGTCATATCTAATAATGGATATGCTTCTTTTAACACCAATAATGATTGACCCAATTGACCGTCTTTTCCAGTAACGAGTGTTTTTTTAAGCATAGTAATCTACACCGTATTCAAAACAAGCCTCTAAATCTACCAGGCCAGGTTGTTTTAAATCTTTATCAGAAAGCTTTAACTCACCCCCTGGCAGTTGCCAATTGATCTTTAAATTTGTATCGTTAAAGGCAAGACCTCTGTCACATTCGGGCGAATAATAATTATCGACTTTATAGGCGAAGATAGCAGTATCACTTAAAACTACAAATCCGTGAGCAAAACCTCTTGGGATAAACAATTGGTGTTTATTGTCGCTACTTAATTCAGCAGTAACCACCCTACCAAAGGTTGGGCTTCCTTGTCGAATGTCTACCGCCACATCTAAGACTTTTCCCTCTATGACTCTGACCAGTTTACTCTGAGAAAAAGGAGGGAGTTGAAAGTGTAATCCTCTTAAAACCCCACGACTGGACTTAGATTCATTATCTTGAATAAAGTTAACTTGATAACCTATCGCTTCTTCAAACTTGTCTTGCCTGAAAGTTTCTACAAAATAACCACGATCATCGCCAAAGACTTTAGGCTTAATCAATAAAATATCAGAAATAGACTGTTTAACAAACTCCATTAAACGCGGCCTTCTTCTGCTCTTTTTAGCAAGTATTGACCGTATTGGTTTTTGCTAAGCGGTTGCGCCAGTTCAATAAGCTGTTCTTTGGTGATGTAACCCATCTCAAAAGCAATTTCTTCAATACAAGCGACTTTTAGACCTTGACGTTTTTCGATGGTTTCAATGAATGATGAAGCTTCTAATAGACTCTCATGTGTTCCAGTATCTAACCAGGCGTAACCTCTACCCATAGTTTCAAGTTTTAGACGACCTTCTTCTAGGTACATTTGGTTTACAGTGGTAATCTCTAGTTCACCACGATGTGAAGGTTTCACTTCTTTGGCTTTTTGAATGACGTCATTTGGGTAGAAGTACAGACCTGTAACTGCGTAGTTGGATTTTGGTTTTTCAGGTTTTTCTTCTAGACTGATTACGTTACCATTTTGATCAAATTCCGCCACGCCATAACGTTCTGGGTCATTGACGTGATATCCAAAAACGGTGGCTTTGTTTTCTTGTTTGGCATTTTGTACAGCATTAGCTAGTGTTGAGGTTAGGTCGTGACCGTAATAGATATTATCGCCTAAAACTAAGCAGGCATCTTCATCACCTAGAAATTCATCACCTAAAATAAAAGCTTGAGCTAGGCCGTCTGGTGAAGGTTGTGCGATGTATTCAAAAGACATACCAATTTCAGAACCATCACCCAATAAACGTTGAAAAGAAGTTTGGTCTTCTGGCGTGGTGATAATGAGAACTTCGGTAATACCAGCAAGCATTAAAACAGACAATGGATAGTAGACCATTGGTTTGTCATAAATAGGTACAAGTTGCTTTGATACACCCTTAGTAATCGGGTATAATCGTGTACCTGAACCGCCTGCTAAAATAATGCCTTTCATATTTTTTCCTTGTACTATTCTACCGTTACTGATTTTGCTAAATTTCTTGGTTGATCCACATCGGTACCTTTTATAATTGCTACATGGTAGCTTAGAAGTTGTAAAGGAATATTAAAGGTGATTGGGGCGGTAATTCGACCTACGTTTGTGGTGGTTTTTACCACTTTAAAGTCTTTTTCTGAACTAATATCAGACTCTTCGTCTTCAAAGACGATCATTTGGCCGCCGCGGGCTTTGACTTCTTGTAGATTGGATTTAAGTTTTTCTAATAAATCATCTTTTGGTGCGATTGCCACAACAGGTATGAGTTCATCAATTAGAGCTAAAGGCCCATGTTTTAGCTCTCCTGCCGGATAGGCTTCGGCGTGGATATAGCTTATTTCTTTGAGTTTCAATGCACCTTCCATCGCAATGGGATACATGGTTCCACGCCCTAAAAACAGTGCGTTGTTTTTATCTGCAAAACAGTTGGCGATTTCTTTAATTTTATCTTCATGCTCTAAAGCACTGGTTACCAGGCCTGGTAATTTGATTAAACCGTGAACAATTTTTTGTTCTTGCTCTTTATCCATTAATCCTAGTGTTTTACCAACAGAGGTTAATAACAAAGATAACGCCACTAACTGAGTGGTAAATGCCTTGGTGGAAGCCACTCCGATCTCTGGGCCTGCATGAGTTAGGAAGGTTAAGTCGCTTTCTCGAGTAAGACTGGATTCAGCTACATTACAGATGGTAAGCGTTGGGATATTTTTATGGATTGCCGCGTCACTTTGTTCCTCGCAATGACGATACGTTTTGATCTGCTGTAATGCCGCCAGCGTATCTGCGGTTTCACCGGACTGACTGATTGTCACAAACAGAGTATTATTTTGCACTACGGGATTACGATAACGGTATTCACTGGCTACCTCTACCTGACACGGTAGACCGATAATATCTTCAAACCAATATTTAGCGACTAGGCCTGAGTGATAAGAAGTTCCACAGGCGATGATTTGGATTTGTTGAATGCTTTTAAAAATTGTTTCGGCCTGAAAACCAAAGGCTGAAGTGAGCACAGTATCCTTGGTGATTCGCCCTTCTAAAGTATCGATAACCGCTTGTGGCTGCTCAAAGATCTCTTTGTGCATGTAGTGACGGTGTTCACCCAATTCAACTGCATTGGCAGTTAACTGCGATTGCTTAACTGGACGTTCTACTAACTGACCCTCAATATCGTAAATTTTGACTTCTTGACGGGTGATTTCGGCAATATCGCCTTCTTCTAAAAAGATAAAGTTTTGCGTTACAGGTAATAAAGCGGACACATCTGAGGCGATAAAATGCTCACCGATTCCAACTCCGATAACCAATGGGCTACCCTTTCTGGCGGCAATCAAAAAATCGGGGTGACTAGGTGCTATAACACCTAATGCATAAGCGCCATGAAAATGACTGACCGCTTTTTGAACCGCTTCTAATAGAGTTTCTGAAGTTTGTAATTCTTTATGCACACAATGTGCAACCACTTCGGTATCGGTTTCTGAGGTGAAACGATACCCCTCTGCAAGCTGTTGGGCTTTTAAACTTTGGTAGTTTTCAATAATACCGTTATGAACCACGGCCACTTGATTATTACAGACATGTGGATGCGCGTTGTTTTCTGCCGGCACACCATGGGTGGCCCAACGCGTATGAGCAATGCCAATATTACCGCTAAAATCGACCGCTTGAGATTGAATGCTTTTTTCTAGATTAACGATTTTACCGATGGAGCGAACACGTTGAAATTGTGAATTTGCATCTAACAGTGCGATACCAGATGAATCATACCCACGGTATTCAAGGCGTTTTAAACCTTCCAACAGAATGGGAACTATATTTCTTTCTGCAACGCCACAAACAATTCCGCACATAATTCAACTCAATACAAACAAAATAATAGGTTGTGTATTCTATATTAAAAGACGCTAATTTTTCTGTTATTTTGCTTTAAATACGTACTTTCTCCCTAGAATTAATTAACCACGAAGACACGAAGGTTTTAAGGTACCTTATGCATACTAAAACATAGGTGTTCACATGCCAGGCCTGGTTCAGTTATTAACGCAAGGAACGTTAGTGACGTGGCAATCTAGGGATTACGGCAAAGTTCAATATTTAGACGTTAACCATGGATTACTTCGCTTTGCTCGTAATGACGGGCGGTGTGGTTTGTCATTGCGAGGAACGTTAGTGACGTGGCAATCCAGGGTTTACGGCAAAATTCCTATTTAAGACGTTTACTCAATCTCTCTGTAAGTACGGTATTTAGATGTTAACCATGGATTACTTCGCTTTGCTCGTAATGACGGGCGGCGAGTTCTTCGTTTCTCGTCTCTACAGCCGAGTTCTTTGTTTCTCGTCTCTGCAGCCAAGTTCTTCGTTTCTCAATTTCGGGTGGAAGGTTTTGTCATTGCGAGGAACGTTAGTGACGTGGCAATCCAGGGTTTACGGCAAAGCACCGTAGTTAGACGTAAACATGGAGTATTCGTTACTCTCACCCTACGGGTCGCCTTAACAGGCGTTCTTCGCTCTAAAGAGCTTGTGCTTCACTTCGTTCGCAATGACAGGCGGTGTGGTTCGTCATTGCGAGGAACGTTAGTGACGTGGCAATCCAGGGTTTACGGCAAAATTCCTATTTAAGACGTTTACTCAATCTCTCTGTAAGTACGGTATTTAGATGTTAACCATGGGTTGCTTCACTTCATTCGTAATGACGGGCGGTGTGGTTTGTCATTGCGAGGAACGTTAGTGACGTGGCAATCCAGGGTTTACGGCAAAGTTCAATATTTAGACGTTAACCATGGATTACTTCGCTTTGCTCGTAATGACGGGCGGCGAGTTCTTCGTTTCTCGTCTCTACATCCGAGTTCTTTGATTCTCGACTTACCCTTTGGGTGTCGTGTCGTGTTAGTGGTTATAGGTTTTCACTCACTCTTACATCAGGATCTTGCCTACCATGCAAGATACGAACAATCTCAAGAACTTTTTCTTGTTGACGATAATAAACGATGTGTTTTTCGACAATAATCGATCTAATATTAGAATTAAGATCAGGTCTAACCTTGCCTTTAAGTGGCCGTTCACGTAGTGCTTGTAAAGCTTTTTTGAGAATCATAAGGTAGTTCTGTGCTTGCTTTTCACCCCAATTTTCTAAGGTATAATTAAATATACCAAAAATATCTGATTGAGCTACTGGCGCGACTACTAATTTTAAACTATTTTGATTTCCCATCAGTCGATACGATGCTGTTGAATATCATCAAAAAACTGGTCTAGTGCTTGATAGGATTCAATTTCAATTCCCTTGCCTTGATCAAGTTCATTCATTCCAACATCAAGCTGTTTTCGTAGTGTAGCTAGCTTGACTTCGTCTATCCACTCTTGATTCATTTCTACAAAACGTAACGCTTCACGCACCACTTCACTAGCGTTGTTATATAAACCCGTTGCAACTTTCGCTTTAATTCGATTTTCTAATTCAGGCGTTAGAGAAATATTCATGGCTTATCTCCTTTTACACATGTTTAAATAGCATTATCTCTCTATCAAACAAAGATTGTCAAAGATTGATTTTTATTTGAAGGACAGTAGCTTTGGGTACCGTCCCTGGCTTACAACTTCATACAAAGTTGCGAGCCATTTAGTGTGTATTCTACTTCTCCGCTTGTTCTTGAGCCTTCATCAAGCTGTGTTTCTATTGCACTTGCAAGATCCACATCAATATTGGTAATACACATCTGATTGGCTCCCGCAATTAATCCGTAGTTTGCGCCACTGCTGCCACCCCATGTGGCTTTAAATGCCGTACCGATTGACGGCATGGGTTGCAGACTTTGACTATAACCTGCTTGATAGATATCGTAAAAATAACCTTCGGTAGGTGACATTACGGTTGAAAGCACTGTTTTAAGCCTACCTGGATTTTCATCATCTTCTCCAGGCAGTTGCGACAGTTTGTCTTTGTAGAGCAGTGATATCATCTTAAATTCTGATAACTTTTTAATATCGGCACGAATCTGGGCGTTTTCAATCATGGCTTGTGCTTTTAAAACACCGCCTATTAACAGTGCAATAATCATAAGAACAATACTCAGCTCAACCAAAGTAAATCCATTTTGATATCGATACATACCCACCCCCTACATTTGATATAGCCGCTACGAAATAATAAGAATTAATACTATATTAATAAGTAATAACTTACAATCGGGTTTTATAAAGATTAATCTATAAAAATTAATAAGTTATGCAAAGAAAAGTGAGTTAGCCTTTAAATTAAAGTAAATATGACTGACCAGAATAGCAGTGACTGTGGAGCGTAGAACACCTGAAAATCGACCTCTTAGGGTGATTTGAGCAAAGCACTGTAGTTAGACGTTAACCCTGGAGTATTCGTTACTTTCACCCTACGGGTCGCCATAAATGGCGTTCTTCGCTCTTAAGAGCTTGTGCTTATTCATTTCGCAATGACGGGCGGTATAGGTTCGTCATTGCGAGGTCGAAGACCGTGGCAATCCAGGACTTTCGGCAAAGCACTGTAGTTAGACGTTAACCCTGGATTGCTTCGCGTTGCTCGCAATGACAGGCGGTTGGTTGTCATCGCGAGCCCTTTGGGCGCGGCGATCCATGGCTCACGGCAAAGCACTGTAGTCAGACGTTAACCATGGATTGCTTCACTTCATTCGCAATGACCGTACAAAAACTTTATTTCTCGGCTCTACAGCCGAGTTCTTCGTTTCGCAATATCTGGCGGAGGTTTGCTTTGCTTGCAAAGACGTGTAACGTTACAGATATGAGTTTTTCAAGACGTTAGAGAAAAGGGTAAAGCATATGAAAAAAGGCTTTGTTTACATTATGACAAATCAAAAAAATGGAACTTTATATGTTGGAGTAACAAGCAATATTGTTAAACGCGTTTATGAACATAAAAACGCCTTAGCAGAAGGTTTTACTAAAAAATTTGGTTTAAAAAAATTAGTTTATTATGAGATTTTTGAGGATATTTCTATTGCAATTGAAAGAGAAAAGCAGCTCAAAGCAGGTAATCGAAAAAGAAAAATCGATTTGATTGATACCAACAACCCAAATTGGCTAGACTTATACTCACAAATTTTAGAGTGAATAACAGCCTGTCCTCGCGAGCACTACGAGAGTGGCACAAGCGACGAAGGAGTGCAGAACACCTGCAAGGCGATCCCTTTAGGGGTGAGCGGAGCGAATACTCCAGAGCTTACGATTAAGCACTGCAGTCAGACTTTAACCATGGGTTGCTTCACTCCGTTCGCAATGACAGACGTTGTGGTTCGTCATCGCGAGCCCTTTGGGCGCGGCGATCCATGGCTCACGGCAAAGCACTGTAGTTAGACGTTAACCCTGGAGTATTCGTTACTTTCACCCTATGGGTCGCCATAAATGGCGTTCTTCGCTCTTAAGAGCTTGTGCTTCGCGTTGTTCTCGTCTCTGCAGCCGAGTTCTTTGTTTCGCATTGACCGTGAACTCGATTTTGTTTTTTTGTCATTGCGAGGTCGAAGACCGTGGCAATCCATCGTTCTCGGCAAAGCACTGTAGTTAGACGTTAACCATGGATTATTCGCTTTGCTCGCAATGACAGTACAATAACTTTGTTTCTCGGCTCTGCAGCCGAGTGTTTTTTTGTAACTCTAAAAAAACACTGTCATCGCGAGCCCTTTAGGGCATGGCGATCCAGGGATTACGGCCAAGTATGTAGTTAGACGATAACCATGGGTTGCTTCACTCCGTTCGCAATGACAGACGGTGTGGTTCGTCATCGCGAGCCCTTTGGGCGTGGCGATCCATGACTTACGGCTAAACACTGTAGTCAGACGTCAACCATGGAGTATTCATTACTCTCACCCTACGGGCCGCCATAAATGGCGTTCTTCGCTCTTAAGAGCTTGTGCTTCGCGTTGTTCTCGTCTCTGCAGCCGAGTTCTATGTTCGCAATAATGGTGTGATTTAGGGGTGAAAATCGTCTATGAAAGCATCTGAATAAGTGTATCGTGCCAATTATCTAACTCAATTTTTCCCATTTTGCTTTTTAGTCTTTTCTTATCAACGGTTCGGATTTGATCTAAAAGAATTCGAGCCATTTTGCCATTAAAAATGACTTCTGGACGACAGCCTAAAGATTGTCCTTTGGATGTAATTGGAGCAATAATGACACGAGGAAGCACACTATTCATATCGTCAGGAGATACAATCAAGCATGGACGTATTTTCTGAATTTCAGTACCAACAGTTGGATCAAGTTCTACCCAATAGACATCACCTCTATTTACCATTCCCAATCCTCTTGCTCGGAATCAAGGTCTTTCATCTCTCCAAGAGGTTCAACATCTTGGCTTGCATCATACCCTTTAAACCAGTCTTGCCTAAGAGGTGTCAATGGCTTTAAAAGCAAAGCACCTTCTTGAAGGACAAGCTCTATCTCATTCTCAAGATGAAGCTGCTCTATTAGAGCAGAAGGAATGATAACCCCTCTTGAATTTCCAATTTTTCTGAGTGTTGTTTGCATTTTTTTACTCTTCATGTAATAACAATGTTAAAACAAATTATATAACTCCAAAGAAACTTCTGCAACCAGCTGTCATTTTTATCCATGAAACAAGCACAAGTAAATAACGGATGAAATAAGAGACGGCACCATTGACCTTTGGGGACAGTACCCAAAGGTACCGTCCCTAAACGGACTAAATGCAAGAAAGAAAGGTGTTTAGGATTTAATGGTAATTGGCTCTAGTTTCCAAATATCATCGTTATATTCTTTCATGGTTCTGTCGGTTGAAAAGATGCCGCTACGAGCTGAGTTAATAATGCTTTTTCTCACCCAATCATCTCTATCTTGATAGGCTTGTGCGGCATGTTCTTGAGCCTCTACGTAGCTTTGGAAATCTGCTAAGGTCATCCAAGGATCATTTGAACTTTTGATTGAGTTGATAATATCGTTAAAAATACCTGGTTCAAAATGATTAAAATGACCTGATTCGAGTAAACCCATTACGGCTTGTAAGTCGCTACTGGCATTGATGTAGTTTTGTGGCCGATAATGGTGTCGTAACTCTTCCACTTCTGGTGTTTGTAAACCAAATAGGAAGAAATTCTCATCACCGACGGCTTCTCGGATTTCAACGTTTGCGCCATCTAAAGTTCCAATGGTTAAAGCACCATTCATCATAAACTTCATATTACCTGTACCAGAAGCTTCTTTACCTGCGGTAGAGATTTGTTCAGATAAATCAGTACCTGGGCAAATCACTTCCATGGCTGACACTCGGTAGTTTGGAAAGAACACCACCTTTAACTTATCGCCTACATCGGGATCTGCATTGATGATTTGCGCCACATTATTAATTAGCTTAATAATGTTTTTGGCCATGACATAACCTGGTGCGGCTTTACCACCAAAAATCACACTGCGATTGGTCCAGTTTTCGGTATCCCCACGTTTAATTCGTGAATAGAGATGAATTACATGCAATACATTCAATAATTGGCGTTTGTATTCATGTATACGCTTAACCTGAACATCAAACATTGAATTGACATTAAGAGAGACCCCTGTTTCTTTTTTGATTAAATCTGCCAAGCGTTTTTTATTGGCTTGTTTAACATCGTACCACTGTGTTTGAAACTCTTTATCTGAAGCAAGCGGTTCTATTTTTTGTAAATCGGTTAGCTCTGTTATCCAGTTTTCGCCAATTTTATCTTTTAACAAGGCGCGCAATTTAGGGTTACAACCCGCTAACCAACGACGCTGCGTGACGCCATTAGTTTTGTTATTAAATTTTTCAGGCCATAGCTGATAAAAGTCGTTAAATAACCCCTCTTTTAACAATTCAGAATGCAGAGCTGCCACACCATTTACCGAATGACTCCCCACAATGGCCAAATAAGCCATGCAAATATTATTATGTTCATCAACAATCGACATGCGACGCAAACGATCATTATCAGCAGGCCATTTCATTGAAACCTGCGTCAAGAAACGGTGATTAATTTCATAAATAATTTCGAGTGGGCGTGGCAGTAGTTTTTCAAATAACTCGACGGACCATTTTTCTAAAGCTTCGGGTAATAAGGTATGGTTTGTATAAGCCATTGTTTTAGAGACAATTGACCAGGCCTGATCCCACTCTAACCCTTCTTTATCAACAAAGAGACGCATTAACTCTGCAACGGCCAAACTTGGGTGAGTATCATTCAGCTGAAAAGCGTTAAATTCTGCAAAGTCATTAAAATCTTGATATTTGGCTTTCCATTGTTCAACCACATCTTGCAAGGAAGCTGAAACTAAAAAGTACTGCTGTTTTAAACGTAATTCTTTACCGTTTTCACTGCTGTCATTTGGGTATAAAACCATGGTAATGTTTTCGGCTTCAGACTTTTGAACTACCGCCTCATGGTATGAACCCGCGTTAAATTCAGACAAGTTAAAGCCTTCTTGCGCTTGAGCCGACCATAATCTTAAGGTGTTGACTGTACTATTTTTAAAACCTGGAATTGGCACATCATAAGGGACTGCTTCAACAATTTCGGCTTGTTCCCAATGCACAATAAGTTGCCCTGTATGAGGGTCTGTATAGGTGCGACTCGTACCACCGAATTTAATCACTCGCGTATATTCAGCACGTTCAATCTCCCACGGATAAGGGCCTGTACCCAACCAGTGGTCTGGCTCTTCGATTTGATAGCCATTTTGTATTAACTGACGAAACATGCCATATTCATAACGTAAACCATATCCCATTACTGGCAGTTGCAAAGTAGCACAACTATCCATAAAACAGGCTGCTAAACGACCTAAACCGCCATTTCCAAGACCCGCATCACGTTCCGCTTCCTCAATTTCTTCAAGACTTAAACCTAAATCGTACAGGGCTTCGTGGGTTTCATTTTCAACCCCCAGATTTAATAGATTATTGGTTAATGAGCGACCAATCAAAAACTCCATAGAGAGGTAGTAAGCCTTTTTGAGTTTTTTCTCATTATAGGCTTCCCATGTCTTTTTCCAGTTTGTCATTAAACGATCGCGAACCGTATAAGAGAGCGCCTTAAAAAGGTAATAGTCTTCTGATGTTAAATTTCTACCCAATGTATGGCATAAATATCTTAAAAAATCGGTTTCAATATCTTCTTTATCCATTCCAGTATGCTGAAGCATATCTGTAATGATTTCCATTCTTTTCGCTTCTATTGACGTTGGCATTTACTTATTCTCCGAATAAAGTTCTACATATTTTTTTGCACTGTTTTTCCAGCCTAGAGGCTGTTCCATACCTGTTTTCTGTATTTTTTGCCAAGTACGTTTTTTACCAAACAGATGCAAAGCATGCAGTATGGTTGACTTTAATGCATGACGACTTGGGTCATAAAACACAAACCCTGTTGCCGTTCCTGCTTTGATGTTTTCATCCGTGGCATTGACAACGGTGTCAGCCAGTCCACCTGTATGGTGAACAATCGGAGGCGTGCCATACGCCAAACTATACATTTGATTTAACCCACAAGGTTCAAAACGAGAAGGCATTAAAAACATGTCCGCCCCCGCTTCAACTCTGTGTGCTAAAGATTCTGAATATCCCATAAAGGCCCAAATTCGTGTTGGAAACTTTTTTGCCAACTCTTTGACTTGGGCTTCGTAGTGTTTTTCGCCCGCTCCTACAATCACAAAGTTTGCATTGGTTTGCTGAATAATTTCGGGCATCACATCCAACACTAAGTCCATGCCTTTTTGGCCAACCATGCGCCCTACAAAACCAATTAAGGGTTTGTCTAAACAGTTGGCTAAACGGGCAACAGATTTTTTTTCTTTCTCTCCCCTAAACAAACATAACTCACTTAATAAAGCTTCTTTGTTTGCTTGCTTAGCGGCCATTCGGCCTTTTTTAACAGAGTAATTTTGCACGATTAAATTATCGGTTTCGGGGTTCCAAACATGCTCATCAATACCATTGATAATACCGACCAAACGCCCTTCTTCGTGGCGTTTTTGTAAAACCCCTTCAAGCCCATAAGCAAATTCGGGGTAACAAATTTCTTTTGCATAAGTTGGGCTTACAGTTGAGACCCAATCGGCCTTAATTAAGCCCGCTTTAAGCATTGAAAAATGACCGTAAAACTCTACTCCCTCTATTCCCCAAAGCTTCCAAGGTAAGTGTAAATTATCAAATAAAGACTTAGGGAAGTTTCCAGGATACGCCATATTATGAATCGTAAATACTGTCTTAGGCGCATCCTTTTCTAAACTTAGCAACGCTGGCACTAAACCCGTTTGCCAATCATTGGCATTCACTACATCAGGCTTCCATTTTAGCCCTACCCGATCCATGGCGATTTCATTCACTACCATAGAAAAAACCGCAAAACGCTCACCATTATCCCACCAATCGGTGCCATCTTCGGCTAAGTACGGATTACCAGGCCTGTCAAACAATTCTGGAATATCAACCAACCAAACGGGAAAATCAACCCCATCAATCGCGCCAATTTTAAGCTGTAAAATACGAGCTGACAGCACTTTTCCACAACCGTTTACCGTTAACTCCGCCACTTTTTTAAGTGATTTTTGAGGTATTTTTTTTAATACCGATTGGTAAGCGGGCAAAACTAAACGCGCCTTTTGCTTTAGCGCCACTAACGCATTGGGTAAGCTACCTGAAACATCTGCTAAACCACCTGTTTTAATAAATGGATGCGCTTCAGATGAGGCAAAAAGAATTTTCATGCAATTTCCTGATTTTTTAATTTTTATTAAGCGTTTTTGAATTTAACCACGAAGACACGAAGGCACGAAGTTTTTTACAAGAGACCTTTGCACGAGTCAAGGCACGGTTGTTAACCAAAACTAGACCAACAGTCATAAATACCACTCTAGTTCATTCACTCTTCTTTATTCACTCTAGCCTTAAAACCACCACACTAAGCGGTGGTAACGTTAATTCTGCTGAATACGGCTGATTCATCCACGGCGTTTCTTGGCTTATCACTAAACCCGCATTACCGATATTAGCGCCACCAAAGATTTCTGAATCCGAATTCAACACTTCAATGTAGTTACCTGCCTGAGGTAAACCAATACGATAATGCTCCCTCGGCACAGGCGTGAAGTTAAAGACGCAGACTAATTTTTGATTTTCAGCGTGTCTAATAAAACTTAACACCGATTGTTGGTAGTCGTGACAATCAATCCATTCAAATCCGTGTGCCTCAAAATCACGCTCATACAATGCTGGATGCGATTTATACAATTCGTTAACAGACTTAGCCAATAACTGAATACCTCTATTTAAAGGTTGATCACATAGATACCAATCTAAAGCACGCGATTCACTCCACTCACCCCATTGCGCGAATTCACACCCCATAAACAACAACTTTTTACCTGGATGAAGCGCTTGATAAGCCAATAATAAACGGAGGTTAGCGGCTTTTTGCCAATTATCACCAGGCATCTTTTCAATTAAAGAGCCTTTTAAATGCACCACCTCGTCGTGTGACAACGGCAATACAAAATTCTCTGTATAAGCATAAACTTGGCTAAAGGTGAGCTGGTTATGGTGATATGGCCTAAAAATAGGGGCTTTTTCAAAATAGTCTAGAGTGTCATTCATCCACCCCATATTCCATTTCATAGAAAACCCTAAACCGCCCATCCACGTTGGGCGTGAAACCATTGGCCAAGAAGTTGACTCCTCAGCCATAACGACGGCACCTGGGCATTGTGAGTGCACCTGTTCGTTTAACGCTCGTAAAAAGTTAATCGCCTCTAGGTTTTCACGACCACCATGTTCGTTTGCCACCCACTGACCCGCTTCACGCGAATAGTCGAGATACAGCATCGAGGCCACCGCATCAACACGTAAGCCATCAATATGCAGTTCTTTCAGCCAATACAGTGCGTTACTGATTAAAAAATTACGCACCTCATTACGGCCAAAATTGAAAATATAAGTTCCCCAATCTTGATGTTCACCTTTGCGTGGATCTTCATGCTCATATAATGCACTGCCATCAAAACGACCTAAAGCAAATTCGTCTTTTGGAAAGTGGGCTGGTACCCAATCCAAAAACACACCTATGTCATTCTGATGACAATAATCAACAAAATAACGAAAATCATCTGGCGAACCAAAACGGCTAGTGGGTGAAAAGTAGCCTGTCGTTTGATAGCCCCAAGATTCATCCAATGGGTGTTCTGAAATGGGCAAGAGTTCTATATGGGTATAGCCCATCCACTTTACGTACTCCACCAAACGATGGGCAATTTCACGGTAGTTTAAAAAACCACCTTCATCTGTTCTTTGCCAAGAACCTAAATGCACTTCATAAATATTAATGGGCGATTTCTGCCAATCAAATTCAGCTAATTTTTTTGACCAGGCCTGGTCATTCCATTGATGCTTAGATTCATAGATTACACAGCCTGTTTTTGGACGATGCTCCATTGAAACCGCATAAGGATCGGTTTTGGTAAAACAGTGACCCGTTTGATGATTACGAATTTCAAACTTATAAATATCACCTTCTTGCAGGCCTGGTATAAACAGCTCCCACACACCAGAACCGCCATTCACACGCATAGGGTGACGTAAACCATGCCAACCATTAAAGTCACCCACCACAGAAACTCGTTCAGCTGAAGGCGCCCAAACTGCGAATTGCACCCCAGAAATACCATCGATTACTTTTGGATGAGCGCCTAAAACGTCATATAAACTCCAATGCTGGCCTTCAGAAAACAGGTGCAAATCCAACTCACCTAACTGCGGTAGAAAGGTATAGGGAGAAACGGCTTCGTGTTTAGAGTTATCTTTTTCAGTCCATTTAACAGCAAAATGTTTTGGTAATGCCTCTTTCTGTTTATCGGTGATAAAGGCCATAAACATATCTGAGCCTTCAATACGCTGTAATTCAATACCTTCAACACTCGCTGATTCAGCGGTTGGCAACCAAGCGGTTAAGGTCCAACCATTTTCTTTATGTTCAGCTTTCTCAGCAGGGTCAACAGGGTGGCAACCTAAAAAATGAAATGGGTCATGGTGACGGCCTTCTGCTAAAACACGAATGTTTGTCTGTAAAAGTTTGCCAAGTGTTTGCCAGCTAATTTGCATATGTTCTACCAAAGTTTTACCAATTTATTATTTCTTGAACGTTTTTACGTATCGTATTTTATAAGCGCTCTGAATCTTCAATTAAAATCCGAATGTTTGCCGCCAAGTTGTCGGGAACTTGCGACCAATTAAACTGCCAACGCCAATTTCCATCACACACGCCTGGCACATTCATACGGTGTTCACCGTCCAGCATTAAAAAATCTTGCATCGGTACAATCACTCGTTGAGCAACCGAATTAAATGCCGCCATAATTAATGGCCACGGCATGGGTTTAGCATACTCTTCTAACAGTTCGGTTTCAGCCATTTTTTGTTCAGCTAATGGCATTAACTGCTCCATAACCCAATTTCGTGTTCCTTCGTTTTCACTCTCAAACCAACCTAAAGAGGTATCGTTATCATGCGTTCCCGTATAGGTCACCGAATTTTGTACCTGCTCATGTAGAGAGTGCGGATTATCGGGCAAACCATTAAAGCCAAACTGTAAAACGGACATCCCTGGCAAGCCGTACTTCTCTTTAAGAGCAACCACTTCTTCGGTAATAATCCCCAAATCTTCTGCCACTAAAGGTAAATCAGGAAAATCTGTTTTCAATGCCGCCAGTAAATCATCGCCAGGCGTTTTTACCCACTTGCCATTTATTGCGGTTTCTTCACTGGCTTCTATCTCCCAAGAGGCTTCTAACCCTCTAAAATGGTCGATTCGCACTAAATCAAACTGGCTTAGCGCTTCTGCTACACGCTGTCTCCACCATTCAAAACCATCGGCGGCCATAACATCCCAATTGTAATGAGGATTACCCCAGCGCTGACCCGTTACTGAAAAATAATCAGGCGGAACGCCAGTTACCACCGTTGGATTTAAATGCTCATCCAGTTTAAATTGACCTGGGTTTGCCCAAACATCAGCACTATCAAAAGCCACAAAAATCGGCATATCACCAAACAGAGAAATGCCTTTTTGATTGGCATCTGCTTTTAATGTATGCCACAACCTGTTCAGGGCAAATTGTTGTTTTTTTAATTGGGTTAATTCACGCTCATGCGCTTGAGAAAACGCTGCAATGGCGTTGGCATGACGATATTTCAAACCTTCAGGCCAATGCACCCAAGAAGCATTATTTTGACTTTTACGAATGGCCATAAATAAAGCGTAGTCTTCTAACCAATGCGGTGGATTCGCCAGATAAAGCGCGAATTTTACCTGGCTAAACTCGGCCTCCCAATTATTGGGCAGTAAAGCGGGGTTTAGGGCAAAAGCAGAAACCGATTGATAAGGCGATAAATCTTCATGTGGCTGCGTTAAAGGTAACATTTGCCAAATCGATAAACCTGCCGACTGCATCCAATCTAAAAACAACCAGGCCTGGTCATTTAATTGACCTGGCAAGCCTTCTTTATTAGGTAATGACGTTGGATGAAGTAACACCCCTGCTTGTCTTTTATTCACACAGTTATCTCTACTCTATATATTTAGAGACCTTTGCACGAGTCTATGAACGTATAAAAACGGCTATAATCCTCTATCTTCAGGCTAAAAAGTCCGCCCAATAACTCGTTATTATGCGTATTTTTTAGCCTAAATCTAAAGAATTCTATCTCGTTTTTCTTACATCCCTGACTCGTGCAAAGGTCTCATTTAAAAGCTTAACCACGAAGACTCGAAGTCACGAAGAAAAGACCCTGTTACTTTGAAAACCATAAAACCTCAACAACAATGTCATCGCGAGCCTTTTAGGGCGTGGCGATCCAGGGATTACGGCCAAGTATGTAGTTAGACGTTAACCATGGATTGCTTCGCTTCGCTCGCAATGACAGTACAATAACTTTGCTTCTCAGCTCTGCAGCCGAGTTCTTTTGTAACTCTAAAAAACACTGTCATCGCGAGCCCTATAGGGCGTGGCGTTCCAGGGATTACGGCCAAGTATGTAGTTAGACGATAACCATGGATTGCTTCGCTTCGCTCGCAATGACAGTACAATAACTTTGTTTCTCAGCTCTGCAGCCGAGTTCTTTGTTTCGCATTGACCGTGAACTCGATTTTGTTTTTTTGTCATTGCGAGGTCGAAGACCGTGGCAATCCATCGTTCTCGGCAAAGCACTGTAGTTAGACGATAACCATAGATTGCTTCGCTTTGCTCGCAATGACAGTACAATAACTTTGTTTCTCGTCTCTGCAGCCGAGTGTTTTTTTGTGATTCTAAAAAAACACTGTCATCGCGAGCCCTATAGGGCGTGGCGATCCAGGGATTACGGCCAAGTATGTAGTTAGACGTTAACCATGGATTGCTTCGCTTTGCTCGCAATGACAGTACAATAACTTTGCTTCTCAGCTCTGCAGCCGAGTTCTTTGTTTCGCATTGACCGTGAACTCGATTTTGTTTTTTTGTCATTGCGAGGTCGAAGACCGTGGCAATCCATCGTTCTCGGCAAAGCACTGTAGTTAGACGATAACCATGGATTGCTTCGCTTCGCTCGCAATGACAGTACAATAACTTTGTTTCTCGTCTCTGCAGCCGTGTTTTTTTGTGATTCTAAAGAACACTGTCATCGCGAGCCCTATAGGGCGTGGCGATCCAGGGATTACGGCCAAGTATGTAGTTAGACGATAACCATGGATTGCTTCGCTTCGCTCGCAATGACAGTACAATAACTTTGTTTCTCGTCTCTGCAGCCGAGTTTTTTTTTGTGATTCTAAAGAACACTGTCATCGCGAGCCCTTTAGGGCATGGCGATCCAGGGATTACGGCCAAGTATGTAGTTAGACGTTAACCATGGATTATTCGCTTTGCTCGCAATGACAGTACAATAACTTTGTTTCTCGTCTCTGCAGCCGAGTTCTTTGTTTCACAGTCAATTAAGTAGCAGTTAACACGATTTAATATCAATTACGGCGCATGGTACCTGAATTTTCCATATCACCACCACCATAAGAGATAGGTATATTCAAACTTTCTGGTGGTGTCTGTTTCAACAAGTCATATAAACGTGTTAAATGCCTGCGATAGAGCCTATCAAAATCTTGCACACTATCCGATGGGTTGTAACCACCAAACCACCAGAACCAATCTGACCCTTCACAAATGGCAAGTTGCTCAGTCGCTTGTTTAAGCTCTGCTTCTGAGAGAACATGAGATAAAACCACCTCATCAAAACACTGTTTTGCTTCTACCAGCAAATCCCAACCTTTGTTTTTATCATCGTCACCAATCCAGGTTGAAAAGGAACCATACACCCAGCTACCTGCTTTAAGAACAGGTAAGTGACGAACTTTAGCACCGTTTTCTAAAGCGTCTGAAAAGGTGGTCATTTCAATATGTGGATGGCTTGAAAGCTTATCGTATAGAGCCGTTAAAAAGTGATTGGCATTTTCAGGATAATATTCCCAGGCATTTTCACCATCCAATATGACAGACACTACATGCTCTTTTACTTCACTGCTTAAAAAATTGGCAATGTTATCCATGTGTTGGGCAAAGTCATTCGCGGCATCAATCGGGTTCCAATCTTTATACTGAAAACCCACCATATCGGACAAACCATCATCTCTAAAAAACATGGCGCATTTTTGAGAAGCGTGTTGCAAAGGTTGATAAAGCGCTTTTTTACTGTGTAAATCATGCTGATTAACACACGAGGCTTCACAAGAGTGGCGCCAAACACCTTCACCTGATGCGGTCCACTTAATATCGTATTCATCCAACAAACCTACTGCTGCACTACTGATTGCGCCTTCTGACAACCAAACACCTTTGGGCTTAGCGCCAAAATGTTGCTCATACACTTTAAAGCCATGCTCCATATGCCATTTAGAACGTTCATAGCCATCTGGATAGCTTTTGTAGATTGGGGTTGGTGCATCAGGCATGGCATCTCGCATACTGGCAAAATCAATTAACAGCGGTACAATCGGATGACCATAAGGCGTCATGGAAATTTCAATTTGCCCTTTTTCCATTAACGCTCGGTAACGCGGGATAATGCTCTCCACCGCATCCGCCATAATCTCAATTAGTGTACGTTGAGTGTCAGTTGAAAAATGGCCTTTTTGCGCCATTAAACTCTCAAGACGTGAATCAGACTCTCTCAGACTTTCTCCCATCCAGGCCAGGTGATACCAAACCAATAAATCGGTAAAATATTGCGGGTTTAGATACGCTAGCTGATGATTCTCACCCTCTAACTCTGGATTGTATCCCGCTAAATCAACCAAAGCTCTAAAATCAGGCAATACATCAATCATCGTGGGTGCATGAGCGCGCAAACAGACACTAATCACCTCTTCTCTGCCTTCAATCGAGATAGGAATTGGTGTCTCGCCAGCCACTAAATTCAGCAAAGGGTCTTGCATTGCTGTGCCGTTTTTTAACCAATTACGCATCTGAGCCGCATAATCATCTAACTGTTCCAATAACACAGGCGCAAAATTGACCACCACTTTGGCTTGCGGGCATTTCTCAAGATGCCAAACCATATCGGCATAATCTTTAATGGCGTGCAAATACACCCAAGGCAAACGGTAGACGCCATCTAAACCATCACGATAATGCGGTTGGTGCATATGCCAACATAAAACCACTTTTAATTTTTTAGTTTCCATAACCCTTATTTCTATTTTTATTCTAATTATTCATTTATCTATATCGTAGGCAATTAACCACCAAGACACGAAGTTTTTAAAAACTTGGTCATTGCGAGGTCGAAGACCGTGGCAATCCATGGCTCTTGGCAAAGCACCGTAGTCAGACGTTAACCATGGATTGCTTCGCTTCACTCGCAATGACCGTCGGATTGGATATAGTTTTAAAGTGTAGCCCTTCGGATCGTTATAAATAGCGTTCTACGCTCCAAAGAGCTTGTGCTTCGCTTCGTTTTCATCTCTGCAGCCGAGTTGTTTGTTTCTCCATCTCTGTAGCCGAGTATTTTTTTGTAACTCTAAACAACACTGTCATCGCGAGCCCTTTAGGGCGTGGCGATCCATGGCTTACGGCTAAAGATGTAGGCAGACGTTAACCATGGATTATTCGTTACTCTCACCCTACGGGTCGCCTTAACAGGCGTTCTTCGCTCTAAAGAGCTTGTGCTTCGCTTCGTTTTCGTCTCTGCAGCCGAGTTTTTGTGGTTAACCATTCTTTTTTATCGCAAAGTGTGTAATTTTTGCCCTAACATTTCTGGTGTAACTAAAACAATGCCAGAGGATTCTTCAATATAAAAACGCTTGGCATCTTCTACTGGATCTTCACCAATAATGGTTCCTTCAGGAATAATCGCCCCTTTATCAATCACAGCATTTTGAATACGGCAATTACGCCCCACTTCAACCCGTGGTAATAACACTGAATCTTTAATATGTGAATAACTGTGCACTCTAGAGCCGCTTGAAATCACTGAACGTTTAATGCGGGCACCTGAAATAATGCAACCGCCTGCCACCATTGAGTCGATGGCTTCACCACGGCGTCCTTCGTCGTCAAAGGTAAATTTAGCGGGTGGCATCTGCGCTTGATAGGTCCAAATTGGCCAATCGCGATCATATAAATTCAGTTCTGGTTCAATAGAACATAAGTCCAAATTGGCTTTCCAAAACGACTCAATTGTTCCAACATCACGCCAATAAACAGGCACACCACTATCATCTACAAATGGGTAAGCTTGTACATTCCAGTCTTCAATAATGGACGGAATAATATCTTTACCAAAATCTCGAGAAGAGTTCGGGTTATCACTATCTTCAATCAGCTTTTGGAATAAAAACTCAGTTGAAAAAATATAAATCCCCATCGATGCCAATGCTTTATCAGGCTTGCCTGGCATTGAATCAGGGTTGGCTGGTTTTTCAGTAAATTTAGTGATTTTAAAGGTTTCATTAACCGACATAACACCAAAACCTGTGGCTTCCATTCTTGGCACTTCAATACAGCCAATGGTTACATCCGCTCCAGAATTGGCGTGATCTACTAACATTTTGCTGTAATCCATAGAGTAGATATGATCCCCTCCTAATACCATCACATACTCGGGTGTATGGCGGCGCAGAATATCTAAATTTTGATATAAGGCATCGGCCGTACCTTTATACCAATCTTTATCAACACGCTGTTGAGCGGGAAGCAGTTCAACAAACTCACCCACCTCGTAACGCATAAAACTCCAAGCACGTTGAATATGACGAATCAGCGAGTGCGATTTATATTGCGTTAACACGCCAATTTTGCGAATACCCGAATTCACACAATTGGATAACACAAAATCAACAATACGATATTTACCACCAAAAGGCACTGCGGGTTTAGCGCGCCAGCGCGTTAAATCTTTTAAACGACTCCCTTCTCCACCAGCAAGCACAATTGCTAAGGTTTTGCGCGTTAAGTCTGTTGCTGTTTTAGTTTCACAATAATATTTCATTCAGCATTCCTCATACCAATTAGTGGGATTGAAATCGTTATAAAATTAAATTAATCATTTTGATAAACTTTTCTATAAAACGATTTTAATTAAAAAAGCTAAGATATTCTTTTCTGGCTTGTTACTCAGCCATGTTATTTTTTGCTGCCAACATCGCACCCTTTAAGCCTAAGGCTTCATCGGTAATAAGATAAATTGGCATAGTTTTCACTACTTTAGTCATGCGCCCTTTTTCTAAAAAAGCACTTACAAAATTCTTTTTTTGCATCCAAGCCTGTAATTTCAATGCAACGCCGCCAGCCAGAAAAATTCCGCCAGGTGCGTTCCAAATTAGTGCGACCGCACCAATAAACGCACCATAAATCGTAACAAATTCCATGATTGCTTTTGTCGCGGTAGGGTCACCACTCTCTGCCGCCTGGTGGATTTCGGCCGCCGTTAGACGTTTTAAAGAGTCTTCTTTTTTATCCTTAGCAATAAGTAAGCTTACCTGCTTATTTAATGGATTAAAAAACTTATTTTTATGAAGTTTTTGTGAACTTGTTTGAGAATAAGTATTGGGTAAGTCGTGTAATAAAAAGAACTCATATAAAGTTTCCAGGCCTGGTCCAGATAAAACCCGTTCATAAGAGACATGCTCCCATTTCTGCCAAAGCCAATTTAGTAATATTTGTTGCGTTTCAGAAATGGGGGCAAAATCAAAATGCCCACCCTCTGAGGGCTGTGGAATATAGTTATCACCATCAAAAAACACGGGAGCCACACCCAAACCAGTACCCGCACCAATAACTAAACGATTACCCTCTTTGGCAATATTTTCTATTGGAGAATAGAGTGTCATTTTATCGGAGGGCATTAAGTCATCTACCCCTAATGCAGCGGCATAAAAGTCATTTACAAAATGTACTGTTTGAATACCGCATTTTTGCTCAATCAAATCGGCATCAACAACCCAGGGTAAATTCGTTAATTCAACCACTCGGCCATCTACCAGGCCTGGTAAACCGAAACAAGCCGCATCAATAATCGGATGAGATTGATTAGAAAATTCAAAGGTATCAAGAAAGGTGGTAATAATAGATTGGAGCGAATCAAACGCCTGACACTGATAGCGCTGCTCACCTAAAACATGGGTTAACGTTGAATTAGCAACTGTGGAATGTGCGGTATTTGGCTTGATCTGAATAAGTTGAAGTAATGCTTTTGTTCCTCCTATATCACCAGCCAAATAATACATTCAAACCACCTTAATCATTGAGGGATAAAATGACGTGAAAGCTTAGCGCTCACAAAGAGCGCTCCCCTGACACATAAAACAAGTTCATTCAGACTCTGCATAAAGTGAATCCAACCCTTCGCAGATTAAATGGTTAAAAAAGCTATGCGCTTCTTGAATTCTAGCGGTTGCCTGCGAATGGACTTGCAAGCAGTAATCCGCTTCCGCCCCCATTCGGCTTAACCCTTGTCCTGTTAAAGCAACAGTCACACACTCACACTGTTTTGCCATCTCAATCGCTTTAACCACATTAGCGCTATTACCAGAGGTTGACATAGCCATCACCACATCACCAGGCCTGGCAAGTCCTTGAATTTGACGAGCAAACACCGTTTCAAACTCATAGTCATTAGCGTGTGCGGTTAAAATAGAGCTGTCGGTTGTTAGGGCGATAGAAGCAATCGGTTGGCGATTTTTAACATATCGCACCATTAACTCAGCCGCCATATGCTGAGCATCGGCCGCACTTCCACCATTACCCAACCAAATGACTTTACCGCCTGAATTGATCGATTGTTGAATCTCTTTAACCACTTGTGTTACCAGGCCTGCTTGGTCAATCACGGACTGCATGGCTTTTTGGTTTTCGGCCAAAGCTTGCTCAAAATGGATGTTTATTTTTGATGACATGGATTCGTAATGACTTCTATTTATTATGACTTATTTATTATCGCTTATTTAAGACGGTCTTCGGTTTGAATTTTATCTACCAATTTGGTGGTTGAATAGCCGTCCCAAAATGACAATATCTCTACCTGCCCACCTGCGTCCCAAACACATTGAGCGCCTGCAATCTCTTCAGGCTTATAGTCGCCACCTTTGACTAAAACATCTGGCAACAGTTTACAAATCAGACGTTCTGGCGTCTCCTCATTAAAAGCGACCACCCAATCAACACAACTCAACGCGGACAATAGTTCCATTCTGCCGTCCAACCCAACAATAGGACGAGAATCCCCTTTGAGTTTTTTTACCGACTCATCAGAGTTTACCGCAATAATCAAACGTTCACCTAATTTTGCGGCTTCATTTAAATAACGCACATGACCGCTATGCAACAGATCAAAACAACCATTGGTAAAAACGACTTTTTCACCGTTTTTTTGCGCTAATTGCACGAGCTCAAGAAGCTCGTCTTCATTCATTGCCACATAACCTTGGTGACGCATATCGGCTTTTATTGCTTCGTCCAACTCGGCCTTCGAGACGGTTGACGTTCCCACTTTGCGAACCACAACACTGGCCGCTTGATTGGCTAGATGCACCGAATTTTGCCAAGATAAACCACTGGCAAACCCCGTTGCCAAAGCGGCCATAACGGTATCACCCGCACCCGTTACATCATACACCTCTTGTGCCTGTGACTTTAATAAGTAAGGCTTCTCATTTTGGGTAACCAATGCCATACCATGTTCACTGCGTGTAACCAGTAAAGCTTGAAGAGATAAATCATCAATCAGTTTAGTGGCTTTAGCCACCACAGAGGCTTCATCAGCAGCAGACCCTACAACAGCTTCAAATTCACTCTGATTCGGTTTAATCAAAGTGGCATTTTGATAGCGTACAAAATCTAAACCTTTAGGATCAACCAACACTGGAACATTGGCCTCAACGGCAATCGCAATCATCTGTTCTACAAACTGCAACGCACCTTTGGCGTAATCGGAAACAACTAACACGTCATACTCGGCAATGTGTTTTTTAACTAAACCAACCAAAGCGTGTGCTGGCGCTTCGGGCACAGGCTCTTCAAAATCCATACGGATTAACTGCTGGTGATGACTGAGCACTCGTAATTTACAAATCGTGCCACTTTCAGAAAGTGACCAATCGGTTTTCACGCCCGCTTGATGCATTAATTGTGTCAACTGCTGACCGTGTGAATCGACCTCACCGCTTTTAGTCTGACCAATCACCCCCAACAAACAGGCTTGCGCACCTAAAGCCGCCACATTTAACGCGACGTTAGCCGCACCACCTGCACGCATCTCTTCTTTAGCCACTTTCACCACGGGCACGGGCGCTTCGGGTGAAATCCTTCCCGCACGTCCATTCCAGTATTGGTCCAACATTACATCACCAACAATAAGAATTTTAGATTGTGAAAAGTCGTGCATAGTTATCCTTAATTAAAAACTTGAATTTGGAGCGCTTGGCATCTTTATCAGCCTCTGTCGTGCAAAGGTCTTATAGATAGATTAAAATGTGCCCACAGTTTATCAGGAAACCCCAACATGCAAAATTCAAAAACCGCTTTTTCTATTGTTTTGAGTACATTAATTTCAATTTCAGCCCTAGCTCCAACAAGCACTTATGCTGAAAACTCCAATAATGGCCCAATGTCATTAGCGATTTTAGGAGCCATTGGCTCTTTAGGGTTTGCTTGTTATCAAGGTAAAGCACCTTGCGTATTACGCCCACACATTAATACTGATGCGTTAACGGCTAGTGCAGACATAGGTTCAGATAATAAACTACAACATACTCGATTTTCTATCGGTGCCGATTGGGATGAAAAAGTCTATGAAGCTCAAAATTGGGAAGTGGTTGGTCGTTGGGATTTAAGTGCTCACGCTTGGAGTTCGACTGAAAAAAACATAGAGAATGATAACGGTTATATTATTGGCCTTACTCCAGTGTTTCATTACCAGTTGAAAAACATGGCTTACACACCGTTTATTGAACTGGGTGGTGGCCCTCACCTTTTGAGTGACATCCGTATTGAAAACGAAAACAAATCAACTCAATTTCAGTTTGGAAGTATTTTTGGCTTAGGCATTAAACGTGATGCGTTTGAAGTAGGTTACCGTTATTTGCACATCTCCAATGCGGGTATTGAAATGCCAAACCCAGGCACAGACATTCACAATATTCATGTGGGTTACCACTTTTAAAAACCCTTTTGAACGTTCATTAATCCAACATTAAAGGTTAGCTAAACACTATGTCAATCGACTATCAAGCCATTGCAAAACAAGTACTCGATATTGAAGCCGAAGCGGTTTTACACCTTAAAACCCTCATTGATGACAACTTCTCGGGCAGCGTAGATGCCATTTTAAACACCCAAGGGCGTGTGGTCATTTGCGGCATGGGTAAATCTGGGTTGATTGGTAAAAAAATTATGGCGACTTTTGCCAGTACGGGAACACCTTGCTTTTTTATGCACCCAGGTGAAGCCTTTCACGGTGATTTAGGAATGGTCTCCCCTACAGATGTGTTTTTAGCTTTGTCTAACTCAGGCGAAACCGAAGAGGTCATTCGTCTTCTGCCCTTTTTAAAAGATAACGGTAATATTGTTATTTCAATGACTGGCAAACCTGAATCCACTCTAGCCGTTAACGCTGATTTTCATTTAAATATTGCCGTGCCCAAAGAAGCATGCCCACATCAATTAGCGCCAACATCTTCTACTACCGCCACCTTAGTGATGGGTGATGCATTAGCAGTAGCGCTTATGGAAGCCAGAGGCTTTCAACCACATGAATTTGCCCGTTTTCATCCAGGCGGTAGCTTAGGCCGAAAACTGCTTACCCGTGTTAAACATGAGATGACTAGCAAAAACTTGCCAATGGTTTCAAGCGCCTCTTCTGTTCAAGAAGTAATACACACCATGAATGAAGGCCGTTTGGGTTTGTGTATTGTGGATAATGGTAAAGGCATTATTACCGATGGTGATTTACGCCGCCACATGGAAACCGACTCCGCCAACTTTATGCAGCTAACCGCACAAGATTTGATGGGAAGTCACCCAAAAACCATTGATGCTGAAGCGCGTTTAAATGAAGCGGAAGAGATGATGAATGACAATAAAATCACCTCTCTTCTAGTCACCGAAGACGCTCAAGTGGTGGGTGTAATCCAAATTTACGATTTAAATGGTTAAAATTACCAGGCCTGGTTAATTAAAATGAACCTATTCAGCTATCGACTTCTTACCTTTATAACCATGCCTCTGATTGCGTATTCTGGCTGGAAGCGATGCCGTAAACATAAAAAACAGCAACAACATAACCCAGAGTTACCTGATATCCCCGATTGCTTTAGAAGCCGTTTTGGTGTTAATCGTCAAAAATATCAAACAGGCGGTATTTGGATTCACGCGGTATCAGTGGGTGAAACTCGCTCGGTTTTTCCGCTGTTAACCGCTCTAAAAGAAAACTACCCAAACTTACCCCTTACGGTCACTAACGGCTCAACTCAGGGTGCATTACAAGCCTTACAGTTCTCACCCGTAGAGATTCAACACCAGATGCTCCCCTA
Organism: Thiomicrorhabdus sp. Kp2; assembly: GCF_000478585.1. Classification (NCBI taxonomy): domain Bacteria; kingdom Pseudomonadati; phylum Pseudomonadota; class Gammaproteobacteria; order Thiotrichales; family Piscirickettsiaceae; genus Thiomicrorhabdus; species Thiomicrorhabdus sp. Kp2. The sequence goes on from NZ_ARWI01000001.1 coordinate 960,072, forward strand.
TGACTATTCTTTTGCGGTTAAACGTTTTTTAAAACAGATTAAACCTAAATTGGTCATTATGGTCGAAACCGAGATTTGGCCTAATCTTTACCAAGCCTGTCAAGAACACAATATTCCCATTATTTTAATCAATGCACGATTAAAAGAATCTTCGTTTAAAGCCTATCAAAAATGGGGTGGTAAAGTAATTACCAATGCCTTAAATCAAACGCAATTTATTGGCGTGCAATTCTCGGCGGATGCTGAACACTTTAAAGCTTTAGGCGCTCAACAATCTAAAATTAAAACCTTGGGCAACCTTAAGTTTGATTTAACCCTTGATAAACACTCAACAGAAAACGCCAATCACTGGAAAGCAGAGCATAACCTAACTACTAGACCGATCTGGGTGGCGGCAAGCACACATGCACACCCAAACAGCAACGAGCTTTCTCAGAGTGAAGAACATATTGTTATAGAGGCCCATAAGCGTTTATTAAAAAGTGAACCAAATGCATTATTAATATTGGTTCCAAGGCATGCTGATCGTTTTGAAGAGGTCGCTAAATTACTTGATGACAATCAGCTTCATTGGGCTAGCCGTAGTAAACAACAGCCAATTACCACTTCAACCCAAGTCTATCTAGCCGATACCGTCGGTGAATTAATGCTCTGGTTTGCTGTCAGTGATGTGGCCTTTATTGGTGGCAGTTTAGTGCCTTTTGGCGGGCATAATATTTTAGAACCCGCGGCACTCAATAAGCCCATTATTTCAGGTGAGCACTTTGCCAACCTGAAAGCACTGTTTGAACCTTTTATTGACGCTGATGCCATTCGCATTGTAAAAGACAGTAATGCATTAGCAGACAGCCTCTATCAAATTATTCAAAACCCACAGCAAGCTCAAGAGTTAGCAACAAAAGCGCATAACTGTTTTACTCAACAAACAGGCGCATTACAAAGAACAATAGAATACATAAAACCCTTGCTAAAGTAAGCCCATAGCAAAACCACCAGGCCTGGCATTTCCTGTGGCTATATTAATGGTGTGAGTTCAGGGTAAATGTAAATTTTAGAGATAAAAAAAGCCCGATTAATGAACTTAATCGGGCTTTAACACGCTATTCCAACGCCGTTCAATTAATGCTGGTAAGCCTTATGTGACAGATATAATGCCAGAGCAACCATCATAATCGCTAGCGAATAGTAAAGCAGTTCAAGCGGTGCGGTTGGCTTTAAGAAGATCGCCTGTTCAAAAAACATCACAATCAAAATAAGCACAATCACTTTTGCCAAACGGTCTTTTAAATCATCTAAAGAGTTAATAAACAGAATATTGCTTGCGCCATGTTTGCTGCCTGCAATATCAATCTTAGAAATAAACAGCTCGTATAAACCTAAAGAAAAAATCAATAAAATCGCACCTAACAGATAACCATCAACTGAGCCAACAATATGTGCAACCGTTTGCGCTTTTAACAAAGCACGACCATCATCATCCAACTCGTGGTAATGAGCCAAGTGGCTAATGGTGTAATACACATCCACTGTGGTGGTATAAAAAATGGCAAATGCCGCAAATAAACTCGCTATCACCGCAACCAATACAATAAAACGGCTATTCCATAAGGCCGATTCAACCACTCTTTCTGCCACACCCTGGTTTTTAACCGTACAAACGACTTCAGGTTCATCGTATTTCTGCCTTGACTCTTCATTTGCCATAAAATTCTCCTGTCATTTTTAGAAGCTACCAGGCCTGTATAAACTTCATAGAGCCTGGTAGTTTAAATTAATTTTTATTCGCTTAATTCTTCAATGGTTAAATTGTGATTGGTGTAGATACATAAATCTCCAGCGATATGCAGAGCCTTTTCCACCACGTCACGTGCTGGTAGTTCGGTATTTTCCATTAACGCCTGTGCTGCTGAGTGTGCATAACTACCGCCAGAACCAATCGCAATAAAGTCATCTTGCGGTTCAATCACATCACCCGTGCCCGAAATCAGTAACATATTGTCTTTATCGGCCACCAACATCATCGCCTCAAGCTTACGCAGAGCGCGATCGGTACGCCAATCTTTAGCCATTTCAACCGCAGCGCGCATTAACTGACCATTATGGGTTTGCAAACGTCCTTCAAAACGCTCAAACAACGTAAAGGCATCAGCCGTTGCCCCAGCAAAACCTGCAATAACCTGACCATTATATAAACGGCGCACCTTACGAGCATTACCCTTCATCACCACATGACCTAATGTCACCTGACCATCACCACCAATGACCATTTGGCCACCGCGTTTAGCACATAAAATTGTAGTTCCGTGAAAAGACATATCTTTCCTTTTAGTTTTGTAACTTAATTTTTGAATGAGCCTATTTTAAAGGAATTTGATTTAGATAAGACAGAATTTGTTTGTTTGAATCAAAACCTAATTCACCACGAAGTCACGAAGACACGAAGTTTTAAAAACAAAAACCATTTTACGATGTACTCGCTCAACTAAATTACCAGGCCTGGTAAAAAGAGTAAAAAGCATCATCTTTGTTTAAAATTTTTTTCCTTCGTGACTTCGTGTCTTCGTGGTTCAAAACTAGCTTTTCAACAAAAAGTTTGAGGTTCGCAGTAGCTTTTAGTGTGTTTTAAAAATGAAATAGGAGCGTAATGAGAAACCCAAAATCAAGGCAAAAATCTATTTTTGCACGGAGCGTACATAAAGTACGTGAGTACAAAAATGGCTTTTTAACACAGGGATTGGTGCTCGCAAAAACATCTACTTAACTAAAAGCGTCACGAGAACCTCAAAATCGCGGCGGAGAGTCGATTTAAAAGCGGAGTTTACTCTAGTAAATGAGCATTTTAAATTGGCTCTCCAACAAAGAGTTTGAGGTTCGCAGTAGCTTTTAGGATTTTTTTGCTCTTGGATGTGCCTTATCATACACCTGCGCTAGATGCTGCATATCCAACTTGGTATAGATTTGCGTAGTTGATAGATTGGCATGTCCTAAAATCTCTTGCACGGCTCGTAAATCCCCACTGGACTCTAGTACATGTGTGGCACAGGCATGGCGTAATCTGTGTGGCGACATTTTAGTTGGCAGGCCTGCTGTGATGGTTCGTTTATCTAACTGATTTTGAATAGAGCGCACACTCAAGCGATTTCCTCGTTGATTGACAAACACAGCTTGCTCATCATCCTGTGCATAGTCATGACGAATTTCTAGCCAATTCCTAATGGCCAATAGGGCTTTTGAACCCACAGGCGCTAAACGTTCTTTCTGCCCTTTACCCAACACTCGCACCCAACCTGAACCCATTTCATCCAGGCCTGGTGAGATATCTAATTCGGCACATTCTGAAACACGTAACCCCGCTGAATATAGCAATTCAAAAATCGCTTGATCGCGAATATCTTGCCAAGTCTCTAAAGGCTGATCGAGTAGACGAGACATCCAGTCGACATCGACACTTTTTGGCAAGGGTTGCGGTTGTTTAGGGGCTTTAACCCCTTTGGCTGGATTTTTTAAGACTAAAGACTTTTGCAAAAGGTAATCATAAAAAGAGCGAATTGCCGATAACTGTCGCGCTAAGGTTCTGGCACTAATACCATGTTGAACTCGGTAGGCTAAAAAGGCACGAATCGCTTGTGAGTCAATGATTTGCCAATCTGTAAATTGATAAATACTTTTTGCCAAAGCCTCGCTGGCGTCAGCACTGGAGTCATCCATATCATCGGCTAAATAGAATTTTAAAAAGTCTTCGATGTCCCGCTGATAACTTGAAACGGTATGCACAGATTTATTCTGAGCCTGCATATGGCGTATAAAAGATTCCAGTGCGGTAAGAGACATAAAAACCCAATTACTTTATAAAAAGATGGTTTAAACGGGCAGTCACCAATTCAGCCATCATATTTAAGAAATAAGTGCCTAAATCAGGATGAAAACGATTGGTTTTACTCCCTAAAGCCAAAACACCCCAGACTTCTTCATCACCTAATGGCAGTAAACAAACCGATTGCATCGCTTCATCCGTATGAAATAGCCCTTTTTGCCACTCATTTTCAAGTAACCCACAAACGGGCTTGTGCACAGTTAAAGACGTTTTTAAGGCTTCATTCCAAGTTTGGCTAACACCGAGTTGATTGATTCCTTCTAAACTTTTAGATGGCACATCCCAAGAGACCATGGCGACCTGATCTACTTCAAACAGATTATGCATTTGCTCGTAAACCGTGGTTACGGATGCCTGTTCAGACTGTGCCGCCATTAATGCTTTGGTAAATTGCTGAACCTTGTAGAAAAGCTGGCCGTTTTCAGAGGCAATATCCATTAAGGTCTCTACCTCAATTTTAAGTGCATCACGTTGCTCACGTAACTGATAGACCTGGCGTTCTAACAATGAAACCGCTTTACCTGATTTAGGGTGTGGAATACTCAAGCTATCCAATAGATTGGGAAACACATGAAAAAACGTTGGATTCTGATTTAGGTAGCTAGCCACCTCTTCTGCAGACAGTTTGGTCTTGCTCAATGGCCCACTTACGGCTTTCATATTCATACTAAAATTTCCCCCTCAAATACCGTAACCGCAGGTCCGCTCATCCAGACTGGCGAGCTCTCGTTGCCATCCCACTGAATTTTTAAATCGCCCCCAGGCAAAGAAACGGTAACTTCATCGCCCACTTGCTGCCAATGTCTTAACACCACCATCGCGGCACAAGCACCAGTACCACAAGCTAAAGTCTCGGCGGCACCACGCTCATAGACGCGTAACTTAATATGGGTATTATCCACCTTTTGAGCAAAACCAACATTTACACGTTCTGGAAAACTGGGATGAGACTCTACCGCTGCACCAAACTTATCAACTGGTGCGGTTCTAATATCATCTACAGGCAATACCGCATGAGGATTACCCATTGAAACGGCACCAATTAACAGTGTTTCACCTAGTACATTCAATGCATACTCTTCTGACTTTTCAGTCGCCAAAAATGGCAAACTTGCTGGCTCAAAATTAGGCGCTCCCATATTTACGCGCACCCAACCAGAGTCTTCTATATAAAGCACAATGATGCCAGACGCGGTCTCAACCGTAATTTCAGTTTTATCGGTTAGGCCTTTGTCATACACAAAACGGGCAAAACAACGCGCTCCATTTCCACATTGTTGCACCTCTGAGCCATCGGCATTGAAAATACGATAGCGAAAATCCACATTCTCTTGAGTCGCATTTTCAACCACCAACAATTGGTCAAAGCCAATCCCAAAATGACGGTTAGACCATTCACGAATTTTTGATGCCTCAAACTCAACCTGTTGATGAATGGCATCAATCACCATAAAGTCATTACCTAAACCTTGCATTTTAGTGAACGCAATATTCATATCTACCCCTACAAACAACCAGGCCTGGTTGTTTTTACCAATCAAAAGCCAATTTAAGACTCAAAACAAATACTATAAATACCGCAAATTATAACAGACTTACAAACAATCAAACGGACTCACCACACCCTGCCCGCCCTGTTTTAAAACGTGGGTATAAATCATGGTAGTTTGCAAATCAGCATGCCCCAATAAAGCCTGAATGGTGCGAATATCTGTGCCTGATAAAATCTTCACAACCACCACTCTTTGCGATGAATCACTCAACATCGCCTCACGAAATTCAAACCGATAAAACTTCACAAACCGCTTGACCCAATCGCAATAACTTATTCTCAGTAGAATACATACCCTCTTCACGACGCAATTTAGTACGCATTTCACCTAGTAACGTTAGTTTTTTTATTGTACTATTCATAATAGTTTAATCTTTCATCATGACGGATTATTAAGATAATGCAGCATAACCTGTCATAACAACAAGCACGTAAAATACTCAGCAAAGTTGACATGAAAGATCATTCAATAACCAATAAGCAGGCAATAGTGCCTGATACTAAATATTAGGCATTCAAGCATTTTTTCAATCAATGGAGTAGTAAATGAGTATATCGAAAGAACAAGAACAAAAAGCAAAAGATCAATTTTATGAAGATATAAAAGATGTAGATGAAAGTGATGTTGAATATGCATCAAAAAAAGGAAATAAAAAACTAAATCAATTTGGAGATAATCCTCCAGGGGCCTTAGCTAAACTTTGGAATGACATAAAATTAATGATCAGCTTGATAACTGATTATGCCAAAGGTAACTATAAAGCAGTTCCTTGGAAAATTATTGCGGCAATTACAGGTGCTGTAGTTTATTTTGTATCACCAATTGACGTAATACCCGATTTTATTCCTGTTGTTGGTTATTTAGATGATGCCTTAGTAATCAAGTTAGCACTTGATTTGGCTGGTGATGACCTTGATGAGTATGCTCGTTGGAAAAATGCCTAACAAGGCACTCAAGCCGACTGCGCTAACGCGCAGCGGCTTAGCTTGATCGTTAGCCTTCTTAACTATTCAGCAAGCAAGGAAAGAATATGAGTGAAGAAAAATTACAATGTGGAATCGTTATGCCCATCTCTGCTATTGATGGGTGCAATGAAGCTCATTGGGCTGATGTACTTGAGATTATCAACGAAGCTATAGATGAGTCAGGGTTTGATGGGGAGCTTGTGAGTAACGCTGATGACGTTGGCATTATCCATAAGAGGATCATTCAAAACCTATATGAGAATCCAATCGTTGTGTGTGACGTCAGCGGCAAGAACCCTAATGTAATGTTCGAGCTAGGAATGCGACTCGCTTTCGATAAGCCAACGATCATTATTAAGGACGATAAAACCACTTACTCTTTTGATACCTCAGCAATTGAGCATCTTGAGTATCCTAGGGATCTTCGATTTACAAAAGTAGTTGAGTTTAAAAAGAAGTTGGCTGACAAACTAAAAGCTACTTATAAAAAAGCATCTGAAGACCCAAATTACACCACGTTTTTGAAACATTTTGGTGAGTTTAAGGTTGCGAAAATAGATCAAAAAGAAGTCTCTGGACAAGAATTCATTATTGAAGAGCTAAAAAGTATGAGGCGCTCAATTAATCGATTAGATCGTATGGGGCGAAATAAATATGATTTTGATCGATACATGGGTGAAAGCGATATAGATATTTGCCTTGGTGATTTCCCTGCTTCAAGAAGAGACGAAGCGATTGATCTTCTGATGAAACATCCGGCGGTAAAGAACGCCGGAATGGTTGAGCGTGGAGAAGGCCACTATCACTTGGTTGGTAGTACAAGGGGCAGTATGGAAGGCATAGAGATTGAGCGTGAAGTTTCTGAGATGCTTGGTGTCCATAATATGCGCAACAGGAAAATCAGAAAAAATATTGTTGAGGCAGGATAAGGCTAACAAAGCATTGCACCGGGCAGGCCGGTGAATGCGGCGTTAGGGTTAGGAATTTCATATGACATACAATGAAGCAAAAAAGAAGATTATTATAAGATGGTTAGTTGGTGCGCCTATTATTGTCGCCACTTCTTTGTCCAGTGTAGTTTCAGCACTAAAAATGTTTTACTTCGGGCTTGATAACGGCGATCAATTAAGTAGCGCGATTGCACTGCCAATTAAGCGACTTGTTTACCTTATATACGAAAATACCCAATTTCTAGAGTTTTTCTGGAAACACTCTCCGACACCAATTCTGAAAGACCTTTTCGCAAACAGCAACATTGCTTTTTTTGCTATTTATCTCTGCATTTTCTTTGGAATGGCTACGGTTGCCTATGCTCGCTCATTGTCGGCACGTGTTACAGAGATTGACAAAGAAATTGAAAACGAATTGATCCGAGAGTCAGTAAAGGGTAATACCTCACGCAAGCGGCAAGAAATCCAAGAACAGGTTTTAGTTCTAAAGCCTAATCGGTTTTCTCAGTTTCACAAACTCTATTTGGCCCCCATAATTGCTGGAGTTGTAGTTACAGTTATTGCAAAATTTTCAGGGCTTGTATAGCCCTAACAATTCACTCAACCTGTCCGTGCTAACGCGCAGCTGGTTAGTTTAAACATTATGTGTAAGAAATGGAGAAATGATTGAGTAACTCATATTACGTCTATGCATTAAAAGACCCCCGTTCAAATCCTGCAAAGATTTTTTATATTGGCAAAGGTACTGGGAGTCGTGCATGGAATCACATTATTAATGTTGATGATACACGGAAGGGTATATTCATAAGGGAACTTATGGATAACGGAAATGAAGTAATGGTTACTCAATTGATTAGTGATTTAACAGAGGCGCAAGCATTAAAAATTGAATCTGAACTAATATCAAGCTTTGGTACTATTGATTCCGGAGGCACTCTTTACAATACTGTTATACCTGCTGGCACAGTACGAAGGGTACAAAAAAATATCAATGTGCCAACTGGCGTAATTGATAAAGCACAAATAGGCATCAATCTATTAAAGGATGCGCTAGAAGAGTTTGCAGAAGCAAACCCAGAAGGGATCACAAATTCTGATTCAGCCCATTATTTAGGACTTCAAAGCGATAATGATGGAAAACAGCAAGATTATTTAACTTATAGCATTTTAGGTATTCTACTAAAAGAAAGTAGAGTTATAAGTGTTAAAGAAGGTAGTCGGCGTAAATACAAACATGCAAAAAACACATAACAAGGCGCTCGTTCGGATGCAAACTACGTTGCGCTTCGTTTGCACCGCACAGCTTCGTCGTTAGCTAACAAAGAGGTTAAGGAATGACAGACTATATTTATAACTCTAGCGGCAATGCTGTTGGTTACATCAGAGGCAAATACATTCATTCCATGTCAGGTCAGGCAGTTGGTCAATTAAATGGTACGCATGTTCATAAGCTTTCAGGTCAATATGTTGGTGAACTGCATGAGCAAATGATTTTAGATAAACACATGGGAAATTTTGGAAACATTGGTAATCCAGGAAACCCTGGAAATGCTGGTAATCCAGGAAACCCTGGTAATAGAGGTGTTATGAATTATGGATACCCAGATGTTTCATCTGAAATTTTCGGAAATTAAAGCTAACAATTCACTCAACCCGACCGCGCTAACGCGCGTCCGGTTAGCTTAAACGTTAGGGTTTTAAATTTCAGATGAAATGTCCAAATTGTTCAAACAAGATAAGCTTTTTTTCTAAAGGAATTTTAATAGGTGGCAAAAGCAATAAAGTATGCCCAAATTGTAGTTATAGCTATAAGACAGGAATCAACTTTAGAAACTTCCTAATTGCATTCATTCCATTGTTAATTTTGAGTTTAGTCCTTCAAGAAATTGGGGTCAGCAGATTAATTTCAAACTCAATAAGTCTTGCGTTGCTTGTTTACTTCGCAATGGATATAAAAAACGAAAAATTACAGAAGGTAAATTTCAGTGCCCAAAAAGGCTGTTTGTATTCTGCATTGGGTGTGTTGTTTTTCATTGTTGCAACATTTGCTGTTTTTGGGTTACTCTCTGCTTTTTCATGAAAATCAATCAAGTAACCCTAACAATGCACTCAACCCGACCGCACTAACGTGCGGCCGGTTAGCTTAAACGTTAGTGGTTCACTTTCAAAAACCACATTTTTATGAAAACCCTGGAGAAAATTAAATGAAAAAAGTCTTATCTTTAATGGTTCTTAGCATTCTTATTTCAGGGTGTTCAGCTCAACTGTCCTTTATAGATCCTAATTCAGGTGAACGCTATAAAGGTGAAACTGGTTCTACTTCTGGAAGCTCTGGTAACTTAACCGCATTAATTGAAAATGAAAAATTTGAAGGTGAATGGATATATTCGGCTATGGGTGGTAGTTATACACTAGGTACAGTAAATACCAGTTCTTACGGCACAACAGGATATGCAACAGGAACAGGAACTTTTACAGGTGTTTCTCCTGCTATGTCAGGAAATGGATTAATAACCATGAATGGAGATAAAGGTAGTTTTATGCGATGCGTATTTTCATACAGTAGTTGGAGTTCTACTGGGATGGGTCAATGCAAAAGAAATGACGGTAAGTTATTTGATTTAACTATCAAAAAATAATACCACTAACAATGCACTCAACCCGACCGCGCTAAAGCGCGGCTGGTTAGCTTAAACGTTAAGTTAAAAAAGAAATTATGGAAACAACACCAGAACTAGAAAAGTTAGCTTTTGAATTCTTTAAGATCTTTGCCCGCGCGGAATATTCTTTAAAAGCTTCGGGCTTCAATCGTGGTGATGGTAATGCTGAAGCTGATTGGTCTGCTTTCTCAAAACAAGTTAAAAGCTTAATTCAAAATCCAAACAACCAACAGCTCCAAGCTGCTATTGATTTTGTGATTAGCCAACCTCCCAAAAAACAAGTTATTGTTAATGGAAAAATAGAGTGGAGTGATTCCAATCCCACATTTCCTGACAAAGCTGAAAACTTACTAGTTTATATTCGCCGTGTAAGAAACAACTTATTTCATGGCGGAAAATTTAACGGACATTGGTTTGAACCAGAAAGAAGTGAGCAACTAATTAGCAAAAGTTTAATTATTCTCAAAGCTTGTATAAACCATAACAAAGACACTAAAAAAGCATATGAGTCATAAACTTAACAATGCACTTAACCCGACCGCGCTGACGCGCGGCCGGTTAGCTTAAACGTTATAATAATTGGGGTCATATATGGACACGCCCCTGATTTCAAGTAATAAAATATTTGGGGTCAGAGTAAAATTAAAACTGTAACCGAAATAATTGGGGTCAGAGTAAAATTAAAACTGTAACCGCATGATATTTATAGTTAATTCAAGAATAACTTTACTCTGACCCCATTTAAAATCCAATTTAAATCGGCTAGCATGCCTTTGAGCTGTCCTTAAACATAAGCCAACCACATAAACAGGTAAACAAACCTGTTGCGTTATGCCCTATGACGCGAATCAAAAGGAATTAAACGACTGTTTTAATTTATTAAAAAAGTATGAACCATTTACCATTGCGACTTTTGTAGAACTTGAAAAGAATAATAACTTTAAAAATATTCATGATGATTTGTTAGCAATCCAAACAATCATTAATCTTGCCTTAGCAAAAAAAATAAAATAAAAAACATATAACAAAACACTCAACCCGACCGCGCTAACGCGCGGCGGGTTAGCTTAAACGTTATAATAATTGGGGTCATATATGGACACGCCCCTGATTTCAAGTAATAAAATATTTGGGGTCAGAGTAAAATTAAAACTGTAACCGAAATATTTGGGGTCAGAGTAAAATTAAAACTGTAACCGCATGATATTTATAGTTAATTCAAGAATAACTTTACTCTGACCCCATTTAAAATCCAATTTAAATCGGCTAGCATGCCTTTGAGCTGTCCTTAAACATAAGCCAACCACATAAACAGGTAAACAAACCTGTTGCGTTATGCCCTATGACGCGAATCAACCAACCATCTGCACACAAAGCAGGCACTTTTCCTTTATAATGCTTCTTTATTTTATATATTTGTTTAAGGACCATTTTTTGATGATGACACCAAAAGAAATCGTTCACAGTTTAGATTCTCACATTGTTGGCCAAGCTGACGCGAAAAGAGCCGTGGCTATTGCGCTTAGAAACCGCTGGAGACGCAGTCAACTTGGTGATGATTTACGTTCAGAAGTCACTCCAAAAAACATTTTAATGATTGGTCCAACGGGTGTTGGTAAAACTGAAATTGCACGCCGTTTAGCTAAACTGGCTAATGCACCATTCTTAAAGATTGAAGCCACCAAGTTTACCGAAGTGGGTTATGTGGGTCGTGATGTGGATTCTATTATTCGAGACCTCGCGGAAAGTGCGGTAAAAATGACGCGTGAGAACGCCATGCAAAATGTGCAACGTCAGGCAGAAGACAAAGCCGAAGAGCGTATTTTAGATATTCTACTTCCGCCTGCTCGTGGTCGTGAAGAAGAGAGTTATGACAATATGTCTGAGACTCGTCAAAAGTTTCGTAAACGTTTACGTGAAGGCGACCTGGATGACAAGGAAATTGAATTAGACCTTTCTGCCACACCTGCACACGTTGAAATCTTAGGTGCGCCAGGCATGGAAGAGATGACTCAACAACTGCAAGGCATGTTTGAAGGCCTTGGTAAGGGCAAAAAAGAGAAACGTAAACTGCCTATTAAAAAAGCCTTAAAAGCGCTAACGGAAGAAGAAGCACAACGTTTAATCAATGAAGAAGAAATTAAAACTCAAGCGATTGAAAACGTAGAGCAAAACGGTATTGTCTTTATTGATGAGATTGATAAGGTGGCTAAACGTCAAGACGCTGGCGGTGGTGACGTTTCTCGTGAAGGTGTGCAACGTGATTTACTGCCGTTAATTGAAGGTAGCACCATCTCAACCAAATACGGCATGATTAAAACCGACCATATTCTGTTTATTGCCTCAGGTGCATTTCACTTAGCCAAACCATCTGATTTAATTCCTGAACTACAAGGTCGTTTGCCGATTCGAGTGGAGTTAAAATCGTTACGTGTTGAAGACTTTGTACGAATTCTGACTGAGCCAAAAGCGGCTTTAACCACTCAAGCCATCGCCCTTCTGAAAACTGAAGGGGTGGATTTAAGTTTTACCGAAGATGGGATTCAGCGTTTGGCTGAAATTGCCTACCAGGTAAATGAAAGCACAGAAAACATTGGTGCACGTCGTTTACACACGGTATTAGAGCGTTTATTAGAGGATGTCTCTTTTGAAGCGCCGACCATGTCTGGTGCACAAGTTGTAGTGAATGCCGCTATGGTAGATGATCGTTTAGGTGAACTGGCGGTTGACCAAGATTTATCACAATACATTCTGTAAATAGACTTCACGATCAATTGAGTTAACCATGCCACATCCAACCGATATCAAACTGCATCAAAAATCAAAAGCCTTAGAAGTGGCTTTTGATACGGGTGAAACTTTTACCTTTAGCTGTGAGTTTTTGCGAGTTTACTCCCAATCGGCTGAGGTTACAGGGCATGCTCCAGGCCAAGAGGTCTTGCAATTGGACAAGCAAGGTGTAAATATTGTCGATATTACCCCAGTAGGGAATTACGCGGTAAAGTTGCACTTTGATGATGGTCACGATACAGGCCTGTACACTTGGGAACGCCTATACGATTTAGGCAAAAACCAACAAGATTATTGGGTCGATTATTTACGTCGAGTCATGCGTGCTGGGCACACTCACCCAGAGTTAGAAAAATTAAAGCAAAGCATTAAATCAACGGATTAAATGAATCAAAAGGTTCGGTTATGAGTCAAAATAAAAACACCATCGATTTTGGATTTACGGAAGTTCCGCTAGAAGAAAAAGTCAAAAAGGTCAAAGGCGTATTTGACTCAGTAGCAGGTAACTACGACATTATGAATGATGTGATGTCGATGGGGATTCACCGTTTATGGAAACGCAAAACCATTGAATTAAGTGGTGTTCGCCCTGGCAATACCGTGTTGGATTTAGCGGGTGGAACAGGTGACTTGACCAAGGCGTTTGCTAAACGAGTAGGAAGCACTGGCCAGGTAGTATTAGCGGATATTAACGAAAGTATGGTGCGTGTCGGTCGTGACCGTTTAATCAATGAAGGTATTGCAGGCAATGTGGACTACACCATTACCAATGCTGAAGCCTTAGGGTTTCCAGATAACACTTTTGATGTCGCCACCATCGCTTTTGGTTTGCGTAACGTCACCAATAAAGATAAAGCACTTGAAGAGTTATACCGTGTATTAAAGCCTGGTGGACAACTCATGGTGCTTGAGTTCTCTAAAGTCACTCAGCCACTTTTAGCCAAGTTTTATGATTTTTATTCATTCAATATTTTGCCAAAAATGGGCAAAGTGATTGCTGATGATGAAGCCAGTTATCAATATTTAGCCGAATCGATTCGTATGCACCCAGACCAAGAAACCCTTAAGCAGATGATGTTAGATGCGGGGTTTGATAAGGCGGAGTACATTAACATGAACGAGGGGATCGTCGCACTACACCGTGCCTGGAAGTTTTGATTTAGCTGTTCATAGCACCCTGAGCAGTGCTAACTCATCGTCAAAAACGGTCATGTACGATTTGTACACTCCCTTATTTTTCCTTGATTTAGTACCACTCAGAACGCTATGAACTAGCTAAATAGAAAATTTAGAAAAATCATTAAGTAGGTCTGTCAGTGTTCGGTCGTTTACATTTGTAAACTCCTTCTCACTTCCTTGACCTAGTGCACTTTAAGAACTTCTAAATTGCCTAAAACCGATATATTAGTTAATTAGTTGGATTAACGCACTTTACGACCCTCTAAATTAACTAAAACCATTAAATTAATTACACTTATCTTTATCAAATTTAAGATTGGATTTATGTCATGAATAAACAACCAGGCCTGGTAGATTTGAGTTTTTCTAAATCACTTGAATTAGCGATAAATACGGCAATTCATTTGGATGAAGAGCACGGGCGTGTTTTTGAGTCTCTGGATGGCAAAGTGATTGAGTTGATGATTACCCCATTTACTCAGCCACTGTTTTGCTTAATCAACCAAAAGCAAATTGCCATGCAGCGTGAATTAAATGGTGAAGCGGATGCCACGTTAAAAAGTGATATTTCTGAGTGGATTGCTCTGCCATTTAGCCATAACCTTAAAGCAGAAGTTACCGCTGGCGATAAAACCATTGGTAATGAGTTTATTGAAGCACTTAGCCATCTTGAAATTGATTGGGAAGAACATCTCTCGCATTACACAGGCGATTTAGTGGCTTTTAAGGTTGGGCATGGCATTCGTTCTTTTCTTGAACGTAAGCAGACCGCCAAAGCTTATGCAGGCGATACCATTCGTGAATACTTACAGTTTGAAATCAATACCCTACCTACTCGCAACCAAGTAGAGCATTTTGTGAAAGACGTAGAGCAAATTAGCCGCGATATTGAAAAAATGGCTGAACGTATTCAAGCGCTAGTAAACCACACTAAACAATCACAATAACCACTTCTTATAAGATATAAATTCCATGAAGCTATTTAAAAAACTCGCCCGCATTATCAAAATCAACCGAGTGTTGACACACTACCAAATCGACAAAATGATTTTGACCGATACCAAATACGCGTGGCTAATTATTCTTAATAAAATCTTTCCATGGAACTGGCGTACAGGCTCAAATGCTTCACGTGGAGAACGTATTCGCCTATCTTTAGAAGAGTTAGGCCCTATTTTTATTAAACTTGGCCAAGCCTTATCAACCCGTAAAGATTTACTACCTCACGATATTTCTCTTGAATTAGCCAAACTACAAGATGATTGCCCTCCTTTTGATGAAACTCACTCATTGCAACTGATTGAAAAAGGGCTAAAACAATCGGTTGAAGAAGCGTTTGCGACATTCAATCCGGTGCCAATGGCGTCTGCTTCTATTGCCCAAGTACATGAAGCCACTTTGCACTCAGGCACAGAAGTGGTGGTTAAAGTCGTTCGTCCAGACATCAAACCGGTGATTGAACAAGATGTGGCGATTATGTTTAGCTTAGCTAAGCTTTTAGAAGCCGCCGTTAAAATTGCACGCCGCCTACACCCTGTTGAAGTGGTGGCTGAGTTTGAAAAAACCATTTTAGACGAACTCGATATGATTCGTGAGGCGGCGAATGCTGGCCAATTAAAGCGTAACTTTGAAGGTTCAGAACTTTTATATGTACCTGAAGTCTATTGGTCACACACCTCTGAAAGCGTGATGACCATGGAGCGCATTCGTGGGATTCGTATTAGTGAAACCGAAAAGCTGATTGAAGCTGGCATCGATTTAACTGACTTAAGCGCCAAGGGTGTGATTATCTTCTTTACCCAGGTATTCAAACACAACTTCTTCCACGCGGACATGCACCCTGGAAATATCTTTGTTTTACCAGACGGACGTTATGCCGCGATTGATTTTGGGATTATGGGCACCCTAACCCCTGAAGATCAACGTTATTTGGCCGAGAACTTTTTAGCCTTCTTTAACCGCGATTATTTACGTGTTTCTGAACTGCATATTGAATCGGAATGGGTGCCAAGAGACACCCGTGTAAATGAATTAGAATCTGCCATTCGTTCAGTATGCGAACCTATTTGGGATCGCCCGCTTAAAGAGATCTCTTTTGGTTTAGTGTTAATGCGTCTGTTTCAAACAGCGCGTCGCTTTGGCATGGAAGTACAACCTCAACTGGTATTACTGCAAAAAACCTTACTAAATATTGAAGGTTTAGGCCGCCAGCTAGATGATGAGTTAGACCTTTGGGATACCGCAAAACCGTTTTTAGAAGATTGGATGCAAGAACGTGTAGGACCAAAAGGCTTAGCCAAAAAAATCAAAAGTAATTTGCCATTCTGGATGGAACAAGCCCCAGAGATACCAGGCCTGGTATATAGCACGTTAAATAAGCTATCACATCAAGGGTTGAGTATTCAATCACAGCAGATTGCCAAAATTGAGGCACAACTACAACAACAAAATCGCCAACAGCGTCAAAGAGCCATTGGTTTTGTATTGATTTTATTTGGTCTGTTACTCCCCATTGAATCTAGCTATCAGGATTGGATTCAACTTGGTTTACTGATTACGGGTGGATTGTTTTTAATCAAAAAATAATCCACTATTTTGCCGTTGTACGCAGAGGAATGTTCATGAAAAAACTGTTATTCATCATTACTGTCTTGAGCCTATTAACCGCATGCGCTAGCTCTTACCCGCTTGGCATGAGTGAAGAACAATGGAAATCTATCACCCCAGAAGAACGCCAAGCCCTGTTATTAAAACAACAGCAGTATGAAGAAGAGCAAAGAGCGATTCGCATGAAAACGGCAGCTGAAGAACGCAAGCTGCAACTCCAACAAGAGATGGTTGAAAGAGAGCGTTTAGATCGTCTCTACAGCGACCCAACAAATGGTAATGTTATGATGATTAACATCCTCGGTGGAAGCTATTCTTACGGCAAAACGGTCAAAAGAGTACTTGAAGACAGTTATGAAATTGCCCGTGGTGAAACCAAAAAAATCGAATTGGCTCTTGAAGACCCCAAAAAACATTACAATTCAACAGAAACCATCTATTTGCAGTACAGCATGAACGGCAATGCAATCTACCTTTTTCTGGATAACCCAAACTATAACTCTAGCAAACGTATCGCACTATTACGTGACGGAAACTGGAGCTGTGGAAGCAACTATGAAAAAAACCTACATGGCTCTTATGAGCGTTTAAAAAACATGACTTTTTTTGTAAAAGAGATGGGAAGCAGTTGTAATCTAAGAAGACGTCACTATTAATACCCTAAGCAATTACTCAAACAAGGAAATAAGGCATGCGCACTAAAATCTTAGGCTTAAGTTTAACTTTAGCTTTATTACTGCCTGTATCAAATAGCCAAGCTGGCGAAATTTTACCGCTTGCTGTTGATTTGCAAAAAACCGCTAAAACCGCTGAAAAACACAATATCCCTGTTGTGGTTTTCTTTACCGCAACCTGGTGTAACTACTGTAAAAAGCTTGAAGAGAATATTCTTCATCCTCTGCTAGAAACCACCAATATTGAAAACTACGCCGAGTTTAGACAAATCATTATGGACAAAGCGCATTGGCAAATGAAAGATTTTTCAGGTAACGATATAGAGATGAAAACCTTTGCCCCATCGCAAAAGGTCATTGTTGCACCAACAACCTACGTATACAACTCACAAGGCGAGCTGATTGCCGAACCTATTCTTGGCTTAACTTTAGAAGAGTTTTACCCAGGTAACTTAGAAAAAGCCATTAACCAAGGTCTTAAAGCCCTTGGTAATGAAAAACGTTTGGACATCTACAAAATGGTTGAAGAAAGTAAAATTAAATATTAACCAACACTTTTGTTCTAAGTAAACAGGCCTCAATTGAGGCCTTTTTATTAATGCCGTTTTTAACGGGGTTCACTTAATAAGGGTAACGCTAAAATCACATCTTTATCTCTATCCAGGGCTTGAATCAATAAATCGTAAGAATCGGTTGGCTTAACATCTACAATCATTGACTGCGGATTAGGTAATGGACTTAACGCTTTAAATTGGTAACGATTAATTACCTTTTTTAAATCATTTTTACGATAGGTTTTAATAATAAAAGTACCCGTAATAACGGCATTATGCCCAGTCTGTTTATTTAATAAAACAGGCATAAACTCTATAAACAGTTCACTTGAGGGCAAACCCTTTTTAAAAGGTGCGCACGTCTCTTTAGTAAACCAAGAAGTAGCTGTTTGATAAACATACCAAGCACCATGATTCTCTAATAAAGATAACTGCCACTCCTTAGGCATTGCGCTAGGCGTTGTCATACTCGCAACACGCATTGATTGCGGCTTATATTCCTGATTACCCGCCATTTGTGCAACTAATTGACAAGGTTCTGCATATGACCAGGCCTGGTAACTTTGAAAAGATAAAAAACACACTAAAGCCAATCGCAATCTATTCACAACAATCATTCCAAAATTAAAGAAAATATCATAACAAACCTACAAGCAAACACATGCATATATAAAAAACAGACCTGTTAAATAATCGATTAAAATAAATCTCACTAGTACACAACAATTTAGGTGGTAGCTATGTTTGCAATATACAACATTGAAGGTCGACGTTTTAGAGATAACCTTGAGAAATTAAAAAAAGTCCACTCACCTCATAAAAATCAACAAGCGGACTTTCACCAAAATATCGCCCAAGATGAAACCGTCATTATTCAAGGCACCGCTACTGAAAAAATCAATTCTCAAGGAATAGACGCCTACAGAAAAATGTTACATGCCAATGAAAGAACACAAATCTTTCATGCCTACCAAGTAATGAATCACCCCGTCACAACACTCCCACCAGAAACGCCTATCCAAGAGGCCTACCACCTCTTTAAGACCCATCAAGTCAATCAAATGCCCGTTAGCACACATCAAATGCAACTTATTGGGCTAGTCACCATTAGAGACCTTTTGGCCTATATTATCGAAGATGGCGACCAAATCTCATTTGTAAAAAACAAAACCGTACAAGACGCCATGTCATCAGAAGTGATAACGGCTGACCCAATATCAGACGTAAGACGAATCGCCAGTGTCATGCTCGACTACGACGTGACCGCCGTACCCATTGTAAACCAACAAGACCACCTAGTCGGCATAGTAACCCGTAGCGACCTACTCAAAGCGATGCTAAATGATCCACCGCTCAGCCTATGGAGCTAATAACGCCGAGTTTAAAGTAAAGCAACAACAATAACTAACCAGGCCTGGGTAAATTGAATAGACACAAAAAAACCCGCTTTCAAATCCATGAAAGCGGGTTTTAAAATATGGTGGCTACACCGGGATTTGAACCTGGGACCCCATCATTATGAGTGATGTGCTCTAACCAGCTGAGCTATGTAGCCAAAATGTGCGCGTATTATAAAACCTAGGGGAAATATGTCAACCTAATCAAGTGACTATTTGACACTTTTTTTACAGAGTCTCTTGTGTTTTTACCAGGCCTGGTAAATTACGGTCATAAAATAAAAGAGCCTTTAATGTATCAAATCCAATTTTGCGGTTATTGGAAGCTTGAGGTAACTCAAGAAGAGTAAAAATTTAAATTTAGAGTTTATTGCTTTCTAAGTAGGTGCAAGGCAAGGTAGGAGATGGGAGCTTACGAATTGTAAGTGAGCATTTCCTTAACGCAGAATAGTGCCTGTTTAGGAAACAATAAAACCAAAGGGCCTTTAATTTATCAAACCCAATTTTGCTGTTATTGGGAGCTTGAAGTCGCTCAAGACAAGGCAGAAAATTTGAGCTTACAAGTGTAAGTGATGATTTTCTAACGCAGTATTGGCTTACCTCAAGCTTTCAAGAATAGTGAAAATTCAAATTTAAAATTTATTACTTTCTAAGCCGGTGCTAGGCAAGGTAGAAAATGTGAGCTTACAATTGTAAGTGATCATTTTCTTAACGCAGAATAGTGCCTGCTTAGGAAGTAATAAAACTAAATTTTAGACGTTGAAGCGGAAATGCATGACATCCCCGTCTTGCACAATATATTCTTTACCTTCTAAACGCTGTTTACCTGCGGCTTTTGCCCCTGCATCACCTTTGTTATCAACAAAGTCTTGATAGGCTGTAACTTCGGCACGGATAAACCCTTTTTCGAAGTCGGTATGAATGACACCTGCGGCTTGTGGAGCGGTTGCGCCCTTTTTCACTGTCCAGGCACGAACTTCTTTTACACCCGCTGTGAAGTAAGTTTGTAATCCTAAAAGCTCATAACCCGCACGAATAACACGATTTAGACCTGGTTCATCTTGCCCCATTTCTTCTAAAAAATCCGCTTTGTCTTCGTCGTCTAACTGGGCAATTTCTTCTTCTAATGAGGCACAAATCGCGACCACAATTGCATTTTGTTCATCAGCCAAAGTTTTTACAGAATCGAGTAGAGGGTTGTTTTCAAAACCATCTTCATTGACATTGGCGATGTACATCATTGGCTTAACGGTTAGTAGGTGTAAATCTCTTAATTCTTTAAGTTCATCATCCGATAAACCCATTAAGCGAACCAATTTGCCTTCTTCTAGCTCTTTTAAGACTTTTTGTAGAATGACCATTCGAGCCGTCGCTTCTTTGTCACCACTTTTGGCAATACGCTGTACTTTTTGAATCGCTTTTTCAATCGATTCCATATCGGCAAAAATCAGTTCCATATTGATGATTTCAATATCAGAAATTGGGTCAACCTTCCCTGCAACGTGAACGATATCGTCATTTTCAAAACAACGAACAACTTGCACAATTGCATCTGTTTCACGGATATTTGCTAAGAACTTGTTACCAAGCCCCTCACCTTTAGAAGCCCCTTCTACCAGGCCTGCAATATCCATAAAATCAACGGTTGCTGAAAGTGTTCTTTCAGGATTAACAATGGCGGCTAGCGCGGCTTCACGTTCATCTGGAACGGGAACAACACCAACGTTTGGCTCTATAGTACAAAACGGATAGTTTGCTGATTCAATACCTGCATTAGTTAATGCATTAAATAGAGTAGATTTACCAACGTTGGGTAAGCCTACGATACCGCATTTAATTGCCATGCTGTGTCTCCTGAAAACGGAATAATTAGTAATAAATTTTTATTTAGAAACGGTTTGATAACATTATGGTTTTGTATGCAATTCTTGCATCGCTTTAGCAAGATCACCTTTCACTAGATCAGGTACAACACGAGTGGCTTCATAACTGGCGTCATCAATCAGTTGTCGATCGGTCTTAGATGGATTTTTAAGCACATAATCCACCACTAGGTCTTTATGACCTGGATGACCGACACCTAATCGTAAACGCATAAACTCTTTGCCCATTGCAGCAATGGTATCGCGCAGCCCATTGTGCCCACCATGGCCACCGCCGACTTTGAGTTTTGCTGTACCTGTTGGTAAATCAAGTTCATCATGGGCTACAAGAATGGATTCGACTGGAATTTTATAAAACTTTGCCAGCGCTTGAATAGACTGACCACTTCGGTTCATAAAGGTGGTTGGTTTAAGTAACCAAAAGTCTAATCCGTTTGATTGAACCCGTGCCGCTAATCCAAGAAACTTGGTTTCTGGACGAAACTCTACACCGTATTGTCTAGCAACTTCGTCCACAAACCAAAAACCGGCGTTATGTCGGGTCTGCTCATATTTATCGCCTGGATTTCCCAGACCAACAATTAATTGAACAGATGACATAACGCCGGCTCTCTTTTACAGTATTGAATAACGCGTATTTGGCTTAGCAAGCCAAACCAAATAGTTATTAAGCTTTACTTACGCTTAGGTGCACCAATGTTTACAACCGCTTGGTCATAATCTGCATTACCGTGAGATAAGGCAGTTAAGATAACACCTTCTGGCATAACTAACTGAGAAAGACGCATACTTGTACCAGCATTCATTGCTGAAACATCTACGTCAATCTTAGTAGGTAGGTCTTTAGCTAAACAGCTAACTTCAACCGTTGCTTGTAAGAAAGACATTAGACCACCCAATTTAACACCTGGTGACTTAGCTTGACCAACAAAGTTCAATGGAACTTTCTTAGTTAGTTTGTTGTTAGCACCTGCACGTTGTAAATCGATGTGTGATACTTCACCTGTAGAAGGATGACGCTGAATGTCTTTAACAACACAAGACTCAGATTCACCACCAGTAACATCTACTGTTAATACAGAGTTAAAGTTATCGTTGTTTTGGAAAGCCTTCTTAATGAAGTTTCCTGAAAATGATACAGATACTGCATCTTTACCAGCACCATAGATAATTGCTGGTACTTTACCCGTATTACGAAGGCGGCGGCTCGCACCTTTCCCTTCTTCTGTACGGATTTCTGCTGTCCAATTTTGGCTCATTTGATTTCTCCAAATATCGTAGTTTTTGTAACACTTTTAATATGGTCGGCTGTCAAAGCCTAAAAACTACTAAATTAAAACATCTCATGTCCGCGACCAAACATGAGGGAAGCGAGCATTATACTTAAAACTCAATAATTTACCACTCTTTTTCTGCATTTTTATATTGTCTTTTCAGGCAGAAACAAATGAGAAATCCAGTTAATTAGGGCGGCTTTATACAGGAGTAAACCCCATAAACTAAAAAAGCACTCTTAAAGAGTGCTTTTTATAAACGTAGCAGCTTAAAGTTAATGCTTCATTAAGGCCGTCACTGACTCTTCTAAGTTTACGCGACGTATTGTTTCACCCAGCATCTTTGAAATAGATACACGACGAATTTTTGAACAAGATTTAGCTTCAGCACTTTCAGGAATTGAATCGGTTACAACCACTTCTTTTAAGACTGAACCTTCAATATTTTCAACGGCAGGCCCTGACAATACAGCGTGAACAACATAAGCTGAAACACTTTTAGCACCACGCTCCATTAAAGCAGCAGCCGCTTTACATAATGTGCCCGCTGTATCCACCATATCATCGACAATGATACAATCATGGCCTTCAATATCACCAATAATATTCATCACTTGAGCCACATTGGCTTTAGGACGACGTTTATCGATAATGGCCATATCGGCATTAATGGCTTTTGCAACGGCTCTTGCTCGAACCACTCCACCCATATCAGGTGAAACAATCGTGACATTATCCAGATTGTAATTCTGTTGCATATCCTCTACCAAAAGAGGAGAACCGTAGATATTATCTACAGGAACGTTAAAGAAACCTTGAATCTGATCCGAGTGTAAATCAACCGTGACTACACGATCTGCCCCTGCTGCGGTAATCATATCGGCCGCTAAACGTGCCGTAATAGGTACACGAGCTGAATAAGGACGACGATCTTGACGTGCAAAACCGTAATAAGGAATAACAGCGGTGATACGAGCGGCTGAAGCACGTTTAAGTGCATCAATCATCACAAGCATTTCCATCAGATTTACGGCTGGTTCAGGGGTACAGGTTGGTTGCAGAACATAGACATCTTGTCCACGAACGGATTCTTTAATCTCGACCATGATTTCACCATCACTAAAACGACCTACGTCGGCTTTACCTAATGGGATATCTAAATATTGTGAGATTTTTTCAGCGAGACTGACGTTTGCGTTACCCGCAAAGATCATGACATTTTTGTTAGCCATTTAAGGCGCTCCTGTTCGAGGAAAAAATGACTTGGGAATTCGGTAGGATATTGGCAGGGCTGGCAGGATTCGAACCTGCGGTACACTGGATCAAAACCAGATGCCTTACCGCTTGGCTACAGCCCTTTAATATCGTTGTCGTTAAAGACAGGTGCGTATTATCCATTTATTTCTATTAAGTTCAAGTCTAAATTTTAAACTTTATGAAAAAAAACTTACAACCCACAACCTTACTTTGTATTTCCTAATTCCAACTCATTGATTAAATTCTGAACTCTGTCATTTTGTAAAAAATTCTGATGATATTTTTTCCATAATGATTTTGCTCGATTGATTTCTTGATTCTGCCAATAGACTGTAACGAGATGAATAAGCACTTCATCATCCTTTTCAATGGCAAAAGCCATATTTAAATACTTTAAGGCTTCGTCAAACTGGTTTACCTGATAAAAATACCAACCCAAACTATCTAAAATATAATAACTTTCTGGTTGAATCGATAAAGCCTTTTTTAGTAAAACATAAGCTTGATCTAACTTCATCTTTTGTTCTACATAGTAATAACCTAATGCATTCAATGCATCGGTATCATTACCATCAATTTTAAGCACTCTTAACAAGTTGGCTTCATAGTCGTCAAATTTTTCTAGTTTATAAAACAGTAAAGATTGAGCCTTTAACATTTCAACGTTATTTTCATCCAAACTTAACGCTTTGCTATAGAGAGTTACGGCTTCAAGATTTTTTTCATCTGCACTGGTAAAAATCGCCTTAGCACGCAAAACCTTAACTTGATCCTCTACTGTTTTAGCACTAATACTATTCAGTACTTCAAAAGCTTTTTGGGTATTTTTTTCAGCAAAATATATTTCAGACAAATGCAACTGAGCGTCAAGCGAATAGTTCTCATCGGTCACTGTTTTAAACATCTGCTCTGCTAAAGCATTACGACCATTATCCTGGTACAAAACACCTAAGTAGTAGTTACCAACGGACTCATAAAGCTTATTTGCTTTCACTTTAATCAAATTCTGTTCTGCAGATTCATACTCTTGCAGCTCCATTTGAATTAAAGCCAACGACAGTAAAGAGGTATAGGCCTCTGGTTCTGACTTTAGTATAAATTCATAACGATTCTTAGCATCCGTATAGCGTTTTGCCTGAACCTCTAAGCGAGCCACTCTCTCTTGAATTAATAGATCATCAGGCGAGCTGTCTAAGTAAGGGGTTATGGCGCGGATACCGCTCTCTGGATTACCGCTCATTAAATAAAGCTTTGACAGCAAATTATAAAAAATGGGTAAAGATTTTTCATAATCCTCTTTTGGCAATAGAGGTTTTGCTTTTTCAAGCGCAACAATGCCTATTTCTGGATTTTGATAAACAATTGATATCATTCCTAATCCATAATAAGCGGCCCATTCATCTTTATATTTTTGTGTTAAAGCTTGAAAAAACTCGGTTCCAGGCTTTTTAGGCACAGTTGATGCCACTTTATTGGCTGTACTAATCAACTCATCGGCAAGCGAATTGTTTGATAACTTAATATAAGTTTCCCACTCTTCTATGGCTTTACTTATATTTTCGTGTCTTAATGTAAGCAAAAAAGAAGCTCTCCAAGCCACAGCAGATTCAGGATCAACCTCTCTCCAATGCTGTGTTGCCTTCTCAATATTGGTCACATCGTAGCTTGCCATAGCAACCTGAAAAGTCCGCTCCGCTAAGGCTTTATCTTTTGTCTGAACTGCCAGTGGATACAAAACCTCAAATGCCGATGCTGCTTGACCTTTTTGCACCATCATCTCTGCGGCTAAAATCTCAAACATAGAACCTGAGTCTAATGAAATGTTTTCAGCCGCAACCGTTTTGCGGTTAGATTTGGAATCACTGCTTATGGCTTTTTCACTATTTTGAGCTGTTGACTCATCTTTAATAGCCGTGGTTAGACCACAACCTGAAAGCAGTAAAAAACCACTTACCAGGCCTGGTAACAACCAAGCCGTACTAAAAAAGCTCAATACATCAGCTTGTTCAGTTTTATTAGTTTTGTTACGGTTCATAAACATCTTCAATTAAATAGTTCCTTTAATCTTTGAAGAATCACGGATACGCATCTCTTTTAAAAAGCACCACGAAATAGAAGTTTCATTCTAGGGCATTTATAAACAGATTTGCGAAAATCTAGCCTTTTAGATGATCTAAAAAGACTTTATTTGAGCATTATTTAACCTAGCATTTTACCCATTCATAAGATAAGCATGCCTATCTTGTTATTATTTAAGAGCATAGAGCAAAGCTCAAACTGGCAAAATAGATTATTATTTCATTGAAATTTCTCCCCAAAAACTTGCAATTTCACTGTTTTTTTAGCAAAATTACGCCTCTTTAGTTGTAGATAACATCTGCCAAATCTAAGTAACGGTAAAGCCTTAAATTTTATGAAACTATGTACCCTTGGCGTAAATCACGAAACGGCACCTGTCGATATCCGTGAAACAGTTTCATTTAGTAGTGAATCGGCATTAAGAGCAATAGAAGAACTCAAGCAACAAGCGTTGGTTTCTGAATGCATAATTTTGTCTACCTGTAACCGTACTGAAATCTACTGTATTTTAAAAGAATCTCACTTAGAAGAGTCTATTCACAACTGGCTACACAACTTTTTTGAACTCGATAGTAAGTCCCTTTCTCCTTACCTATATGTGCATCATGATTTAGAAGCGGTAAAGCACATTATGCGAGTGGCAAGCGGCCTAAACTCTTTAGTACTCGGTGAACCGCAAATTTTTGGTCAAATCAAAGACGCCTATAATAACGCCCATAAAGCCTCAAGCATTCATCAAGTTTTAGAAAACTTGTTTCAACATATTTTTAAAACCGTCAAACAGGTGCGTACTGATACGGCGATTGGAAACAGCCCTATTTCAGTTGCCTTTTCGGCTGTCTCGCTTTCTAAACAATTTTTTGGTGACTTATCGGAGCAAACAGCCCTTTTACTAGGGGCTGGTGAAACTATTGAACTGGTTGCACGCCATTTAAAAGAGACCAATATTGGCAATATGATTATTGCCAATCGTACATTTGAACGCGCTCATAAACTGGCAGAAAGCGTTGGTGGTTATGCAATCCAACTCGATGAAATTGACGCACACCTCCACAAAGCCGATATTATTATTGGCTCTACTGGTAGCCCTGATGCCATTCTTAAACAAGATTCCGTTAAAACGGCTTTAAAAAAGCGTAAGAATCGCCCCATGTTTATGGTAGATATTGCCGTACCGCGTGACATTGAAGCGAGCATTGGTGATTTAAATAACGTCTACTTATACACCGTGGATGACCTGCAAGAGATTATTGAAACCAGCAAGCAGTCTCGCCAAAGCGCAGCACTTGAAGCCGAAGAGATTATTGAGCTGCAAGCGCAACATTTTGTTACACAACTTCAAGCCACTCAACAAATCAAACCAGTTATTCAAGCGTATCGTCAACAGTCTATACACATTAAAGAGGCGGCATTAGACCACGCTTTGCATCAACTCGAGCAAGGGGTAAACGCTGAAGAGATTATCAAGCGCCTTGCCAATCAGTTAACTAATAGATTAATTCATACCCCAACCAAACAACTCAACCAAGCTGGCATGAATGGTAATAAAGCCTTAATCGAAGCCGCTGAAACCCTTTTGATTTGTGAAGAAGAGCCAAAAACGTTAAACAAATCAAATCATTAAATTTTGGTTATTAAACCACCCCACTTTAAATATTGAGAAACGCCCGTGAAAGATTCAATTCGCACAAAACTAGAACTTTTAGTAGAACGCCTGGATGAGGTTAATGCCCTTATGTCCGATCCTAGCGTTATTAGCGACCAGAAGCAGTTCACCGCACTCAACAAAGAGTATGCGCAAATCACCCCAGTTGTAGAAACCTTTAAAGCATTTTGTAATACTGAAGGTGACATTGCCGAAGCTAAAGAGATGATGCAATCTGGCGATGCCGATTTAAAAGAGATGGCGCAAGAAGAGCTACCAGAACTTGAAGCACAAATTGGGCAATATGAAATTGATTTACAAACCATGATGCTGCCAAAAGACCCTAACGATGACGCCAACATCTTCTTGGAAATTCGTGCTGGAACAGGTGGTGATGAAGCGGCTATTTTTGCAGGTGACTTGTTCAGAATGTACAGCCGCTTTGCTGAAAAAATGCGCTGGCAAGTTGAAGTTATTAACACCAATGAAGGTGAACACGGTGGTTATAAAGAGATCATAGCCCGTATTATTGGTGATGGTGCTTATTCACAATTGAAGTTTGAATCAGGCGCACACCGTGTACAACGTGTACCCGCCACTGAAACGCAAGGCCGTGTTCATACTTCAGCTGCAACCGTTGTTATTATGGCTGAAGCACCCGATGTTGAGCAAATTGAATTGAACCCTGCCGACTTAAAAGTAGACACTTTCCGTGCTTCGGGTGCAGGTGGGCAGCACGTAAACAAAACCGACTCAGCTATTCGTATTACACACATCCCAACAGGCACCGTTGTGGAATGCCAAGATGAGCGCTCTCAACATAAAAACCGTGCGCGTGCTATGTCACTTTTAGCTGCCCGCATTATGGATGCTAAACAACAAGTACATGATGCTGAAATTGCCCAAGAACGTAAAAGTTTAGTCGGTACAGGTGACCGTTCTGACCGTATTCGCACCTATAACTATCCGCAAGGCCGGGTGACCGACCATCGCATAAACTTAACTTTATACAAATTAGATGAAGTGATGAACGGTGGTTTAGACCAAGTGGTTGGCCCATTAGTTCAAGAACATCAAGCGGAACTTTTAGCCACACTAAGCGGAGAAGCCTAAGTCTTAGACTAGGCCCGCCATCTTACGCATTTTGCATGTTAAGCATTCAATCGATTCTAAAATCTACCCAAGAGCAACTGAAACAAGCAGGCCTGGTAGATTCGCCTCTATTGGATGCTGAACTGCTTTTATGCCACGCACTAAAAGTCAATCGAACCTACCTTTTTACCTGGCCTGAACAAGAGCTTTCAGAACAACAGTACACTGATTTTCAATCTGCCTTATCTGCACGTTTACAAGGTAAACCGATTGCTCATATTATTGGTCAACGTGAATTTTGGGGACTAAATCTACTAGTCACACCTGACACTTTAATTCCTCGCCCAGACACTGAAACCCTGATTGAAGCCGTACTTGAACAAAGCTCTGAACCTAGTCAGACTTGCAAAATCTTAGATTTAGGCACCGGCAGTGGAGCCATTGCACTTGCGCTCAAAAGTGAACTGCCTTATTGCGAAATCACTGCAGTAGATCAAAGCGAATCGGCTTTAAAAGTGGCCAAACAAAATGCCCAAAACCTCAATCTACAAGTTACATTTTTAGAGAGCAACTGGTTCTCAGCGGTTGCTCATACAGAATTTAACTATATTGTATCGAACCCACCCTACATTGAAGATAATGACCCACACCTAAAACAAGGCGATGTGCGTTTTGAGCCGATAACAGCCCTAACCTCTGGCCAAGATGGTCTTGTAGATATCCGCATTATCATTAACCAGGCCTGGTCACATTTAAAACCAGGTGGTTGGTTATTTATTGAACACGGTTATAATCAAGCTAATCCAGTCAGTCACTTATTAATGGCCCAAGGTTATCAGCAAGTCTCTTTAAAACACGACCTTGCTGATAACCCTAGAGTGAGTTTTGCACAAAAACCCTTTAGCAATCAATCTTAGAGTAAAACAATGACATTAAAAACAGAATTAAATGACGAAGAATTGTCTCGTTATAGCCGCCAAATTTTAATGCCTGAAATTGATTATGTCGGGCAGCTAACCCTTACCCAATCACACGCCATTATTTTTGGTTTAGGTGGACTAGGCTCTCCCGCAGCGCTTTACTTAGCCGCTGCTGGAGTTGGCAAACTAACCTTAGTGGATTTTGACGAGGTCGATGACTCTAACTTACAACGCCAAATCGTGCATCGTGAAGTCAATATTGGTCAAGCCAAAGTAGAATCGGCAAAACAAAATCTACTTAGCCTCAATCATCATATTAAAATTGAAACCATTGGACATAAACTCAGTGAAGCTGAAGTGGTTAAATTAGTCAAAACAGCCAATGTGGTATTGGATTGCACTGATAATTTTGCCTCAAGGTTTGCACTCAATCGCGCTTGCTTTCAAGCCAAAATGCCTTTAGTTTCTGGCGCGGCTATTCGTTGGGAAGGCCAACTATCAACCTATGACTTTCGTAAAAAAGATAGCCCTTGTTACCAATGCCTTTACCCACAAGATTCAGGGCAAGAATTAACCTGCAGTCAAAATGGCGTTTTGTCACCCGTGGTTGGTATGGTCGGTTCAATGCAAGCGGTTGAGGCAATTAAAGCGTTGTTAAATTTGCCCACCTTAACAGGCAAACTCATGATTATTGATGCCTACACTATGATGATTAGAACCTTGAACTTAAAGAAAGATGAGAAATGCCAGCACTGCAGTTAAGTTAAGGTAAGTGAGTAAACTCTACCTTAATTCAATAGCAGACTCTGGACGCTTATCTACCAAAATAATGACTCGGCGATTTAACGAACGACCATAACCCGTCGCATTTGATGTGACCTCTTCATTATCCCCCTTGCCCTGTATCGTCAAGAGTCGTTTATCCATTCCCATATAAATAAATGTTCGCGCAACAGTAGCCGCACGAGCGGCGGATAACTCCCAGTTTGATGGAAACTGAAAATTGTTAATAGGGACATTATCCGTGTAACCTGTGATGGTAATCGGTTGGCTTCGTCCAGCCAGCGTCTCCCCTAAAACCTCAAGGTTTTCACGTGTTTTGTCGCTTATGGTGGCACGTCCACTCTCAAAGAAGCTATCTGAACGCAAAGTAATTTTAGTAAATTCTGGCGTTTCCTCGATTTTAATATCCTTGGGATCCACATTTTCCATCGCTTTTTCAATCTCAGCTTGCGATGTAGGCGGCTTTAAATCAAGCTGAATAAGCTCAGTTTGAGGAGGTAATAGTTTTTCATCTTGAATTTCAGCACCAATCGGTGGTTCGCCCACAATGCTATTAATGAAAGCTTGACGTTCCTTTGGATCCACTACGGAAATTAACCACATGACCAAAAAAAAGACCATAAGGACTGTCATTAAATCGGCAAGCGCTATCTTCCATGAACCACCATGCGCGCCCCCGTCATCATGTCCTCGTCTACGAGACATTTGAATTTACCTTATCAATAAAAGAGTTCATCAAAACATGATTCATAAGAGCTCCCACAACTATTCAGCTTCACGTGGAACTTCAAATTCAGGTGGAACGCGCTGTCGACCGATCTCAACCGCTAAGTTAGGTGAAACACCATTGGCATAGGCCGATAAAAAAGAAGCCGTCATTTCAAACAATGATTTATCTTGACGAATCATCACCTCTACCGCATGAACAAATGGCGCTAAAACGGCAAAGGCAAAAAACACACCCGTTAAGGTTCCTACTAAAGCGGCACCAATTGCCGTACCAATTTTGGCGACATCCATATCACCGCCAAGCAATTCCATAGTCAAAATAACCCCTAAAACAGCAGCGACAATACCAAAACCTGGTAACCAATCTGCCACCTTACCAACCGATTTTGGCACCTCACTCATCGAGTCGTAAATATCATAGATTTGGTTTTCAAGATGATGATCAAAACTTTGAGACTGCGGAGGGTTGAGCAATAAATAGCTGAAGTTATCAACAATAAACTTTTTCAAATCTTGATGTTTAAGTACTGACGAATAATTCTGAAAAATTGGGCTACTGTCAGGGCTAATAATGTGTTTTTCTAAGGCTAATACCCCAGAAGCACGCGACAATCTTGCCAGGTCTTCAAGCAAACCTAATGTATCCGCATAAAGTTTTTTGGTGACTCTTTCGCCCGTAAAATAACGACCCAAAAATCGCATTGTACGCCCCCAAACATGAACAGGGGTTGAGGCTAAAAATGTACCTAGCGCAATACCCAGAATAACCACTAACTCAGATGGATGCCATAGAGAAAGTAAGTTCCCTCCCATGAGTAGGAAACCACCAAAAAAACTGAGTGTAATAACTAGAATACCAAACGGCTTTGCAAACATAGATTTCACTTAAAGGTTATTAAACATACACAAACACCTAAAATTAACTCAATCAGTCAATTTTCAGCCTTCAATTTTATGTAAAGAAAACAGACAAACTCTGAAAAAATGGTTATGTTGGCTTACCCTTTTATATTTCTGGGCAAGCTCAACACGATTGACAATTTAATGACAGAGTTCTAACTAGAGGAAGTTAAGCAACTGTTATACCAAAAACTATTTAAGCGTTAAATAGACTATTCAGATAACAAGATTTGTGTGACATTTTTAAGCGTTCGAGGCAATACAATCCCTTTTTTAGCACGTGTAGCAAAAGCCTCTTCAATGGCAGTAGGGCCAAATACTTTTTCATATTTACCCGCTTGCACAGCCACCTTAGCGCCTGCGGAGAACGCAAAAACCGCTTTAACCTGCTCACCTTTTGGTAATTGAATCAGCTTATTACCTTTACCTTTGGCTAAAACTGGAAGTTCTTCCGCTTTAAACACCAGCATACGTGGTTCACTGGTAACCACCATCACCCACTGCTCAGGCTCAACCAATGCAGGGGTAAGAACGGAACTTCCTGATGGAAGTGAGATAGACGTTTTGCCCGCTTTATTTTTTGAATAGAGATTTTCAAGCTCAGTAATAAATCCAAACCCTGCACTTGAGGCAAGTATGATTTTTTCATTAGGCTGACCAAGCAGAACATGACAAAATTTGCTGCCTGCTGGCGGGTTTAAGCGCCCTGTTAAAGGTTCACCATGTGATCGTGCAGAGGGTAAGCTGTGTGCAGGCAGAGCATAAGCCCTTCCTGTGCTATCAAGGAACACCGACATCTGCCTACTTTGACCAGTTGCTTGAGAACAGAAGCCATCGCCTGATTTATAGCCCAGGGCCTTACCATCAATATCATGCCCTTTGGCCGCTCTCACCCAACCATTATCCGAAAGCACGACCGTAATGGCTTCTGATGGAAGCAAATCCTGCTCACTCATGGCTTGAGCTGTACGCGCTTCAATGAGTGGAGATTTACGGTCATCGCCATACATCTCCGCATCGGCCATTAACTCTTTCTTAACTAAGGTTTTTAGACGTGCTTCGCTACCTAAAGTGAGTTCAAGCTTTTTACGCTCCGCTTCTAACTCTGCTTGTTCAGTGCGAATTCTCATCTCTTCAAGACGCGCCAAATGTCTTAATTTAAGCTCTAAAACGGCTTCGGCTTGAATCTCTGTTAAGCCAAAACGTTCCATTAATGCGGGTTTTGGTTTTTCCTCTTCGCGGATAATCGCAATCACTTCATCGATATTTAAGAAGGCGATCATCATCCCATCTAAAATATGCAGTCTTGCGAGTACCTTATCAAGCCTATATTGCAAACGACGGCGCACTGTCTCAACACGGTACACAAGCCACTCAGTCAGCATCATTTTCAAGTTTTTTACTTGAGGACGACCATTTAAGCCAATGACATTAAAGTTGGCACGGTAACTTTTTTCAAGATCGGTTGTGGCAAAGAGGTGTAACATGGCGGTTTCAACATCCACGCGTTTAGAGCGCAGCTCAATGACAAAACGTACTGGGTTTTCATGGTCAGATTCATCTCGTAAATCCACCACCATGGGCAATTTTTTAGCTCGCATTTGTGCAGCCACTTGCTCCATCAGTTTTGAACCTGAAACCTGGTAAGGTAAAGCATCAATAACAACATTGACCCCATCTTCAACTTGATAACTGGCGCGTTGACGAATTGAACCATGCCCTGTTTCATAGAGTTTTTGAAGCTCGGCCTTTGGGGTAATGATTTGTGCCGAATTTGGATAATCGGGTGCGGGAATGATTTCTAGCAGCTCTTCCATACTGATATTTGGAGAGGTCAGCAAAGCGATACAACCATCAATCACTTCACGTAAATTATGGGGCGGAATGTCGGTTGCCATACCCACGGCAATACCCGATGTACCATTCAACAAAACATGTGGCACTCGTGCAGGCAGAACAAGCGGTTCATCGAGGGAGCCATCAAAATTTGGTGTCCAATCAACGGTTCCTTGGCCAACCTCTTCTAAAAGTAACTGACTAAATTTGGAGAGTTTGGCCTCGGTATAACGCATGGCAGCAAACGATTTAGGGTCATCCATTGAACCCCAGTTCCCTTGTCCATCCACCAATGGGTAGCGAAAAGAGAAGTCTTGCGCCATCAGCACCATCGCTTCATAACAGGCGCTATCACCATGCGGATGAAACTTACCTAAAACATCCCCCACCGTACGTGCCGACTTTTTATATTTAGCACTGGCTTTTAAACCGAGTTCAGACATGGCATAGATAATACGTCTTTGCACAGGTTTCAGACCATCACCAATATGCGGCAGAGCTCTGTCCAAAATGACATACATTGCATAATCTAAATAGGCTTTTTCTGTAAATTCAGCAACGCTTTTTTGCTCAATACCTTCATAGTTGATGGTTTGCTGGGACACTCATACTCTCCTGAATTACCTACGGTTTGAAATGCTTCTACTGTTGGTTTTAATCAATTTTTAGCTGAACTTAACCTAGCTAGCCATAGCTTAAAAGATAGTCAGTTAAATTAAAAACCTTAGCTATTTATTTACGTGCGTCTAAATTCTACTTTATTTATCATCTTTTGATGAAGAATCCGTCATTTTTCCTACTGCACATGACACATAAGATTTCGCTTTTGCTCCAGCGGCCTTCAAACCCGCCACACTGCCTACTTCTGGATAGCCCATAGAGTGCAATTTCTGCTTCACTAAATCTAATTCTTTTTCAGTATTGTCTTCTACAGAAAATTCTAAACTTACCAGGCCTGCTTCAATATCAACAGCCACATCTTTAACGCCGTCAATTGCCATCAAAGCTTGCTTAATACCATTAGCGCAACCACCACATTTGATATTTTCTACTGTAATTGTTTGCATAATGCTCTCCTAAAAACTCAAAACAGGTTAATTGGATTTAATTCGATAATTTAACACAATTAAAGATTGAAAATAATAACTTACCAGGCCTGGTAAACGCTAAATAAAAAAGTCAAACCAAGTTCCCTAGTAAAACACTGGGTTATTTACCTTTCACGCTATGAGAGTGATAAAATTGCATGATTACCTCAATTTAGATGCCATACAAAGCCATGTTTAATAACAACCAAGCGCCCTTTTCACAAAACTATACCTCACTCCCTAGCGATTTTTTTAGTTTTGTACAGCCCGAACCCATGCACAATGCCAAACTGATTCATAGCAACCAAAACTTAGCAAACGAATTGGGCATACAAATCTCACCAGATACCTTAATGGAGATGACTTCAGGTAAATCATTTCCACCAGGCCTGGTGCCAATTGCACAAAAATACACTGGCCACCAATTTGGCTACTACAATCCCGATTTAGGCGATGGTAGAGGTACATTACTTGGTCAAGTAAAAGACAAACAAGGTCAGCTTTGGGATTTACACCTTAAAGGTTCAGGCAGAACCCCCTATTCAAGAAGAGGTGATGGAAGAGCCGTTTTACGTTCTGCCGTTAGAGAATATTTAATAGGTGAAGCGTTAGATGCACTGGGCATTCCAACCACTCGCTGCCTGAGCCTTTGCTCTAGTTCGGAACAGGTTCAGCGTGAACAATTTGAAACTCGTGCCACCTATATTCGGATTGCTAAAACACATATTCGTTTTGGTCACTTTGAATGGCTCGCTCAAAAAGGAGACATTCGTCACCAAAAACAGCTAGCCGACTACGT
Organism: Thiomicrorhabdus sp. Kp2; assembly: GCF_000478585.1. NCBI lineage: Bacteria > Pseudomonadati > Pseudomonadota > Gammaproteobacteria > Thiotrichales > Piscirickettsiaceae > Thiomicrorhabdus > Thiomicrorhabdus sp. Kp2. The sequence goes on from NZ_ARWI01000001.1 coordinate 995,560, forward strand.
GATTGACACGGTATATCCAGAGTTACAAATCCACACAGACAGTGAAACGCGCTATGCCGAATTATTGAAAACCATTACTCGCAAAACGGGGGCTTTGATAGCGGGTTGGCAAACGGTCGGTTTTTGTCATGGGGTAATGAATACCGATAATATGTCGGTAGCGGGTGAGACCTTTGATTTTGGCCCTTACGCCTTTTTAGATGATTGCAAAATACACCATATCTGCAATCACTCCGACACCGAGGGACGTTATGCTTATAGCCAGCAACCCAACATTGGTCTTTGGAACTGTCAGGTGTTAGCCCAATCTTTTAGCCAACTGGTTTCAGCACAAGCCATTGAGCAGTCTATAGATGAGTATATTAATACCTTTAACCAGCAATACTTGTTAAAAATGGGCTACAAATTTGGTTTTATCGAACCCAAAACGGACGATAAACTTTTTATCGCTGATACACTTATTCTGTTAGATAAGTCGAACTTAGATTTTCACTATTTCTTTTATGTATTAAGCTATTTTAACCATGAAGACGACCTACTTCAGCAACGTTTTAATGACTTTATTTTAGACTCCAAAGAGTGGACATTATGGCAAGAAAACTATCAACAGCGCGTACAACAACAAACTGAACCACAGCGGAAAGAACTCATTCGGAACAATGCACCACAAATCATCTTGCGAAACTATATCGCCCAAGAGATTATTCAAGCGATTGAAAAGGGTAATATTAACCCTTTAGAAAAATGGATGACGTGGTTACGCACCCCTTATAATCCAAGCGATGAAATACTGTGTAACACACATAAGCACTACCTAACGCCACCTAAAGCGTGTCAAAAAGGGTTGGCATTAAGTTGCTCATCTTAAACTTTAGATCGTTTGCCACTTTAACTTTTTTAACCTTGTTGAACTCGGGTTAATTCATTGCTAAAAACTGCAAAACAATCACAACTAAAACGTTGTAGACAAGGTTGATTAAGAAGGTTGATTAAGAGCTGAAAGAGTATAGAATTCTTAATCTAACAATCTTTAAGATGCTATGCTTATCAAAGACTTGTCATTAAGAGCTGACGATATGAAAAACTCAAAACATCGCCAAATCAATATCAATCTCATTGTTTTAGGGGTAATCTTTGCCATTACCTTTGTGAGTTTATTTACCTACATCCCTCTTTACCTGAATACGCTTGAACAAAAAACCCAAGACATTAAACAAGATGCAGAACTGCAATCTATATTACTTAAACAAATATTTAAACCCGTTATAAACGCCAAAACCCTTTACAGTAAAAACCGAAACACACAACTCGCTTTACAAGAAATCAAATCATTATGGTTTGAGCTCAATAGTGATCGTCCTCAACAGGAGTTCTTTTTAGTTCATAAAAACCCTACAACGGACAAAATTGAATTGGTACTCAGCTCCAAAGCTGGCACTACATTTCCTGGCACAGTACGTTTAGTTAAGCCGACTATGTACATGGCTATTGGCGGGCATTACGGAGTTCAAAGTATTACTGACATCTCTAACAGTACCGTACTAACCGCTTACGCTCCCGTCATACCCAAAGAGTGGGGGGTCATCATCAAATATGAACAACAAACCATCAACCCAAGCTTAATAGAGACCCTTAGCTACACGTTGTTTGCCGCCTTATTAATTACTTTAATTATCTGGCTCGTTTTACGATTAACATTAAGGCATATCAACAATAGAGTTACCTCTTCTGAAGAACGTTATGAACAACTTCTTGAGAACTCTCCAGATTGGATTTGGGAGATCGATAAATTAGGAGTCATTAAATATTCAAGTAAACAAGTTTATTCAATACTTGGCTACCAACCAGAAGAACTTCTTTTAAAGCCATTTAGTGCGTTATTTGACCCCCAAGACGCAAAAACCAGTACTCTCAACTGGCAACAAAAAATCATGTTAAAAGAGCCATTCTCGGATTTAGAACTTGGCTTATTAAACAAATCTAAAGAACATGTTTACATGCTAGTGAGCGGCCAACCTATTTTTAATAAATCTCATAACCTTATTGGCTATAGAGGCATTGCTAAAAACATTTCAACCCTTAAACAGCATGACAATAATATCTTAAATTTAGCTTTTTATGACCCCCTCACAAAATTGGCTAACCGCTTAAATTTTATTGAAACATTAAAAAAACACATCAAATCTCAATCTGCCACCGCATTAAAACCTTCTGCTTTGCTCTTTATCGACCTAAACGGGTTTAAACCCGTCAACGATATAGAAGGCCATGAATCTGGTGATAAGTTGCTTAAAATTATTGCACAACGCATGCAAAACCATGCCCGTATGACGGATCTAGTTGCCCGCTTTGGAGGTGATGAGTTTGTTATTTTAATCAAACAAGAGCACACAACCCGCCCAACAGAGTTCCAAAGAAACTTAGAACATTACCTTGACCGTTTACTTGAAAAGATTGCTGAACCGATTCATATAAATAATAAACAACTCAAAATTGGAGCCAGCATTGGCGTTGCAATCATCCCCAAAGACGGTAATAACGTGTCTGCCATTCTTAACCATGCCGATGTCGCGATGTATCAAGCGAAAAGTAAGGGCAAAAGTAAGGGCAAAAGTAACTATCACTTTTACGATCAATTCACGCAAACCAATATGGATAAGCTTTTAAAAAGTTCAGCAGAGTTAAAGCAAGCGATTTCTGAAGACCAATTTCAGCTTTATTATCAGTTTCAATACGACTCAAACAGCGATAAAATTATTGGCATGGAAGCCTTTTTGCGCTGGCATCATCCTGAAACGCATAAAATTTTGCCTGCTAATGAGTTTTTAACACTTGCTTACAATACCAATAATATAAATGCCATAGATGAGTGGGTCATAAAAACGGCTGCAAAAGATATCCATAAACTGAATCAGAAAGGAATCAAAGCACCCCCTGTTTCTATAAATCTATCCACTCAAAAACTCGAAGAGAGTACACTGCCACGGGTATTTGAAGAGGCTATTAAACGTAATTTTATTTCCGCTTCAGCGCTAAAAATAGAGATTACAGAAAACACACTTTTGCATGATTTAGAAAAATCCAGACACACGATAGAACAACTAAGACAACAAGGTATTAAAGTATGCATTGACAATTTTGGAACTGGGTATTCAAGTCTTTCTTATATTCAGGCCTTACCGATAGAGTCCATCAAAATTGATAAATCTTTTATTGAAAACATTGCAACAAGCCATAGCGACTTACAAATGTGTCGTACCTTTATACAACTGGGTAAATCTTTAAAAATCGATGTGATTGCAGAAGGCATTCAATCTGAAGTACAAAGTGAAATTCTAAAAAAAGAAGGTTGTCATATGCTACAAGGCTATCTCTACTCAAACCCAAAACCCATCGATAAAATTATGATAGAGCTTAGTAAAAATCCTTTATCAATCTAACCTAATACATAGCCAACCATAAAAGCCAATATGCATCTAATAAAACCAACCGAAAAACGCTGTCGAGACAGACTATCACTTAACAGAAAAGTCATATTAACCTCAGGTGAAAACACGCTTTATAATCTAAAAATGGTTGACCTTTCTACTTGTGGTTTAGGCTTGCTAAGCCCAAAGCCCATTAATGAAGATAACTTAGTCAGTTTACAGTTTTCACTGCCTGCTTATGACCAAAATTCAAACATCAATATCCTTGGCAAAATAATGCATACCACGCAAGTCAATCGTCAATACTTATTAGGTATTGAGTTTCAAAGGCTAACCGCACATGATATTTTGGTAATGAAAGAATTTTTTATCTATCATAATCGTTTTAATGCATAATCAAATTCATCCGATTCTGTTCCACTAAACAGTAGATAATAATATTAATGAAAACGTCCAACTATAAAACTAACCGCAAAGCGCTTCTTATTGGTAAAAATGGCTCGGTTGAGGCCATTTTGACAGAACTCTCTCTTAAAGGGGCGGGGGTTAGAGCCTCCCGTGGAGCCAAAGAGGGCACTGAGTTAGAGCTTGAGTTTGAAATTCCTTCCTTGGGTGAATTCACAACCCTTTGTGTAAAAACCACAGTCACGCATAGACATAATTCAGAAGATGAGATTTATTTAAAACTGCTTTTTGAAGAGTTAAGCCATTTTGAACAGGCTGCCATTAAAGACTTTTTAGAATATAAAGAACGACTGATTCAAATGGGTAAACATCGTGCCCCAATGCAATCGGGTTAATAAGCAAGTGTCGCCAATTAATAGCTGTTAGCTCCACCGAAAAAACACACCTAAAAACGATGTACCTTAAAGATTTTTACCAGGCCTGGTAAACGCTGTTTTTTTTGAAAAAAAAACTTAAAAACAGACGGCTTGGTTTGGCTTTAACAACCCTTCTAAACCTTGTAATGAAAAGCTCATATCTTTTGGCTCTAAAGTTCTATGGTTTAATTCAATCGTTAATAGCTGCCCTTTTTGTAAGCTATTTAGCAGATTTTTGTATTGCGATTGTAACTGCTGTAATGAAGAACCTCTCTCGGTTACTATCTCAAGACGTACTTTATTCGATAGCTCTTCGGCAGTATCAACCACCTTTAATATCCCTTGTAACTGAAGCGTTTGCTCCACACCATCGATGAACACCTTTGCCGACAATAATTTTGTCATATCGGTCATAATTTCATCATCAAACAAAATCACTTGAAGCAGTGGTAAAGGAGACTGAATTGAGCAGGTCAAACCAAAGAAAGCACGCTTTCCCTCCACTTTTGTAAACAATTCAAAACCGTCTAAAGAACCTTGCACATCTTTATAGAGGGTCATGTGATAATCTTTTAACACTTTAGTTTCTGCAGAAACTACCAGGCCTGGTAGAAGCGTAAGCAGAGAGAAAAGCAAAATAAAAAATGGTTTAATTTTTAGCATCTGTAACATCGTCAGTTTCCAATAAAAATTCACAAAAAAGCCCTATTAATAAATAGGGCTTAGAGATATCTTCGGCGTTTTACGCCAGTAATTGACGATGACACCATAAAAATATAATTTTGTCACATTAACTATAATTTTAGCTATTATTTCACATTGCTCAGGAGTATTATAGACTCACTCGTCATATAGAAGAGAGGTCTTTCGGAATGTACTCTCCTGCCAGAAAAATCAAAAAATCTTCTGTCAAAAATATTGTCAGATTCCCTTCTTCGAAAAATAATCGAACCCTACTTCTCGAATCGATATTAGAGTCTCAGTTCGCACTGTTGCTTGAATACGACAATAATGTAGAAGAATATTTTGAACAGCCAAAAACATTTTTTTTAGAAGATGAAAACAGAAAAACATACAGATATACCCCCGACTTCTTAATCGTTTTTAAAAATGGATCGCGTAAATTTATAGAGGTCAAGCCTAAAAAGGAGGTTGAATCGGGAAAGTTTTCTAAAGTTTTTAATCTTTTTCAACAAAGGTCAGCTCAGTCGGGAGATGGTTTTGAAGTTATGTCAGAAGAGTATATTCAAAAAAAGCCATTACTTCAAAATCTCAAATATTTTTATAGATTCAGGAAACATCAAATTTTAAACATGGAACTTTTTGAAGAAATTTCAAATCAGGTAACGACTCCAGTTACCTTTAAAGACCTTCATCAAAATTATGACCTAAAGTCTTTATATCAACTTATTGCTTTTGGGTATATAAAATTTGATATAAACAATGAACCTTTTTCGGTTAATTCAAAGGTTTGGTTCAATGAAGAATAATTTATTTTCTATCGGAACAGTATTCAGCTTTGAACAACATAAATTTATTGTTTCGCAAATAAAAAAAGATGGAATCAAAGCATCGAATCTCCGCAACAATGAAACCCTAGAAATTACTTATGCTCAAGGAAAGGAGTTCATTGATTCAAAAGCGCTAATCTTTCAAAAAGATTCTCTAAGTCACAAAGGACTAAGTTTTGAGGATCTCTCCCAAGAAGAACAAGACCTCGCCTTAAAAAAACTAAAACTTCTAGAGCTTTTAGCAGAAAGAAGAATTACCAAAATTTCTGGAACAGACAAAACTAAGCAAGCCATACTCGAATTATCACCTATTGTAGGCTTTACCAAAGCTCCTCACTGGCAGTCAGTTCGAAAATGGCTCTCAGAACTTACTAATGCATCAGGAAAAATCAAAGGTCTTTACACTAATAAAAACTTGAGAGGAAATAAAAAACATCGTCTATCCAGTATAGTCATGGATATTATGGAAAATGAAATCGATAAATTTATTAGACCAAGCCAACCAAGAGTTTCAACACTATGCAGAAATATTGAAACGGAAATAATTAAATATAACTTAGATAACCCAGCTAATGTCCAAAAAGTCCCAACTCGCAACACAATCGTAAAAAGATTAAATAAAATCAATTTAGAGAGAAGGCAAAGAGCATCAAAAGGAAGTTCAACTTATCAACTTGGTCTTGCAGATTCAATTGCACCTTACTCTACAACTCATATTTTAGAACGAGTCGAAATTGACCATACACTTCTGGATATCCATCTTATTCATGACCTCGATTCTACTCTCATTGGAAGACCAACATTAACAGCCCTCTCGGACTATCACTCAGGCATGGTATTCGGGCTACAAACTTCCTTTGAAGCAACATCGTTCGCGGCTATCTCCTCAGCATGTTTAAATGCATTTTTACCAAAGGAAGAGGAGCTAGAAAAGCTGAATATTCAGGGGAACTGGCCTACTCATGGCATACCTGAAACATTAGTTACAGATAATGGAAACGAGTTTTGGAGTAATAATTTTTCAGAAATGGGTATGCAACTTGGAATGGTGATTCAGTATGCTCCTATACGACATCCAAATTATAAAGGTTCGATTGAAAGGTTCTTTGGTTCAGTCAACACGCTATTTCTTGATGACCTACCAGGTGTCGTAAGAAAGCCACATAAAAAAAATGATCGTTACGACCCTCGGCAAGAAGCACTAATGACCTTTACGAAATTCAAACACGATTTTTACGATTGGATTGTGAATGTTTATAACAATGAACCGAACGAAGATGGCGCCACACCAAAAGAAATCTGGAATTCTTCAGCAAAGCAGCAACCAATTCCAATTGAAGATAAGTTAGAAATAGAACTCTCCCTTCTTGCATCGCACAGCGCATCCCTGATGGGACATGGAATTTCTTTTCTTGGTCTTAAATATAACTCCGATGCTCTAAAAAGTCTTTTCAGACGTGATGGGAAGCACAAGGTCAACATCAAAATCAACCCATATGACCTTGGAGAGGTACTTGTTTTAGATTCAAAAGAGCTGGTTTATATCACCGTTCCGTGCCTCGAGTATTCCTATGCCAAAGGCGTCTCAATTTATGAACATCGTGAATACAAGCGAGTATCAAGAAAATATAAAAATCAGAAACTCAATAATCAAGATCTTATGCAAGCAAAAATTCGACAAAAAGATGAAAGAGATCGAATGAGAGAGCAAAATAAAAGGAGAAAGACACAGGTCACAACTCAAAAACACTCTCGAATTGAAAAGGTGGGGATACCCACTTTCGACCTACTACCTTCTGAATCTATCAGCTCAAATGATGTACTTATTGACCAGCCAGCGTCTGTAGACGTCAAAACTGAAGATTGGGATATTGAATAATGAATCAATTCACAGAAAAAGAACCATACATACTAAGCCCAGACCTCAAATATTTGAGAGAAAAGTTCGATGAATTAAGAATACATAAAAAGGACTTCAACACAGCTAATTGCATGATTATTACTGGGGAGTCTGGAAGTGGCAAAAGTGAACTAGCCAAAAGATATCTTAAAATATATCCAACCTTTCAGGATCAAATAGGAACAAAGCAACCCGTTCTCCACTTAGAAATAAAAATGGCAAATACCGTGAAGGATGTACTGGTTAGTCTTCTAGTTGGAATCAATGATCCTCAAATGGGGAATGGAGCCAGAAATGCATCCGAGCTTTTTACTCGTTTTGTCCGACTGTCAAAAGTCATCAAGTTAGAGTTAATTATTCTTGATGAAGTTCAAGTTATCATTGAACGTCGTTCAGAAAAGGTTATCAGCGGTATTGGAGATCTGTTTAAAGATCTAATCAAAGAAACAGGTATACCCATAGTATTCATGGGAATGCCATGGGCACGTTACCTGATTGATTCAAATCCTCAACTAAATGGAAGAATCGCAATTAGGCATACAATGCCAACATTCAAAGTTAGCGAGCAGAAAAAATTTGAAGGGTTTGCAAGTCTTGTCAAAGGTTTAGCCAAGTCATACGAACTTAGTAATGCTATTGACACATCAAATAAAGAACTTCTTCTAAGGTTATTTGCATTCTCTAAAGGCAATGTAAGACAGGTTTCTCGCTTACTCCGTAGCCTATTTATTTTTTGCACCATCAATTCCAAGCAACCTGATAGCAAATTGCTTGCTGATATCGTTGAGTCCCTAGGCTACTCTGAAGCCATAAATCCTTTCAAACAAAAAATCACGGATGTGGTTATAGAAGAAAACCTGACCGAATCAGACTTTTTATTTAGTCATCGCTCTAAAGGCAATTCAATTGTTGCCCCTGAAATCGCAAAGTTTCGGATCACAAAAGAGCTGAAAATTTATTCGATAATCTAAAAGCTATGAAACTCTTATTTTCAGATTCGAGAAAACCTGATGAATGCGTTGCAAGCTACCTCATCAGAACGGCCGAAAATAACGGCTTCAGAAGAGTCAGTCATCTTTTAAACCATACAGATTTGCACTGGAAAAATAGCCGTTTACCAATTCCCACCATTCTTTCTGGAAAAGTTGACGTAGACACGCTACTTTCGCAACTTGGATTAGAGCCTATTGGTAAGACTAAGTTATCTGAATTTCATGATTTATTTCGCAAAAAAACAGATACACCCAAAATACTCTCAAAGCATCCAAAAGTATGCCCGTTATGTCTCAAAGAAAACGGCTATGCGAAAGAGTCATGGAACCTACTTCCTGTAACAGCATGCACTAAACACAACATAATGCTTATTGACTCCAATAATAACGGTCGAATGCTTAGCTGGTATCGTCCTTATTTAGCCCTTTATGACCATAAAAAACCAATCGAAAATATCATAAAAGCCCCAACAGCTTTAATTGAACTCAGCAAACTCTTTGAACGATTTGTAGATAATCCATCTGCAAGATGTAAAACCAATCCTGTTCTTTTCAAAGGACTAACTGCGAATGAGTGCCTGAGCATATTAAATTTTATAGCTCACTTTCAGGCTAAAGCAGAGGTAGAATCACTGCTGATGACTCAGAATAATATCTCCATTGCTTCTCAATACCAAAAAGCCTATCCACTTATTAAAAAATGGCCTGACCAATTCCACGAACTACTATCAAATTTCGCTAGCAAACCGATGACTGATTTGGAGTCTCAGGGCATCCGAAAACATTTCAGAACACTTCATGACCAATTACATCTCCAACGAGAAAACAAAGGGATTGAACGAATTAAAGAAGCGTTTGAACGATATTTATTATCAAACTGGCCTACAGCACTAAACGAAAGCAGATTAAAAAGAATATCGATTAAAAGCTCTGAAAAGCAACAACTTAGTATCATGGAAGCCTGCAAACTATTGAACTGTCGAACACCTAAAATATCTCACCTAGCTCAAATCGGGATTCTTACAGAATATGAATTTAAAGGGAAAAAATATTACGAACGTATAGAAATAGAGCAACACCTTAAAACCGTATCAAACAACTGGAGTTTTCAACAAGCCTGCGATAAGTTAAATATATCCAAAACAACACTGAAGAGACTAATATCACGCAAAATTATTGCTGTGGTAATGACACCATCTGAACAAAATCGAGATTGGCTTATTGATAAGAAAAAGACTATTAATTTAATCAATAAGTTAAAACGTAACGCCTACTCTAAAAACAACCCTACAAAATGCTACAGCTTTCAAGGTTTTCTCAAGCTGGGAAACAGTTACGAAGACACTCTATGCATGATGCTGAAACAGCAAATAGCTTATAAATTTCATTCGGATCAAGAAAATCCTTACGGACTACATCAATTCATAATCTACAAGCCATAAAACAAGCCAAATACCACACAAAAATAAAAATATAAGTACAATAACTTAAATCTTTACCTAAAACAGTTATAGCAATGAAAATTAAGAATACCGCCATCACATATTCAGGGTATGCATTCCAAACATTGCAAGGAGTATTGCTTCTTTCCGAATAGTTAAACTCTCCTTCTCGCTATGAGAGAGCTCAGATTGAAGCCGATTTAGATAAATCAACTACAGGCATAGATGACATTATATTTGAACGACCTGATGCTACTACAGATTTCTGGCAGATTAAATTCACTCCAAATCCTGACAATAATCCATTTTCTTGGAGTTGTTAAAAAGAGAACGAATCAAACGAAAAGTCTATTTAACTCGTGATTTAGCCCGACAAGATATTTTTGATTATATTGAAATGCTCTACAATGCAAAACGCCGTCATGGCTGGAATAATCAGCTGTCACCAGTTGAGTTTGAAAAAAGATTTAATGAACGGCTAAAAAGTGTCTAAGGTTTTAGTGGCGATTCACTCACAATAAAATCGCATGGACTTAGAACTTGATCCCAACGGTTAAAGCGCCAAAATCATTATTACTCTGTTGCGTTTTATACTCTTCAGTACGCAACAAATGCGTATAGCTCAGCCTCATATTTTTCCAGTCAACAACAAAACCAAATTGAATATCACCTACAAACGGGAATTTTTCAACGCTTCGACTGCTGACGAAGCTATTGCCATCTAAAAAAATATTACGTGCAATCGCCCGACCCTCAAATCCTGCAAACAGATACCAACCGACATGTGAAGAAGCTAAAGAAAAATCGGCGCTATTTGGCATTCCTGGCTGCAGGCGCGGGGGGCCATAATCATTAGGCAAATTTTTTCCATATCTAAAGGTTAACCCTGCATTGGCATAGGTGAAGACATTACCCAAAGTGGATCCAATATATGGACTTAGGTCTATTTTATTATGCAGAAGATCATAAGATAAAAATTCACGCCAACTATGCTTATGGCTTAGTACAACTCCTAGCTCGTTACTTAATTGCGTATCCCACCCCATAGGTTTATCTGAACCTATTACGTCGTGCACAAGTGTCTGAGTTTCTTGAGCTAAAGATGCAGGACCGATTACACCAATCATAAGAGAGACCTGATCTAACTGTTGATTATTTTCTGAAGCCAAACCGATTGCGGCATAAAGCCAACCAGCATAAGGTCGTTCTCCTTCAGGTGGGTCTACAATAGTGATATCGCTAGGTGTAAACATACTTTGCCCAAAGGCATAACCATGTTGAGTCCTGCCTGTCTGAGGAAACCAAGGAATCAAACGAGCAGAATTTAGTGCCCATTCTGGAGTATGAGTGTTTTCATCTGGTATCCAGATAAATTTCACCCCATTGGTGTAATCTTGATCTTTGCCATAAAAAACATCGTTTTCTAGAACAAAGCTAAAAATGCCTTTCGGCTCCAAGCCTTTAGCAAAACTCGATGAAGAATATATTATCAGAACACATGAGATTACAATATGAGAGAGACTAACGCAGGAAATTGAACGGGATATTTGCATTATATTTTGATCCAATATCTAAATTAACATATCAACTAATATTCTACGTTTGATTAATGAAGGTGCTATTGTGACCAAATAAAAGGATCACAATAAGATTAAGCCATCATACTGATGGTTTTTCTAAAACGCATCAATGAAAAGATAAACAGTGCGCTACCCAGTACCATTAACATTAAAAATTGTGGCCATACGACTTCAAACCCTGCACCTCGATATAAAATGGCTTGGCTGAGTTCAACAAAGTGGGTTGTTGGAGCGAAAAACATAATATTTTGAATAAATTCGGGCATGCTTTCTTTTGGGGTAATCCCTCCTGAAAGAACTTGTAGCGGGAGGAGTATGAGGATTGCAAGTATGCCAAATTGCGGCATGCTACGTGTCAATGTAGCGAGAAAGATCCCCATTGAGGTTGTGGCAAATAGGTGTAGGGTCGCACCCGCTAAAAATAAGAGAATCGAACCTTCAATAGGGACTCCAATTGCTCCTTGCACAACAAAATTTAAAGATAATGCTGTAGCAACCAAAACCACCAAAGCCATAGACCATACTTTAGCCACCATAATTTCCACAGGAGTAACGGGCATAACCAGTAGGTGCTCAATGGTTCCATGCTCTCTTTCTCTAATAAGTGCCGCCCCAGTAAGCGCAATGGAGAGTAATGTAACATTATCAATAATCTGCATCAATGAACCAAACCATGACGCTTCTAAGTTTGGATTAAAGCGAATTCTACTTGCCAAACCCACTATCGCCGTCTGTGCAGAACGGAATCCTTGCAGGAATTCATTAACCTCACCATTGATAATCTGCTGTATATAGTTATTCCCACTAAAAGCCTGTGTCATTCGAGTGGCATCAATATTCAACTGAATTTCAGGTTGTTTTCCCGCTAAAACATCTTTCTGAAAGTTGGGCGGAATATTAATAACAAAAGTGTATTTTCCTGTATCTAAACCTCTGTCAATCTCATGAATATCGAGCATGCTTGGCGCTTCAAACTTAGGAGGAAAGAAAGCGGCAACAATGCGACCAGAGAGCTGCGATCGATCTTCATCTACGATGCCAATCGGTGCTTTATTAAGTGTTTCAGGCTTTGCGGTAGCCGCTGTAAAAACCATAATAGAGAACATATAAAAAATGAGCACCATCATGATAGGGTCGCGAAACAGACTCCACAACTCCTTTATCCCCAAACGAAATATATTTGCCAGCTTACGCATCTTAATGCTCCTGCTTACGTAGTAAGATTACCGTCAATCCTAAAATAATAGGGATTGCCAACAACAGAGGCCAGAACGACTGATACAGATCGCTGAAACTTAATGCCTTACTAAATACACCGCGGCTAATCTCAAACATATAGGTCGCAGGGTAGAACTCTCCTACAGATTTACCAACGCCTTCCATCGATGAAATTGGATCAATCAAACCAGAGTACTGAACGGCTGGAATAATGGTGCCAATCATGGATAAAACGATAGCAGCGATTTGGCTTTTAGTGAAACTTGAGGCGAATAAGCCCATGCCGGTAGAGATAATAATAAATAAGAAACCAGCGATAATCAGGGTGAAAACACTGCCTGTAACAGGAACGTCAAAGACAGTAACAGAGAGTAAAATCAATAATAAATAATTAACCATTGCCAATACAACATAAGGTAACTGTTTGCCTAATATAAACTCCGTTCTTGTCACGGGCGTAACATACAAGTTGATAATTGAACCAAGCTCTTTTTCTCGCACGACCGACAGTGCAGTGAGCATAGCGGGTAACATTAACATTAACAAGGGAACCACCACTGGAACCATCGCAGGCAGGCTTTCTATATCCGGGTTATAACGATAGCGTGACTGAATCGAAACCGCTCCATTTAGGGACTGTCCGTAATGCACTCTGGCCTGATAAGCCATCCAATTTTGATGCATCCCTTGAACATAACCGTTAACGGTTTCGGCACGCATAGGCATAGCACCATCAATCCAAGCCCCAATTTCAACGTGATTTCCTCGTTTTAAGTCGCGTGCGAATCCTGGCGGAATTTCAATCGCTAAAGCAATTTCACCACTGCGCATTCTACGATCAATATCTTCATAATTTTTAAGAGGCGCTTGTTCAGTGAAGTAACGCGAACCTGATAGGTTAAGGGCATAGTCTTGGCTTAAAATTGTCTGGTCTCTATCAAGCACTGCATAATTTAAGTCTTCAACATCTAAACTAATCCCAAAACCTAATACAACCATTAGAATGACCGAACCTAACAAAGCCATGGTTAATCTCAATGGATCACGCATCAATTCAAGCGTTTCCCGCCAGGAGTAACTTAAAGCACGGTCAAAACTAAACAGTTTTTGCTTAGGGGGTTGGGTCGTTTTCGAATCAACCGATTCAATAGGAACTTCAGAAACCTCTTCGATAACGGTGCTTTGATCAGAGCCTTTTAAATACTGAATAAATGCCTGTTCTAAGTTTTCAGCTTGTTTTAATCTGACGATTTCTGCCGGACGTTCACTGATCAGGACATTACCAGCATGCATCAGTGAAATACGATCACAACGTGCAGCCTCATTCATAAAGTGAGTCGAAATAAAGATGGTGACTTTATCTTCACGCGCTAAATTAATCATTAAGCGCCAGAAATTATCTCTTGCTACCGGGTCAACCCCTGAAGTTGGTTCATCCAAAATAAGCAACTCTGGTTTATGAACCATAGCAACCGCTAATGAGAGTCGCTGTCTAATTCCAAGCGGCAAACTCATTGGTAGATTGTTAAGGGATTCTTGCAGGCTAAAACGTTGCACCATCTCCGTTACTCTTGCGGGGATTTCAGCTTCAGGAACATGGAATAACCTAGCGTGTAGCACGAGATTTTGTTCAACTGTTAACTCGCTATACAGAGAAAAAGCTTGTGACATATAACCTACACGACGGCGAGTCGCCATATCTTTTGCATCGACCTTTTTACCAAATAACCAAGCCTCACCTTCAGTAGCAGAAAGTAACCCCGTGAGCATTTTCATCGTCGTTGACTTACCACAACCATTGGAGCCCAAAAATCCAAAAATTTCACCTTTTTGAATACAAAAATCCACATGATTAACGGCGGTAAAATCGCCAAACTTCATCGTTAAATCTTTTGCTTCAATAGCAACATCATGCTTTTCATTCACATCAATTGGCGGAATATCAATTGGCTGATGTTCACGACGTTTTTCTTCAGGTAGCAGTGCGATAAAAGCCGCTTCCAAAGAGGTGGTATTGGTTTTTAAAAACAGGGCTTCAGGTGTGTCGGCAGCCAAAATTTGGCCCTCATCCATGACAACTAGACTGTCAAATCTTTGAGCCTCATCCATATAAGCGGTTGCGACCAAAACGCTCATCTCTTTTTGATGAGCACGAATATGATCGATTAAATCCCAAAACTGAGCACGAGCAAGCGGATCCACTCCTGTAGTGGGTTCATCTAAAATCAAGAGTTGAGGGTCGTGAATTAGGGCACAACATAAGCCTAACTTCTGCTTCATCCCCCCAGATAGTTTACCCACTGGACGATCTAAGAACGGGAAAAGCCCAGTACGACGGGTAAGTTCATCAATACGTTTTCTACGCTCATGTTCATCATGCCCAAACAAACGTCCAAAAAATTGCAGGTTTTCTTCAACGGATAAGGTTGGGTAGAGGTTTTTTCCTAATCCCTGGGGCATATAAGCAATTTCAGGGCAAACTTCACTGCGGTGAGTTTGACTTTTCATGTCTCCTGCAAGAACTTCAAGCGAACCGCTTTGTACCGCACGAGCACCAGAGATTAGAGATAATAAGCTGGATTTACCGACGCCATCAGGACCAATGAACCCAATCATTTTTCCTGCTGAAATATCTAAATTAATATTATCCAGAGCAAGGTTTTTACCATACTTTAGAGAAACGCCTTTAAGGCGAACAATAGGTTGAGTAGGCTCAGAAGAGATGTTCATATCTAATTCGGTACATTAATATGCAAGTTTTCTGGCCATTCGACCTGAGAGTCTACTTTTATCCACGCTAATCCAGGCAAGCCTGTTTTGACCTTTTCCAAATGTTTTTCAAGCAGTTCCGGGTCTATTTTTGCTTTTACACGAAACATTAACTTTTGACGCTCTTTTTCAGTCTCAACCGTTTTAGGTGTAAATTGTGCCGTACTGTCTACAAAAGAAATTTTTGCTGGAATAACATAGTTAGGAGCGGCGTCTAAAACAATTCGTACTTCCGCACCGATAGCAATACGCCCAGCAATTTCTTCGGGAATAAAGAATGTCATATAAACATCACTTAAATCAACCAAGCTTAATAGCTTTCCACCTGGTGAAGTCACTTCTCCAGGTTGGGCAATACGGTACTGTACTCGCCCAGTTCTAGGAGACTTCAATAAGCTGTCATCAATATCAGCTTGAATACGGGCGATGGTTGCTTCTACCGCTTTTATTTCTGATTGTGCGCCCACTACTTGAGCTTGCGCTGCTGATACAGCTGCGTTGGCCGCCGCGACTTGAGCCTTAGCCGCCGCGACAGCCGCAGAGGCACTTCTAACTTGTGCACGGTTATCATCTAATTCTTGGGCAGAAGAAGCCTTTTCCCGTGCTAACACCTCAGAACGCGCTAAACGCCTCTTGGCGGCATCTAATTCCGATTCTCTTTGTATGACAACGGCTTTTGCAGCAGCCACATCACTGTTTCGTACAGCAACATAAGCTTCTGCACTCAAAACACCATTTACTGCTCGATTGTACTGAGCTTGTGCTTCCGCCAACTGGGCATTGAGTACATCCGTTTGCATGGAAGCTAAAATTTGACCCGCTTGCACAAACTGCCCTTCATCAACCAAAATCTGGTCAATTCGACCACCTAATTTGGTTGCAATATCAATTTCTACCGCTTCAATACGGCCGTTACCATTAACCAGGCCTGGTGTCTTATGACTGTTTTCTAGTTGGTTCCAAACATACCAGGCTATGGCAGCAACAGCCAAGAGTAGTAAAACTTTTACCAATGTTTTTATATTTGAAGCATTCATGAGTATTACTGTCCCTCAGTTTGAATAGGTGTAATGTCTTTAGTGGCTGTGGTATCACCGCCCAGTGCAGTATAAAGACTGACTTGGTTAGAATATAAAGTACGCTTTGCCTGTACAAATGCTTGTTCTGAGGCTAATAAATCACGTTGAGCATCAAGCACTTCTAAATAAGGCGTTGCACCATTCTCATAACGGAGTTGAGCTAAATGAGATCGTCTTTTTTGTATGGCCAAGATATGAGTCTGCATTTCAAGCTGCTGGGTTAGCCACTTTTGATTTGTAAGAGCACTAGACACTTCCCTAAATGCATTTTGTATGGTTTTTTCATAATTAGCGATCGCTTGATTGCGACGAATGGTGGCAATATCTAAATTTGCTTGGTTTTTACCCGCGGTAAAAATAGGCAGAGTAATTTGCGGTACAAATCCCCATGTAGTGCTGTCAGACTTGAATAAACCTGACAGTTCAGCACTGGCTGTACCTGCATAGCCTGTTAAGGTTATATTCGGGAAAAACGCAGCTCTAGCTGCACCGATATTTGCCGTCGCTGAACGCAATATATGTTCAGCACTAACAATGTCTGGACGATTGGTTAATAGGCGAGAAGGTAAACCGGGCTCAAGCGCTTGAAAAGGAAGCATATCATCAAAATAACGAGTTTCAGTTTTCAAATTGATTGGTTTGCCAACTAGAAATGTTAGGTTCTGTAACTGTATATCTCGTAACTGCTCTAATTGAATGTTAAGCGCTTTTGCTTGTGTTAGCAGAGTTTCAACCTGTGTTAAATCAAGCTCTGAAATGGCTCCGATTTCATATCGACGTTTAAAAATACGATACGATTCTTGGCGCGTTTCAATCGTTTTATCCGTTAACGCTAAACGTTGATCCAATTCACGTAGACTTAAATAACCATTAACGACTTGAGCAATCAATGCGATTTGAAAGGACTTTTGAGTACTTTCTTGTGAGAGATAATTTTCTAATGCCGCTTCTTCGAGACTCTGAACACGCCCCCAAAAGTCAATTTCCCATACACTTAAGTTTGCCACCAGTTGATATTTTGTGGAGTCTAGGTTCGTGCCTGTCACATTAAGATCATACGGTGTTAGCGATCGAGAAACATTAGCACTGGCGGCGATATGTGGAAATCGGTTCGCATGTTGAATGCCATACATGGCTTGGTATTCTTGAACGCGCAAAGTAGCTAGTTTTAAGTCGCGGTTTTCTTGCAAAGTGTCAGCTATTAAGTTTTGTAATGCAGGATCGGTAAAGTATTCACGCCAACTGCTGTTTGCAATTTCTTCAGTCAATATAACTTTATGATTGTCTTGAGGTTGCTGGGCATAGGAATCTGGAATAGGTGCTTCAGGTGTTTCATATTCGGGCGCTAAAGAGGTACAGCCTGATAAGAGCACAACTACAGATGTACATAAAACCTGAACGGTTGTGTTGCTACGAAAACTTTTTTTAAAAAAACGGCTGAACATTCATGCCACCCATAGAGTTTATAATTCGATAATCTTACTGACGCTTTGAAAAATATCTGTAAAGCGCATGTCATTTGTTTCATAATATACCGACTGGTCGGTATTTAACAAGTGTATTTTTGTGAAATTTTTATGAAACTTTTATAAGACTAACAGGGAGAGAGTGTTTGGAAGGTTGTTGATAATAAGATTGCTGCATGTGTGGTATTATCTCGCACGCAGTAATTTCTACCTATCATCCTTTTATGACTTGTACCTAATTTATGACTAATTCCACTTTAAACAGCAAGCGCATCTCCCGAGTTCGTTTACCTTCTGATGTGCGTATTCAGCAGCTTTTGGATTCTGCCTTAATAGAGTTCTCAGCTAAAGGATATTCTGCCACGCGTGTTGATGACATAGCCAAGAGAGCAAAACTTTCTAAAGGTGGTTTTTATACGCATTTCGAGAGTAAAGATCAGATCTTTGAGATATTGCTAGTTCAAAAGTTACGACCTGTGAATTTAGATGTGGAACGGATTCTTGCGGAATCACATTCCACGAGTGAACTCGCTGAGCAATTTGTTGATGAACTTTATAAATCACTAATAGATAAATCAAAAATGGCAATCATTCGTTTACTTATTGCCGAAAGTGAACGAGTACCACACATTGTTAAAAAATGGAAAGTGGATTATTTAGATCAGGTAACAAAATCCATAGAAACCTTATTAAACGGATGTATTGAAAAAGGTATTTGTAAAGAGAGCATTTTTTCTCAAAGTCCTTGGTTGATTATTTCTCCTGTTGTTCATGCAGTTGTTATGCAACTAATTCTCGGTTCAAATACCGACAATACCCTTGAGGAGAGTCGTCGTGATCATAAGGCACTTATTTGTCACATATTAAGTGGTGGATAACTTTTCCACACAAAGCCTGCTAGATTAGGATCGAGACGTCCTAGGCAACTAAATTCATCTAAAATGATTGCATATGAAAAAGTAGACTTAGTTGGCATAAGGTTTAGATCTTTTCCATGAACAAACAACCAGATACCGTGTTCGATTCCATAAATCAAGCTGGAGTGGATACACTATTCAGTACCTAGATGATAAATTATAATCATCAAAAGGAGTAAGTAGGTGAGCCGCAGAAAATACGACCCAAAACTTAAAGCAGACGTCATTGAAGTGTAATCCCCCCGAAAAATAACCGAAGTCAAAAGTAGAATTTTCTCGTAAACTAAAAGCAGGAGATTCTGCATGAAAACATCAAAATTTACAGACAGCCAAATCATGGCGATTTTGAAACAAAATGAAGCTGGGATTAAGGTTCCCGATCTATGCCGCGAACACGGTATCAGTAGCGCTACTTTTTACAAATGGCGCTCTAAATACGGCGGTATGGATAGGATACCGCCATGATTAAGCGTCTAAAAGAGCTTAAAGATGAAAACCGTCGGCTTAAAAAGATGTATGCCGAAGAGTGCCTAAAATCCCAGATTCGTCAGGAAGCTCTTGAGGGAAAGTGGTAACGCCATCTTTACGAAAAGAGATGGCGCAGAATGTGGTTGCACACAGAAGAATCAGCATTCGCCTTGCATGTAACATTTTCGGCATTAGCCAAACCTGCTATCGCCACCAACCCAAGCTAGCCAATGAAAATGCCGTCATTGCCGACTGGCTATTGCATTTAACCACCGCCCAAAAAGGTTGGGGATTCGGATTATGTTTTGACCACCTGCGCAACGTCAAAAAGTTTGAATGGAATCATAAACGGGTTTACCGAGTTTACCGTGCATTGGAGCTTAATTTACGGATTAAACCTAAACGTCGGCTTAAGCGTTATAAACCCGATGCTTTGAGTGTTCCAATCGTGAAGGACTATGTATTGATGTTGACTTCTCTATGCCGAGTCAACGCGTAATCCGCTCTTTAGAACAGGTGATTGAGTGGCGAGGAAAGCCAGCTGCCATACATTGTGATAATGGTCCAGAATATGTCAGTCAGGCACTGATTGATTGGGCAAATACTCAACAAATCACCTTGATGTATACTCAACCCGGCAAGCCAAGACAGAACGCCTATGTTGAACGATTTAATCGAACGGTGCGGCATGAGTGGTTGGCGCTACACCTGTTTGAAACGATTGAACATGCTCAATATCTGGCCACAGAATGGCTTTGGACATACAATAACGAACGACCTAATTCAGCGATTGGTCGTGTGCCGCCAAGGTATTTACTAGACGCGGCTTAACTCTCTACTTTTAACAGCGGTTAAAAATGGGGGGATTACAGTTATATTGCCTTGCCTTTTGATATGAATTCGCCAACAATCGATAATGCGCTTAGAGAGATTAAAGAACTCTTAGAGAAAAAATTAGAAAATTTAGCTTATAAGATAACATCACGCTTTGCTACACATTGCATTTCAGGTATTGATTTTAAAAGACGCTTCCCAAAAGAAGGATTTGATGGTGTAGGCGATTATGATGTTTTAGCCTACTGTCCAGAAAAGAATTTATGGCTAACGATTGAGTGTAAGTACATACAACCACCATTCAGCTTTAAAGACTCAAGAAGGCTCAGAGATAAAATGTTCGACCAGTCTAGAGGCAAAAGTCATTTATGCAAAATCGCCAAACGAAGACAATTTTTAGCCTCGAACGTTGAAACTATAAGGAGTCTTTTAAAATGGCCTAATCCAACCACAAAAACGCTAGAGGAAGTTCGCGAACTTTATGCAAGCAAAGATACCTACTAGTGGATGTGTGCAACGCCATATGAAACTCCAACAGAGTTCGTTCAAATTAACTTGCTAGAAAATTGGTTTAAAAAATTAGTGGAGTAACTGAGAGCGTTAATCAAGATTTTCGACCGTTAGAACTAACGATTACAACGATTAAATCATGACTTTTCCAGATTAACTCAGGTAGAAAGAGGAGTGCGTTCAGATTTTTTCACTTTATTTTCAATACCTTCTCATATAGAGTTTTTCCGGTAAATAAATTTCATCTCTCGACATTTTAATAAAAATATTGGCGACCATTCTCTCCATCACTTTAACAACTACCTTTTCTAGTAACCTTGTCTCTTCAGGTATAGGTTTAAACCAAAAAAAATCGGTTCTGACCTCACCTTTAGGCGACTTTTCAAGTAGTTCATCAACATTCAAATAAATTTCAGACTGCGCTAAGAATTTAAAGCACTCCAAAGAAAATAAAAATTCGATATCCTGGCTATCTAAATTCAAGCGTTTTACTTCATTATAGACTGGTATATTCAATTCATCATTGAACTTTAAGTATTCGATTTCAAATAGCCTAAAATGACGTTCTCTAACAAACACAACTAGACCAAGGAACAATTCTGACTTAAAAACTATCCTCCAGAGATATTCCCGGTAATAAGTAAGATTTACACTTCTAGCAAAGCTAAATAATTTGGCAAAATAACAATATTGATAATCATCAACATAATCACTGGAATCAATAAAATACAAATATACAAACAAACACCATATTTTATCTTCTATTTTTTTATCTCCAGAAGAAAGCTTAGAAACAATTATTTTGATTCGCTCATCAGGAGACTTATTCACTAGCTGACAACTTCGCAATAAATCATCAACAGCTTGAAATTTCAAAGAAATCGAAAATACAAGATTAAAAAACTCATCTAAAAAATCAGCCAGCAAAAAATCTTGTTGAAATTGAAATATTTCTTTCTCAATAAAGTTAAAATTTAAATCTTGACCATGATTTTCATCCAACCAATCAAATAGGTTTTCAATAAATATAGATCTCTCTCGACTTGGCTGATCATCTACAATTAATGCTTTTTCAACATCGTAGTCAATCATCATGCACTTATGATGATGGCAATAGTTGTAATTCTCAAAATTCCAATAAAATCTGATATAGCTATCGTTTTCCCAACACTTCAAACAAATCTTTCTTTTTAAAGAACCTTTACAATTGGTCAAACGAAATTGAGAGTGAGAGTAATCTTTTCGAGGAAAGGAATTAGGCTTAATTCTTTTTGTAGTTGCCAGCTCAATAAATAATTTAAGATCATCCCAACTAAAACTGCGTTTCTTAAACGAAAATCTTTTTCTATATAAATCCCCCTGATTTGAACCTATCAGCCCAAAAGAAGGAATTGACTCGCCTCTCCTCATTTCACCTTGTAATCTTACAAAAGCTGTTTTGAATTCATCTATGTTTAAAAAAGCATTAATCATTGACTCTGAGCTATCAAAACAGTTTTGAAAGGCAATTCTATTTACATAATCAGTCAAAGACTCATTTATTTTTTGCTCATCATTAAATAGCAGTATTGGTATATAGGACATTCTTAAAATTTATTTATTGAATTTGAAGCGACATAAAATTTCAGAATGCCGATATTCAAAAAACAAGGTTACAAACCAAACACCAGCAAGAACATATACTTTTATGATGATAAAAAATTATATTTTTAGTGACAAAAAAACAAGATAACAATAACTTACATCCCATAAATTATATTTTTATGATGACATCATCAGTAATCAAACTTCGGCCAAATCACCTTTGTCTTCTAGCCAAATTTTACGATCACCTGCACGTTTTTTAGCTAACAGCTTATCCATAATTTCATTTACGTCCTCGGGGCCTTCCAGGTTTAGCTGAACTAAACGACGCGTTTCTGGGAGCATGGTGGTCTCTCTTAATTGTGGAGGGTTCATTTCACCCAACCCTTTGAATCGAGTAACTGAAATTTTACCAGGCATTTTTTCAGCTTCTATGCGGTCTAAAATACCTTGGCGCTCAGCCTCATCTAAGGCGTAAAAAACTTTTTTTCCCACATCTACTCGGTAAAGCGGAGGCATGGCTACATAAATATGCCCTTCTGCCACTAAGTTGGCAAAGTGTTTTACAAACAGGGCACAAATTAAGGTGGCGATATGCAATCCATCAGAATCGGCATCGGCCAAAATACAAATTTTACCGTAACGCAAACCACTTAAATCATCTGAGCCTGGATCAACCCCAATGGCGACGCTAATATCGTGAATTTCTTGCGAGGCTAAGACTTGGCCTGCTTCCACTTCCCAAGTATTTAAGATTTTCCCACGTAACGGCATAATTGCCTGAAAATTCTTATCTCGGGCTTGTTTTGCAGAGCCCCCAGCTGAGTCACCCTCAACCAAAAACAGCTCGGTACGCGTTAAATCGGTTTCAGTACAGTCAGCCAATTTACCTGGTAGCGCAGGGCCTGAGGTTATCTTTTTACGAGTGACTTTTTTGGCTTTTCGGCTACGATTGGTGGCGTTATTAATCACCAGTTCAGCAATTTTTTCAGCGACTTCAGTATGCTGATTTAACCAAAGACTTAGAGCATCTTTTACCACACCCGAGATAAACGGCACACATTCTCGTGACGATAAACGCTCTTTGGTTTGCCCTGCAAACTGCGGTTCTCGCACTTTAGCCGAAAGCACAAACGCCACATTCAACCAAGCATCTTCTGGAGTGATTTTCACGCCACGAGGAATCAGATTTCTGAACTCACAAAACTCTCTAATCGCATCGGTCGCCCCCGCTCGTAAACCATTTACATGAGTTCCACCTTGTGGTGTTGGTATAAGGTTTACATAGCTTTCCATTAGGCTTTCATTAGGCTCCACTAACCAAGTAATGGCCCACTCAACGCCTTCATTATCAGTTTGGCTTGCACCAATAAAACCTTCAAGTGGCAGTCTATCTTGACCATCCAAGGCGTCATTTAAGTAATCTTTTAAACCGTTCTCATAAAACCATTCCGTGGTTTCATTGGTCGTTTCATCGCTAAAGGTGATTTTTAACCCTGGGCTTAACACGGCTTTGGCTCGCAATAAGTGCGTTAAACGCCCCAGTGCATATTTAGGCGAATCAAAAAACGACGCATCTGGCCAAAAACGCACATAGGTTCCCGTATTCTTTTTACCAACCTTGCCAGTCACTTCTAACGGCTCGAGTAAATCCCCATTGGCAAAACTAATCGCATGTAATTTGCCGTCACGCTTAATTTGAATTTCAACTTTTTTAGACAAGGCATTCACAACTGAAATACCCACCCCGTGTAAACCACCTGAGAATTGATACGCTTTATTAGAGAACTTACCCCCCGCATGCAAGCGAGTCATAATCACTTCTACGCCAGGTACGCCCTCTTCTGGGTGAATATCAACGGGCATACCACGGCCATTGTCTTGAATGCTCATTGAGCCATCAGCATGATGCACCACAGTGATTTCATCAGCAAAACCTGCTAAAGCTTCATCGACACTGTTATCAATTACTTCTTGGGCAAGGTGATTGGGGCGGGTGGTGTCGGTATACATCCCTGGGCGTTTTCGGACTGGATCTAAACCGGTTAAGACTTCTATTTCAGATGCGTTGTAGTTTTCACTCACAGAGAAAATTCCTGGTGATAAAATGGTGAGAAAGAGAGCGTTACACGAGATAGATACTCTGGCAAAGCTCTCAATAATTAATTCAAAATGATATCACATTATTATGCCAAATCGAGACTACCATCAAGAACGTCGTGATTACGACTTTAAACAACTATCAAGAGAAGCGCTTTCACTTGACCCTTTCATTCAATTTTCACACTGGATGGATGAAGCGGTAGAGGAGAAAATTATTGACCCAACCGCCATGTCTATCGCCACGGTAGACAGCAAAGGCCAACCGCATAGCCGTGTTGTTCTGCTCAAAGAAATTGATGAGAATGGCTTTGTTTTTTACAGCCATTACGATAGCGCCAAAGGCCAGCAAATTGAAAATAACCCCCATGCAAGTCTACTGTTTTTTTGGCCACAAATGGATCGTCAAATTCGTATTGAAGGTCTATTAGAAAAAGTCTCAAGAGAGCAGTCTGAAGCGTATTTTCACTCTCGTCCTAGAGACAGTCAATTAGCCGCAGCGAGCTCCAGCCAAAGCATGATTGTACCAGGGCGTAAAACCCTTGAGATGAATTACGAGATTCAAAAAGCCGAACATGAACATCTTGAAGTGCCTTGCCCTGAGCACTGGGGTGGTTATCGTTTAGTTCCTAATCGATTTGAATTTTGGCAAGGACGCCCAAATAGACTGCATGACCGTTTTATTTTTATCCTAGAAGAAAAACATTCGGATTCAAATCACCAGGCCTGGTTAATTGAACGTTTAGCACCATAAAAAAGATAAAGCTGGATAAACTAAAGTGATAAATAGCGATAGTAAAATACAACTTGATTCAAGCTGGTTGCCCTATTTGGAAAATGAGTTTAACTTACCATATATGCAATCGCTTAAAGCATTTTTACAAAATGAAAAAGCCGTAGGCAAAACGATATTACCTAAAGGCGACCAATGGTTCAATGCGCTCAATAGCACACCATTAGAGTCCGTCAAGGTGGTGATTATTGGGCAAGACCCTTATCCGACGATTGGCCACGCGCATGGGTTGTGCTTTTCTGTTCAACCCGAGGTCAAACCTCTACCCAAATCGCTCTTAAATATTAATAAAGAGCTTGCAGACGATGTAGGGGTTAACAATCAACACACTGGCTATTTGCAACCTTGGGCTGAACAAGGCGTATTACTGCTTAACGCAGTATTAACGGTTGAGGCTGGCAAAACCAATGCGCATCAAAACAGAGGCTGGGAACGTTTTACCGATAAAGTCATTCAAACACTCAATGAGCACACAGAACACACAGTCTTTATTCTTTGGGGGGCTTATGCACAGAAAAAAGGCAAAATGATTGATAGAAACAAACATCTTGTTATAGAAAGCCCCCACCCCTCACCGCTTTCAGCTTATCGCGGTTTTTTTGGTAGTAAACCTTTTTCTAAAACCAATCACTATTTGGTTGAACACAAAAAAACGGCTATACACTGGCAACTACCTTAAATAAATGCCCTAGAGGGCCTTGCTTATTGAGAGAAACAGAACTCTTTACAACCTACCAGGCCTGGTTATTTTGAAAATTAGCTCTAATTAAGATATTTACCCGTCTATTTAATCTTTTATCTTGCTCGGTATCATTGGCAACAATTGGATGCCACTCTCCATAGCCCGATACCGAAAACAGGCTGGCTGGCAACCCGCTTTGTTCATACAGAGCTTCCATAACCGCTTGTGCTCGTAAGGTACTTAAAAAGAAGTTATTCCGCAATCTGGAACGTGGATCAATGTGATCGTTATCGGTATGGCCTTCTATTACAATTTCAGAATGCCAAATCAACCCCTCTTCGTTAGCTTTTTGAATAACCAGACGGTTATCCTCTGATTGCTCAATATTAAGCAATGGCGTTTTAGCCAACAATTTACTGATGACCCTGAGCTCTGTTTGTAATTGAGGGGTTGGCGAAAATTGGCCACTTTGAAAGGCGTTATCACTCTGAATGGTTAATAACACACCTCTGGCGGTTCGTTTTACCGTTATGACTTCTAGCTTCTGCTTTTTCGCTTCATTTTCTAGCACCTGATAACTTTCAGTAATTTGCAAATCAACCCACTTTTCTATTTTGCTAATCTCGCCCTTATTCATGGCAATCGTCATAATAAAAAAGGTAATTAACAACGTTACCACATCACCAAAAGCCAGTAACCAGGCCGATTTAGCACGCTCCAGCACCATATTCATTGTGCATCACCTATCTCACGACTGGTACTCTCACCATTCAATTCTGCCGCATCTTTAATTAATGGGAGCAAGTAGATTTCAATACGTCGGTTTTGTGGTTCAGTAGGATCTTGGGTAATTGGGTGAAAACTCCCATAACCAGAAATTGCAAAACTTGATTTAGGTAAACCCGTATGAATTCGTAACCACTCCATCATGGCGTAGGCGCGATAGGTGCTGAGTTCAACATTGTTCCTAAATCGAGCCGTAGGGGCAAGCGAAAAGGAATCGGTATGACCCTCAATGCGAATTAAAAAATGAACTTTGGCACCATTTGTCTCTATACCCCTGATTAACTTGGCATGACGCTCAGTAAAATGGCCTAAGTCTAACGACAATAAAAGGTCAGAAATACTCTGTAAATATGGTAAGTAACGGGGGTTAATTTTGGCTCGAGCTGATTCAAATAAAGAGCTATTAGCAATCAAATCCGATGGTAGGCTTAAACGTACACCTTTGGTTAAGCTGTGCTCAATATTTA
Source organism: Thiomicrorhabdus sp. Kp2 (assembly GCF_000478585.1). NCBI lineage: Bacteria > Pseudomonadati > Pseudomonadota > Gammaproteobacteria > Thiotrichales > Piscirickettsiaceae > Thiomicrorhabdus > Thiomicrorhabdus sp. Kp2. Next base: position 1,022,907 of record NZ_ARWI01000001.1, read on the forward strand.
ACCAACTCACGCCTTGTTTATTTAATTGAAAGACCACTTCTTGATTGAGTTTTTTAACGAGTTTTTGATAGTTACGTTTGGGGGTTGAGCCTTCAAGCTCAACCAAACTAATGATTAAAATAAAGAAGGCTAACAAAGAGGTAAAAAGTGAAATATAGGTCAGCAACCATAAACGGTTACGTTTTATTTGTTGGGTTTCAGGGTTGTCGAAACCTACCAGGCCTGGTAACTTTGTTTTGGATGACTTTGATTTATTGAAGAGCGAGATTAAAAGTAAAGACATATAAACTCGCTTTACTTTAATGATTCGAGTTTTTGTTTGGTTTTTTCATTTACAAATGCCAACAACTGCTCTTTGACTAATAAGGTCGACTCCGATCTTTTAAGAGCTAAAACACCTTGAATAATCATCTCATTACGTAAAACCTCAGCCTCAGTTAACACCTTTAACTTACCTGCAATCGGTAAAAACACCAGGTTAGAAAACAGCACACCATAGAAAGTCGTGACTAGAGCCAAACCCATTCCACTCAACAAACTGCCCAGCATATCTTGGGCTTCAGCGCCATACGGATTACCCGTATCGGTTACTTGGGTTGTCATCATAATAATCAACCCCATCACCGTTCCCATCATTCCAAACGCAGGCGCATATGAGGCCATATTGCCATACACTTCTTGGCAAGAAAGGTGTCTCAATCGCATATTAACAAGGCGGTTTTCGAGGCTCTGATTTAACACCGCTACATCGTGATAAACCAGCATTTCTGTAAGCGCAAAACGAAAAAAACGATCATCAATTGAATCGATTTGATTTTCAACCGCCAATAAACCTTTTTGCTTTGAGATATGGCTTAGACGCACCATCTCTTCAATGACATCGCTATAACCAGATAGCTCTGAAGTGAGGACTTTTCCAAGCCCTTTAAAGACACAGCCAACTTGGCTGAATGGATAATTAATCAAAACGGCGGCAAAAGTACCACCCAATACCAAGACCAACCCCTGCCAGTTTAAAAAAGCGTAGATAAATTGACCTTGCTGGTAATCAATCATGCTCAATATCAAAATAATTGAGCCAATGAACAAGCCTAGTATTGTCGCGAATTTACTCATTGATTAATTGTGGCGAATCTCCTCTTTCTCATCAGCAAGCTCTTGTGCTGAAGAGGATAAGTGTTGACTCAACCAACTCTCTACCTGTTGATTAATTTCAGAAGCGGACATTTCTGCCGTATTTAACGGTTCACTGATATACACATCAATGCACCCTGGTCTTTTTATAAAACTATTTTTTGGCCAAAATTCACCCGCATTATGCGCCACTAAATAGACAGGCACTTTGGCTTTAGAGGCTAACATGGCTCCGCCAATGTTAATTTTGCCTAATTCACCTGCTGGCATTCGCGTTCCTTCTGGGAACACCACGACCCAATCACCCTGTGCTAAACGCTCTTTACCTTCGGTCACCAATTGGTTTAACGCCTTTCTACCAGCACCTCGATCAATCGCGATTGGGTTTAGCAACGCCATACCCCATCCAAAAAACGGTACTTTCAGCAATTCTCTTTTTAAAACATAAGCGTGACGAGGGAAAATCGCCTGAAAGGCAAAGGTTTCCCATGCCGATTCATGTCTAGCAAGGATTAAGCCAGCAGTCTCTCTATTGATATTTTCAGCACCATGAACGCGATATTTAACACCACAAGTCCAGCCTACCCAAGTTACACAAAAACGCGCCCAATAGTGCATAAAGGCATAGCGTGTTGCAAATGAGAACGGACGCGTAAACTGCCCTAGAACGGAAAACAAAATCAGCGTTGTAATCTGCCCTATTGAAAATAATACCGAACGTAAAAACCAGATGATTTTCATGCTAATAAAGCCTCCACAACTTCATTTAAATCTTGATAAACAACCACACCATTTAACACCTCATCCTGGCTCGCCAAAGTGCGCTCGCCTTTACCCGTCTTCACTAAAATAGCTTGCATCCCCATCGCTTTAGCAACCTTAACGTCAGCAAGCGTATCACCAACCATAGGCGCATTCTTTAGTGAACAATTAAAGCGTTTTTCAATGGCCTTAAACATGCCTGTACCTGGTTTTCTTGCAGGTGATTTATCCTCGGAGAGATAAGGTGCATAACTAATCCAATCAATTTTTTCACCCTCAAGCATATCAACCAACTTTAGATGCATTTCACTTAATGTTTGGCGTGAATAATAACCGCGTTTAATACCCGACTGATTGGTGGCCACCGCCACCATCCAGCCTGCTTTTTTTAAGCGTTTTATGGCCTCAATACTACCTGGTACAGGTAACCACTCTTCTGCAGATTTTATAAAATCATCCGAATCTTCGTTAATGACGCCATCTCGGTCCAAAACAATAATTTTAGTCATTTCTAACCTTATTCTTTTTCTAAAATTCACTCAATCTTTACTGTGTTGCCAATATAAAAACTCCCGCAAAAGCGGGAGTTTTTATTCAGCTATGTAAATCAATCACTCGCTAGCTTTAAACAGATGTTCAAACCCTTAAAGGCGTGAAATATCTGCAACCAGCAAGAAAAGTTGATAAATCTGATTTAAAAGAGCTAAACGGTTTTGTTTAACCGCTTCATCATCAGCCATAACCATTACATCATCAAAGAAGGTATCTACCGCACCACGAATGCTCGACAATTCTGAAATAGCGGTAACATAGTCACGCCCAGCAATATAATCACTGACCGTTTCACGTAAATCATCCAATGCATTCCATAGATTTGTTTCCGCTTGCTCAGTAAACAATACAGTATTCACCGTCTCAGAAATTGGCGTTTCTACCTTCTTGAGGATATTGCTAATACGTTTATTGGCGGCACTTAAACTCTCTGCTCCATCCATTTCACTAAATTGCTTAACCGCGGCAATTCGTTTAGCAAAATCAATTGGGTGAGCTGGACGACAAACACGCACCGCTTCAAACTGCTCGGCAGAAATACCTTGATCGGCATAATAGGCGCGTAAACGACTGACAATAAAGTCGTAAATATCGTCAATTAACTTTTCATTTACTTGAACTTTTTCATGCAGTTCTAAGCTGAATTGAATCAATAACCGTAAATCTAAGTCTAGATTCTTTTCAATCATAATGCGCAACAACCCTAAGGCGGCACGGCGTAAAGCAAATGGGTCTTTGTCACCTGTAGGGATTTGCCCTACACCGTAAATACCCGTAATGGTATCTAGCTTATCAGCAATGGCTAAGGCTTGTGCCACACCTGATTCTGGTAAATTATCACCCGCAAAACGTGGCTGATACTGCGCATCAATCGCTTCAGCGACTTGGGTATTTTCATTTTGTGCGGTGGCATAGTAACGCCCCATTACACCTTGAAGGTCTGGGAATTCACCCACCATTTCAGACATTAAGTCGCATTTTGATAAACGAGCGGCTCTTTCACACAAAGCCCCATCAACCCCTAACGGTTTACCAATTTTGACCGCTAGAGTTTCCAGTCTTTCAACCTTGTCAAATAAAGTACCTAACTGCTGTTGAAAGACTACGGTTTTTAAACGCGGTAAAAAATCATCTAATGGATTTTTACGGTCTTGATCCCAGAAGAATTTAGCATCCGCCAAACGTGGGCGAATAACACGCTCATTACCGTATTTCACCGAAGCAGGATTGGAGCTTTCAATATTACTAATGGTAATGAAGTTAGCCATTAACTTGCCATCACTGTCTAACATATGGAAATATTTTTGATGCCCTGCCATCGCAGAAACTAACGCTTCAGAAGGCACCGATAAGAAAGTCACATCAAACTCTCCTACTACGGCCGTTGGCCATTCGTTCAGTGCGGTAACTTCTTCTAATAAATCGGCATCAATCACTGCATTACCACCCGCTTGCTGAGCGGCTTCAGTTACTTGTTTTTTAATGCGTGCTGAACGTTTAGCAAAGTCGGCTAATACATAACCTTCTGTTTCAAGCTTAGTCACGTACTCTTCTGGTTTTGAAATAGTGAGCAGGCGTGGTGCATGAAAACGGTGACCTTTTGTTGTATTGGAGGTTTGATGCCCAAGAATTGTGGCTGGAACAACTTCACTACCCAACATCATTAACGCCCAGTGAACGGGTCTTACGAATTCAACATCAGAACTCCCCCAACGCATACGTTTTGGAATCGGCAATTTGGCTAAAGATTGATTAACAATATCACCTAAAAGTTCTGTGGCTGGCAACCCTTTTTGTTCAAGGTTGTAGGCCATCCAGGTACCTTTATCGGTCTCAATTTCAATTAAATCGGCCACGGTTGCGCCACAACCACGGGCAAAACCTTGTAAGGCTTTAGTTGGATTGCCATCGGCATCAAAACCAGCTTTTTTAGCTGGCCCTTTGCGCTCAACAATTTTATCGGCTTGCTTTAACTGCATAGCATCAATCATTACCGCTAAACGACGTGGGGCGGCGTAAATTGTAACGTCACCGTAGCTTAGTTCGGCTTCTTGCAGGCCTGCTTCAATGCCTGCGGCAAATGCGTTAGCCAGTTTATTAAGGGCTTTTGGTGGCAGTTCTTCGGTACCAATTTCGACTAAAAATGTTTCAGTATTAACGCTCATTATTTAGCCTCCTGAGTAGCTGTGTCTTTTACCAACGGAAAACCTAAAGCTTCACGCCCCTCATAATAGGATTCGGCAATCTGTTTTGCCATAGTGCGCACTCGACCGATAAAACGAGCCCGCTCTGTCACACTAATGGCGTGACGAGCATCTAACATATTGAAGGCATGTGAGGCTTTTAATACCTGTTCGTAAGCAGGCAAAGGCAATTTATCTTCAACTAACTTGGCAAAGATTTGTTCACACTCATCAAAAGTGCGGAACAAAATCGCAGTATCGGCTTTTTCAAAATTATAAGTCGACATTTCCACTTCGTTTTGGTGAAAAACATCACCGTAAGTCACTTTACCGCCTGGGCCATCGACCCAAACTAAGTCATATACAGAGTCTACACCTTGCAGATACATGGCGATTCGTTCAAGACCATAAGTGATTTCACCTGTTACTGGTCGGCACTCTAACCCACCAACCTGTTGAAAATAAGTGAACTGGGTGACTTCCATACCGTTCATCCAAACTTCCCAACCTAGCCCCCAGGCACCTAAAGTGGGGGATTCCCAGTTATCTTCTACAAAACGAATATCGTGTTCAAGCGGGTCAACCCCCATCACTTTTAGCGATTCTAAATAGAGTTCTTGAATATTATCAGGTGATGGCTTGAGCATAACTTGAAATTGGTAATAGTGCTGTAAGCGGTTTGGGTTTTCACCGTAACGACCATCAGTAGGACGACGACAAGGCTGAACATAGGCCGCACGCCATGGCTCTGGGCCAATAGATCTTAAGAATGTGGATGGGTGGAAGGTTCCTGCCCCCATTTCATTATCATAGGGTTGCATAACCACACAACCTTGTTCTGCCCAGTAGGCTTGAAGAGACTGAATTAGCCCCTGAAATGTGCGAATATCTGTTGCTGCTTGTGCCGACACAGTCTAAACCTCTTTAAAGAAAATCTTTGTCTTTTAATCTATGGGAGTTTCTCTTTTGTCTCTGACGCGTGAAAAACTCTCTGTTTAAAATGATGCGATTCATTGTAAAATCAAATACATTACAAACAAGATTTTGTTTGGAAAATTCTGCTGATTATAACGCATTTTACGCCTCTAAAAATGGCCAAAAATCGGTGAAAATGGACTTTTTTATTAAAAATGGAGAAGATTAACAATGAGTCAATTAGAGACAACAGATGCCACCCCTATTTTTGTCGATGCAAAAGGCTTAAAGTGCCCCATGCCAGTTATTAAACTACAGCAACAAGCAAGAGTTACCAGGCCTGGTAGTTTGATTCTCATTGCTTGCACGGATCCTGGTGCTGAAAAAGACATCGGCAGCTGGTGTAAAGTGAACAAACATGAAATTCTTGAGGTAAAAAACAGTGAATATGGCTGTGAAATTACGGTTAAAGTGCAAGGAGCCCTTCAAAATCAAACACAATAAGCTTAAAATAGTGTTAAGAAGCTTGATACGCACTTACCAAGAAAGTTCTTATCTGGTTATAATAAAAACTAATAACCAACAAAAAACACAAGATTACATATGAAAAATTGGCCCATATCACCAAAACTTTCTAAACTTGCACTGTCACTGACTCTAGCTGTGGGCGTAATTAGCCTGTTACCTACCCCCTCTGTTGCCAATTTACCTTTAGAAATAACAACCTTGCCTCTTCCTGAAATAAAATCTTCAGAAAACAAAAGTGTTCAGGTTAAAAACAATGATGACTTGGTTGAACAAGCCTGGAAAGAACATACAGTCAAGATTGGTAAAAACGACTCACTCAGCACCGCGTTAGATAAGGTCAAAATCAATGCTTCAACAACTTACAATATTGGTCGCTTAAGTAACAGTAATTTAATTACCAATTTACGGGTGGGTGATGAACTCAAAATTTGGGTAGATAAAAATGATAATCTACAAAAAATCCTCTACCCTAAATCGAGAACTCTTGCTTACGAAGTGGTTAAAACCGACACGGGTTACCAAATCCATGAGAAGCGATCTAAAGTAGAAATTCGTACTGAAACGGCTTATGGAACCATTGATGGTGCTTTTTATTTGGCCGCGGAAAAAGCTGGTTTAAGCGCTAAAAGCATTATGAATATTGCCGATATGTTTGCCTGGGATATCGATTTTGTAAGAGAGTTACGCAAAGGCGATACCCTTAAAGTTATTTATGAAACTCGTTATCTAAATGGAGAGTATTTAGGCGATGGCGATGTGCTTGCGGCGCAAATTACCACTGACGGCGGTAAAGATAAACACAATGCATTTATTCTTCGTGACAAAAAAGGCATTATTGGCTTTTATGATGAAAACGGCAAAAACCTAAAAAAAGCTTTCTTACGAGCTCCCGTTGATTACGTTCGCATTACCTCTAAATTTAATCCTAAACGTTTTCACCCTGTTTTAAAAAAATGGCGCTCTCACCGTGGCGTGGATTATGGCGGTCCAAAAAACACCCCCATTAGAGTGACAGGAAACGGAAAAATTATTGCACGTGGCTGGGGTAATGGCTATGGGAACCATATTAAAGTGCAACACGCTGGCAAATACATGACGGTGTATGGTCACCTTAATAAGTTTGGCAAATATAAAAAAGGTCAATTTGTTAAACAAGGTGACGTCATTGGTTATATGGGTATGACAGGCCTGGCAACTGGTGTGCACTTACACTATGAGTTCCGCATCAATGGCAAGCACGTAGACCCTTTAAAGGTAAAGTTTCCAGCTGCGGGACCTATTGCCAGCAAGTATAAAGACAAATTTAACCAAAACAGCCAGTTCTTGCTGAGTCAGCTCAACCGATTAAATACGCACACCCATATTGCTCGGAGTTTTGAGTAGTAATGCCCAAGCCTCATTACTTCATTGGTTTAATGTCTGGCACCAGTGCCGATGGAGTAGATGCAGCTTTAATAGAAATCTCCCAGAACAACATTAAACTGATCGATTTTTTAACCCATCAACTGCCTAGTGAACTGAAACAGACACTTATTCAGCTAAATTCACAACCCAATATTGCATTACACACCCTGTGTTCACTTCAAAAAAACGTCGCCGATGTTTTTAGTCTTGGCACCCTAGAGTTGCTTAAAAGAAATAACCTGCAAGCATCAGATATTCAAGCCATCGGCAGCCATGGACAAACCATTTTTCACGCTCCAGAAATTCCAATGTCCTTGCAGATTGGACATCCTGCTTTTATTGCCAAGACGACTGGCATTACTACCGTGGCTGATTTTAGAGTTGATGATATGGCTTTAGGTGGACAAGGTGCCCCGTTTGCACCTGCTTTTCACCACAGACTATTTGCAAATGGTTCTGATACCTTTGTTATTAATATAGGTGGCATTGCAAATATGAGCTATATACCTGCTGTTACTAGCCAACAAAAAGTGCTTGGATGGGACACTGGGCCTGGTAATGCATTGATGGATGACATCTGTCAAAACCACCTTAAATTAGACTATGATCCCAATGGTATAAATGCCCAAAAAGGTCGTATTCAACCAGCGCTATTAAAGCACTTATTAGCACACCCTTACTTTACGTTAAGCGCACCTAAAAGCACAGGAAGAGACACCTTTCATTCAGAATGGGTTAACTCAATGCTCAGCGAGCATAGTATTGAAATCAACCACTTTGACTTGCTGGCAACGTTATGTGAAGTCACTGCTATTTCAATCAGTCAGCAAATCAAAACCATTAATTTAAACACAACTGAAAAAGCGAACGTATGGATTGTAGGTGGTGGCGCACATAATGATTTTCTTGTTTCAAGAATTCAACAGCATCTACCTAAGCACATGGTAGCAAGCAGTCAAAACAACAATATGAACCCTGATGCGATAGAGGCGATGATGTTTGCTTGGCTTGCAGAACAAAGACTACACAACAAAACAGTGCAACTATCCGCTGTTACAGGTGCTAATCGAGATGCTGTTCTTGGCGGAATTTGGCATCCATAACGTAAAATTCAGCTAATTCAATCAGCTCATCCCATTAGTCCCAAAGCATAAGACTGCATGCTTAACTGCTTTCTTTAAAACAATAAAAAACCCAGTTCATCTCTCAATGAACTGGGTTTATTTACGGAATAACACGGTTTATCTTTACAAAAGATCGTTATCGCCATTGCCACGCTGATTCACTGGAATATAACAAGACTTTCCAGAACCTGTATAGACCTGTGTTGGCCTAAAGATTTTATTGTTCTGTAACTGTTCACGCCAATGCGCCATCCAACCTGCAGAACGTGCTACTGCAAAGATTGGTGTAAATAAACCTGGATCAAAGCCCATCTCTTTATAAAGAATACCTGAGTAGAAATCCACATTAGGATAAACCCCTTTGTGGCCTAGTAACTCTTCACAAACCTTCTCGACTTCCATGGCTGTTGCAAAAGCTTTACTTAATTCGCCTGCACCCGACTTTTTCTGAAGGAGTTCGGTTGATAATTTTTGTAAAATCGAAGCACGAGGATCTTTAGTTTTGTACTCTCTATGCCCCATTCCCCAAATCACTTTTTTATTCGCCAAGCGATTTTCAATATAAGGACGAGCATTTTCAGGCGAACCAATCTCATCTAACATTTCAATCACTTTCTGATTTGCGCCACCATGCAAAGGTCCTGACAAAGAGGCAATTGCCGAAGAGATAACCGAACAAGGGTTTGCTAAAGTAGACCCCGTTACCATGGTAGTAAACGTAGAGGCATTAATTGTATGTTCAGCATGCAGAATTAAAATCGCATCTAATAAACGAGCCCAATCTTTATCAGGCTCTTCGCCCGTTAACATATACAAGAAGTTCTCTGCGTAGTTAAGGTCTTTTCGTGGCTGAATTGGGTCGTAACCATTACGAATATACTCCCAGTTAGCCACTAAAGTCCCCATGTGTGCGATAATTTTTACCGTTACATCATTAATGTAATCTTGGTTTTCAGAGGCGCCTTTCATATATTCTGTACTGGGGTAAAAACTTGCCAAACTCGCTACCACCACTTGCAGCATATGCATTGGATGCGTGGTTGACGGTAGGTTTTTCATAATCTCGCGAATATTGTATTTAATGCGGCGATTGTTTCTAAGCAAGTTATCAAAACGTTCTAGCTCATCAGCCGTTGGCAAGTCACCAAACAAAAGCAGTAGTGTGGTTTCCTCAAAAGAGGAAAACTCCGCTAGCTCTTGAATATCATAACCACGATAGGCTAATAACCCTTTTTGGCCATCAATATAAGAAATTTTTGATTCTGTTGCTGGAACACCAGCCAACCCTGGAATGTACTGCATAGACTGCCCTAAAAAATAGTTTGCCACAAACCAAAATCTGCGGCATTAAATACAATTAAGAATATTTGCTAAATAAATTATTAGCGAAACTAAACGCTAAATGATGAACCACACCCACAAGTCGTCGTTGCATTGGGGTTTTCGATAACAAAGCGAGCGCCTTGTAAGTCTTCTAAATAATCAATTTTGGCACCAACCAAATATTGAAAACTCATTGAATCTACCAGCAAGGTTACATTACCTTTTGTAACCACTGTATCATCATCAGCTTGGGTCTCATCAAACGTAAAGCCGTAAGAAAAACCAGAACAACCACCACCTGTAATATAAACACGCAACTTCAAATTAGGGTTCTGTTCATCTTCTATTAATCCGCTCACTTTATTTGCTGCTGCTTCAGTAAAATCAAGCGGTTGTGGAATATCAGACATTTCTGTTTCCTTTTATTTTTATATTTCTGGTCAAGCTAAGTCCAAACAAACTTGCCTAACTCAAATTAAATGTAGCCGAAAGAGCATTATATCAAAAAACTCAAATCTGCTCTTTGTAGTTTTTGTTGGCCAACTGTTTAATTAGGCCAACCTAATACAAAAACAATTAAGGTAACAATGCAACGTGATTTAGACCCGCATCCTCTTCTAAATCAAACATTATATTCATATTTTGTACCGCTTGACCTGCCGCACCTTTAACCAGGTTATCAATCACCGAAGTTACAACCACAACATCACCACCTTCTGGTCGATAAACAGCCATGCGACACATATTTGAACCTTTTACTAAACGTGTATCAGGCAAGCTATTCGCAGGCATCACATCCACAAAAGGTTCTTGAGCGTAAGTGGCCTCAAATAGTTCTTGTAACTCTTCTTGAGATACATTTTTGGTCAACTTTCCATATAACGTCGCTTCAATACCACGTATGGTTGGAATGAGATGTGGTACAAACGTTAAGTTCACCTTGGCATTAGCCATCAACTCTAATCCCTGTGCAATTTCAGGAAGGTGACGATGACCATTAATACCATAAGCCTTAAAGCCTTCGCTGGTTTCTGCGGCTAAAGAGCTAACTTTAGCACCACGACCCGCACCACTCACACCCGATTTGGCGTCCGCAATTAAGTGATCAATATCGACCAGGCCTGCCTTTAATAAAGGCTGAAAACCTAGCTGAACTGCAGTTGGATAACAACCTGGATTAGCAATCACTCGTGCCGTTTTAATTTTTTCACGAAACAACTCAGGCAAGCCATATACCACTTCATCCATAACACTTGGACAGGCGTGCGGCATTCCATACCACGACTCCCAAACGTCCAAATCATCAATACGAAAATCAGCCGCTAAATCAATCACCCTAACCCCAGACTCAATTAACTCTGGTGTCATCTTCATAGCGACGCCATGTGGCGTGGCAAAAAATACCACATCACACTTTTTCAGCACATCAATATCAGGCTCAGAAAAAGCGATATCGTAAAATCCACGTAAGTTAGGGAACATCTCAGCAACAGGAACGCCTGCTTCACCACGAGAGGTAATGGCATTTACTTCCGCATTTGGATGATTTGCCAATAAACGTAATAATTCCACACCGGTATAACCTGTACCGCCTACGATTCCAACTTTTACTTTAGTCATTTGCAGTTCTCTAAAATTAATTCATAAATATTCATAAATATTCATACTATTTTACAAGCATCTATCATTTGAAAAAAACTTTTGATAGCGATAATCGAATTAAATTAAACGTTTTCCCCTCTGAAGAAGCGTTTTTAAGTTTTTTGTTAAAACCGATACCGAGTATATATAACCAAAGAAATGAAAAAGCGCTAACCAATGAACTCCTGAATATCAAACAAACCTCTTTTTACTCAGGAGAGCCTAATAGAGAGCATAAATGTAATGTTAGATAAAGTGATTTTTAAAAACGATTACAAGAACGAGAGAGCACTCATTGAACACTGACTAAAAACAGCAAGAACGCCATAAATCGAGAGATAAATACAAGCTTATGGCTCTGATTTTTCTTTATACATCCGTTTATCAGCCTCATTGATTAATGTTTCTGAATTGCTATTTTCATCAATCAAAACACTGCCAATACTTGGTTTGCAGCTTAATACGATATTATCGAGTGAATACTCATCATTGAGACGTCGTCTAAACCGTAATAAAGTATCCGTCAAAGCAATCTCAGCAACGACTTTTGTGGAGCCAAGACTATTGAGTAAAACAACAAATTCATCACCACCCATTCTGGCAACAACATCTTCTTGACGAGTAAGTTCATTTAAACGTCCCGCAAAAGCTTTGAGTAACAAATCGCCAATATCATGTCCGTAAACATCATTAATTTTCTTAAAATCATTAAGATCCATATACAAAATAGCGCTAAAAATTTTTAAATGTTTAGCATCATTAATGGCATAACCGACTTCTTTAAATAGCTTTCTGCGGTTTGCAGATCCTGTTAAAGCATCGTGCTGGGACTCATATCTCAATTTTGAAAACAGTCTGGTTTGTCTATTTTGGTTATGCACTCCAAACCATAAAACGGCTGACCAAAAACAAAATAAAATGATAAAAAGCATAGCAGCATCTAGCATTCGTTCATGCTTAAAGGTGTTCATAACAGCTGTATTTTCAACCACAACAACCTTCCAAAGTGTATGCGGAACAAAGGCTGTTGCAGCAATATGGTTTAACTCAGTTTGGGTTAACTTAAAGTCTCTTTTTAGGTTATTTCTAACCGCTTCAGGGGTAACTTCAATTAAATCAGGAAAATCTTTACGAACCAAGAAAGAAAAATGCTCCGAAATAATATGCTCTTTTAAAATTTTGCTGAGAATTTTGGGCTTAAAACTCATAAAAAAGACCAATTTTTTACCCTGAACAAAAACAGGAATCATAACATCAAAATGATAGGCATCTGCTTTAGCATGAAGATAAGGTTCATAGTCAAAATATTGATTTTTAGGATCAAACATCCCCGCAACGCGCTTAATGTCGGCCTTGCAAATATCGCCAATAAAAAGTTCAATATCCCCTCCAATCTGTTCACCTTTATCTGAAGCTATGGAATAGGTATACATAGTTGGAAAATAGAGTTTAAGACGGTCTCTCATTGATTCTTGTACCGTCACTAAATTTTCAAATTTGGAAAGATCTGTAAACCAAGAATTATCTAAACTGATTGCAGACATTTGATTGCGAATGTAATCGACTCTTTTGCTAATATCTTTAGATGACTGAGTTGCTTGCTGCTGCATAAGAGTGTGCTGAAGTTGAGAAAATTGTTTTAATTCAGCATCATAACGCAACCATAAAATAAAACTAAGGGCGACCAAAATCAGCATCATAATGACAATAAAAACTAATTTAGACCGAAGCAGAAGCATCTTATTTATCCTTAAACAAAATACAAGAGAGTGATTAGACTTAACAATGCCATACAAGCCTCATTAAATCAAAATGGTTTTATTGATTGCGTAGCTAACAAAGCTTATGACTCATAAAAAAGATTTTATTACACTTGAATACTTAATTAATCTATTGAGCAATCGCTTTATTCGTAAACTCATTTTTAGTTGCCAGGCCTGGTTCATTTAACCAAAGCGGATTATGATTAGCTTGCCAAACAGGCCTATTTTTCATCACCGCTTTAAAAAAGTCTGACTCAATGAAAGTCTCCAACCAGGATTTTAATCGTGGATAATCCGCCTCTGAAAACCAGTTTTTATCGACATTCGCAAACTGCCTTACAAAAGGAAAAAGAGCGATATCCGCCATAGAAATTTGATGACCCACTAGAGCAAAACCTTCAGAATGGTTGCCTGGTTCAACCAAACTAAGGCTTGATTCAATTGCATCTAAAAATTCACAGCCGAGCTCTCGATAATAAACTTGTGAATATTCCGGAAAACGATCTGCATATTTATAATGATCTAAATGCTGTTTAAACTCATTATCACAGCGGTCAATCCAATCATTAACCGCCTGCCTTTGACGACTGTTTTTTGAAAATAACCAGGCCTGGTAAGTTGATTTATCGGCTGAATGTTTAAAAGCCCAAAGCATAATATCTCTGCTTTCATCAATCACCGTACCATCAGGCAAAACCAATACAGGCACTGTCCCTTTTGGAGAGACGTCGAGCATCGGTTTGGGCTTATCCCAAAAAACAATTTCGCGTTGTTCAACCTGAATACCTGAAAGAAAAATCGCCATACGTGTCCGCATCGCATAAGGACAACGTCGATAAGAGTACAAAACAGGATGTTTTTCCATAATCACTTTTAAACTTCTTTTTCATTAACTCTCAAAAACAGATTCAAATTACAAAGCCACCAGGCCTTTATACCCCCTTGCGGGGTGTAGTAACTTGAATCAATTCTCAAATCTAAAATAACAAAAACCCTGTATTTAACTGATAAATACAGGGTTTAAAATCAATGTCTGATTTTTGAATTGAGAAGCTCAGTTTTGCGTTAGCTTTAAGGCGAAAATTTGAACCGAAGCGGAATGGACATTAAGTCCATGAGCATTGGAAGCAAATTTTCAACGCAGAAGATGGCGTAAAAATGGGCTTCTCAAACAAAAATTACATCATGCCGCCTGGTGCGTAACCTTGCGCCGCTGCATCCGCACCAGCATCTTTAGATGGTAAATCTGCAATCGCTGCACCAGTAGTTAACACTAAACCAGCAACAGAAGCCGCATTTTGAAGTGCCGAACGTGTTACTTTAGCTGGGTCAATAATACCCGCTTCAATCATATCAACGTACTCTTCTTTAGACGCATCAAAACCGAAGTTTCCTTCACCTTCCATTACCTTATTCACAATAACAGAACCTTCTAAACCGCAGTTAGCTGCAATTTGACGCATTGGCTCTTGCATCGCACGTAATGCAATTTGAATACCTACGTTTTGGTCATCGTTGTCGCCTTGAACTTGTACCTTTGATAGAGCGCGAACTAAAGCAACACCACCACCTGCAACAATCCCTTCTTGAACTGCGGCACGTGTTGCGTGAAGTGCATCGTCAACACGGTCTTTTTTCTCTTTCATTTCCATCTCAGTCGCTGCACCTAATTTAAGTACCGCAACACCGCCAGCAAGTTTTGCTAAACGTTCGTTTAATTTTTCAGAATCGTACTCAGAAGTCGTAGTCGCAATTTGTGACTTGATTTGCGCACAACGACCTTCAATATCTTCTTTAGAACCCGCACCGTCGATTAACTTAGTGGTGTCTTTACCTACTACTGCAGATTTAGTTTCACCTAGTAAATCTAAAGTAATAGACTCTAGGCTTAGGCCCACTTCTTCAGAGATTAATGTACCACCCGTTAAGATCGCCATGTCTTGAATCATCGCTTTACGACGCTCACCAAAACCAGGAGCCTTAACTGCAGCAACCTTAACGATTCCACGCATGTTGTTAATAACTAATGTAGCCAACGCTTCACCATCAACATCTTCAGCAATAATTAATAGAGGACGACCTGTTTTTGAAACCGCTTCTAAAGTCGGTAGTAAATCACGGATGCTTGAGATTTTCTTATCGTAAAGAAGAACAAATGGGTTCTCTAACTCAGCAACCATTTTTTCTTGGTTCGTTACAAAGTAAGGCGATAGGTAACCACGGTCAAACTCCATACCTTCTACAACCACTAGTTCATCTTGCAGTGAAGAACCTTCTTCAACAGTGATAACACCTTCGGTTGAAACACGTTCCATCGCTTCAGCAATCATCTTACCTACTGCCGCGTCAGAGTTTGCAGAGATAGTACCCACTTGAGCAATCGCTTCAGACGTTGTACATGGCTGTGCCATCGCTTTGATTTCAGCAACAACCGCTTCAACCGCTTTATGAATACCACGGTTAAGATCCATTGGGTTCATACCAGCCGCAACAGACTTCATTCCTTCACGAACGATAGACTGAGCTAGAACAGTTGCTGTAGTTGTACCGTCACCAGCAACATCATTGGTTTGCGAAGAAACTTCTTTAACCATTTGTGCACCCATGTTCATGAACTTATCTTCAAGTTCAATTTCACGAGCAACCGATACACCATCTTTAGTGACTAATGGTGAACCAAATGATCTTTCTAAAACTACGTTACGACCTTTAGGTCCAAGTGTTACTTTTACTGCGTCTGCAAGAATGTTAATACCATCAACCATTAACTCACGAGCATCTAAACCAAATTTGACGTCTTTTGCCATCTTTCTAATTCCTTAATTCTGTTTAAATATTTAATTTGAATATTTTTAACTATCAGTATGATTAGTCGATAATTGCAATAATATCGTCTTCACGCATAATCATAACTGGCTGACCTGCGTCATCTTTTACTTCTTGACCAGAGTACTGTCCGAACATCACTTTATCGCCGACTTTAACAGTCATCGCGATAATTGAACCTGAATCAGATGCTTTACCTGGTCCAACAGCAACTACTTCACCGATGTTTTGTTTTTCTTGTGCAGAGCCTGGTAGCAAAATACCACCTGCAGTTTCTTTCTCTTCTTCTACACGACGGACAACAACACGGTCTTGTAATGGCTTAATATTCATAGGTTTCTCCTAAAAGTCTGTTAAATTTCATAGTCGTACAAACAGAAAAATTGCACTCAGTTTTTTTCATTCTCACAAACCGAGCTGCAATTTATTCATAAATTAGCACTCTTATGCTTAGAGTGCTAACAATTTTAGTCATCTAATTGCTTGTGTCAACTGAATATGGGTATGAATCTTTACGATTCAAGTGCTTAGTTAAAAAATTATTAAAAATAAGAGGCATAAAAAAAGGCCAAATAAAACATTTGGCCTTGATATATGAGAGAGGAAAACTATTCGCTTAAAACAAGATTATCTCGATGAATTAAAGACTCATCTTCAATAAAACCAAGAATAGACTCAATTTGATGACTCGGCTGTCCCATGATTTTGTGCGCTTCAGTAAATGAGTAATTGACTAAACCACGTGCCACTTCATGCCCTGATTGATCATAACAAACCACCATTTCACCACGTTGAAAATTGCCGCGCATGGACTTAACACCAATTGGTAACAAACTCTTACCAGAGGTACGTAACACCTCAACAGCACCCGCATCTAATACCAGTGTTCCTTTTGCTTGAAGGTGACCTGCCAACCATTGCTGACGAGCGGTTAATGGTTCTAAATCTGGAATCAGTAAAGTTCCTTGCGGAAGGCCATTAAACAAATTAGGTAAAATATTCTCTGCTCGACCTGAAGCAATCAAGGTGGCCGTACCAGAACGAGCCGCTCTTTTTGCTGCCATCACTTTAGTGTACATACCACCCTTACCTAAAGCGCCCCCTTCAGGACTCGCCATCGCTTCAATGTCTTTGCGACTAACACGCGCCTCATCAATGAGCTCTGCATTAGGATTTTCACGCGGGTTATCGTTATAAAGGCCTTGTTGGTCGGTCATAATCACCAACACATCGGCAGAGATAAGATTTGCAGTTAAAGCCGCTAAGGTGTCATTATCACCAAAACGAATTTCATCAGTCACCACCGTGTCATTTTCATTAATAATGGGCACAACGCCATACTCAAGCAGCGTTTCTATAGCACTTTTAACATTCAAATAACGTTTACGATTTGATAAATCATCATGCGTCATTAAGATTTGTGCTGAATGAATATCATATTGAGAAAACTCAGATTCATAAGCCTGAATCAAGCCCATTTGACCAACCGAGGCGGCGGCCTGTAACTCGTTTAACAGTTTAGGGCGAGTTGACCAACCTAGACGCTTCATCCCTTCAGCGACTGAACCAGAAGAGACTATCACAACTTCAACGCCTTGCTTTTTAAGTTCGACCATCTGGGCAACCCAACTTGCTAAAGCTACACGGTTTAAACCTTGTCCATCATTTGTTAATAAGGCACTGCCAATCTTAACCACCCAACGTTTGGTATTCTTTAAATCAGAACGCTGCATATTTTTTAAGTACCCTCTTAATACAGGCCAATATTAAATCAAATATTAAAAATCAAAATCTTCATCAACCTGTGCACGAACTGGCGCTTCTTCTTCGGCTGCTTCTATACGATTTTGCTCAAGCGCATAAGCGATTTCATTCACAAGGTTTTGTGTGCCCTCACGCTGTACTGCCGAGATTTGGAAAACCTTTCCTTGCCATTGCGTCTTTTCAACGATACGTGCACAAACTTCGTCTGCTGCTTCTGCTGGCAGTAAATCTGTCTTATTCAACACTAACCAACGATCTTTTCCAGAAAGTTCATCACTGTATTTTTCGAGCTCTTTCTGAATAATCTTTACATTCTCTGCTGGGTCTGACTCATCTTCAGGTGCAATATCAACCACATGCAATAAAAGACCTGTACGTGACAGATGCTTTAAAAACTGAATTCCTAAACCAGCCCCTTCTGCAGCACCCTCGATTAACCCAGGAATATCCG
Source organism: Thiomicrorhabdus sp. Kp2 (assembly GCF_000478585.1). NCBI lineage: Bacteria > Pseudomonadati > Pseudomonadota > Gammaproteobacteria > Thiotrichales > Piscirickettsiaceae > Thiomicrorhabdus > Thiomicrorhabdus sp. Kp2. The sequence goes on from NZ_ARWI01000001.1 coordinate 1,041,277, forward strand.
CTATAACAAAACTGGTTTCGGGAGAAACCGCAACCACACCTAAGTTTGGGTACAACGTTGTAAATGGATAGTTAGCCACTTTTGGACGAGCAGCAGAAACCGCCGTGATTAAACTCGACTTACCTGCATTAGGCATACCGAGCAAACCTACATCTGCGAGTACTTTAAGTTCTAGACGTAATTCTCTATCTTCACCGTCTTCACCTGGTGTACATTGACGCGGAGTACGGTTTTTACTGCTTTTAAAGTGAATATTACCCAAACCATGAAGTCCGCCCTGCGCAACCAATAGCTTTTCACCATGCTCTAGCAAATCACCAATTACCTCATCCGCATTCACATCAAATACAGTGGTTCCAACAGGCACGGTAATCACTAAATCCTCACCTGCAGGCCCTGTTTTCTGTTGCCCCATTCCACTATGGCCATTTTGTGCTTTATAGTGTTTAGTAAAACGAAAATCGACCAAAGTGTTCAAGTTACGGTCAGCCAATAGATAAACGCTACCGCCGTCACCACCATCACCGCCATTAGGCCCGCCAAAAGGGATGTATTTTTCACGGCGAAAACTGACCACTCCGTTTCCTCCACGGCCTGCTTCTACGTGAATTTTGGCTTCATCTACAAATTGCATGAATGCATCCTTATTTAAATTGGTTAACCAGTTTATCTGGCGATGGTTTAGCTTGAATAAATAGGCTGTGTAAACAGAGCTACCAACCGACTTATGCAAACTTTTAAAATCAGATTATTTTATCAAAGCTTACTTATAAAAGCTTAAAAAGCCGTTTAAATTGCAAAGAATATCACAACCTATTTATAGGTTTTTGCCGCACAAACAAAAACGCCCCGTCAAAGCGGGGCGTCTTGCTAACAAACGAGGCTGAAATTATTCAGAAACGATTGTTACGTAAGTACGTACAGGCTTACCTTTAGATACGAATGCTACTGCACCGTCTGCTTTCGCAAATAAGGTATCGTCTTTACCGCGACCAACGTTTTCACCAGGGTGGAACTTAGTTCCACGCTGACGAACAATGATGCTACCAGCAGAAACTTGCTGACCACCAAATGCTTTTACACCTAGTCGCTTGGCATTAGAATCGCGACCGTTTTTAGTACTACCTGCTGCCTTCTTATGAGCCATGGTATAGTCCTTTTGTTAACAGTGTTATTCCCTACTCAGAAATAACAGCCGTTTGTGATTCAAATATTAAGCTGAAATCTTACCGATTTTAACTTCAGTGTAGTTTTGGCGGTGGCCTTGCTTAGTCTTAGAGCGGTTCTTACGACGACGGAATTTGATGATAGTTACTTTTTTACCACGACCGTTTGCTTCAACAGTTGCTGCAACTTTAGCACCTTCAACAACAGGCATACCGATTTTTACATCAGAACCTTCACCTACCATCAATACTTCGTCAAACTCAATTGCATCACCAGCTTCTGCATTTAGTGATTCAATACGTAAGATTTGACCTTCACGAACTCTATACTGCTTACCACCGGTTTTAATAACTGCGTACATATCTTTCTCCCGGATATCTTAATTCTTTTTAATAAGCCGCTTATTTAGCGAAGGCGGAATTATATAAGTTTTTATTCATAAGGTCAAAACAATTTCACAAATATTTTCAACTTACCAGGCCTGGTAAATTGCGTGCACGCTCTGAAGCGCGTATTTTATACAAAATCTGCCTAAGAATTTGAAAATATTCAGTATTTTTATTGGGTTGTTTTATCTAATTTTGTGCTTTTTTTAGCCAAAAAATCCACTTATTGTTTAACAATTCTCATCAAGATTACGCTATCTAATCTCTAATACTAGCGTCTCTGTGCTATTCATACTAAAATAGCGTCCTTTATAAATACCTGGAAGGCAATACGCCTAACATCACCATGACGTTATCTGAAATCCGTGCCTTAATTCAAGACGATATTCAAGCGGTAGACCAGTTAATATTGAATAGACTCTCATCTGATGTCGTTCTCATTAACCAAATTGGCCACTACATCATTAATAGTGGTGGGAAACGTCTTCGCCCATTACTGGTTCTATTAAGTGCACGTGCTTGTGGATACCAAGGAACGGATCACCAGTTAATGGCAGCGGTTATTGAGTTTATTCACACCTCTACTTTATTACATGATGATGTTGTCGATGAATCGGATACACGTCGTGGCAATAAGACGGCCAATGAAGTATGGGGAAATGCGGCCAGTGTACTGGTGGGAGATTTCCTATACTCACGTTCGTTTGAAATGATGGTTGAACCAGGTGAACTGAAAATCATGCAGGTAATGTCAGAAGCCACCAATGTGATTGCTGAAGGTGAAGTGTTGCAGTTATTAAATTGCCATGATGCTGACACCACTAAAGAACGCTACATGGAAGTCATCCATCGTAAAACAGCAAAATTATTTGAAGCCGCTACTCAAATGGGGCCCATTTTAGCCAAAAAACCTGACCTTGAAGAAGCTTTTATCGCCTATGGAAAACACTTAGGTGCGGCTTTTCAATTAATTGATGACGCCCTAGATTACACCGCCAATACCGAAGAACTTGGCAAAAACATTGGTGATGATTTAGCGGAAGGTAAACCAACCCTCCCCCTAATTTATGTTTTAGAAAATGGCTCTGATACAGAAAAGTCAATTATTCGTAGAGCCATAGAATCAGAAGGCATTAAGCTTCTTAAAGAAGTCACCTCGATTATTAAAAATTCAGGAGCCATCGCTTACACACAAAAGATTGCCCAAAAAGAGGCCGACTTAGCGAAAGAAGCTATTAGTCTTTTGGCTGAAAGCGATCTTAAAACAGCACTAAACTCTTTAGCCGACTTAGCCGTTAATCGATCACACTAAACCTATCGCAAAATGGTTCATCTTTTATATAAAAAAGGCTCTGTTTACAAATCATAAACAGAGCCTTTTTATCATCGTTCAATCGCCAAAATCATTGGTGAATTTTACGCCTATTTTTTAAACCTTTTTGATGCTTTTCTAAAGCACGCCTTAAGTCTTCCGCATCCTGCTCTGCAGCTGCCGCAGCAATTTGCTCTTCAACCTCTGCTTGTTGTTGTTCAAGAAAACGTTTATACAAATCCAAATTCCCTAAACGAGTTTTATCCCAGTCAATTCGGCGCATTAACCAACGAATCATAAATCTGATAACATGACATTGATCCCTACTTACATACATAAACTCTGCTTGTGGCCGGAAGCCATGCATCCGTTCCACAATAATGGTTTGCTCACGTGTACTGGGACGAATACGAATAAACCCACTATCATCCTCATTAAAACTTGTACTGTAATAAATTCGAACAACGCGGTTCATGCTAAAAATCGCCTTAGATAAAATCGTCGATTCATGTTTTCCATTCAAACCTACGGTATGAATGAAAATATTTTGAGTCATAATCTGCCTAAAAAACCCTTCAACCTCTTCAAATTCAATCTCTTGCTTCGCACTTTCTGCAACAGAAATTTCATGCTGAATTTGCGCAGAACGCTTTTCTAAGCGCCTAAAAAAATACTTTACAGCTGGGCCAACCTGCTTTTGATGTCTCATCCTTAGATACCTCTAATATAGGTATCGACCAAAAGTGAATTTTATAAAGTCTAAATTGTCACTTTTATTTCTATTGATTCTTTTACGCTCCAGGCAAAATTTTTTAACCTCAATTTAATAAACAAAGCAAAAAAACAGAGTGTCATGAGGTAAAAAACTCATGATAAGATACGTGCATTCAATTTATTTGGTCATGATTAAATGCCACGGTTTCAAATTATTAAAATATTTTTGATGATTCTATCATTCAGTGTCATTCTTACAGGCTGCTCATCCTACGGTGTTATTAACAATGCTAAGCAAACCAATCGCTATAAACCAGTAGAAAGCGACTACTCTATGAAGTCAGTTTTACAGCACAAACCTCAAGGTAAAGTCGCCTTGGTGTTAACGTTTTCTGGCGGTGGAACTCGAGCTGCAGCTTTGGCCTATGGGGTTTTGCAAGAACTAAAAGAGACTAAAGTCACTATAAACAATAAAACGACTTCTTTATTAGATGAAGTCGATATTATTAGTGCTGTGTCTGGCGGTAGCTTTATTGCCGCTTACTATGGTTTAAATGGTAAGCGTACTTTCAAAGATTTTGAAAGCGTCATGCTTAAAAAAGATTTTGAAGATGAGTTAATTAGCGGCGTACTCAACCCATTAAGCTGGTTTGGCGACACAGGTAGGACAGAAATGGCGATTCAGCTCTACAATAACACTATCTTTAAAGACGCTACCTTTGCAGACCTAAATAAACCAGATAGCCCGTTAATTTTAATCAATGCCACAGACTTAGCCAATGGCGCGAGAGTTTCATTTACACAAGATTATTTTGATTTTATCTGTTCAGACATCAGCAGTTTTTCAGTTGCAAAGGCGGTTACCGCCTCTTCTGCCGTACCTGTTCTGTTTAACCCTGTAGTTTTAAAAAACTACCAACCTTGTAACAACAACGCCAAAACCAAATTACTTTTTTCTGAGTCACAAACACAAAACAATATTGAACTACAACAAGCTATTAACAACCTCAAACTGTACGTTTTTTCAGACTATCCATATCTACAATTAGTCGATGGTGGTATTACTGACAATCTAGGTTTACGCGCAATTTATGAAGCCATTGAATTTTCGGGTGGCCCTAAAGCATTTTTAAGAGAGATTAATAAAAACAATGTTGAACACATTGCTGTCATTTCCGTTGACGCCTCGACCCAAACCTCTAAAATTATCAGCACAACCAATAAAAGCCCAACCATTCAACAAAGTATTGATGCCGTTACCGATATTCAGATACATCGTTACAATGCATCAACAACAGAACTGTTTGAAAAGTCGCTCAATCGATGGGGAGAAGAACTCTCAACAAAAAACCATAGCGTGCAACCACATTTTATCCAAGTTAGTTTTGACCAGTTAGATACCGAACAAGAAGCGGAAGAATTTAACCACATTCCAACCCGTTTAAGCCTTACAGAACCCGATGTTGCTAAGCTCATAAAAACGGGGCGCGCCTTGCTTAAAAACAATTTTCAATTCCAGTTTCTACTGCAGGAATTAAATACCCAAACTGAAAGAATCTCGGTACAAAATTAAAAAAGCAAACCTACCAGGCCTCCTCCCTTGCCGACTCTGGTAAAGGTTAAAAAGACATTCAGAAAGCGACAAAAATAAGGTTTTAGAAAGGCAAAAAGGCAGAGAAACCCTGCCTTTTATTGCTTTACTATGTGATTGTTACTTCTATTACATAGGACCATATCTCGGTATATCATCTGCTGGGTAGAGTAAGTTTGAGTCATCATGCATCTCATCATGAAACTCACCCACCTTACCTTCAGCAATGTCACTACGTGCAAACTTAGCTATGTGAAACAAAGCTTCACCTTCGTTTACCAATGGCATACACATTTGGCCAATTACAATGCCGCTATTAGGTGAATACACCTCTTCTTCTAGCTCGCCAAACGGATCGGAGACCACTCCAATAAGGGTTTTATTGGCCTCTACTCGATCACCATCTTTGACTAAAGAACGAAAAATACCACTTTGTGGCGCACGAATCCAAAAGCTCGCACGTGCGATGACGGGTTTCATATTACGCTCTAATTTTCGACGTGATTTTTGTAGCATGCCAAGATGTCGCATCACATTCACAATGCCAGAAACCCCTGCACGAATCGCTACCTCATCAAAACGTAACGCTTCACCTGCCTCATAGAGCAAAATAGGAATACCCTTTTTAACCGCAGCCGCACGTAAAGAACCATCCCGCAAGTTGGCATTGAGCATTACTGGCGAACCAAATGACTCCGCCATAGACTTAACTTCTTCATTGTCTAAATCAGCGCGGATTTGTGGCAAGTTGGTACGATTAATCGCCCCCGTATGTAAGTCAATTCCATGCGAGGCCTTTTTTACAATTTCATTTAAGAATATATGCGCTAAACGCCCAGCAATGGAGCCCGATTTTGAACCTGGAAAACAACGGTTCAAATCTCGGCGGTCAGGTAAATAACGACTGTGGTTAATAAAGCCATGTAAGTTGACAATAGGTACGGTAATCAAGGTACCTTTTAATCGCTGTAAAGCCTTAACTTTTAAGAGACGACGAATAATTTCAACGCCGTTCAATTCATCTCCATGAATCGCTGCGCTGATAAATAGCACTGGCCCAGCTTGCTTACCACACCAAACTTGCACTGGCATCGTCAATTCACTATGGGTATAGAGCTTACCAACCTGCAAATCAATGGTTTTTTTCTCACCTGGATTAACCGTCACATTACCAATCGTAACCGGTTGGTTTTTAATGACCTTTTCTCTAACTGAATTAGCCTTTTCCAACAGTTTTCGTCCGATTTAATTTTTTATTAGCATTGGTTTCAATAAACTGAATAATCATACTGGCGATGTCTTTACCCGTTGCGCCTTCAATACCTTCCAGGCCTGGTGATGAGTTCACTTCCATAACCACTGGGCCATGATTCGAACGCAGTAAATCCACACCACAGACATTTAAGCCCATCGCTTTTGCGGCATTGACAGCGGTTGCTCTTTCCGCTGCAGAAATTTTAATTAAAGAGGCAGAACCACCTTGGTGAAGATTTGAACGGAACTCACCCTCTTTACCTTGACGTTTCATAGCGGCAATCACTTTACCACCGACCACAAAACAACGTATATCGGCACCACCCGCTTCTTTAATGAACTCTTGTACCAAGATATTGGCATTTAAACCATTAAAAGCTTGAATAACACTGGTGGCCGCAGAGTGTGTATCGGCTAAAACAACACCAACTCCTTGAGTCCCTTCAAGGAGTTTAATCACAACTGGGGCTCCACCAACGGTTTTTAATAAATCATCCACATCATCTGGAGAGTGCGCAAACCCTGTAACTGGCAAACCAATCCCTTTACGGGACAATAACTGTAAACTTCTTAATTTATCGCGTGAGCGGCTAATAGAAACCGACTCGTTTAACGGATAAACATTCATCATTTCAAACTGACGTAAAACCGCTGTACCATAAAAAGTGACTGATGCGCCAATACGTGGAATAACGGCATCAAACCCCTCTAAAACTTCACCTTTATAATGAATTTCAGGATGTACAGAGTTTATATTCATATAACAACGCAATGCATCAATTACACGCACTTCATGACCACGAGCTTCAGCCGCTTCTACTAATCGACGAGTGGAATAAAGCTTCGGCCCTCTCGATAAAATGGCAAGTTTCATTATTTGATTCCTTGTAAGTATGATTCTGCTGAATCAACAATTAATCCAGCTTTTCTAAGAGCAGTTCGCCCTAATAACATCTTAAATGCCATTGTATCTCTGCTCGTCAATGAAATAGGGATTTGTAGTTTAAAATCGCCAATTTCGAGTGCGGTTTCTATAAAAAATCTTTCGGTATTATTTCCTCCAGAATCGGTCACGGTTCGGATATCTTGAACTAAGGCTTCACAAGTCTTAATTTTTGTAAGATCCTTGTCATCAATATGAATTGAAAAACGTACCCATTCCTGCCCATCTTTTTGAAAAGGGTCAACCTCAAAAGCGTGCAATGCAGAGTTTTTAGCTCCTGTATCCACTTTGCACTCTAAGCGCTCAATACCCAATTCGGGTAGCCTTACCCATTCACACCAACCAACTGTTTTGGACATAGCTGATCCTTTTTAATTCTCTGATAGCTTTGCAAAGCTTTTTTAATTCAAAATTAATAATGTGGCTAAACCAAGGAAAGATAAAAAACCTACAACGTCTGTGACGGTAGTTAAAATCACAGCACCAGATAGTGCTGGATCCTGACCAAATCTTTTCAAAATTAAAGGCACCACAACACCCGATATTGCGGCGGCAATCATATTAATCAATATCGCCAAACCAATGACTGTACTTATCATAATATCATCAAACCATAGCTGTGCAATTATAGCGACAATTACCGCCCAAATTAGACCATTTATAATGCCAATCCAAAATTCTTTATTGAAAAGAACCACCCGGTTAGAACCACCAATTTTACCCATCGCTAAACCACGAATAGTTAGCGTTAAGGTTTGGCTACCTGCAATACCGCCCATACTCGCCACAACGGGCATTAAAACGGCTAAAGCAACCACTTGTGCAATCACCGCCTCAAACTGACCAATCACGGCCGCTGCTAAAAATGCGGTGGCTAAATTAATTCCAAGCCATATGGTTCGGCCGTTAACACTTTTTTTAATTGGCGCAAACAGATCTTCTTCTTCATCTAAACCAGCCATATTCATCACGGTTTGACCACTCTCTTCCAAAGTAAGTTCAAACACGTCATCGGCGGTTAACTGTCCCATCAAATTACCACACTCATTAACAACAGGGGCAAAGTGATGGTGTTTTGAACGAATCTGTTTAGCGGCTTCAATGGCATCCATGGTGTCTAATACCGTATCAGGTTCATCCATCACTTCTGATACCACTAATTCTGGATCATGTCTTATTAAGTCAACCACATGCAAAGTACCTAGCAGACGGTTATATTCATCAATCACCATCAACTCTAAAGTGCCTTTATTGATGACATTTTTCATTCGTAAAAAACGCTGAACCACTTCAAGCTTCACATTCTCACGAATCGAAATTGTGTCGGTATGCATGTATCGCCCAACGGCACTCTCTTCATAAGCCAAAACATTTCGAACTTCTTCGCGACGAGACTCATCCATACCGTCAATAACGTCAGCTTCAAGTTCGTGAGCTAATGAACCCAAAATCTCCGCAGTATCTTGTGCATCAAGGTCTTTAGTCATCTCATTGATTTGGTCTGCATCGATACCATGCAAAAGTGCTAAACGTGCGTCTTCATTCAGTTCGGCCAATACTTCACCGCGCATCTCATCGGGAACACACACCCATAGGTTTTCGCGTTGCACTGGCGGAAAAGACTCTAGAATATGAGAGAGTTCATTTTCGGTCAGGCCTGTAAACAGATCGCACACTTCACTTTCACGCTGTTCTGCCACCAAGCTTTGGATGTAAAGCAGTTTATCTTCGGTGGTTACAACCTCTTCTGGAAATTCGTTGCTAGACATTCTTTGACTCCTCTCTTTTGGGCATAATCACTTCAATGCCATCTTCTTCAGAGCCAACTAATATGGCCCACACTTTTTCTGCGCGATTGCCCTCTAACGTTTTTACGGTAAACTGCCAGCCACGATAGGTAACCTGATCACCCACCTTAGGAATCTCATTAATTTCAGACATAATCAAACCAGAAATAGTACTCACATTATGTTCTACATCGAGTTTAGAGGCGGTCAGTTTTTCAAAATCATGCAGTGCCATAAGCCCCGTTATTTCAAACCCTTCAGTAAATTTGAGTTGTTTAATAGCAAGTTCTTCATCGTCAAGTTCGTCAGCAATCTCACCCACAATCTCTTCTATTAAATCTTCCATTGTGATAATGCCTGACAAAGCCCCGTATTCATCTACAACTAAAGCCATGTGGTTACGTTCATTTCGCATCAAATCAAACGCTTTTTGCAACCCCATCACCTCTGGCATAATCAAACTCTTGCGTGCAATCGATTCAATATCTGAAGGCGTTGTGGTTTGGCTGTCCAAAGTTGATAACAACAAATCTTTTACTAACAAAATTCCAACAATATCATCAAGATTACCACGCACTAATGGAAAGCGAGAATGCCCTAATTCAACAATCTGTTTTTTGATGGTTTCAATATCGCTATTTACATCCAACCAATCAACCTGGCTACGTGAAACCATAATATCGCGTACAATTCGGGTATCAAAAGCAAACATATTTTGAATCATATCGGCTTTAATATTATCTAAATTACCGTGGGTGCTTGAGGCATCAATCATCTCACTTAACTCTTCATCACTAAAAATTTCTTCGTGAGAAGCCTCTTTAACACCCATGGCTTTTAAGATGGCTGATGCAGACCAGTTAAGCGCCTTTGTTAAAGGGTAGCTAATTAAGTAAAAGCCGTGCAATGGTATGGCAACCCAGATAGAGACAGGTTCAGGCTTACGAATGGCATAGGTTTTTGGTACTTGCTCACCGATTACAATATGCAGAGATGAAAAAATAATGAAACCAATTAAAAACGAGGTAAAGTGTAACAACTCTTCTGGCATTCCCATAGAGTGGAACATCGGCTCTAATAGCTTGGCCACAGCAGGTTCACCCACCCAACCTAAACCAAGAGAGGCCATCGTAATCCCCAACTGACAGGCCGCCAGGTAGGGTTCTAAATTCTGTTTAATTCTAAGCGTAAGTCGTGCTGAAAGACCACCGTCTCTAGCCATATTCTCTACACGCAAAGTGCGTACTTTCACTAGAGCAAATTCAGCGGCTACAAAGAAACCGTTTGCCACTAAAAGAATGACAATCACCATAAGACTACTACTAAAGTTTTCCATTGTATTTTCCCTGTAATTCTATAATCTACCCAATGCTACACCACTATGACAGAGTCTTTTTCACAAAAGTCACTTTTCTATGTGACCTTTTCTTGAAAACATCTGTCCTATTTAGGAATAATCAAAAATAACATGTTTAAAGCATTAACCGATACTGAAATCGTTGAACAGGCCAAACAAGAGTTACCCCACGTAACTTTGGCATTTGAAGAGTTGGTCAATAGGCATGAACAAAAGGTCTATGCCATCTGTTTACGCTATTTTGGCAATGCAGAGCAAGCTGAAGAGATCTCACAAGAAACTTTTTTAAAAGTGTTTCAGCAATTAAAAAATTTTCGGGGTGACGCGCAGTTTTCGACCTGGTTATACCGTATCGCAATTAATTTATGCCATACCGCAGCGCAAAGAAAATCATTCACCCAACATGACTCTATTGATGACTATGCTGACGACTTACAATTAAGTAAAGAGTTTGAATGCGATGATGAAGAGCGTTGTGTTCAATACTGCATTAATCAGCAACAAGAGCAGGAAAAGGCGATTATCAGCATGCGTTTTAATACCGAGTTGAGCTTACAAGAGATTGCCGATATCCTGGAGATAAAACTCAGTGCGACCAAAATGCGCTTATACCGAGCAATGGAAGGATTTAAACAACTTTATGAGAAATACTGCTTATGAGCCAACCATCGATAGATGAAAACAAGCTGAAAAACCTCCTGTCTATTGATGACAGTCAGCACAGTAAAGAACAACGTACCTCCATGATTATTCAAGGTGTAAACTGGTTAACATTTATTCAAGAAATTTTGATTTTATTTATCTATGTAATGCCTTTAGCGATTTTTTCCATGGCTAAAACACTGTCTAAGACAAAGGACAACAAATGAATATTAATACGGTTAAAGAGAGAATTGAGTTCACTTGGGGAGATGCCTACAACAACTTCTTAATGGTTTTGCCTGATATTTTCATTGCCTTACTGGTGTTATTAACAGGCTATTTACTGGCTATTTTTGTGCGCAAAATCAGCTTTAACCTTTTCAAAAAGCTCAAGTTTGATTGCGCCGCAGAACGCATACACTTAGATAAAAAAATCTTAGCCGTAGGTATTAAACAAACCCCATCTACCCTTTTAGCGGGTCTGTTTTTTTGGCTTATTATGCTATTTACCTTTATTACTGCTGCTGAATATGCAGGGCTTACAGGCTTTGTAGATACCTTAAGCAAAATCGCCATGTATATTCCAAACCTAATGGCGGCACTCATTATTTTGGTGGCTGGTTTATTTGTAGCGCACTTTATTCGCAATGCTTTAAACAGCGCACTTAAAAACTTCATTCCCGCGGCCGCCAAACTCGTCTCTAGCTTTGTTTACGGTGTATTGGTCGTTATCATCGTGCTAACCGTTTTAGAACAGCTCGCCTTTGACACTCAGCTAATTCAAATGATTATCTTGGTCGCCTTTACCAGCTTTGCCTTAGCGATTGCCATTGCCATAGGGATTGGTAGCGCCCCCCAACTAAAAAAAATACTCTCTAGCTACTATTTAAAAGAGCACATCAATGTCAAAGACGTCATTAGTGTTCAAGGTAAAACAGGAGAGGTGTTAAAAATAGATGCAAGCAGCACTCAAATCAAAACCGAGGATGAAATCGTGGTGATTCCCAATGACCAACTCCTAGACCAAATTTACAGCAAACAACAGAAATAACAGCTGTTCAGCATTATTTAAAGTTACCAGGCCTGGTAACTTTAAAACAGACCTAAAAATATTTTCAATTTTGAAAAGAATTTTGAAAATATTTGTGACTTATTACAGTAACTAACCGTCTTAATTAACGAAAAGTTATTTTTGACTTAAAACAGATATAAAGGATTATTTATTATGAAAACACAACTACTTCCTATTATTGCATTGATTACGGTTACGGCTAGCTCAAATGCCTTTGCTGCAAATGAAGCCTATGTTACAGACGGATATGGCGCTATTGTTAAAGACAATTACGGAAGTTGTGTCCGCTCATCTAAATGGACAGCTGAAACGGCTGATGCAAGCTGCGAGAAAGCAACACAAACAGCGCCTAAAGCCGAAAGCAATACCTCTGAAAGAGTAGCAGCACCTGCTCCAACTTTGTTAGCTCCTGCAAAAGAAGATATTGATGGTTCAAAACAAAACGCCTACGTTATCGACTCAAGCAATCGTATTGTGCGTGATGGTTACGGTTACTGCGTTCGCACGATTCATTGGTCAAAAGAGACGGCCATTCCTAAATGTGAAGGCTGGGCAGAACCAAAAGCGCCTGAAGTGGTTAAACCTGCACCTGTGCTAGTACCAAAACCTGCTCCCGTTGTAACTAAAGTGAAAGATGACGCACCTGTTGCTTTCCGTGGATTCTTTGATACCAATAAAAGCCTATTAAAAGATGAAGCAAAAACCAAATTAAATGACTACTCTGAGTATATGGAACGCAACACCAATACCTCGGTAAAAGTGAGCGGTCATACAGATTCAACAGGAACTGAAGCCTATAACCAAGGGTTATCAGAAAGACGTGCTAATGCGGTCAAAACCTACCTTGAATCTAAGGGTATTGATGGCCAACGCATTCAAACAGAAGGCTTTGGTGAAACACAACCGATTGCGACTAACCGCACTAAAGAAGGTCGTGCTGAAAACCGTCGTGTTGAGTTAGAAATCATTAAATAAGCTAACTAGAGCTCACCACAAGTGAGCTTAAAATGCGATTTAAAACGGTCGTCTCCAATAGCATGGATTCGGCCGTTTTTTTATGATTAATATCACTTTATCTTCTTCACCAATATTCAGTTATGTTGACAGAACCAAAGCAATACCGCTATCTTTAACCTAATGTTTAAACTGTCTGCCTAGCTAACAAACTTATCACGGATTAGAGGTTCCAATGCTCGATTTTATTAAAGACTCTTTCAGCTACCCAAATCATCCATTGATTGACGCCCTTATTTTACTTACGATTGCAGCAGTCATTGCGCTATTCATTAGTTACTTTATTCAATGGACATTACTAAAATGGGCACAACTGAAACATCGCGTTAATTTGGCCTTTATCTTTCAGGCCATTCGTCTTCCTATTACTGTTTCTATTCTATTGATTGGTATTCATAATGCCTTTCATCTTTTTGAGTTAGGTGACAAGTTACAAACTCTCCTGCCAATGATTCTACAAAGTATTGATACGATTGTTTGGGGTCAGTTTATTTATCGTAGCTCGCAATTCAGCCTCAAAAATCTGAGCCAAACCCATAAACCTGGTTCCTTTATTCAACCCCAAACCCTGCCTTTATTTGAAAATATTGCAGCGGTATTGGTTGTACTGATTATTTTCTACCTATTATTTATCACCTGGAATATCGACATGAGTGCTTGGTTAGCCTCGGCGGGTATTATTGGTATTGCGGTTGGTTTTGCAGCTAAAGACACCATTGCCAACCTGCTTTCAGGTGTATTTATTTTGGCAGATTCGCCTTATAAGATTGGCGATTACATTGTGATAGATAGCGGTGAACGTGGCATGGTAACCCATATTGGTTTGCGTTCTACCCGAATTTTAACCCGTGATGACCTAGAGATTAACGTACCCAATGCGATTATCGCTAACGGTAAAATCGTTAATGAATCATCAGGTCGTCATATTAAATCCAGAACCCGAGTTGCCGTGAGCGTGGCTTACGATGTAGATATCGATCATGCCAAACAGACCCTTATGGATATCGCTAAACAAGAAATTCAGATTTGTACCGACCCAGAACCACGCGTACGTTTCAGACGTTTTGGTGCTTCTGGCTTAGATTTAGAACTATTGGTTTGGATTGACGACCCTGAAATTCGTGGACGAGTTGTAGATAGTTTAAACACCGCCATTTACAAACGTTTTGCCATTGAAGGCATTGAAATCCCATTCAGCAAACACGACCTTTATATTAAATCGATGCCTGAACACATTTCTGAATAATGTTCAGTAATCATATTTTTACTTAGGACTTTTGCGGCGAAATAACCAACAAAGCGCGCAATTTTTTTTGTCCAAATCGCGCCATGGCATTAAAGCTTTGGCGTTTTACTGGCACTTGCTCAAAATCTGTTTGTGTTAAATAGTCTTCACCGCTCATATCGGGGTCATTTATATAAAAACACGCATCATCCGAAGCGGCTACATAAACCCAGTGTGGTGCTTTATTACGATTAAAACGCCAAGTACTAATCAGTGCCAAAACAGGGTATTCACTCTCTAATAACGAATCCATCTCAGCATCACTTAACTGCTGAACACTTAAATCAATGTCTGTTTGCGCCATCTGACTCAAAAACTCTTGGTGCACCAAACGAATAATGTGTTTTTTCTCTTCACTACGTAGCCCATCTTCAAATGGGGTTTCGTCGGTATTAATACACAATTTAACTTTAAACCCTCTGCGCCAAGCGCTTAAAGCTAAACCGTGAGGTGAACAGCCGCCATGCCCAGAGGTCATAAAAATCGTGGTCGCTTCGCGCCAAATTTGCAACTCTTCATGGCGTGTCATCTCATAATTTTTATCTAGGGTTTTCATCGCCATCATCAATGAGGCTGGGCCACAGGTAAACTCGGTTGTTTGTTGGTAATAAGGTTTAGGGCGATGTTTACGTTTGGCACTTAACACAATGCGTTTTTCCATCTTAAACGCATCCCCACCGTCTTCGTAATAACCAGGCAGTTCACCAATCGTTTTATAGCCAAACGATTGATATAACTTAATCGCCGCTTGATTTTGTTGGTTAACTTCTAAACGCATATACACACACAAACGCTCTGCGGCTTGCTGTTCGGCGTGTTTTAAAATTTCACTGGCGTAACCTTTGCCACGTGCTTCAGGCACTAGAACGATTGAGTACAAACGTGCCAAACTTGTGCCTGTTCGGTAGAGAAGCAAAGAGTAACCAATGACTTGGCCATTTAGAGTAAACAGCCATAATTGATGAGCGCCATTTTTAATAAAGTGTTTAAAGCTTCTACGTGACAGTTTGTCAGTGGTAAAACAGCCATTTTCAATCTCTAATAAGGCGGTTAAATCTTCTTTATTCGCCAAACGAATTGCTGTTTGTTCCATTGGCTGTTTATCAACCATGTTCTGTTAATCCTGTTAAGGCTAGGTTCACCACCTGCCGAGAACGAAACAGCACCTGTTGTTGCCAGCTCGCTTCAAATGGATAAAAAAAGTTTCTCATCGCCACCACTCGGCTCTCATCCAATTTACGGGGCTCCCCCTCTTGCAAACTCAACTGGTATTGTTGCTCAAACCATAGGTTTGAAATCAACTGTTCAACGGGATAAGTACCAAATTCTAATGTGATAAAACAACCTCGGTCTTGAATAATGTTATGCCAATAAAAGTCCAACAACCCCAGTTTTGGCGCAGAAGAAGACTCCCCTAACAGGGCAGAATAAGCGTTATCACCATACAACCGACTTGCCCACTCAAACCCTTTGCTATTAGGCTCATGGTCATTGATAACCTCACCATAGCCATAAGGCCCCAAACCCGTATGCACATCTATGACCGACAAACGTTCAGCCTGCTGAATAAAAGCATGTGAAGTTATTTGATTAAGCACTTCACGTGACCAAGAAGGGGCTTTACCACCATAAAAAAGCCCGTTCTGATCTTGATACTGCCCGCGAGTTAAGGATGCTATAAACTCATCAAACGCATCCGCAGAAAAAGCGGATTTTAACCCCTTATACCCTTGTTCATCTAACATTGAACAGGCCTGGTTAATTTCTTTATACCCTTCTTGCACAGGAAGTTCGTCCGAAAAATCAATAAAGTTGCGATTCAAATCAATACCTTGGTGATCACATCGTCTTGACCAGGCCACTCCCCAAGGATTTAAAGCGTGAATCATCAATACACCTAAGTCAGCATTTGCCTGTAACACCTCAACCAGCTCTGGAAGTAAATCGGCTTGCACCGCCGAACCTGTTAACCCTTCGACACCATGCGTGCCCGAAATGAGTACCAAAACCGCTTTTGGTGTAGTTGATTGCCCTAAAAAAAGCACATCACAAAATAAAGGTTCATTATTTGGCCCTTTTAAGGGGTGCTCAAATTCACGCTGCTCAACAAGCAAAGCAGCAGGAAATATTTGCTGTGTTTTTTGAAAAAATGTACGGCTTGAAAGATACTCTTTTTGAAAGCAAATAGGCACTAAATCGGCGTGTAAATTAAACATTAGAATTCCTTATACTGGAAAACGAATCATACTGCTTAAAATATTGAAATGCCAAGTAAAATTTTGATTGTTATTTAACTATTTTTACTGTAAAAATCACTTTTATTTCAACCTCATTTACGGAGACCTTAATGAGCCAATTTTATGTCGTTGTGGACAAGCTAAGCGACTGGCAACCTTACTACCCTAGCCAAGATGTTATTACTTTTGATGACTATCTTGAACAGACATCAAACTCTAAGAAAAAACGTGTGCGCATTATTAATTTATGCCGTGATTATCGCTATTTAAAAACAGGCTATTACTGTTCATTATTGGCTGAGGCTAGAGACCATAACGCCTTTCCATCAGTCAAAACCATTAACGATATGGGAAGCCACTCATTGGCTTCACTTCAATTTGAGAAAACCAACCAATTGATGAGCAACCTCGCTCATGGACAAAATGGTGATAGTCTAAAATTTCGTTGTTGGTTTGGACAAACACTGCAACCGCAATTTGAAAAATTGGCCAATACTTTATTTGAACGTTTTCCCACACCATTATTAGAAGTAACGCTCACCTACAAAGACGCTTGGCAAATTAAACGTGTTAAAGCCATTGCACTCTCATACCTAAAAGAAGCGGCTGAACAAGAAGCTTTTGCTAATGCATTTGAACGCTTTAGTTTAAAAATGTGGCGTAAACCAAAGCTGCAAAAACAGTTCCGCTACGATTTAGCGATTTTAATTGACCCCAAAGAAGAGCTACCGCCAAGCGATGAGAAAGCGTTAAAACTATTTGAAAAAGCCGCTCATCAACAAGGCATGGCGACCGAGCGAATTACTCGTAAAGACTACATGCGTTTAGCCGAATTTGATGCACTATTTATTCGTCAAACGACCTCAGTGAACCACTACACCTATCAGTTTGCCAAAAAAGCCGAAGCTGAAGGCCTCGTAGTCATTGATGACCCAACCTCCATTTTACGCTGTACCAACAAGGTCTATTTGGCGGATCTACTTAATACCCATAAAGTTGATACCCCAAAAACCCGTATTGTAAAAAACGCCTCTAGTGAAGTCTTCAAAACATTAGAAAGCGAAATCGGTTTTCCAATGGTGCTTAAAATTCCAGACGGTTCTTTCTCGCGAGGTATTGTTAAGGTTGAAAATCAGCAGGCGTTAGAAACTGAGGCAAAAACGTTATTTGAAGAGTCTGCATTATTGTTGGCGCAAGAGTTTATGTACACCGAGTACGATTGGCGTATTGGAGTGCTAAACCATAAACCCCTGTTTGCTTGCCGTTACTATATGGTGAATAACCACTGGCAAATCTATAAACATGAAACCAATAATACCGAGTCAGGCGGATTTGAGACCTTACCCTCTTTTGAAGCACCTAAAAAGGTTATTGAGACCGCTTTAAAAGCAACTAAACTAATTGGTAACGGTTTTTATGGGGTGGATATTAAGCAGTCGGGCGACCGCGTTGTGGTCATTGAAGTGAATGATAACCCCAGTATTGAGCACGGCGTGGAAGATGCCTATTTAGGTAAACAACTTTACAATGAAATCATTAAAGATTTTATTGAACGAATTGATTCACGTGGAAAAAAGCCTTAAATAACTAAAACCCGCCCTTGTCTACGAGGGATCAGTTGGTTTTCATAAATCTGTTTTTTGAACGGATAACCCATTTAAAAAAATCTGTACGCCTTGCTTTAGTGCCAAGGCGACCTCTTCTTCAGAAATCACTTCACCAAACAGTTGTCGATTTACAAAAGCGCCTTTAATCATTTCCATAAACTGTGAAGCCGCCAAATAAGTATCTTCTACCGCAATTTTTTCAGCTTGAACTTGTTTATCTAAATAATTAGCCAACATTCCAATAGCAACTTGTGGCCCATATTTATAGTAAATTCTTTGTATTTCTTGCTGGTCAGCATTGTTTTCCATTAACACCATTCGATAAATAGCAATACCATCTGGCCTTAATATCACGCTCTGCATGTGCTTACCAAAACGTTGCAAACTAAGCTCTATATCATCACTCCAAACCACTCCCTCTTCCAACTCATTGAAAAAAGTCAGGGTTATTTTCCTAAATACCGCCTCAAATAAACCGAGTTTATTACCAAACATTCTATACAAGGTCACTAAAGACCCGCCAGATAATCGCACGATTTCATTCACGCTCGTACTGGCATAACCTTGTGTTAAAAACATTTCCTCGGCGGTTTCTAAAAACTTTTGTTGGCGCGCTAACCCTCTTTTATTAGAGGGTTCAACGATTTTATGAGTAGGAAATTGAGACATAGTGAGTACAAATAATTCAAGAGTAATAATAAGGATATTGTACCTTAAAATTTATTTTTTCTGATGATTGAAATAAAAGTGTAGTATGTGCTACACTTTTGTATTCAACTTTATAATATGCATAGGAATTCATGATGTTTTCAGCCATTTTTAGTCCAAAAACTCGCTTTGCTAAAAGTGTAATCAGCGCATTTTTATTTATCCCACTTTTTGTCATTGCGGCTGAACAACCGCAAAAACCACAAGCAATGCCCGTTGTGGCCAAAGCGGTTATCCAACAAGATGTAGCGACCTATGCAGAATATTCTGCTCGTTCTCAATCGGCTCAACAAGTAGATGTGTACGCTCGAGTCAGTGGCATTTTAGAGAAAAAGTTTTTTACCGAAGGCCAAACCGTCAAAACAGGGCAGTTGCTCTATAAAATTGATGATCGTAAGTACCGTGCCATGGTTCTTAAAGCTAAAGCGCAAGTAAGCGTTGCTCAAGCCAACCTTAACCAGGCTGAACGTGAATACAATCGTGTAAAAGGCTTATATAAAAACAAAGCAGTGAGTGCTCAAGAAGTAGACAGTGCTCTATCAACTTTGGAACTTGCAAAAGCGAATCTACTTGGCCAACAAGCTGCACTGAATGAAACTCAAATTGATCTAGACTACACAGAGGTTCGCGCTGAGGCTTCTGGTGTAATCGGTATAAAACAGCAAGATATTGGTAGTTTAGTGGGAAGTAGCTCAGACAACAGCCTGCTGACTACAATTACCCAGCTCGACACTATTCATGTGATATTTGCTATTCCTGATGCTGACTTTACTAAACAGCAAAAAATGGTTGAAGCTGGCAAGCTTAAAGCCTTACCGCAAAAAGAGTGGACAGCAGAAATTATCAACAACCAAAACAAAGTATTGGCCTCAGGTCATATTAATTTTATCGATAGTCAAATCAATCCTGCAACAGGAAGTATTCAGGCTCGTGCCGTATTTGACAACCCAAATACCAACTTATTGCCAGGTGAATTTGTACGTTTAAGAGTGGGCAGTGCAATTAGGAGAAATGTTTTTGTCATACCTCAAAAAGCCGTTTTGCAAATGGGTCAACAAGCCTTTGTGTATAAAGTTGAAGATGGCATTGCTAACCTAGCTCCCGTGCAAATTGAGGCTCAACAGGGTAATAATTGGCTCATTGATTCAGGGCTAAAAGACGGCGATATGGTTGTGGTGAATAATCTCATTAAACTTAGACCAAAAACACCTGTAACCGTACTACCCGAAAAAACAGCGAACGCTGATAACAACCAATCGTCTCAATAATTTGACGTTTATCGCTTATACAGTCATTAACCTGCAAAACGTTAATTTAAGGATTCACCATGTTTTCTAACTATTTTATTAACCGCCCTGTACTTGCAACGGTTCTGTCGCTTGTTGTCATAATTGCGGGTTATCTAGCGATGAAATCGCTACCTATTTCCGAATACCCAGAAATTGTTCCGCCACAAGTTGCCGTAACGGCAAGTTACCCTGGTGCCAGTGCTGAAACCATATCGGATACCGTGGCCGCCCCCCTGGAGCAAGCCATTAATGGCATAGATGACATGCTTTACATTAACTCTGTAACCTCATCATCAGGCACTTTAACATTAACAGTCACCTTTAAAATCGGTACGGATATTGATAAAGCCAATATCAATGTTAATAACAAGGTACAGGGCGCTTTAAGCAAATTACCCTCCGAGGTTCAGCGTATTGGTGTTCAAGTTAATAAAAAATCATCAAGTATTTTAAAAGTTATCTCGCTCTATTCAGATGATTCAACACTCGATACCGTGTTTATTGCCAACTATGGCTTAATTAACGTTTTGGATGAGCTATCCAGAATTCCTGGCGTGGGCGAGGCTCGCCAGTTTGGCAGTAAAGATTACTCCATGCGTATTTGGTTAGACCCAAATAAATTAGCGCAATATAACCTAACACCAAATGATATTTACCAAACAATACAATCGCAAAACTCACAGTTTGCTGCAGGTCGATTTGGACAGGAACCAATGGAAAATGCACAAGCATTTACCTACACGGTAACAACAGAAGGACGTTTATCGCAACCTGAACAATTTGAAAACATTATTTTACGTGCGCAAAGTGATGGTAATTCTTTACGTTTAAAAGATGTTGCACGAGTTGAACTGGGCGCTCAAGACTACGCCTTTAATGCCACCTATGACGGCAAACCGACTGTGCCAATTGGGGTGTTTTTAAAACCTGGGGCTAACGCTTTAGAAACCTCTGAACAGATTGATTCAAAACTTGCCGAGCTATCAAAAAGTTTTCCAAAAGGCTTAGATTATGCAGTGCCTTATGACACCACGGAGTTCGTCAATATCTCAATTGAAAAGGTAATTTATACCCTTTTTGAAGCACTTATTTTAGTGGTGTTAGTGGTTTACCTCTTCTTACAAAATGCCCGCGCTACTTTAATTCCAGTACTTGCCATACCCGTATCCATTATTGGTACTTTTATTGGTATGTATCTGTTAGGTTTTTCAATCAACCAATTAACGCTTTTTGGCATGATACTCGCCATAGGAATTGTGGTCGATGATGCCATTATTGTGGTCGAAAACGTAGAGCGCATTATGCACACAGAAAAACTCTCTGCGCGTGAGGCAACCATTAAGGCGATGAGTGAAATCACAGGACCAATTATCGCTATTGTTTTGGTGCTTGGCGCCGTATTTATTCCTGTTGCATTTATTGAAGGCCTAACGGGTCAAATGTATAAACAATTTGCCATTACTATTGTTATCTCCGTCACAATCTCTGGTTTAGTGGCTTTAACACTCACCCCCGCTTTATGCGCCAATATATTGCAACCAGTACAAACGAAATCAAGCGGATTTTTTCATGCTTTTAACCGTTTCTTTGAGACCACAACCAAAGGTTTTTCAGCGGGTGTTCGCACCATTATGCGTTATAGCTTAATCAGCGTATTGCTTTTTGCAGGCCTGGTATTTATTACTTATCAATCGTTAGGTGGCTTACCAAAAGGTTTATTACCCCAAGAAGATAAAGGAACACTGTTTGTTTTAAACTACCTACCGCCAGCTTCGTCTCTAGCGCGCACTGAGGTGGCTAGAGATCAAGCATCTGAGATGTTACTGCAACACCCTAGTGTTGAACATGCAATCAGTTTTGCTGGTTTTGATTTACAGACGTTTACACAAAAAACCGACTCTGCTATCTCTTTTGTTACCCTAAAACATTGGGATGAACGTCAAGAACCTAATGAAAGCTCATCTGCAATTGTCGGGCAATTATTTGGTCAATTGATGGCGATTCCTGATGCTTTTAGTATTCCAATTGGAATGCCTACGATTATGGGCATGAGTATGACAGGTGGTTTTGAAGCTTATTTACAAAACCGTAATGGCGATGGCTCTCAGGCATTAGCTAAAACAACCGAAGAATTAATTGCTAAAGCAACAGCCCGCCCAGAGTTGGCTTCGGTTCGTACTACCTTTTCAACCAAGGTTCCGCAATATGAGATAAAACTTGACCGCGAAAAAGCTCAGGCTATGCAAGTGCCAATCAATGATGTCTTCGCAGCCATGCAAGCCACCTTTGGTTCTCTTTATGTGAATGACTTTAACCTCTATGGACGCACCTATAAAGTGAACCTGCAGTCAGAAGCCAACTACCGCGAAAAGCCTGAGGACTTGGCGCAAGTATTTGTGCGTTCGCAAACTGGGCAAATGATTCCGCTTAGTTCACTTGTTAGTGTAGAACGTCAAACAGGAGCCGATGTTGTTGACCGTTTTAACCTATTCCCTGCGGCCAAATTAATGGGCGAACCCGCTCCTGGTTATAGTTCAGGGCAAGCGATTGCCGCTTTTGAAGAGGTCGCTAATGAAATAATGCCTCAGGGTTATAGTCTGGGTTGGGTCGGTGAAGCCTTCCAAGAAAAACAATCATCAAGCTCGGGTAACCAGGCCTTCTTATTTGGTTTATTGTTTGTCTTTTTAATTCTTGCCGCGCAGTATGAACGGTGGTCAATTCCTATTGCCGTTTTAACCGCTGTGCCTTTTGCGGTATTAGGAGCAACCATTGCGGTGAGTTTAGGCGGTTTACAGAATGATATCTACTTCCAGCTCGGCTTACTGACCTTAATTGGTTTATCCGCCAAAAATGCCATTTTGATTGTTGAGGTGGCTATGCAAAAACACAAACAAGGCATACCACTTGCAGAAGCTGCCGAAATAGCTGCCAGACTTAGGTTTAGACCGATTGTTATGACCTCCTTGGCCTTTACGATTGCCGCAATACCATTAATGTTAAGCACGGGGGCAGGTGCAGCGGCACGTCATGCCGTGGGTACAGGCCTGGTAGGAGGTATGATTGCCGCCACCCTGTTTGCGCCCTTATTTGTACCGATGTTTTTCCGTTTGGTGGCAGGTTTTTCAGAACGATTTGGCTCAAAAAAACCACAGCCTTCTGAACCGCTAACCACAGAAAATAAGGAGTCTTAATAATGAAACAATTATTCACCATTTCGACTCTCATTCCCGTCATGTTATTGGCGGGTTGTAGTCAAATTCCAGCTTATCAAACACCTAAAACAGAACTACCGAGTTCTGAAAACTGGCAAAACCAACAAAACAGCGTGGTAATGAATTTAGATTTAAATGAACAGGCCTGGTTACAGCAACTCTCTGGAGATCAAAACCTATTTCATTTGATTAATGAAGCGCTAACCCATAACAGTGATATTCAACTGGCCAAACTCAATTTACAACAAGCCCGTTTACTGTTAACACAGAGTGCTTCAGCGCAATACCCGGAATTGAGTGTAAGCAGTGATTTAGCCCGAACTCAAGTCAGTGAAGAAGCTTACCCTGTTGGCTCACAGTATACCTTTGGGCAGTTTACACTAGGTGCACTTTTAAGTTATGAGCTTGATGTTTGGGGTAAAAATGACGCTTTAAAACAGCAAGCACAAGCTAATGTAAATGCCACCGAAGCGGATCAAAAAACCATTAAATTAAGTGTGACCACGGCGGTAGCTAAAGCCTATTTAAATTTAATGGCCTTAAATCAAAACGTACGTTTGGCACAAAACACGGTTCAGTCTCGACAAGAGGCTCTGACACTCCGCCAAACTCAACTTGAATATGGTTCTGTAACACCACTCTATGTCCATCAAGCGGAATCAGAGTTAGCTTCAGTTCAAATCGCCTTACAACAACAGATTGAGCAACGTGATTTACAACTGCATGCTTTAGCGGTTTTAGTCGGTCGTTCACCTAAAGCGATGAGTACGTTAACCAGCAAAACGATAGAAACACAAACGCTTACGTTAAGTGATCGTTTACCTATTCCAGCAGGCCTGCCTTCTGACTTACTGGAACGTAGACCCGACATTGTTGCAATGGAACAGCGTTTAATTGCGGCAAATGCTAATATTGGCGTAGCTAAAGCGGCTCTGTTTCCTTCTATCAGTTTAACAGGCCTGGTAGGTTTTCAGAGTGAAGCCCTAAATCAGTTATTCAGCGACCAATCTATTGGTTGGAATGCTTCGGCTGCGATTAATGCGCCTATTTTTGATTACGGAAAACGTCAGTCACAAGTACAAACAACGGAAGCTCAGAAGCAAGCCTTAGCCATTCAATATCAGCAAACTGTGCGCACAGCCTTTAAAGAGGTTTTGGATGCGTTAACACAGCTAAAAGGCAGTAGCAAACAGCTTGAAGCAACGCAACGACAAGTCATTGCACTGAACCAAATATTGGATTTAGCGCAAAAACGCTTTGACGCAGGTTACTCAAGCTATTTAGAAGTGCTGGATGCACAGCGAAACCTCTTTACAGCTGAACTTGCACAAGTCAGCATGAAACTGAATCACTCAAGTGCCCTAGTGAGTTTGTATAAAGCATTGGGTGGTAATTGGCAAGGCAGCCAGAATAACAATTCATAAGGAAAATGAAGCATGTTCAAACGTTATAACAAAGAAGTTATCGGCCTCTCAGCACTGATTGCGCTATGTTTTTCCAACCCTGTAACGGCCGCTGTTTACGCAGACTCTTTTAGTGAAGCGTATCCAGAGTATGCAAAAGAAGTTAGCAGCTTAGAAAAACAGCTGGGCTATATCGGTAAAACCTTGCCTATCCCGCAGTTAAAAGAGGTGGCTCCAGGAGTTTATACCTCGGTTGGTAGTATGATTTGGGGTAATCCTGGCAATTTTGGTTTTAATAACAATATGAGCGCCGTTATTTTTGAAGATGGCGTTTTTGTTTATAACTCAGGGCCTAATGAAGCCGTTGCTTATAGCTTTCATCAGGCCTTGAAAAAGGTTACTAACAAACCCGTCAAGTGGGTGGCTATTGAGAACTACCAAGGCCACGCCAATATGGGCGCAAGTTATTGGGTAGATATTGGTGTTAAAAATATTTATTCACAAGAAGAGGCAACCAAATATTGGGACAAAAACTTCAACAAAGCTAAAGCAAGATACACACGCTCTGTAGGTACGGTGATTAATAGCCATTCTTACAATGCAACCAGTAAATACACCAGCTTTAAAGACCAAATAACCATTGATGTGGGCAATGGCGAACAAGTTCAATTAATTAACTTTGGCGGTGGGCACACCCCAACCATGACAGGCGCTTATATTCCCTCAAAAAACATCGTTTTTAGTGGTGATTTAGGTTTTAATGAACGTTTACCAGGCCTGTTTGAAGATGGTAGTTACATTGAGTGGATGGCCTCGTTTGATAAGATGATGCGCTTGACGAATAATGACACCATTATAATTCCTGGACACGGCAACCCAGCAAATGCACAAGTGATTAAAGTACAAACTTATGACTATTTTGTGGAGCTTGCAAATCAAGTAAAAGCGTTTATAAAAGATGGCGGCAGAGTGGATGACATTGGCACAATTGACCAATCTAAACATCAAGCAAGACCTGCCTATAAAGAGCTATACGAAAGAAATGCCAGAAATATCTATAATGAGTTGAACAGATAGCTAAAAAGATAATTAAACCCGTTTAATAACGGGTTTAACACGTTAATATTATTGCATTATTCTTCTTTAGAAAGCGAACCCCACAACGGCAAAACCTTGCTAAGAACTTGAAATATAGATTTAATTTGTTATAATAATTGTGATTTAATAAACTTAAAAAAATATTATTTTATTTATTGTATTTAATACAATTTCTACTGCGTTTAGGCGCCCCCTTTCCTTAGACCTTAATAGGTCAAGTCTAATCCAGAGGATACGTCCCGAGGAATCAATCGTTTGGTGCAAATCTTTCACGAGGCTTACTTGTGCCTATCAGAAAGTCATTTACACCCTGGTCAACGATGCATCTTTACCCATGCATATCACGCTATTTACATTGCGATTGGTTGATTTAATCAACTTAAAAACAATCAAAAGAACTTATTATGGAGCCTGATACAAAAACTGCAATTTCATTTCGAACACCTAAAATCGAAGATGGACTTGCCATCTATTCGCTCATAAAGCGATCGCCCCCACTAGATTTAAACTCTAGCTACCTCTATTTTTTGCAAGCCACTCACTTTGCCGACACCTGCGTTGTGGCAGAAAAAGACAATCAAATTGTTGGCTTTGTCTCAGGCTACTTTCGGCCTGATAAAGAAGACAGTTTATTTGTTTGGCAAATTGCTGTTTCAGATACCTGTCGAGGTCAAGGTTTAGGTCGACAATTAATCTATCACTTAATCAGAAACCAGGTTCACAGACCGATTGTGCGTGATGTGTGCTGCACCATCAGCCCCTCTAATACCGCGTCGCAAAATCTCTTTAAAAGTTTTGCAGAACAGCATGGGTTAATTGTCGAAATTACACCATTCTTAGAAAAAACGCATTTTGGTTCAGAAGAACATGAAGAGGAAGAGCTCTACACACTTAGAGCGGCCTATAAACAAAACCTAATTAACACTTTATTTTAAATTTAGAAACTGGGAGACACTGATGTCTTTATCAATTTTCAATCAATATGAATCAGAAGTGCGTGGCTATGTTCGCTCATTTCCGACTGTTTTCAAAACTTCAAAAATGTCCGAAATCTGGGATGAAGAAGGCAAACGCTATATCGACTTCTTTGCTGGAGCTGGTGCATTAAACTATGGTCATAACAACGATATTATCAATAGCGCCGTTATTGATTATCTTCAAAACAATGGAATTGGTCACGCCTTGGATATGGCTACCGTCGCCAAACGTGATTTTATGGAAACGTTTGTCAACAACATTCTTAAGCCTCGTGACTTAGATTACAAGCTTCAATTTGTTGGACCAACAGGTACTAATGCCATTGAAACGGCCTTAAAAATTGCCCGTAAAGTTAAAGGCCGTAAACAGGTTATGTCTTTTACCAATGGTTTTCACGGTATGTCGATGGGTTCTTTAAGTATTACAGGTAACAGCTATTACCATGATGATAACTATGGTGTTCCAGGCTATACCTACCAGGTGCCATTCCATAATTACCTTGGTGATAAGGTCGATACCATGGCTTACCTACGTAAAATCATTGAAGATGAGTCTTCAGGAACGGAGCTTCCTGCCGCAATTGTGCTTGAAACCATTCAGGCTGAAGGTGGAATCAATGTCGCGGGTGAAGAGTGGCTACAAGCGTTAAGACAAATTTGTGATGACTTTGATATTTTAATGGTCGTTGATGATATTCAGGTAGGTAATGGCCGCTCTGGTGAGTTCTTTAGTTTTGAACGTGCAGGCGTAGTACCTGACATTGTTACCCTTTCAAAATCCATTGGCGCAGGTCACCCTATGTCATTAGTTTTAATGAAACCCGAACTTGATAAGTGGAGCCCAGGTGAACACTCTGGAACCTTCCGTGGTAACAACCTCGCCTTTGTAGCGCAAACTGCGGCTCTTAAAAAGTACTGGTCAGATGGCAGTTTTATCGAAACACTGCAAGCTAAATCAAACTTGGTACAAAAACGAATGGAACAACTGGCTTTAACCTACCCAAATTTGATTCGTGAGATTCGTGGCCACGGTATGATTTGGGGAGCTGAGTTTAAAAAACCAAAACTCACATCACCTATCTGCGCTCAATCATTTGAAGACGGACTTATTATTGAAACGGCTGGAGCTGAAGGTGAAGTTATTAAATTCTTAGGGCCATTAGTCATTACTGACGAACTGGTTAATGAAGGGTTTGATATTCTAGAAAACGCCATTAATAAAGTACTTAAAAAATCGCCAAACGAGGTAGCCTAAATGATAGTTAGAAACCTATATGACGACATTATTGGAACCGATGCCGATGTAGATAGTGCTCAATGGACTAGTCGCCGTTTATTGTTGGCCAAAGATGGTATGGGCTTCTCTCTGCATGACACGCTCATTAAACCGAATGAGGATTTACACCTCTGGTACAAGAACCACTTAGAAGCGGTTTATTGTATTGAAGGTGAAGGTGAGATTTACGACAAAGCCACTGGCATCACCCACCCCATTCGTGAAGGCACTGTATATGCTCTAAATGAAAATGACCAACACATTTTAAAGGCCAATAAAGGGGTACAGATGCGAATGGTTTGTGTATTCAACCCTCCAGTTACTGGGCGTGAAACCCATGACAAAGATGGTTCATATAACCTTCCAGAATAAAAGTGTATCGACCATAGTTTGTGCCTAGGCGCTAGTAATGGCGCCTACTAACCCAAAGAGACCTTTGCACGAGAAGATAAAACCAAAACAGTTGTAATTACATGGGTAATTGCATTTTTTTATGTATGAATCTCGTGCAAAGCTCTCTCACCATATAAATACCCAAAACAATAAAATCACCAAAATGATTAAGGAAAACATGCCTACAAGCACCCCAAATAAATTAAGTGTTGAAAAAATCGGTGGCACTTCAATGTCTGACTACAACGCCGTAAAAGACAATATTGTGTTATATCCAGAATCACCGTACCAAAGAATCATCGTTGTTTCTGCTTACGGTGGAGTGACAGATGACCTGCTTGAGCATAAAAAGTCAGGAAAACCTGGTGTCTATGGCTTATTTGCC
The DNA here is from genome assembly GCF_000478585.1 of Thiomicrorhabdus sp. Kp2. Lineage (NCBI taxonomy): Bacteria > Pseudomonadati > Pseudomonadota > Gammaproteobacteria > Thiotrichales > Piscirickettsiaceae > Thiomicrorhabdus > Thiomicrorhabdus sp. Kp2. The sequence continues at coordinate 1,070,386 of NZ_ARWI01000001.1, forward strand.
AATGATGACACCGATGCCAACTGGCAGGTGGCATTAAATGAACTTGCCGACAAACTAAATGAAATTAATGCCAGCCTGTTTGATGACCCTGCACTCTTAGTAAAAGCCAATAGCTTTATTAACCTGCGTATTAAAGAGACTGAGCAATTACTGACTTATCTTCAAGACTTATGTACTCATGGCCACTTTTCGCTCGATAACCACTTATTAACGGTTAGGGAACTCTTAGCCAGTTTAGGTGAAGCGCACAGTGCGTGGAATTTAACTCATCTACTGCAAGCCGAAGGTATTAACAGCCAATTTATAGACTTAACGGGCTGGAAAACCGATGCTCCTTTGTCTCTAGATGAGATGATTCAACAACAGCTGAGTGATATCAATTTTGAGAATGTTTTACCCATCGTAACAGGCTATACCCATTGTACGGAAAATCTTATGAAAACCTACGACCGTGGTTACAGCGAAATGACCTTTAGTCGTATTGCTGTCTTATGCCAAGCAAGCGAAGCGGTGATTCATAAAGAGTACCATTTAAGTAGCGCAGACCCTCGTCTGGTAGGTGAAGAAAACGTTGTACCTATTGGTAAAACCAACTATGACATTGCCGATCAACTGGCTAACCTTGGTATGGAAGCGATTCACCCAAAAGCCGCTAAAGGTTTACGTCAAGCGCAAATTCCATTAAGAATCAAAAATACCTTTGAGCCTGAACATCACGGCACATTAATTAGTGAAGGTTATACCAGCACATCACCTCAAGTTGAAATCATTGCTGGACTACAACGCTTAATTGCGGTGGAAATTTTTGATCAAGACATGATGGGTGAACAGTGTTTTTATGAACAGGCTATTCTAAATATTACTCAACGTTTAGGCTGCGATCTCATTAATAAAGACTTTAATGCCAATACCATCACCTTATACCTTAATGATTCACTTAAAAAAGTAAACCGTTTAAAGCAACAGCTACAAAACAAATTACCTACGGCCTCAATTCAAACCAGTAAAGTCGCTCTGGCCTGTGCAATGGGAAGCGATATGCGTATTAAAGGTTTTTTATCGACCGCCGTACAGTCTCTTTACAAAAATGGCATTAATATCGAGGCGATTCACCAAAATACTCGCCAAGTTGAAATGCAGTTTTATGTAAGTGAAAACGACTATGAAAAAACCATTAATACGATGCACGAAAACCTAGTCGCAATTCATAATCATGGGAGTGCTATATGCAAGCATTAATCTTAATTCTTTTTTTAGCGTTAACACCGCAATTAGGGTTTGCTGAAAGCCCTCACAACAAAGAAACTCAAGATGTTAATCAGCTTAAAGAGCCCATGTACAACCCGTTTATTGAACGCTATGTCATTGACGAACTCAAAGATTTACGTGCCGATATGATGCAAATGCACGTTGACCTCACCAAAGAGGTGACTAATCGCGATATTAGCCTCACCACCCGTGCCGTAAGCTACGTTAGCGATACCGTAACCTATTTCTTTTACCTTATTGCGGGTATCAGTTCCGTATTGGTTCTCTTAGGTTGGAACTCTATTCGAGATATTAAAGAAAAAGTACATGACCTAGCCGACTCAAAAGTAAATGCCGTTATCGATGTTTACGAACAACGTTTAGCCAAGCTTGAAGAAGAGCTGAATAATAAATCAAAAGGCATTAATAACGCTCATAAGCAGCTGATTCAACACCAAGACATTCACAGTTTATGGTTAAAGGCAGGTCAAGAATCCCTGCTTAGTAATCGTATGAGTATTTACGATCAAATATTAGAAATTGACCCATACAATACTGAAGCACTCACGTATAAAGCGGATTTAGCCTTAGAAATGGATGAACCTCAATGGGCCATCAATCTTTGTAATAAAGCATTGCAAATCGACCCACAAAACCGCCATGCTTTTTATCAACTTGCAGGTGCTTTCGCACTGCTTAATCAACCCAATGAAGCTTTAGAAAATTTAGAACGTTCACTGTTAGGTACCGATGTTTCTGCGGATGAAATCATTAGCGACCCCGTCTTTAAAGATTTACTGGATAACGAAGAGTTTAAAAAACTGCTTAATATCGAAGATAAGGAATAAAACGAGGTATTAGCCTGTTTTTGCCATTGAAGCATCCATTTTATTGGCCTCCAAAGGCATCACGGTGCATGATCTTATAGCAAGTTTTACCAGGCCTGGTAACCACCTAGATTTATCACTTATTGAGCAGATAAAACAACACATAACCTCTAAATGCCATAAGACACACAACCATAAAAAAGCCTGCTTAAAGCAGGCCTCTGTATAGATATATATCTTATTTAACAATAACGCAGCATGTAAACCCTAAAACGGAACATCATCGTCATCAAAGTCATTTGGTGCATAAGCTGGTGCACGTTGTGGTTGCGCTGGTTGCTGTCCTCCCATTGGTGGTACGTTTTGCTGCCCCATTGGGTTTTGCTGTCTAGGCTGCTGTGCTGGCTGTTGATTAAAACCACCTTGTGGCTGTCCACCCATTTGACCACCTTGGTTCCCCATAGGCGCCTGGTTAAAACCTTGATCAAATGAAGCATCGCCACCTTGGCGATTTCCACCGCCTAGCATTTGCATGGTTCCGTCAAAACCGCTTAATACCACTTCAGTGGTGTAGCGATCTTGACCGTTTTGATCTTGCCACTTACGCGTTTGTAATTTACCTTCAAGATAAACTTGAGAACCTTTTTTTAGATACTGACCAGCAATTTCAGCTAATTTTCCAAACATAGAGACTCGGTGCCATTCTGTTTTTTGCTGTTTCTGCCCAGTGTTCTTGTCATTCCACTCTTCACTGGTTGCCACACTTAGGTTGGCAATGGCATTACCATTTGCCGCATATTTAACTTCTGGATCTGCACCTAAGGTTCCAACCAAAATGACTTTATTCACACCACGCATATCTATTGCTCTCTCTGTTTAATTCTATTTAGTTTTTTAATTTTACGATTTTTGTGTTTGTTCAATATAATCAATCAAACCGACTTCATTTACAAGCTTTCGATCTATTTTAAAATAGACTCTTTGCTCTTCAGGTAATACCACCACTTCATATATCCCTTCATAAGCCATTAACTTGTCTTGAATACTCTGGATTTCTTCTTCTTTCAAATCAAAAATAGGAACTGAAGCGATACTCAGTGGCAAGGGTTTTTCCATGCTTATTGCTGCTAAGACCCAAAGACCGCCAATTGTTGCAGTAAAGATAAAAACCCCATTATACCCGTAATGCTGATAAAAATATCCGCCTAAAGCCCCACCAATTGCTGCACCTAAAAATTGGCTGGTTGAGTAGATACCACTGGCCGTTCCTTTTTTATCGGCTGGCGAAAGTTTGACCACTAAAGAGGGTAATGAGGCTTCAAGTAAATTAAATGCAGTAAAAAATATCAGCAGTAAAAAGAATAGAATCCAAAAACTCGGTTCAATAAAGGCAAAACTTAATTGCATTAACGTCAGTGTGGCGATGGCACCCACAAATACCGATTTCATTTTGCCTTTGCTTTCAGCCTGAATAATAAACGGCACCATTAAAGCAAAGGATAAAAGCATCACAGGCAGATAAATCAACCAATGTTCTGTACTTTCCAGGCCTGCTGAATCTCTTAACGTTAATGGCATAACCACAAACATGGCGGTTAGAATCGCATGTAGAACAAATACCCCAAAATCTAAACGCAGTAGTTGCGGGTGTTTAAGTATCTCTTTAAATTGACTAGGATCGGCTTCGGCTTCTCGCTGAAAACTCTGTTGTTTTATATCTGGCATGGCAAATTTAACCAACAACATTCCAATAATGGCTAGCAAAGCTATAATCCAAAAAATACCACGCACACCAAACCAACTGGCTAATAATGGCCCTGCCACGAGTGACAAGGTAAACGATAAACCAATCGTAATTCCTACAATCGACATTGCTCGTAATCTAAATTGTTCTGTCACTAAATCCGCTACTGAAGCCATTAACACAGCGGCAACAGCCCCCATACCTTGAATGGCTCGGCCAACAATCATCATCTCAATCGAGTCAGCCATCGCACAGATAATCGACCCAATCATAAAGACAAACATACCAGCAATAATCAGTGGCTTACGTCCATACTTGTCTGACAACATACCGTAAGGAATCTGCAAAAAGGCCTGGGTTAAGCCATAAATCCCCATCGCGATTCCAATTTGTAAACCTGTGATACCAGTAAACTCAGATTCTGCAAATAGAGCAAAAACGGGGAAAATCATAAACAGGCCTAACATACGGGTAGAAAAAATACCCGCAATTGAAAAAGCGGCGCGTCTTTCAGTAGGACTCATGGCATGGGGTTGTTCTGTAATCATGGTTTACTCTGTGGCTCACATTAGTTTGATTTTGATAACCGAAAATTATAACACTCTTGATAATAACTAGAGCTATAATCGAAGCCATAACGCCGTTATTTAAGAGCAAAAATAGACGACAATCCATTTAAAAAAGGAGCTAATCGTGAATGTATTAAGCCGCTTAAAACCGCTACTTTCATCCTCTGTCATTACGCTAGTGTTATTGGCTAACGTAAACACCCCTGCTTTTGCCGAAACCACCGAGTTACAAGGGAATAAAGTTCAGTATTCCATTACAGAATCTCAAGATGTACCGAATGACAAGATTACAATGACTTTCAACCACGTGGCTGAAGGGGTGACTCCACAAGAGGTAGCTAATGAAATTAATTTACAAATGCAATCGGCAATTAAAGCCTTAAAAGCTTACCCTGAAGTGATTGTGCAAACCTCTCAATACAATATTAACCCTGTATATAAAAAACAGATTATCAGCCATTGGCGCGGCCAACAAAGCTTAGTTTTAACCTTAGAAAACAAACCAGGCCTGGTAAACGTATTCACTAAAATCCAACCTTATTTAGCCTATCAATCTATGCAATTTAGCGTTTCTGACGATTTACAGCGCCAAATCTTGGCAGAACTGACCGATAAAGCCATTGTTAGCTTTAGAAAACAGGCCAAACGAATTGCTCAAGGTTTTGAAGCCCCCTCTTTTAAGATTCTAGCAACCAATATCAATATGCCAAACTTTGCACCAACCCGCGCGATGTATGCACGTTCAGACATGGCGATGATGTCATCCGAGATGGCTGCACCTGCCGTGAGTGCTGGGCAAAGTAAATTAATAGTCACCATATCAGGCACGGTTTTATTACCTTACTAATTAGTATCAGTTTTTAGATATCTGCGAGTAGATATTTTAGAGTTACCAGGCCTGGTAACTCGTGTTCAAGAGTTGATTATTGGTATACTATTCGTTTGCTAATTTAAAACGGTCATTTCACCATGCTTGAAGAAATTGTTATTCGCGGTGCCCGCACCCACAACCTAAAAAACATTGATGTTACTCTGCCTAGAGATAAGCTGATTGTCATTACAGGTCTCTCAGGTTCAGGTAAATCTTCTTTAGCATTTGATACCATTTATGCCGAAGGCCAACGCCGTTATGTTGAGTCTCTTTCGGCCTATGCTCGCCAGTTTTTATCGGTTATGGAAAAACCTGATGTTGACCATATTGAAGGGCTTTCTCCTGCCATTTCTATTGAGCAAAAATCCACCTCGCACAACCCTCGCTCCACCGTAGGTACGGTTACCGAAATCTATGATTATCTACGTTTGCTATTTGCTCGTGCAGGTACACCACGCTGCCCAACGCATGGCTGTGATTTGGAAGCACAAACCGTCAGTCAAATGGTTGACCACACTTTAACTTTAGCAGAAGGTACTAAATGTTTACTGATTGCCCCAATTGTACGTGGCAAAAAAGGCGAACATCACAACCTATTGGATGAGCTAAAAGCTCAAGGCTTTATTCGCGCCCGTATTGATGGCAAGGTGGTGGATTTAGATGGCACGATTGAGTTAGATAAAAACAAAAAACATGACATTGAAGTGATTGTTGACCGCTTTAAAGTCCGTGATGACATCAAACAGCGTTTGGCGGAATCGTTTGAAACCGCACTGCGTTTAGCAGATGGTATCGCTCAAGTATTACCAATGGATGAAGAGGATGACTTTGCCTTACTATTCTCAGAAAAATTTGCCTGCCCGCACTGCGGTTATTCTGTACCTGAGTTAGAACCTCGTATTTTCTCATTTAACAATCCTCACGGTGCTTGCCCAACCTGTGATGGCTTGGGCATTAAAGAGAGCTTTGACCCAGAGCGTGTCATTACCCACCCAGAACTTAGCTTAGCGGGTGGCGCCATTCGTGGTTGGGATCGTCGCCATAAATATTATTACGATTTGCTTAAAGCTTTGGCAGACCATTACGGTTTTGATATTGAAGAATCGTGGGAAAACCTCGACGAAAAACATCAAAAAATCATTCTATTTGGTTCGGGGCGCGAGAAGATTCCACTGCCTCACGGCAAGTATAGCGATACCCGTCGTTTTGAAGGCGTGTTACCCAATATGGAACGCCGTTTTGCTGAAACCGAAAGCAAAGCGGTTCGTGATGAATTAGAAAAATTCCGTGTCACGACACCATGTAAGAGCTGTCACGGCACTCGCTTAAATGAAGCAGCACGCAATGTCTTTATTACCGATTACAGTCTACCCTCTTTAACTGAACTTCCTGTTGGCGAACTGCATGAGATTTTTAGTACCTTAGGCTTAACGGGCGCCAAAGGTGAAATCGCCAGCAAAATCATTAAAGAAGTACATGACCGTTTAACTTTTTTGGTAAATGTGGGTCTTAATTACCTAACCTTAAACCGCAGTGCCGACACCCTTTCAGGTGGTGAAGCACAACGTATTCGTCTTGCTAGCCAAATTGGAGCAGGCCTGGTAGGTGTTATGTATGTTTTAGATGAACCCTCAATTGGATTGCATCAACGTGATAATGACCGCTTACTGGCAACTTTAACGCACCTACGTGACTTGGGTAATACAGTGATTGTGGTAGAACACGATGAAGATGCCATTAGAGCTGCTGACTATGTGCTTGATATTGGCCCTGGTGCGGGTATTCACGGTGGCCGTATTATGGCTGAAGGCACACCAGAAGAAGTGATGAATAATCCTAACTCTTTAACCGGTCAGTTTTTAAAGGGTACACGCAAAATTGAAGTACCTGGCGAACGACTACAAGCTACCGATAAATGGCTTACCATTGAAGGGGCTAGCGGTAACAATCTAAAAGACGTTACCCTGAACATTCCAGCAGGCCTGTTAACTTGTGTAACTGGCGTTTCAGGTTCAGGTAAATCTACACTCATAAACGGTACTTTATCTAAGCTTGCGGCTAACGAACTTAATAAAGCCCAACACACGCCTGCCCCTTATACAAAACTATCTGGTATGGAGCATTTTGATAAGTCGGTTAATATTGACCAATCTGCCATTGGTCGTACACCTCGCTCAAACCCTGCGACTTATACCGGGTTATTCACACCGATTCGTGAGCTACTTTCTGCTACGCCTGAATCGCGTGCTCGCGGTTATAATCCTGGTCGTTTTAGTTTTAACGTAAAAGGCGGACGCTGTGAAGCTTGCCAAGGCGATGGTGTACTTAAAGTTGAAATGCACTTTTTACCCGATGTTTATGTACCTTGCGATGTTTGTGAAGGGGCTCGTTATAATCGCGAGACCTTGCAGGTTCAGTACAAAGGCAAAAACATTCATGAAATTTTAGAGATGACCGTAGAAGATGCCAGAGCATTTTTTGACGTGATTCCTGTGATTGCCCGTAAACTACAAATGCTGATGGAAGTGGGGCTGGGTTATATCAAACTCGGCCAAAGTGCTACGACCCTCTCTGGTGGTGAAGCACAGCGTGTTAAGTTGGCCAAAGAGCTCTCTAAACGCGATACAGGCAATACGCTATATATTTTGGATGAACCAACTACAGGCCTGCATTTTCATGATATTGAATTGTTGCTAAAAGTCATTAGACACCTGCGTGACCAAGGCAACACCATTGTGATTATTGAGCACAATCTTGATGTCATTAAAACCGCTGACTGGATTGTTGACTTAGGTCCAGAAGGTGGTTCAGGCGGTGGAACCATTGTTGCAACGGGCACACCAGAAACCATCGCCGCTTGTAAAGAGTCGCATACTGGTTTCTATTTAAAGAATCTGCTTTAACTTACCAGGCCTGGTAATCATGGAGTGGCTAATAGATAAAACAAGCAACTTGCCAAAGTTAAGCCTTGTATTTATTGGCGCTCTTTTCTTTTGCCAATTTGGCAACCTCAATGCTGCTGAGCCTGTTAGTGCAAATAAGAGTTTGCAGGCCTGGCAAAACCCTCACTATATTCTCAAGGCCTTTAATGAAATCGCCTTAAAAAACGAGTATCGTCCAAGCAGTAACCGAGTGGTTAAATGGCATCAGCCCATTCGCTATCAATTTCATCATCTCAAACTAAAACCCAATGCCTTGGTAGAACAACTCTTTACCACACATCTACAACACCTAGCATCAATAACGGGTTTAGAGATTCAACCAACAAATAACTCAAACGCTAACCTTAATATTTATCTAACCCAAGATAAAAACTACGCCAATGTTATTGAGAAATATACGGGCTCAAAAGTTAAAAGTATAGAACGTGATAGCCACTGCATGGGGAGTTATACCACCAATAAACAACATGAAATCACCCGCGCAAATATTGTCATACCCGTTGATCATGTTTTTAGCAGAGGTTTATTGGTAGCCTGCGTGGTTGAGGAAACCACCCAAGTGTTAGGGCTACCAAATGATGCGAGCTGGGTTAACCCAAGCATCGCTAATGATGACAGTAAAATTGAGCTTTTAACTGGCCTGGATTACATTATGTTAAAAATTCTCTATAACACAGAATTAAAAGCGGGTATGACAACCCAAGAGAGTAGGCCAATCATTCAAGAAGAGATAACAAAACTGATTAACCTGGGTGAAGTGGAAAATGCCGCCACTAAAGTCAATTCACAAGGTTTATATCAACTCGTTAACTAAACCAACCAGGCCTGGTAAGTCTTGATAAAACACTCTTTACGGCTTATTTTGAGCAATTGAGGTAATCACATACCCTGCAAGCATTAAACCAAAGATTCCAGGCATATAACTCGCTGTGCCATTTACAACACGGCCACGTGCCCCTTCAATCTCTTCCATTGGGCCAGGCGCCTTTGGAAGTTCTGTAGAGAAAACGGTCATCACACCCTTTTTAATACCTTGTTTTTTCAAACGTTGGCGGATATTACGCGCTAGAGCACAGCCATGTGTTTTAGAGATATCAGCTAATTCAATTTTAGAGGGATCAATACGACGCCCTGCGCCCATACTGGAAACCACGGGTATACCTTTTTGATAAGCTGTAATAACCAAATTGGCTTTACAATTAAGGCTATCGATGGCATCAACTACATAATCAAAACCAGGTTCTAATAACGCTGGCATATCTTCAGGCGCCAAGAATTTTTGTAAAACATTAACTTTACAATCTGGATTAATATCAGCAATACGATTGGCCATAACAATCGCTTTGTTCTGCCCTTGAGTAGAATTGAGCGCTATGATTTGGCGATTTTTATTGGATGCGGAAACATCATCGTGATCAACTATGGTTAACTCGCCAACACCCGCACGAGCTAAAGCTTCAATCACAAAACCACCCACTCCACCAACTCCAGCTACTAATACGTGTGCATTGACCAAGTTATTTAGGCCATGTTCTTCAAAAACCAATAGACTTCTTTCATAGAGGGCATCATTCATATTCATTTTGTATATTCTGTCTAACCATTAAATAATTGCTTGGCATTATAGTCTGTTTGATTAATGACGTCTTTAACAGAAACACTAAGAAGCTTGGCAACATGTTTAGCAACCGAGTAAATATCATCAAGACTTGAATCTACCAGGCCTGGTAACTTAATATTTGGATAGTCTGTTTCTAATACAATATGCGCTAAACCAAAATGCCTTACAAGCTCATGGTAACGTCTAGCATTATCTCTTAACGATACACCATTAACGCCAAACTTAAGCCCTAAATCGATATATTGTTGAGCGATTTGTACACTAGAACCTAAACCATGCACCACACCTTGAACAGAATATTGTTTCAGTAAGGCAATCATTTCATTATGTGACTTAATGGCATGTAATGAGACTGGGAGTTGGTGTTTTAACGCTATGGCCAGCTGTTGTTCAAAACAACTTAGTTGTAGAGATTTATTCTGTCTGAATTGTTCACCGAAATCCAAACCAATCTCACCGATTGCATGAATCTTATTTTGGGTTAATAAACTTTTAAGAATGATTAAATCCACATCAAAACTCTTTTCGACAAACCAAGGATGGATACCCAGTGCAGCATATACGTTATCATGACTATCTGAAAAATCTAAAGTAGGTTGCCACTCTAAGAGTTTGGTTGAAACAGCGAGATACCGGTTAGCAGAATGAGAGTGAAAATAGGAATGATCACTAGAAGAGTAAAAAGCGTTGAGATGACAGTGAGTGTCAAACATGAGGATACTGAAAGGATAGAAATAAAAAAGCCCGCGTAAAGCGGGCTTTTAAATCTGATTACTCAGCAGCTGAATCAGCAACCGGACGGTCAACTAATTCAACAATCGCCATTGGGGCATTATCACCAGGACGGAAACCACATTTTAAAATGCGGATGTATCCACCTGGACGAGCTTGGTAACGTGGACCAAGTTCACTGAATAACTTACCAACAGCTGCTTTATCGCCTAAACGTGCAAACGCAGTACGACGGTTATGTACGCTGTCATTTTTTGCCAACGTGATTAAAGGCTCAGCAACTCCGCGAAGTTCTTTAGCCTTAGCAACCGTAGTACGAATCACTTCGTGTTCGATAAGTGAAGCAGACATGTTTTTAAACATTGCCTTACGGTGCGAGCTGTTACGATTTAACTTACGACCTGTCTTACCATGACGCATGATAGCTTCCTTATAATTAAGCTGACTCTTTACTTACCAAACTTGCTGGTGGCCAGTTTTCTAACTTAGTACCTAGGCTTAGACCTCTCTGAGCAAGAACATCTTTAATTTCTTGTAGAGATTTTTTACCTAGGTTTGGTGTTTTAAGCAAGTGAGGCTCAGCTCTCTGTACTAGGTCACCAATGTAATAAATTTGTTCCGCTTTCAAACAGTTAGCTGAACGAACTGTTAACTCAAGATCATCAACAGGCTGTAAGAAGATAGGATCGAATTCGTTCTCTTCTTCTTCAGGCGCAACAACTTCTTTATGCTTCAGATCAACAAAAGCATTTAGCTGATAATGTAGAACTGTTGCTGCTTGTTTGATTGCATCTTCAGGGTCTAAAGTACCATCAGTTACAACGTCAAGAATTAACTTGTCTAAGTCAGTACGCTGTTCAACACGAGCGTTCTGTACTTCGTAACTTACTGTATGAACAGGACTGAAACTCGCATCTAAACGTAAAACGCCGATTTGTGAATCTGTCGCAGTTGGAGCAGCTTGGTAACCCATACCAGTCGCAACTTTGATTGTCATGTTCAATTCTGCACCTTCTGAAACATGCGCAATCACATGATCAGGATTTGCGATTTCAGTATCGTGGTTTAAAACGATATCAGAAGCGCGTACAACAGCAGGACCTTTTTTGTTCAGTGTCAACTCAGCGCTATCAGTAGCATTAAGTTTCACTGCAACTTCTTTAAGGTTTAAAAGAATTTCTAAAACGTCTTCTCTTACACCTTCAATTGAAGAGTATTCGTGTAAAACACCATCAATTTGGGCTTCTACAATAGCAGCACCAGGCATAGATGATAATAGAATACGACGTAGCGCATTACCTAGTGTGTGACCAAAACCACGTTCAAGTGGTTCTAGAGTCACACGACTATGAAATGGAGTCTTTCTATCAATATCAACTAAACGCGGTGTTAACAACTGTTCTAACATCTCTTGCATTAGAAGTTATCTCCGTATTCAAATCAAAGTTTACTTAGAGTAAAGCTCAACAATTAAGTTTTCTGAAATATCAGCAGAAAGATCTGAACGATCAGGAACATTTTTAAATGTACCTTCAAATGCAGACTTGTTAACTTCAACCCAGCTAACTGCACCAGCTTGTGCATTAAGTTCTAATGCCGTCGCGATACGAGTTTGGTTACGAGACTTCTCTCTAATAGCAACGATGTCACCAGCATTAACTTCAAATGAAGGAATGTTTACTGATTGACCGTTAACCATAATCGCCTTATGAGAAACCAATTGGCGTGCTTCAGAACGAGTAGAAGCAAAGCCCATGCGATAAACTACGTTATCAAGACGGCTCTCAAGGATTTGTAACAAGTTAACACCTGTTGAACCCTTACGACGATCCGCTTCTTTATAATAAAGGCGGAATTTTTTCTCTAGCACACCGTACATACGACGTACTTTTTGTTTTTCACGTAACTGTAAGCCGTATTCTGTTACGCGCTTACGACCTGCTCCGTGCTGACCTGGTAGTTGATCAATCTTACACTTAGATTCGATGCTACGAACACCGCTTTTAAGAAAAAGATCAGTACCTTCACGACGGGCAAGTTTACACTTTGGACCAATATATCTAGCCATGTTAACCTCAAATATTAAACGCGACGTTTCTTAGGTGGACGGCAACCGTTGTGAGGAATCGGAGTTACATCTGCAATAGATGTAATCTTGAAACCAGCACTATGTAAACCACGAACAGCTGAATCACGGCCAGGTCCAGGACCTTTAACCATAACTTCCATGTTCTTAACACCGTAGTCGTGAGCCATTTGACCAGCTCGCTCAGCAGCAACCTGTGCAGCGAAAGGAGTACTCTTACGAGAACCACGGAATCCACTACCACCAGAAGTTGCCCAGCAAAGTGCATTACCTTGACGATCTGTGATTGTCACAATTGTGTTGTTGAAACTAGCGTGAACATGTGCAACGGCATCCGTTACGACCTGTTTTACTTTCTTTTTAACACGCGAATTTGCTTTAGCTTTTGCCATATCTAATCTCGCAATTATGCGTTATCTCTTAATAGGTCTTACAGGACCTTTACGAGTACGTGCATTAGTTTTTGTACGTTGTCCACGTAGTGGTAGACTACGACGGTGACGAATTCCACGGTAGCAACCCATGTCCATTAATCGCTTAATGTTCATAGATACTTCACGACGAAGATCACCTTCAATTTTATAATTTGTAACTTCTGAACGAAGTGCTTCTAACTGCTCTTCAGTTAGTTCTCGAACCTTCGTGGTCGGATCTAAATTTACAGCTGAACAAATAGTTTTCGCTGAAGTAGAACCAATCCCGTAGATCGAAGTCAATCCAATAACAATATGCTTGTTAACTGGAATGTTTACGCCGGCAATACGAGCCATTTTGCGCTCCCTTTAATTCCATCTACTGAAAAACGGGCAATTATACACGTCTTTCAACCTAAATACCAGATATATAACAAGTTTTGTTATTTACCTTTTAAATTTGCTTTTTTCATCATTCCTTCGTATTGGCTAGATTGCATCTGAGCCTGAACGGCTGTCATGAAATCCATGACAACAATAACAATGATGAGCAGTGAAGTTCCACCAAAATAGAATGGAACGTTCCAATATAAAATTAGGAACTCTGGCAACAAACATACCGCAGTGATATATACAGCGCCAGCTAAAGTTAGACGGCCCATAATACTATCAATGTGACGTGCAGTTTGCGCACCTGGTCTGATACCTGGTAAATAGGCACCTGATTTTCTTAAATTATCTGCTGTTTCTTTTGGATTGAAAACAATCGCTGTATAGAAGAAACAGAAGAAGATAATAGCTATTGCATACAAAAGTACATAAAGCGGTTGACCTGGTGACATCGTCGTGGCGATGTCCTTCAACCATCCTAGACCTTCAGCACTTCCAAACCAACCACCCAGGGTGGCTGGAAATAGGATAATACTCGAAGCAAAGATGGGAGGAATCACTCCAGCCATATTAAGTTTAAGTGGTAGATGTGACTCTTGACCACCATATAACTTACGCCCACGCATCTTTTGCGCATAGTGAACAGGTATACGACGCTGGCCTCTTTCAACGAAAACGACAAACGCGATAACCGCAAATACTAATGCTAACAATACAAAGATTGTAATAGCATGCATTGCACCCGTATTAACCTGTTCAAATGTCCCACCTAGAGCTGACGGTAAACCAGCCACAATACCAGCAAAGATAATCAAAGATATACCATTACCAATACCACGTTCAGTAATCTGTTCTCCTAACCACATTAGGAAAATAGTACCACCAACCAGTGTAATAACTGCCGTTAGTCTAAACATCAGACCAGGGTCAATTACAACAGACATACCATTCACATTTTGTGATTCCAATGCGATTGCAACACCCAGCGCTTGGAAAGTCGCCAATACAACAGTACCGTAACGCGTGTACTGTGTGATCTTACGACGACCTTGCTCACCTTCTTTCTTAAGTTGCTCCAAAGTAGGAGACACTACAGTAAGAAGCTGCATGATAATCGATGCCGAGATATACGGCATGATTCCAAGAGCAAAGATAGATAAACGCTCAAGGGCACCACCTGAGAACATGTTAAACATGTCTAGGATAGTGCCCTTTTGCTGTTCAAACATTGCAGCTAATGCAATTGGATCAATTGACGGTACAGGGATATGGGTACCTAATCGATAAACAATTAAAGCGCCCAAAACAAAAAAGATTTTGCTTTTTAAATCACCCATACCTGATGCAATAGAACTATTCATAATTAAGCTTCTACTGATCCGCCAGCAGCCTCAATAGCCGCTTTGGCACCAGCAGTAGCTTTAATGCCTGACAATTTAATTGCTTTAGTTACTTCACCAGAGTTAATAACTTTAACAACTTTAATTTTTTCACCAATAACGTCAGCCGCTTTAAGCGCTGCTACGTCAATGATGTCAGCATCAATTTTTGCTAATGTATCAAGACGAATCTCAGTTGCGTATGCTGATTTACGAGAAGAGAAACCAACTTTTGGTAATCTTCTCTGAAGTGGCATCTGACCACCTTCAAAACCAATTTTAGGCATACCACCAGAGCGAGACTTCTGACCTTTATGACCACGGCCACCCATCTTACCCCAGCCAGAACCTTGACCACGTCCTACACGCTTTTTAGAAGGTTTAGAACCTTCAGCAGGTTTAAGAGTATTTAACTGCATTTTATGCTTCCTCTACCTTAAGCAAATAGGAAACCTTATTGATCATCCCACGATTTTCAGGAGTATCAATAACGCTTACTGTTTGGTGCATCTTTCTCAGACCAAGACCAGATACACATGCTTTATGCGAAGGTAAACGACCAATAGTGCTCTTTACCAACGTCAATGTGACATATTTCTTATCTGACATCTTACTCACCTACGATTTCATTAACTGTTTTACCACGTTTAGCTGCAATATATTCAGGGCTTGAAATACCTGTTAATGCATTAACCGTAGAACGAACAACGTTAACTGGACGTGTAGTACCTACACATTTTGAAAGTACGTTCTTAACACCTGCAGCTTCTAATACTGCACGCATAGCACCACCAGCAATAACACCAGTACCTTCAGAAGCAGGAAGCATAACAATGTTAGCAGCACCTTGCTTGAAGTTAATCGGGTATTGGATAGTACCATTATTTAAATGAACATCTTTCATGTTACGACGAGCTTTTTCCATCGCTTTCTTGATAGCCACAGGAACTTCGTTAGCTTTACCGCTACCGTATCCTACTTTGCCCTCTCCATCACCTACCACTGCAAGTGCTGAGAAACCAAATACACGACCACCTTTAACAACTTTAGCAACTCGACGTACGTTTACTAATTTTTCAATTAGACCATCTTGTCCGTCTTGTAATTCACGTGAAGACATAATTAATCCTTCTATTAAAATTCAAGACCGTTTTCACGGGCTGATTCTGCTAATTGTTGGATGCGTCCGTGATATTTAAAACCAGAACGGTCAAAAGCAACAGCTGTAATTCCGGCCGCTTTTGCTTTTTCAGCAATCGCTTTACCTACTGCAGCAGCAGCATCTTTATTACTAGTGTTACTAATTTCTTTTTTAACGTCCGCTTGTACAGTAGAGCTAGAAGCAATCACTTCTGAACCACTTGCAGAGATTAACTGAGCATAAATGTGTTGAGCTGTGCGGTGTACGCAAAGTCTTGGCATTTTAAGCTCGTTAATTTTTCCACGAGTTTTTTTAGCTCTACGAAGACGGGCTGTTTTCTTATCCATATCGACTCAGCCTTATTTCTTCTTAGCTTCTTTACGTAAAATGCGCTCACCTGCATACTTAACACCTTTACCTTTATAAGGCTCTGGTGGACGGTATCCACGGATCTCTGCAGCAACTTGACCAACAACTTGCTTATCTGCACCTTTTACAACAATTTCAGTTTGGGTTGGAGTTTCAACAGTAATACCTTCTGGTAATGCATGTTTAACTGGGTGAGAAAAACCAAGAGTAAGATCTAATACTTTCCCTTCAGCTTTAGCACGGTAACCAACACCAACTAATTCTAATTTCTTTTCAAAACCGTCAGTTACACCAACAACCATGTTGTTGATGATCGAACGAGCAGTACCTGCTTGAGCCCAACCGTTTGGTGCACCTTCAACAGGAACACAAGTTACAACGCCAGCATCGTTCTTAACAACAACGGCAGAGTTAAACTCTTTCGTTAAAGATGCTTTTGAACCTTTTACAGTGACTGTAGAACCGTCAATAGACACTTCTACACCTGCAGGTAAGTTCACTGGAGCTTTTGCAATTCTAGACATAATTTAATTCCTTATGCTACGTAGCAAACAACTTCGCCACCGATACCAGCTTGTCTAGCATCGCGGTCAGTCATAATACCTTTTGACGTTGAAATTACAGCGATACCAAGACCGCCAATTACTTTAGGTAACTCATCTTTGTTTTTATAAACACGTAGGCCTGGACGACTTACACGTTTAATCATATCAATAACAGGTTTACCATCAAAATACTTTAGATCCACTGATAATTCAGCTTTTCCATCTTTGTCATTTATGCTGTATGCAGAAATAAAACCTTCATCAGTTAAAACTTTAGCAACTGCTACTTTTACTTTAGAAGAAGGCATTACTACATTCGAGTGACCAGACATTTGTCCGTTACGAATGCGAGTTAACATATCAGCAATTGGATCAGACATACTCATAGATATTTATCCTTACCAACTGGCTTTTCTTAATCCTGGAACATCACCTTGCATAGCTAATTCACGTAGCATATTGCGCGATAATCCAAATTTTCTATAAACACCGTGTGGGCGTCCTGTTAGACGACAACGATTTTGTTGACGAACAGGCGATGCGTTACGTGGAAGTTTTGCCAACTTCTCCATTGCATCCATACGCTCTTCGAAACTCAAAGACATATCAACAGATGCTGTTTTTAATGCAGCACGTTTCTCTGCATATTTAGCAACTGTTTTTGCACGTTTTTCTTCGCGCATAATCATTGATTGCTTAGCCATTAGAAAAACCTCTATTTCTTAAACGGAAAGTTAAAGGCTTCTAAAAGAGCTTTCGCTTCATCGTTAGTTTGTGCTGTTGTAGCAAAGTTGATATCCATACCACGGATTTTATCAACCTTTTCAAACTCGATTTCAGGGAAAATAATTTGCTCTTTAAGGCCTAAGTTATAGTTTCCACGACCATCAAATGCTTTCGGGTTAACACCACGGAAGTCACGTACACGAGGTAACGCGATATTGATTAGACGATCTAGGAACTCATACATCTTTTCGCCACGTAAAGTCACTTTACAACCTAAAGGGTATCCATCACGGACCTTAAAGCTTGCTACTGATTTACGAGCTAAAGTCTTAATAGCTTTCTGACCTGCAATTGCTTCCATGTCTGAAACTGCGCTATCTAATACTTTTTTATCAGCAATCGCATCACCTACACCCATGTTGATTGTAATTTTAGTCAACTTTGGTGCCTGCATTGGCGACTGATAACCAAATTGCTCTACTAATTTAGAAACAACTTGCTCTTTATACATTTTTTGTAATCTTGCCATCTTTATATCCTTAATTAAGCGTCAACAGCTTTACCATTAGATTTAAAGAAACGGATTTTTGCATCACCTTCAACTTTAAAACCAACTTTGTCAGCTTTATTAGTTTCAGGATTTACTAAAGCCACATTTGAGGCATCGATTGGCATCTCTTTAGAAACGATTCCACCTTGCGCACCTGTCATAGGGTTTGCCTTAGTGTGTTTCTTAACAAGGTTGATACCATCTACCAGAACCTTACCGTTAGATAAGATAGAAGAAACAGAACCACGTTTCCCCTTATCTTTACCAGTAATAACGATAACTTCATCACCTTTTCTTAAACGATTCATTACGTCTTCCTTATAGAACTTCAGGAGCTAGAGAAACGATTTTCATAAACTTGTCGTTTCGTAACTCACGAGTTACTGGACCGAAGATACGTGTTCCGATTGGCTCATGTTTTGCATTAAGGATAACAGCAGCATTGCCATCAAACTTAATCAAAGAACCATCCTGACGTCTAACACCCTTAGCTGTACGAACAACTACTGCGTTATAAACATCACCTTTCTTCACTTTTCCACGTGGTGCAGCTTCTTTTACACTCACTTTAATTACGTCACCAACACCAGCGTAACGACGTTTTGACCCGCCTAACACTTTAATGCATTGGACGCGCTTTGCGCCGCTATTATCAGCAACATCAAGCACAGTTTGCATTTGAATCATGGTGGTACTCCATCCATAAACTTAAAAATTACTTACAGCACAAAAACCACTAAAAAGAGCAGTTCCTAATCTAAAATTAGGCTTATTCTTTAAAGTGGCTAAGTAGATTCCGAGAATTATAACAGATAATTTTCGGAAAAGCTATAAAACTTAAATTTTTGCTTTATCGTCAATTGAAACTAAAGTCCATGACTTGTTTTTAGAGATAGGTGCAGTTTCTTGAATAGTTACTGTATCCCCAACTCCACAAGCATTTTCAGCATCATGTGCCATTACTTTAGTTGATTTTTTAACGAATTTTTTGTATTTCGCATGTTTGATGAAACGTGCAATTGAAACAACGATAGAATCTTGCATACCGTTACTTACAACAACACCCTGCATTGTACGTGCTTTCTTTTCTTGACCAGCCATCTTTACTTACTCACTTTTTGACGAATGATGGTTTTAACACGCGCAATAGAACGACGAGTCGTTTTTAATTGTGCAGAGTTAGATAACTGACCAGTTGCATTTTGCATTCTTAAGTTGAATTGCTCTTTCAAAAGATCAAGCAATTCAGCATTAAGCTCTTCAACTGTTTTTTCATTTAATTCTTTAGCAGTCATTTACATCACCGTTCTTGTTACAACTTGTGTTTTAAAAGGTAATTTAGCCGCAGCAAGATCAAATGCCTCGCGCGCTAATTGCTCATTTACACCCTGGATTTCGTATAAAACGCGTCCTGGCTGAATTTGAGCTACCCAATATTCAACACTCCCCTTACCTTTACCCATACGAACCTCAAGAGGTTTGTTTGTGATTGGCTTATCAGGGAATACGCGGATCCAAATTTTGGCTCCACGTTTAACGTGACGAGTCATAACACGACGACCAGCTTCGATTTGACGTGAAGTCATACGGCCTCTTTCTAAGGCTTTAAGACCAAAATCACCAAAGCTAACTTTGTTACCGACTTGTGCTAGACCACGGTTACGTCCTTTGTGTACTTTTCTAAATTTTGTACGTTTAGGCATTAACATAGTTGGAAATCCTTTTATTTACGGCCTTTTTTGCCCTTAGATTGATTATTGTCATCTAATGCAAGCTTACCTAGCTTCTCACCTTTGAAGATCCATACTTTTACGCCAATTTTGCCGTAAGTTGTGTCAGCTTCAAAAGTTGCATAGTCGATATCCGCACGGAAAGTATGAAGAGGAACACGCCCTTCTCTATACCATTCAGCACGTGCAATATCAGCACCGTTTAAACGACCTGAAACCGTAACCTTGATACCTTCAGCACCAATACGCATTGCATTACCTACAGCACGTTTCATGGCACGACGGAACTGGATACGCTTCTCTAATTGCTGAGCAATAGACTCAGCAACCAATTTAGCGTCTAGCTCAGGCTTTTTGATTTCTTCGATATTGATACTAACTGGTAAACCAGTTTTTGCTGAAAGCGCTGCTTTTAGCTTTTCAATATCTTCACCCTTCTTACCAATAACAACACCCGGACGTGCAGTATGGATCGTTACACGAACGCCATTTGCAACACGTTCAATGTTGATTTTGCTGATAGAAGCATGCTTTAATTTTTTATTTAACTCGTTACGAATCTCAACATCACTGATTAAGTTATCAGAATAGTTTTTGCTATCCGCGTACCAACGAGAATTCCAATCTTTTGTGATCCCAAGACGAATCCCAATAGGATGAACTTTTTGACCCATTCTGATTCTCCTTATTTATCGCCAACAGTGACAGTGATGTGACTGATACGTTTTAAAATACGGTTACCACGACCTTTTGCACGAGCGCGCATACGCTTCATGATAGGTCCAGCATTAACATATGCTGCAGTAACTTTTAATTCATCGATATCAGCACCTTCATTATTTTCCGCATTTGCGATTGCAGAGTTAAGAACCTTTTTAATCAGGTCCGCTGCTTTTTTGTCGCTAAACGCTAAAATATTAACTGCTGTTTCCACATCTTTACCACGGATTAAGTCTGCTACAAGGCGAGCTTTCTGTGGAGAGATACGAGCAAATTTATGTGTTGCACTTACTTGCATAATAATCCCCTACTAGCGCTTAGCTTTCTTATCCGCAGCATGGCCGCGATAATAACGAGTCATTGAAAATTCACCCAATTTATGGCCAACCATGTTTTCTGATACGAAAACAGGAATATGCTCTTTACCGTTATGAACAGCAATTGTTAAGCCGATCATATCAGGTAAGATCATAGATCTACGTGACCATGTCTTAATTGGACGTTTATTACCAGATTCTTGTGCCTCTACCACTTTTTTATATAAGTGATGATCAACAAAAGGTCCTTTTTTAACTGAACGTGGCATCAGTGTCCTTCCTTATTTTTTGTTTCTACGACGTACGATCATTCCATCAGTACGTTTATTGCTACGAGTCTTCTTACCTTTAGTCGGAACACCCCATGGAGTAACAGGGTTACGACCACCAGAAGTACGACCTTCACCACCACCATGTGGGTGGTCAACAGGGTTCATCGCAACACCTCGAACAGTAGGACGAACACCGCGCCAGCGCTTAGCACCTGCCTTACCTAGCTTACGTAAGCTATGCTCAGAGTTACCAACTTCACCAATGGTTGCCTTACACTCAGCAAGAATCTTACGCATTTCACCAGAACGTAAACGAACTAGCACGTAAAGACCATCTTTACCAACGATTGAAGCAGAAGCTCCAGCAGAACGTGCAATTTGTGCACCTTTTCCTGGACGCATCTCTAAGTTATGTACGATAGTACCCACTGGGATATTACGCAGCGGTAAACAGTTACCTGTCTTAATCGCTACATGATCACCAGTTTCAATCACATCACCAGCGACTAAATTCTTAGGAGCGATGATATAAGCACGTTCACCATCCGCATACTTTAATAATGCGATGTGAGCTGAACGGTTAGGATCATATTCAAGACGTTCAACAGTGGCTGGAACTCCAGCTTTAGAACGTTTGAAATCAACCATACGGTAATGCTGTTTGTGACCACCACCGTGATGACGAACAGTAATACGACCGTTGTTGTTACGACCACCTGATTTTGATTTCTTTTCAAGTAGAGCTGAATGAGGTTTACCTTTATGTAAATCTGGCTCAACAACACTTACAACAAATCGACGACCTGGAGAAGTCGGTTTTGATTTTTTAATAATTGCCATGCGTGAACTCCTTATTCAGCTGAAGCGAAGTCAATGTCTTGACCAGGCGCTAAACGTACGATTGCTTTACGCACACCATTACGCTGTCCTTGACGGCCTTTGAACACTTTACGCTTACCTTTAAGGTTAATCATATTTACAGACTGAACCTTAACATCAAATAAAGATTCAACTGCTTGCTTTACCTCAGTCTTAGTTGCTGTAGGTTCAACTTTAAATACGTATTGACCAGTAGCATCAGCCATGATTGCTGATTTTTCAGAAACATGCGGTGCTAGCAATACTTTTAGAATTCTTTCTTGATTCATGCTAATTGCTCCTCTAGCTGCTTAACTGCACCTTGAGTCATTACAACATTCTGAAAACCGATAAGGCTAACAGGGTCAATTGACGCAACATCACAAACATCCGCACCATAAAGGTTACGTGCTGACAAGTATAAATACTCATCAAAACCTTCAGTGATAACCAACGCATCAGTAATATTTAACTGTGCAAGCTTAGCATTAAATTCTTTAGTCTTTGGTGCTTCAACCTTGAACTCATCAACCACAATTAAACGACCAGTACGTGCCAATTCAGCCACGATAGAGCGCATAGCACCACGGTACATTTTCTTGTTTACTTTTTGAGAGAAATCACGGTTATGACCAGGGAACGCGCGTCCACCACCAACCCAGATAGGGCTACGGATAGTACCAGCACGTGCACGACCAGTTCCTTTTTGGTTCCAAGGCTTAGCACCACCACCACTTACTGCGGCACGGTTCTTCTGACCCTTAGTTCCTTGACGTCCTGCATTCATGTATGCAGTCACTACTTGGTGTACTAGCGCTTCATTGAAGTCCACACCAAATAAGGCATCAGAAACAGCAACTGTACCGTTTTCCTTACCTGAAGCTAATTCGATTAGTTTTAAATCCATCATGCCCACCTTACTTAACAGCTTTACGAACAATGACAGTACTATTTTTAGCACCAGGGACTGCACCCTTAATCAATAACAGACCATTTTCTGCATCAACTTTCACTAAATCTAAGTTCTGTGTTGTTTGACGAACATCACCCATGTGACCAGACATTTTCTTACCTTTGAAAACGCGACCTGGAGTTTGGTTTTGCCCGATTGAACCGTTTGAACGGTGAGAGATCGAGTTACCGTGAGTTGCATCCTGCATACCGAAGTTATGACGCTTAATACCACCTTGGAAACCTTTACCCTTAGTCGTACCAGTTACATCAACAACTGCGATTTCATTGAAACGCTCAACTGTTAACTCAGAACCTACTTCAAGACCTTCCATTTCTGCATCATCTGCACGGAATTCCCAAAGACCTCTACCAGCTTCAACACCTGCCTTAGCAAAATGTCCAGCAGCAGGCTTGCTTACGCGGCCTGCATGCACTGATCCAGCGGTAACCTGAATCGCAGAATAACCATCAGACTCAAGAGTCTTAATTTGTGTAATACGGTTAGGTGAAACTTCAACTACTGTTACAGGAGTTGAAATACCTTCGTCGTTAAATACACGAGTCATTCCGATTTTTTTACCAATGATACCAATACTCATATCATTACCTCATTATTATAAAGTTGCGAGTCATTACGATTGATGACACGCTTTCTACGAATTAACGTAGTTCCAATTGAACGTCTACACCAGCAGCTAAGTCTAACTTCATCAATGCATCAACAGTTTTTTCTGTTGGATCAACAATGTCTAACAAACGCTTGTGAGTACGAATTTCATACTGATCACGAGCATCTTTATTCACGTGCGGTGAGATCAAAATTGTGAAACGCTCTTTACGAGTTGGCATTGGAATTGGACCGCGTACTTGCGCACCAGTTCTTTTTGCAGTTTCCGTAATTTCTCGAGCTGATTGATCGATTAAACGGTGATCAAACGCTTTCAAGCGAATACGAATATTTTGAGTCGCCATAATTATTCTCTTTTATTTAGAATATAGAAAAGCATGCCTTTTTAGTGGCATACAAACTAAGGGAGCGGATTATAGCAACTAAATTAAATAAAAACAAGCCCTTAACTCAATCATTAATAGAGTAAATAATTCAACTAATTTGCCCTAGCGAAACCAACATTAACAATAGACACAGCATCACAAATACCCAATTGATGCCACTTTACAAACAAAAACGTTATGCAGACTGAATATACCATTTATCCATTCCGCTTCATTCTTATGGTAAAACCATATTATTTATTTATATTAATCATGGTTAATTAAAATTTAATTTAGTTTTACCAGGCCTGGTAATTTTGGATTTGCAGTTCAGAGAAAACCTTCTGAACTGTTTGTTTTTATTCTACGAATAAAATCAAATTAATACACCGTAGCTCGGAAATTTCTACACGAATTTTTGACACAAAAAAAGGAGCCGAAGCTCCCTTTTTATAACAAATGAATGTTATCTAAAATCAGTCAATAATTTTAGCAACAACACCTGCACCAACTGTACGTCCACCTTCACGGATGGCAAAACGTAAACCTTCTGACATCGCGATTGGGTTGATTAAAGTAACAGTCATTTGTACGTTATCACCTGGCATAACCATTTCTGTTCCTGCTGGTAATTCACATGCACCTGTTACGTCCGTTGTACGGAAGTAAAACTGTGGACGGTATCCGTTGAAGAATGGAGTGTGACGTCCACCTTCGTCTTTACCTAAAACATAGACTTCAGCTTCGAACTTAGTATGTGGTTTTACAGTCCCTTTGTGTGCTAGAACTTGTCCACGTTCGATATCTTCACGTTTAGTACCACGTAAAAGAATACCTACGTTGTCACCCGCTTCACCTTGGTCAAGCAGTTTACGGAACATTTCTACACCTGTAACTGTCGTTGTTTGAGTATCGCGAATACCAACGATTTCGATCTCTTCACCTACTTTTACAACACCTGTTTCTACACGACCAGTGGCTACTGTTCCACGACCTTGGATTGAGAAGATGTCTTCTACAGGCATTAGGAATGGCTTGTCTGTTTCACGTACTGGATCTGGGATGTAAGCATCTAGAGCGTCTACTAGACGTCCGATAGCTGGTGCTCCGATTTCTGACTGGTCATCAGCAATGGCTAGTGTTGCTGAACCAACGATAACTGGAGTGTCATCACCTGGGAATTCGTACATGTCTAGAAGTTCACGAACTTCCATCTCTACGAGTTCCATTAGCTCTTCGTCATCAACCATATCGGCTTTGTTTAGGAATACTACGATGTATGGTACACCTACCTGACGTGATAGAAGGATGTGCTCACGTGTTTGTGGCATTGGTCCGTCTGCTGCTGAACATACTAGGATTGCGCCATCCATCTGTGCCGCACCTGTGATCATGTTTTTAACATAGTCGGCGTGACCTGGGCAGTCTACGTGTGCGTAGTGACGTGTATCTGATTCATATTCAACGTGTGACGTTGAAATCGTGATACCACGATCTCTTTCTTCTGGTGCGTTGTCAATCGATGCGAAATCTTTGATGTCTCCACCGAATTTTTTACCTTGTACGATTGTTAATGCCGCCGTTAGAGTTGTTTTACCATGGTCAACGTGACCGATAGTCCCAACGTTTACGTGTAGCTTCGCGCGTTCAAATTTTTCTTTTGCCATTTTAAAATACCTATATTAAGCAAAGACCCACCTATTGAGCGGGTCTAGATTTAACTAAAATTAATTAAGCGCCTTTTTTAGCACTTGCAATGATTTCTTCTTGGATATTACGAGGTGCATCATTATATTTCTCAAATACCATGCTGTAGTTTGCACGACCCTGAGTTAATGAACGCATTGAGTTTGAATATCCAAACATCTCTGAAAGCGGTACTTCAGCTTTGATTGATTTACCAGTAGGAATATCATCCATACTTGAAACCATACCACGACGACGGTTCAGGTCACCGATGATATCACCCATGTACTCTTCAGGAGTCGTAACTTCTACCGCCATAATAGGCTCAAGAATTACTGGGTTTGCTTGCTGTGTACCATTTTTGATACCCATACCAGCTGCAACAGAGAACGCCATTTCGTTCGAGTCAACATCATGGTAAGAACCATCAATAAGCTCAACACCAACATCAACCATTGGGAAGCCTGCAATTACACCGCTTTCTAGCTGTGCTTTAGCACCTTTCTCAACAGCACCAATGTATTCACGAGGAACGGCACCACCAACGATAGAGTTAACAAATTCAAAACCAGAACCTGCTTCACGTGGGTAGATTTTGAATACAACGTGACCATACTGACCACGACCACCAGACTGACGTACAAATTTACCGTCTGCTTCAACTGCTGTTTTGATCGTTTCACGGTAAGAAACTTGAGGTGCACCAACGTTCGCTTCAACACTGAATTCACGCTTCATACGGTCAACAATGATATCTAAGTGAAGCTCACCCATACCAGAGATGATTGTTTGATTTGTTTCTTCATCAGAGTGAACACGGAATGATGGATCTTCAGCAGCAAGCTTCTGTAGTGCAATACCCATTTTCTCTTGGTCAGCCTTAGTTTTTGGCTCGATAGCAATCGAGATAACTGGCTCTGGGAATTCCATACGCTCAAGAATAATCTTATTGTCTGGATCACACAATGTATCACCAGTAGTAGTATCTTTAAGACCTACCGCACAAGCAATATCACCTGCACGCACTTCTTTGATCTCTTCACGAGAGTTAGAGTGCATCTGAAGGATACGACCAACACGTTCACGCTTAGCTTTTACTGAGTTATATACAGGGCTACCCGCCGCTAATACACCAGAGTAAACACGGAAGAATGTTAGAGTACCAACATAAGGGTCAGTCATGATTTTAAATGCTAATGAAGCAAATGGCTCATCGTCTGTTGAGTGACGCTCTGCTGGAGTACCATCTTCAAGTTCACCTTGAATAGCAGGAACATCCATTGGTGCAGGCATGTAATCAATTACACCATCAAGTAATGTTTGAACACCTTTGTTTTTAAAGGCAGAACCACAAAACATTGGTACGATTTCAACATCGATACAACGCTGGCGAATACCGGCTTTAATATCTTCTTCAGATAGATCACCTTCTTCAAGATACTTATCCATAAGCTCTTCAGAAGCTTCAGCAGCCGTTTCTACCATTTTTTCACGCCATTCTTGCGCTAGCTCAACCATGTCTTCTGGAATGTCTTCATAAGTATATTCCATACCCATGTTTTCTTCAGCCCAATAGATTGCCTTCATCTTAACAAGGTCAACAACACCACGGAACGTCTCTTCAGCACCAATAGGTAACTGCATAGGAACAGGGTTAGCACCTAAACGGTCAATAACCATTTGGTTTACGTTTAGGAAGTTTGCCCCCGCACGGTCCATCTTATTGACGAAGCCCATACGTGGAACACCATATTTATCAGCCTGACGCCATACAGTCTCAGACTGAGGCTCAACACCAGATACAGAACAGAAACAAGTTACAGCACCATCTAATACACGTAAAGAACGTTCTACTTCGATTGTGAAGTCAACGTGACCTGGAGTATCAATGATATTAATACGGTGCTCTGGGTATTGCTTAGCCATACCGCTCCAGTGACAAGTTGTCGCTGCAGAAGTGATAGTAATACCACGTTCCTGCTCCTGCTCCATCCAGTCCATAGTCGCACCACCGTCATGAACCTCACCAATCTTATGAGATACACCGGTATAGTAAAGGATACGTTCAGTTGTAGTTGTTTTACCCGCATCAATGTGGGCCATGATACCGATATTACGATATCTGTCTAAAGGGTGTTTACGTGCCACTTTATTAACCTTTTATTAAAAACATAAATAACAAAGGCCCTATTTAGGGCCCTCTTCAGATTACCAACGGAAATGCGAGAAGGCTTTGTTAGCCTCTGCCATTCTATGGGTATCTTCTTTTTTCTTGATAGCCGAACCACGATTCTCTAGTGCGTCACCTAACTCACCAGCTAATCTTAGCATCATGCCTTTTTCACTACGCTTACGTGAAGCTTCTACAAGCCAACGCATCGCTAAAGCTACTTTACGATCTGGGCGAACTTCAACAGGAACCTGATAAGTTGCACCACCTACGCGGCGAGACTTAACCTCAACCATAGGACCGATGTTATCTAATGCTTCTCTTAGTAGTGACGCATGTTCACCACCTTTTTTACGCTCAACTAAAACATCTAGCGCATCATAAACGATCTTTTCAGCAACTGCTTTCTTACCGCTTACCATAATCATGTTAACGAATTTTGTTAACGTTGTATCACCAAACTTAGGATCAGGTAGAACCTGACGTTTTGGTATTTCTCTTCTTCTTGCCATTCTTAACTCTTCCGGTATAAATTGAACACAAATTGTTGCAAAACGTATGTTTAAAAGTTAGCTACTAACCTTTAGGACGTTTTGCACCGTACTTAGAACGACCTTGTTTACGATCAGAAACGCCAGCGCAATCTAATGCACCACGTACTGTGTGATATCGCACACCAGGTAAATCTTTTACACGACCACCACGGATAAGGATCACCGAGTGCTCTTGAAGGTTATGACCTTCACCACCAATATAGGAAGCTACTTCATAACCGTTCGTTAAACGTACACGCGCAACTTTACGCAGAGCAGAGTTAGGCTTCTTAGGGGTTGTTGTATAAACACGCGTACAAACACCACGACGCTGAGGACATGCCTGCAACGCTGCAACGTTAGAAACTTTACGCTTATCTTTACGCGGCTTACGCACCAACTGGTTAATAGTCGCCATTAAATTTTCTCCAAATTTGAGATTAACTCTTACATATACGAAAGTGCAGGCCTGGTAATTTACCTGACCTACAAATTAGGATGAGGATTTTAGAGACCTAAAGTCAATAAGTCAAGCATTAACTACTTGAATTTATTTAACTTAGGCTTCAACACCTTCATTCTCAATTACATTTTCAACAACTGCATCTTCAACTTCTTCAATAACTTCAGAACTATCTGTAGTCATGAATGCTTGAAGTTCATTCATTGATTTTTCTGCCGCTTCTTTTCTAGCTTGGTGATAGGCAAAACCTGTACCCGCTGGAATTAAACGACCTACAATAACATTTTCTTTCAAACCAACTAAAGTATCACGTTTACCGCTTACTGCGGCTTCGGTTAATACACGAGTTGTTTCTTGGAAAGATGCTGCCGAGATAAATGATTCAGTTGCAAGTGAAGCTTTAGTAATACCAAGAAGAACACGTTCATAACTTGCTTCTACTTTACCTTCTTCACGGGCTTTTTCATTTAACTCTAATACATTTGAATACTCAGCTTGCTCACCTTTAATTAGGCCAGTATCACCAGAGTTTTTTACTTCTACTTTTCTTAACATCTGACGAACAATCGTTTCGATGTGTTTGTCATTGATTTTTACACCCTGCAGACGATATACATCTTGCACTTCGTCAACAATGTATTCTGCTAATTTTTCAATACCTAGTAGACGAAGGATATCATGCGGATTTGGGTTACCGTCAACTACGATATCACCACGTTCTACACGCTCACCTTCAAATACAGAAACTGTACGCCATTTAGGAATAAGTGCTTCGTATTGCTCACCACTATCTTGAGTGATAACTAAACGTTGTTTACCTTTAGTTTCTTTACCGAAACCAACCACACCAGATACTTCTGCCATAATTGAAGGTTCTTTAGGTTGACGTGCTTCAAACAAGTCAGCAACACGAGGTAGACCCCCTGTAATATCCTTGTTTTTAGAAGACGCTTGTGGAATACGCGCTAGTACGTCACCCGCCCCAACTTTACCACCTTCTTGAACAACAACAATTCCGTTCTCAGGAAGGTAGTAAGTTGCAGGCGTCTGAGTACCAGTAAAGCAAACAGACTCTCCAGCCGCATCAACAATAGCGATATATGGACGTGTTTCTTTAACAGATGACATACGTTCTTTGGCATCTTTAACAACGTGAGTTGTTAAACCTGTCAATTCATCGATACGCTCTTCAACAGTCCCTTCAAAGTTACCAAAGGCAATATTACCTTCAACTTCAGTAATTACTGGGTGAGTATGTGGATCCCATTGAGCAAGAATTTCACCCGATGCGATCTTACCGCCATCAGCCACATTTAGCGTTGTACCATAAGCAATTTTATAACGCTCTTGTTCACGGCCAGACTCATCACTTACCGAAACCTCACCTGAACGAGAGGTAACGATTAACTGTTTATCAGAGTTTTTAATGGCTTTTAAGTTATCCCACTTAACTGTACCTGAGTGCTTAACTTCAATTTGGCTTTGTGCAGCAGAACCTGAAGCGGTACCACCAATGTGGAAGGTACGCATAGTTAACTGTGTACCTGGCTCACCGATTGACTGTGCCGCCATAACACCTACTGCTTCACCCATATTAACAAGGTGACCACGTGCAAGATCACGACCATAACAGTGCTTACAGATACCAAACTTGGTTTCACACGTCATTGGTGAACGAACATTAACATGATCCACACCACTTTCATCAATTAAAGACGCTAGCTTCTCATCAATTAATTGACCTTTAGCGACAATAACATCACCAGATTTCGTTACAACCTCTTGACTAGTAATACGACCTAAAACTCTATCTTTTAGAGATTCGATAATATCACCACCTTCAACGTGAGCCGTCATGCGAATACCAGCTTCAGTACCACAATCTTCTTCTGTAACAACCACATCTTGTGCAACATCAACTAGACGACGTGTTAGGTAACCAGAGTTTGCCGTCTTAAGTGCCGTATCAGCCAAACCTTTACGTGCACCGTGAGTTGAGATGAAGTACTGAAGTACGTTTAGACCTTCACGGAAGTTAGCCGTAATCGGCGTCTCGATGATAGAACCATCAGGTTTTGCCATAAGACCACGCATACCACCTAACTGACGCATCTGAGCAACCGATCCACGAGCTCCAGAATCTGCCATCATATAAACTGAGTTAAATGATGTTTGCTGTACTTCGTTACCCTCTTTATCAACTACTGTTTCAAACTGTAGTTCATCCATCATAGACTTAGTGACAAGTTCGTTAGTGTGCGACCAGATATCAACCACTTTGTTGTAACGCTCACCTTCCGTCACAAGACCTTGCGCAAACTGTCCTTGAATCTCTTCAACCTGAGCTTCTGCACGATCAATAATACCTGCTTTTGAATCAGGGATTAACATATCATCTGAACAGAAAGAAAGACCTGCTAAAGTTGACCATTTAAAACCTGCGTACATTAATTGGTCAGCAAAAATAACAGTTTCTTTAGGCCCTAATACACGGTAACAAGAGTTTAATACTGTACTGATATTCTTCTTAGTTAGGTTTAAGTTAAGCAAATCGTAACTTAGTCCTTTTGGAAGGATTCTAGACAATAATGCACGACCAGCTGTTGTATCAACGATACGACTTGAAACGGTTTCAACACCTTCATCGTCAATAACCGTCTCGACAATACGTAATTTAATCTTAGTATGTAAATGAACCGTTTTAGCGTCGATTGCGCGCTGAACTTCTTGCCAATTAGAGAAAGCCTTACCTTCACCAATCGAGTTAATACGCTCACGAGTGATGTAATACAAACCTAATACAACATCCTGCGAAGGAACAATGATTGGATCACCGTTAGCAGGAGATAGTAAGTTGTTTGTAGACATCATTAAAGTACGAGCTTCTAGCTGCGCTTCTAGTGACAATGGCACGTGTACCGCCATTTGGTCACCATCGAAGTCGGCGTTAAATGCAGAACATACTAATGGGTGTAGGTTAATTGCTTTACCTTCGATTAACACTGGTTCAAACGCTTGAATACCAAGACGGTGAAGTGTCGGAGCACGGTTAAGAAGAACTGGATGCTCGCGGATTACTTCATCCAACACATCCCATACTTCTGGCAACCCTTGCTCAACCATTTTCTTAGCCGCTTTAATAGTTGGAGCTAAACCACGTTTTTGTAACTTACTAAAGATAAATGGCTTGAATAACTCCAGCGCCATTTTCTTAGGAAGACCACATTGATGTAGACGCAGTGAAGGACCAACAACAATTACTGAACGGCCAGAATAGTCAACACGCTTACCAAGTAAGTTTTGACGGAAACGACCTTGCTTACCTTTAATCATATCAGCTAAAGATTTAAGCTGACGTTTGTTAGTACCAGTTACTGCACGACCACGACGACCGTTATCTAATAGAGAGTCAACAGATTCCTGTAACATACGTTTTTCGTTACGTACGATAATATCTGGTGCCATCAAATCTAATAGACGCTTTAGACGGTTGTTACGGTTAATAACACGACGATATAAATCGTTTAAGTCAGATGTCGCAAAACGGCCACCATCAAGAGGAACTAATGGACGTAACTCAGGTGGCAGTACTGGAAGTACATCTAAAATCATCCACTCTGGCTTGTTACCAGACTGTAGGAAAGATTCAATTAACTTCAAACGTTTAGAAATTTTCTTCTGCTTCGTTTCAGAGTTAGTACTGTCGATTTCGACACGTAGACGCTCGGCTTCACCATCTAAATCGATAGCTTGTAGCATTTTCTTGATCGCTTCAGCACCCATTTGAGCTTCAAACTCATCACCATGCTCATCCATTGCATCTAGGTATTCTTCTTCAGTTAATAACTGCCAAGGCTCTAATGGAGTAAGACCTGGGTCAACAACCATAAACGCTTCAAAATAAAGAACCGCTTCAATTTCCTTTAATGTCATATCCAACATTAAACCGATACGTGAAGGCAGCGACTTAAGGAACCAAATATGTGCTACCGAAGTGGCTAGGTCAATATGACCCATACGCTCACGACGAACTTTAGATTGAGTTACCTCAACACCACATTTTTCACAGATAACACCACGGTGCTTTAAACGCTTGTATTTACCACACAAACATTCGAAGTCACGAATAGGGCCAAAGATTTTTGCACAGAACAAGCCATCACGTTCAGGCTTGAACGTGCGGTAGTTGATAGTTTCTGGCTTCTTAACTTCGCCGTAAGACCAAGAGCGAATTTTCTCTGGTGAAGCAAGTGTTACTCTAATCGCATCAAAATCACTTGATACATTTTGTTTTTTTAGAAATCCTAATAAATCTTTCATTTAGTCTTGCTCCAACTCAATATCAATACCTAAAGCACGAATCTCTTTACGTAATACGCTAAACGATTCTGGCATACCAGGTTCCATGTATTCATTACCATCCACAATGTTTTTATACATTCTGGTACGACCGTTCAAGTCATCAGACTTAACTGTTAGCATTTCTTGAAGTGTAAATGCAGCACCGTAAGCTTCTAATGCCCACACCTCCATCTCACCGAAACGCTGTCCACCGAACTGTGCTTTACCACCTAATGGCTGCTGAGTTACAAGGCTATATGGACCCGTTGAACGAGCGTGCATCTTATCGTCAACCAAGTGGTTAAGTTTTAGATAGTACATGTAACCAACTGTTACAGGACGATCAAACTCTTCACCAGTTAAACCATCAAACAGTTTCATCTGACCAGATTCAGGTAAATCAGCCAATCTTAATAGAGCTTTAATCTGATCTTCAGAAGCACCATCAAATACAGCAGATGCTAGCGGCACACCCTTCTTCAAGTTATGTGCTAATTCGATGATCTCATCATCGCTAAACTCTGTAAAATCAACAGACTGCCCTTCAGTTTCGTTATAGATCTTATTTAGGAATCCACGAATTTCTACAATATCAGCCTGCTGTGCAAGCATCGCATTAATCTTAGTACCCAGGCCTTCAGCCGCTAAACCAAGGTGAACTTCTAATATCTGACCAACGTTCATACGTGATGGTACACCTAGCGGGTTAAGACAAATATCTACAGGGCGACCTGTTTCATCGTAAGGCATATCTTCAACAGGACAAATACGTGAGATAACACCTTTGTTCCCGTGACGACCCGCCATCTTATCACCAGGCTGAATACGACGCTTAATCGCAACATACACCTTAACCATTTTAGAAACACCAGGTGCTAAATCATCACCTTGAGTCAGCTTCTTGCGCTTCTCTTCAAACATTTCATTAAATGTTTTACGACTCTCTTTTAGCTGTGCTTCAAGCATTTCTAACTGGTGCATTACATCAGCATCGTCTACATTAAGTGAGAACCATCTTGAAGACTCAACACCCTCTAGATAAGCCGCATCTACCTTAGTACCATCTACAAGCTTCTTACCTTCAAGCATTGTTTTAATACGACCTAAAGTATCCGCTTCAAGAATAATGTATTGCTCATCAATATCTTTGCGAACCTTAGCTAACTCTTCTTCCTGAATTGCTAAAGCACGTGAATCTTTTTGAATTCCTTCACGAGTAAAGACCTGAACATCAATTACAGTACCTTCAATACCTTTAGTTACACGTAAAGAAGTGTCTTTAACATCTGATGCTTTTTCACCAAAGATAGCACGTAATAATTTCTCCTCTGGTGTTAACTGAGTTTCACCCTTAGGAGTAACTTTACCAACAAGAATATCACCCTGTTTTACTTCAGCACCGACATGCACAATACCGCAATCGTCTAAACGAGCTAGAGCCGATTCACCTACGTTTGGAATATCCGCTGTTATCTCTTCAGGCCCAAGCTTAGTATCTCGCGCTAAACACGTTAATTCTTCAATATGAATTGTTGTATAACGGTCTTCCTGAACAACACGCTCAGAAACCAGGATTGAATCCTCAAAGTTATAACCATTCCAAGGCATGAATGCGATACGCATGTTCTGACCAAGTGCTAGTTCACCTAAATCGGTAGAAGGACCATCAGCCATAACGTCACCACGAACAACTGTATCACCCGCTTTTACAATCGGTTTTTGGTTAATACAGGTGTTTTGGTTTGAACGCTGATATTTAACTAGGTTATAGATATCAACACCAGATTCACCCTCTTTGATCTCGTCAGCATTTACACGGACAACAATACGAGCTGCGTCTGAAGAAAGAACCTCACCACCACGGTCTGCAACAACCGTTACACCAGAGTCAATGGCAACAGTCTTTTCAATCCCTGTTCCAACTAACGGCTTGTCAGCACGAAGCGTTGGAACAGCCTGACGTTGCATGTTGGCACCCATAAGTGCACGGTTAGCATCATCGTGTTCTAGGAATGGAATAAGTGAAGCTGCAACAGATACGATCTGCTTAGGCGATACATCCATATAATTGATATCAGCCGAAGAAGCTAATGTAAATTCATTTTGATGACGAGCTGAAACTAAGTTATCTAAAAACTTACCTGATTCGTCAACGTTTGCACTTGCCTGGGCAATAACAAACTGGGCTTCATCAATTGCAGATACATATTCCACTTCATCAGTCACCTGACCATCAACGACTTTACGGTAAGGTGTTTCTAAAAAACCATACTCATTCGTCTTAGCATAGATAGCTAAGGTGTTGATAAGACCGATATTTGGCCCCTCAGGGGTTTCAATTGGGCATACTCGACCGTAGTGAGTAGGGTGAACATCACGCACCTCAAAACCTGCACGCTCACGAGTAAGACCGCCTGGCCCAAGCGCTGAGACACGACGTTTGTGAGTTACTTCAGATAATGGGTTAACCTGATCCATAAACTGTGATAACTGAGACGAACCAAAGAACTCTTTAATTGCAGCGGAAACAGGTTTAGCATTGATTAAATCTTGTGGCAATAAACCATCCGTTTCAGCTTGGTTTAGACGCTCCTTAACAGCACGTTCTACACGCACAAGACCAACACGGAAAGCGTTTTCAGCCATTTCACCAACGGCACGAATACGACGATTTCCTAGAGTATCAATATCATCAACCGTGCTCAGACCGTTACGAATATTGACTAGCTCACGTAATACATCAATAACATCTTCTTTTTCAAGAACCACATTACCTTCATTAGACTTTCGGCCTAAACGACGGTTTAGCTTCATACGACCAACTGACGATAAGTCATAACGTGCATCATCAAAGAACAAACTGTTAAACAATGCTTCTGAAGATTCTTTTGTCGGTGGCTCACCAGGACGCATCATACGATAAATTTCAATCTGAGCTTCTAACTGAGAAGTGGTAGTATCCAAATTTAATGTATCTGAAATGTATGGACCATTTTCTAATTCATCAATATATAGAATTTTGATTTCACACTTATTAATGTGAGAAATTTTTTCAATAAGTTCAGCTGTTAGCACTTCGTTTGTACGCGCAACTAATTCGCCTGATTCTTTGTCAACCACACCTGACGCTAAGACCTTACCTAATAGGTAATCAGCTGAAACATTGACTGATTTAATACCTGCATCATTGATCTGCTTAACAGTACGTGCTGTGATTTTCTTACCAGTTTCTACAATAAGTTTGCCATCATGTTCAACATCAAAAACTGCTGTTTGACCTTTAAGCTGTTCAGCAATCAGCTGAAGCTCAAAACCTTTTTTAGTAATCTTTACTGTATTTGAATCTAAGAAACTCGCTAGGATATCTTCGTTTGAGTACCCCATTGCTCTCAATAATACAGAAACAGGTAGTTTACGACGACGGTCAATACGAGTGAATAAGCAATCATTGTGATCAAACTCAAAATCTAACCATGAACCACGGTAAGGGATAATACGAGCATTAAATAACAACTTACCTGAAGAGTGCGATTTACCTTTATCATTGTCGAAGATAACGCCAGGTGAACGGTGAAGCTGAGTAACAATTACACGCTCAGTTCCGTTAATAACGAAAGTACCGTTATCCGTCATTAAAGGAATATCACCTAGGTAAACCTCTTGCTCTTTAACATCCTTAACAGGACGCTTACCTGCAGGAGCATCTTTATCAAACAAAACGAGACGCATCTTAACGCGTAACGGTGCCGCATAAGTCACACCACGTTGCTTACACTCTTTTACATCAAACTCAGGCTGCCCCATGTGATAACTAACATATTCAAGATCAGCAGTACCAGCAACACCGTGAATTGGGAAAACAGAAGCGAATGCAGAATGCAGCCCAACAGAAGCACGTTCAGCAGGCTTTTTTTCCATTTGTAAAAAATCGTGAAAAGATCCTTTTTGCA
Source organism: Thiomicrorhabdus sp. Kp2 (assembly GCF_000478585.1). Taxonomy (NCBI): domain Bacteria; kingdom Pseudomonadati; phylum Pseudomonadota; class Gammaproteobacteria; order Thiotrichales; family Piscirickettsiaceae; genus Thiomicrorhabdus; species Thiomicrorhabdus sp. Kp2. The sequence continues at coordinate 1,107,526 of NZ_ARWI01000001.1, forward strand.
AAGAAAGCAAATAAGGGACTTCAAGAATAGATGGGCGAGTTGCAAAATCCTTACGAACTCGTTTCTTCTCAGTTAAAGAATAGGTCATCGTTTACCTCGACGATAAGATTGTCAGTAGAGTGAAATTCATTTCACCCAGTAATGCATAAAACTGTGGTAGCTCGATAAAATATCTAGCACACTTTTACACACTTTAAAAACACGAAAAGGCCGACGCAAAAACGCCAGCCAATTCATGCTGTGGATCAGCTATAAAAGTTAAATTACTTAACTTCTACTTCGATACCAGCTTCTTTAAGTTCAGCAGCTAAAGCATCAGCTTCTTCTTTAGAAACACCTTCTTTCAAAGTGAAAGGAGCGCTTTCTACAGCTTCTTTAGCTTCTTTAAGACCTAGACCAGTTGCTCCACGAACCGCTTTGATTGCTGCAACTTTGTTAGCGCCAGCGCCAGTAAGTACAACATCAAATTCAGTTTGCGCTTCAGCACCAGCACCAGCGTCACCAGCAGGACCTGAAGCAACCATAGCTGCTGCAGATACACCAAACTTCTCTTCCATTGCAGAAACTAATTCTACAACTTCCATTACAGACATAGCTGCAACTGCTTCTAAAATATCATTTTGTGATACAGACATTTGAAATCTCCAAATATTTAATAGGGTTAAACGATTTAACGCTTAGTAAAAATTTAAGCTGCTTCCGCTTCTTTTTGTTCTTTAACTGCTGCAAGGGCACGAGCCAACTTAGCAACAGGTTCTTTCATAACAAATAGAAGTTTCGCAACAGCTTCATCGTAAGTAGGTAGAGCAGCAACGGTTGCTAATTGACTAGCATCCATTACACCTTCACCAATAGATAATGAATTAACAACTAGTGCATTATTATCTTTGGCGAAATCCTTAAAAACACGTGCGGCATTACCTAGCTCTTCACCAGACCATGCAAACACTAACGGACCTGTAAAAGTATCCGCCATGTCTTCAAATTTAGTGCCAGCTACCGCACGACGTGCAAGCGTGTTTTTAACAACACGAACTTGTACATTTGCCGCACGTGCTTTAGCACGTAACTGGGTCATTTGCTCTACAGTCAAACCACGATATTCAGCTGTAACCATTGAACCTGCTTCTGCAACAACGGCAGATACTTCTTCAACGACTAGCTTTTTATCTTCGATATTGAGTGCCATATAACCTCCAAAACAGTTCAATGCATCGAACATTGAACTCTTCCATCTACGCAGGCTTAAATCTATTAAGAGTGTATGTTCTACACCCGCCTACGGTCTGCGATGAGCGCTCACTTTTAACCCATTAGGAATAAAGGAGACCCGATTCGCAAATAATGCCTGCACCAAATCAATTGGCGCAAACATCATTATAGTGTTGACTGATCAACTACCAGGCCTGGACCCATTGTAGAAGAGATAGTCACTTTCTTAACATATACACCTTTAGCAGAAGCTGGCTTAGCTTTTACTAGGTCTTCCATTAAGGCATTTAAATTTTCTTTAAGCTTGTCAGCTTCAAAAGATACAGTACCGATAGAAGCATGGATAATACCTGCTTTATCTGCACGGAAACGAACTTGACCTGCTTTAGCATTGTTGATTGCACCAACCACATCAGGTGTTACCGTACCCGTTTTAGGGTTAGGCATAAGACCACGTGGACCTAAAACCTGACCTAGCATACCAACCACACGCATAGCATCTGGAGAGGCAATTACAACGTCAAAATCCATCATGCCTTTTTTGATTTCATCCGCAAGCTCTTCCATACCTACGAAATCAGCACCTGCCTCTTTTGCAGCAGCCTGGTTAGCTTCACCAGTGAAAACAGCAACACGTACCGATTTACCAGTACCGTTAGGCATAACAGTTGCACCACGAACTACCTGGTCAGATTTACGAGGATCAATCCCTAAACGAATAGAAACATCTACAGACTCAACAAACTTAGAAGTTGCTAAATCTTTAACTAGGTTAATACCTTCGATTAGGTCATAAGATGCATTACGATCAACGCGCTCTGCAAAAACTTTTTGTTTTTTAGTCAGTTTAGCCATCTTATTAACCCTCTACCACTAGACCCATACTACGAGCAGAACCCGCAATAATGTTAACTGCAGCGTCTAAATCATTAGCATTTAGATCAGCCATTTTTGTGTTAGCAATTTCTTCTAACTGTGCACGTGTAACCGTACCTACTTTATTTACGTTAGGAACTGCAGAACCTGACTTAATACCAGCTGCTTTTTTCAATAAAATTGACGCAGGAGGAGTCTTAGTAATGAACGTGAAACTTTTATCACTGTAAACAGTAATAACAACAGGAATAGGCATCTTAGCTTCTAGACTTTGAGTCTGAGCATTGAACGCTTTACAGAATTCCATAATGTTAACACCATGCTGACCTAGAGCAGGACCAACTGGAGGACTAGGGTTTGCAGCACCAGCAGGTACTTGCAACTTAATATAGGCTTGAATCTTCTTAGCCATGATTTTCTCCTATTTGGGTAGTAACGCCTTTCAGCTCCCCATTTTTAAAAAATATTAAATTTTTTCTACTTGAGTAAACTCAAGCTCAACTGGAGTTGAACGTCCAAATATTAATACTGAAACTTGTAATTTATTTTTGTCATAATCGACGCCTTCGATAACCGCTTCAAAATCTTTGAACGGACCATCAACAACACGAACCATTTCACCTGGCTCATAAATAACCTTAGGACGTGGCTTATCGATACTGGTTTCAACTCGCTGAAGAATTCTATCTACTTCTTTTTGAGAGATTGGCGCTGGACGATCACTTGTTCCACCAATGAACCCCATAACCTGAGGAACACTTTTTACCAAGTGCCATGACTCTTCTGTCATTTCCATTTGCACTAAAACATAGCCTGGAAAGAACTTACGCTCACTTGTACGTTTTTTTCCATCACGAATCTCAACCACTTCTTCCGAAGGAACTAAGATTTCACCAAATAAATCTTCTAAACCAGCACGCTCAACATACTCTGTTAGCGCTTTTTTTACTTTATTCTCATAACCTGAATACGCATGAACGACATACCATCTTTGAGCCATCTTAACCACCTTGTCCTGTTAATAGTTTAACTGCCCATAAAAAGAACATATCAACCAACCACAAAAAGATACCCATTAAAATAACAACCACAAAGACAATCAATGTCATCTGTACTGTTTCAGGACGCGTAGGCCAAACCACCTGACGCACTTCTCTCTTAGCAAGAGATAGGTATTGAAACCAGTTTTTTCCAACAGACGTTTGATACAGAATAAAAATCGATACAGCCGCTCCAGCAACCACACCTAATACACGAACTACTGGGTGCATTTCTTGAAACATGTAATAACCAACTAAAGAACCCACCAACACCAGTAAAGATAAAACCATCTTTGCGGTATCGAGCGAACTTGAGTTACTTTGACTTTCTAATTCTTTACTCATATATATCTATCAGCTAAATTAAAAACGACCCGCATTTAAATTAAATGCAGGTCGTTAGGAATATGGCAGGGGTAGAGAGATTCGAACTCCCAACACCCGGATTTGGAATCCGGTGCTCTACCAATTGGAGCTATACCCCTGGAGTGTTTTCACAAAAAAAGGGGATTATATACCCCTTTTTCTGCTATAGCAAGCGCTATTTGAAACTAAAATTAGTCAATAATTTTAGCAACAACACCTGCACCAACTGTACGTCCACCTTCACGGATGGCAAAACGTAAACCTTCTGACATCGCGATTGGGTTGATTAAAGTAACAGTCATTTGTACGTTATCACCTGGCATAACCATTTCTGTTCCTGCTGGTAATTCACATGCACCTGTTACGTCCGTTGTACGGAAGTAAAACTGTGGACGGTATCCGTTGAAGAATGGAGTGTGACGTCCACCTTCGTCTTTACCTAAAACATAGACTTCAGCTTCGAACTTAGTATGTGGTTTTACAGTCCCTTTGTGTGCTAGAACTTGTCCACGTTCGATATCTTCACGTTTAGTACCACGTAAAAGAATACCTACGTTGTCACCCGCTTCACCTTGGTCAAGCAGTTTACGGAACATTTCTACACCTGTAACTGTCGTTGTTTGAGTATCGCGAATACCAACGATTTCGATCTCTTCACCTACTTTTACAACACCTGTTTCTACACGACCAGTGGCTACTGTTCCACGACCTTGGATTGAGAAGATGTCTTCTACAGGCATTAGGAATGGCTTGTCTGTTTCACGTACTGGATCTGGGATGTAAGCATCTAGAGCGTCTACTAGACGTCCGATAGCTGGTGCTCCGATTTCTGACTGGTCATCAGCAATGGCTAGTGTTGCTGAACCAACGATAACTGGAGTGTCATCACCTGGGAATTCGTACATGTCTAGAAGTTCACGAACTTCCATCTCTACGAGTTCCATTAGCTCTTCGTCATCAACCATATCGGCTTTGTTTAGGAATACTACGATGTATGGTACACCTACCTGACGTGATAGAAGGATGTGCTCACGTGTTTGTGGCATTGGTCCGTCTGCTGCTGAACATACTAGGATTGCGCCATCCATCTGTGCCGCACCTGTGATCATGTTTTTAACATAGTCGGCGTGACCTGGGCAGTCTACGTGTGCGTAGTGACGTGTATCTGATTCATATTCAACGTGTGACGTTGAAATCGTGATACCACGATCTCTTTCTTCTGGTGCGTTGTCAATCGATGCGAAATCTTTGATGTCTCCACCGAATTTTTTACCTTGTACGATTGTTAATGCCGCCGTTAGAGTTGTTTTACCATGGTCAACGTGACCGATAGTCCCAACGTTTACGTGTAGCTTCGCGCGTTCAAATTTTTCTTTTGCCATGATGCAAACTCCGTTATAGCGACTTATGTACAAGACATAACGACACCAAAAATAAAAAAACTGGAGCTCTCATCCAGGATCGAACTGGAGACCTCATCCTTACCATGGATGCGCTCTACCTACTGAGCTATGAGAGCAAATTAAAAAGGCCCTCTCCATCAACTTGATTTAACAAATTAACAAAGAGAGCCTTTGAAATATGGAGCGGGTAAGGAGAATCGAACTCCTCTCATCGGCTTGGAAGGCCGAGGTAATAGCCAATATACGATACCCGCAAAACTGGTGGAGGGTGGTGGATTCGAACCACCGAAGGCTGAGCCAGCAGATTTACAGTCTGCCCCCTTTGGCCGCTCGGGAAACCCTCCAAATTGTGAGTGCGTATTCTATAGAAATATTAGAACCTGTCAACACTAAATTTAAATAATTTTAAATTTAAATATTGAGTGAGTCGCACTGCACTGCCAATAACCATAAATCAAATTGGAAATAAATATTATCAATCAATAAGTTAATTGTAAACAGCGGATTCTTGCTGGTTTAAAACTTTCTTTATTTATGACAAAAAATTATTGCTAAAAACACCTCTTGCAGCCTAAGTTCTATAAAATAACATTCCATTTAATTTCAATTTTTGGCTACAAATGACTCCACCCAATGTAATGCAAACGAATTGCCAACTCAAAAACCTTACTATCCTCTATCAAGATGAGTACATGGTGGCCATTCATAAACCAGCAGGCCTGTTAGTTCACCGTTCTCCCATTGATAAACATGAAACTCAATTTGCGGTTCAAATTACCCGTGATTTAATAGACAGGAAAGTGTTTCCCATACATAGATTGGATAAAGCCACCTCTGGCCTATTAATTTTTGCACTCGACTCAATTACAGCTCGCAGTCTTAGCGACCAGTTCATGAACCACACAATCAGTAAAACCTATCAGGCTATTTGTAGAGGCTGGGTGGATGAAAGTGGTTATATTGACCACGCTCTTAAATATAAAGTTGATAAAGTGGCTGAAAAGCTCAAACGTGAACAACTTGAACCTAAATCTGCACAAACGGCTTACCAATGCTTATCCAAAACAACCATTGACCATCCTATCGGTCGTTACAAGCAACAGCGTTACTCATTAGTCGAACTCAAACCCAAAACTGGGCGTAAACACCAATTACGTCGTCATATGAACCATATTATCCATCCTATTATTGGTGATGTAAGATACGGTGATAGACACCACAATCATTTTTTTAATGAATGGCTTTGCCAACATCGCCTTTACTTAGCGGCCACAAAACTCGAATTTATACACCCCCACACCTCGGAACCGATTACGATTGAAGCGCCACTTGAAGATAGCTTTAGCTATGCAATAGAAAAGTTAAATTTCTAACTTACCAGGCCTGGTAAGATAAATAACCTAAGAATCAAACAACAAACTAAACCAAAGACAATTTTATGAACAGCCTTAGCGATTGGAATGCACTATTAAAATATGACCAACAACATATCTGGCACCCTTATGCCAAATTACCTAACCCTATCGCAGCCATTGGCGTTAAAAAAACCCAAGGTTCTATCATTACCCTAGCCGATGATCGTGAAGTGGTAGATGGCATGTCATCTTGGTGGGCCGCTTTGCATGGCTATAACCACCCAAAAATTCAACAAGCGATGCATCAACAAATCGACACCATGCCACATATTATGTTTGGTGGTCTCACTCATAAACCCGCTATCGAACTCGCTAAACGTCTCGTTGAGCTATCCCCAACTGGCCTAGATAAAGTATTTTTTGTCGATTCAGGCTCTGTGGCGATGGAAGTAGCGATTAAAATGGCAATGCAATATTGGATTAGTTTAGCCAGGCCTGGTAAAAACAGACTACTCACCGTTAAAAATGGTTATCACGGCGACACCTTTGCCACCATGGCGATTTGCGACCCCGTTAATGGTATGCACAGCTTATTTAGTGAACTGCTGCCTAAACACTTCTTTGCCCCTGCTCCGCAAATGGGTTTTGACCTCGACTCAAACAACCAAGACATTGCCGAGCTTAGAGACATACTCACTGAACACCACAATGAAATCGCTGCCGTAACCATCGAACCAATTGTACAAGGCGCTGGAGGCATGCGATTTTATCGTCCCGACTATCTAAAACAAGTCCGAGAGCTTTGCAATGAGTTTGATGTTTTACTCATCGCTGATGAAATCGCCACAGGTTTTGGACGTACAGGAAAACTGTTCGCTTGTGAATGGGCGGACATTTCACCCGACATCATGACATTGGGCAAAACTTTAACGGGTGGCCACATTACTCTTGCCGCTACCCTAGCTACTAGCAAAATCAGTGAAACCATTAGCCAAGGAAAACCTGGCATCTTGGCTCACGGCCCAACTTACATGGCTAATCCACTCGCCTGTAGAGCAGCCATTGCCAATATTGATGTGTTACTCGCCTCACCCTGGGAGGACAATATTCAACGTATTGAAACCCACTTTAATGAAACACTTTTACCACTACAAAACAGCGAAGGGGTAAATGATGTGCGTGTTCTGGGTGCGATAGGCGTGATTGAACTAGAAAGTGCTGACTTAGGCGCAGAAATTCAAGCCGCTGCTTTAGAAAATAAGATTTGGATAAGACCCTTTGGCCAACTTATTTACACCATGCCAGCCTACAATATTCCACAAAATCAATTACAGACTTTAACTGATGGGATAATCAACGCCATTCATAAGGTTTTAGAGGAAAATAAGTGAATCGAGCTAAAAAGCTCGCATTTTCCTAAATACAGATTAAAATCAAAATTTTGATGCAGTGCAAACATCTATTTGGACGAGCGAAGCTTAACTATTTTGACACAACAGAAATCCTATTATTTCTGCTATGTCTACTCTAATCTGGAGAGACCACTTGGAACACTTTAATGAGTTTATTGACCTGCTTAAATCTTTAATTCGCCAGCCGAGTGTAGTAGGCGCAGAGCACGCTTTTTTTAGGGTGTTACAGCGTGAGTTAGAAGAACGTGGTGCTAAAGTCACCTGGTATGAAGGTGTGTTAGTGGCACAAGGTAATGACCCAGAAAGTTCTATGTTTTCTAGCCACATTGACCGCCACGGTTTAATTTGTACTGGCCCTAATGAATTTCAGTTTGCCGCGTTTATTACTGGAAAGGTCGGCACTCTGTTTGATAACTCAATCAGTGATGAGCTCAAACTCACATTAATGAACCGTTTTGACCAAACGCCCGTTTTAGCCTATGAACCCTGGTCAGGGGCCTATCGTGGTAAAGGCATTATTGATAACGCCTATATTTGTGAATTTCGTAATAACTTAATTTTTGAAGTTGAAGGCTTAGAGCATGTGGTCGCGGGTACACCCGTTGGTTTCTTAGATAAACTAAAGTTTGAAGATGGCCTGCTTTCTGGTCAGCTCGATAATGTATTGACCGCGGCCGTGTTAGTACACTTATTTAGCCTTGGCTACCAAGGTACGGCTTTCTTTACCGCTGAAGAGGAGTGCGGTGGTAGCTGGCGTTATCTTTTAGAATGGTTTCGTCGTTTTGGTAACTCAACCAACGAGTTGTATGTTTTAGATACTAGCCCGTACAAAAACCGTGAAGAAGCTGATAAACAACATATTGTTCTACGTAATCGAGATGAGCATGCTGAATTTAATATTGAAACCACGCAAACGATTGTACAACACTGCACTCAGCTAGGCATTCCATTTAGCTTTAAAGACCAGTATATTGAAAAACTGAACCAAGACTCTGGCTTAACAGGACAAAAACCGCAAGGGTTAGGACGAACAGAATTGGGCAGAATTACCGCAAACTCTCAAGGCTTAGTGCACGGAACCACCATTCAGATTCCAACCACGGGTTATCACACCATGAACGAAACCGCCTCATTAGATTCCGTACAATCTTTTATGCGCTTAATCATGCAAATTGCGAACATTCAAACCGATGATAATACAAATATCTCTGCCTAAAGACTTACCAGGCCTGCCCTCGCGGGAGTGGTAACGGCCTTTAAAAACAGAATCAAAATCCGTAATCTACCAATATTAAAACCATTTTCGCCATTTAAATATCACTAATTGCGTAACAATTAATACCACAAGACCAATCACAAAATAACGAAAAGCTTCAGGGTTTTCAGAGCCAGGAATCCCGCCCACATTAATACCTAACAGGCCTGTTAAAAAACCTAATGGCAAAAAGATAGCGGTAATCACTGAAAGCACATACATACGATTGTTCAGCTCTTCAGAAATACGGTTTTGTAGCTCCTCTTGAGCCACCGCCGCGCGCTCCCGTAACATCTCTAGCTCTTCTAAAGTACGCGTAATGCGGTCAACAACCTCTCTTAAAAGAATTCGATCGTTTTGAGTTAACCATTCAATCTTTTCAATGGAAAAACGCATTAAGGCTTCTTTTTGTGGTCCGATATATCGGCGTAAATAGATTACCTGTCGACGAATAGAACTCAGCTCTAGCCTTAAAGCCATACGCCCTTCATCAATAACTTTGCCCTCAAGCTCAGACATACTTTCATCAAAGTCATTAACCACGTCACCAATTTTCCACACCATTCGGTCAGCAATTTCTATCAATAACTCACCCACTGTTTTTGGCCCACGGCCTTTTTCAAGCAGATGCACAACCTCATTAACAGCCATTAAATCGCGTTTTAAGGTTGAAATCACACGACCATTTTCTTGCCATAAGCGAATAGCAACCATGTCTTCTGGGTCAGCGGTTGGGTTGAGATTCACCCCTCGCCAAGCCATTAAGACTCCAGCATCAAGCAAACTAAACCTAGGACGTGATTCATTACTCAATAAGGTTTCAGCAACGGCAATATCCAAATTGCTATCGTGAAACAACCACTCTTTTACCTCATAAACAGAGTAATCAAGATGAACCCAAAGCTCTCCTTTACTTTGATTCCATGCCTTAACTTCAGTCCAATTTAAGCGTTTAGCGCCCCCTTGACCATCTAAAAGTAATCCATGAATTAATCCAGCCGACATAAAATTTCCTTACATTAGATACAAAAAAGCCCATACTGAAATATGGGCTTTCACTCACTAAACCAAAGTTACCAGGCCTTTAACCCCCCTAGCGGGATGTAACAATATTAAATTAAGCTTCAATAATCTCATATGAATGCGTCATTTCAGCCGTTTTTTCTAACATTTTAGAGACTGAACAGTATTTATCTGCTGACAACTCAACCGCACGAGCTACTTTCTTCTCATTTAAGTCCGTACCCATCACTTTAAAATGTAGATTAATTTTAGTGTAAACCGCAGGAATGCCATCCGCACGTTCATAAGTAATTTCCATCTGGCAATCTTTAACAGCTTGCTTACCTTTTTCTAGCATCATAATAACATCAATACCAGAACAGCCACCCAAACCCATTAATAAAAGCTCCATAGGACGCGAACCACGATCTTCGCCACCCACCTCTTTAGAGGCATCCATCATGACTTTGTGCCCTGTGGATGATGTTGCTTCAAAGGCCTTTCCGCCTTGCCAATTAACCAGAATAGACATTCTTAACTCCTATGTGACTAAAAATATGTGATTAAAGTGCTTCGGTTTCTGGATCAAAAATATCCTCAACCACAACAATCTTAGGTTTAGGATAATAATTGAACTCAGTAGCAGACGCAATGGTATAAGCCCCCATCTGCTTACCTACTAAGATATCACCTATTTCCAGTTCTGGTAGTTCAATATCTTCCGCAATGACATCAATACTATCACAGGTTGGGCCTGCCAAGACACTCGGCAAAAATTCACCTGTCGCATCAAATGGCTTTAATGGCGCAATAGGGTAAGAGGCGTGGTCAAACATTTGTCCACTAAATCCACCATATACACCATCGTCCATGTAATACCAAGTTCTAGCGCCACGCTTGGCTTTACCCACCACCGAAATGACTTCAATCATAGCTGGCGCAGAGATGAAACGCCCAGGCTCTGCAAAGACCTCAACACCCTCAGGCAAATCTGCAAGCGCTTCAACCACTGGCGCACAGAAATCGGCAATCGGTAACACATCTTCTTGGTAAGAAACTGGGAAACTGCCGCCAATATCTAAGAACTTCCATTTAACGCTATTCATTACCTTCATTGCCGCAATACTTGAACGAACAGCATTAACCTGCATCATTGGAGAAAGCGATTGCGAACCTACGTGAAAAGAGAGTCCAACCACTTCAATGCCATTTTGCTGAGCAAGTTCAACAATGACAGGAAGCTCCTCTAATGCACAACCAAACTTACGTGATAAATCAACCACCGCTTGCTGACTACGGAAGCTCACACGAATAATCAGTTCTACCTGACCTGCGTATGGAATAAACTTCTTTAACTCTTCTAGGTTATCAACCACAAAACGGTTACAGCCAAATTCAAGTGCACGTTTAATCTCTTTGTCTTTTTTGATTGGGTGCGTATGAATGCATTGGTCACCCTTAATTCCAAGCGATTCAACCAATTCCACTTCACCAATCGTTGCTAAATCAAAAAAGCTACCTAACGACTTTAAGCGTTTGATCAACTCAGGGTGTGATAACGATTTTAACGCATAAAACAACTTAACCCCAGGTAGAGCGGCTTGTAGAGACTTGAATTGATAATCCACCTCTTCCAAATCCAACACCATAAATGGCGTTTCATGCTTGGCAACGAGCTCTTCTAAACTTGCACGGTCAAACTGTTCAAGTACATCAGGGTGGGATTGCTCCGCAAAGGTTTCTACAAATTGTTGAGTTTGCTGATCCATTATTTTAAGGCTTCCATTACATATTGCGGCAACGCAAAACTTCCTTTATGCACCGCAGGAGTATAAAAACGTGTTGAAAGATTAGCGGCTTTATAACGAGCTTCAATGGTCTCCAACGACACATTTTTTAGGGCTAAGTTGTCGGTTGCCCAGGCAAATGTCATAATCCCACCAACATAGGTTGGCACCGCACCACTGTAAAAGCTGGCTTCAGCAAACAGCGGAGATAAACGATTAAACGTTGTTGTGACCTCTTCGGTTTGCATAAAGCTCACCCCGTTTTGCGCCACAAACACACCATCTTCGTTCAAACAATTTTTAATACCTTGATAGAAACGTGACGTAAATAAGACTTCACCTGGCCCCATAGGGTCGGTTGAATCAGAGATAATTACATCAAACTTCTCTGTGCATTCATTCACAAAATCAACACCATCAGCAATCACAATATTGGCTTTAGGATTGTTATATGCTCCTGCTGAATGATTAGGCAGATATTGCACACACATATCAATAACCTGCTGGTCTATTTCTACTTGCGTGACCGATTCAACATTCTGATGCTTTAAAACTTCACGCAGAATACCGCCATCACCGCCACCAATAATCAGTACTTTCTTAGCCGTACCATGCGCTAACATTGGCACGTGAACCATCATTTCGTGATAAACAAACTCATCTTTCTCTGTGGTTTGAATAACCCCATCCAACGCCATTACCGTGCCCCATTGACCGTTATTAAAAATAACAAGGTGCTGGTGACCTGTATCGACTTCAAACAACACTTCATCCATAACGAACTGTTGTCCCCAAGTTGGGTATAGCGTTTCTAAGTAATTCTTTTTCATGCGATAGCCAATTCATTTTGGACGACTTCACCACGTAGAATTGTGTCAACTTTCACCTCTGTTGGTGTAAAAGCCGCTTTTAACACATCAATCGCTTTTTCTGGCTCAGCATCACCACACATAAACACATCAAATGCCGCATAATTGCGTTCAGGCCATGAGTGAACACTAATGTGAGATTCAGCTAATACTGCCACACCCGAGATACCGCCATTAGGCGTAAAGTGGTGTAAATGAATATGCAATAAAGTCGCCTTAGCTTTTTCAACCGCTTCTCTTAAAGCCGCTTCCATCACTTTAAGATTATCAAGCTCAGTCGCACCCCATAAATCAATAATAAGGTGAGTACCTGCGTAGGTTTTTCCGTTACGGCAAATAAAATGGTCTTGTGTTTGATCTTCAACAGCTTGATCGTGAGTCGGCCAAGAATCATCAATAACAGTTGTTTTTTCAATTACTTCAAAGTGGTCGTTAGCCGTGACCAATACGTTTTCTGAATTTGGCATTTTTAGAGTACCTTATAAAACACCCGAACAAGGCCGTTGCGGATGAATGATTAATAGTAGTCCCACAAACAAAGGCTAGTTTGCGAACCCCAACCACGTAGCTTTACCTACGTGAGGTGTTAACCATTTTTCTTTCTGTTGCCTTCGACCAGCTTAAAAATCAAACACGAAGGTTTCTGTGTGAAAAAGGAAAGCGTATTATTCGCCTTTTTTTCAAAAAAGCAAGCACTTTTTTACCACAAAATACACATTGTTTTAATAGTGCCATCCTATTGATATAAAAGAAAATATCCAAACTTTATAAAAACATTATTTTGTCGTTTTTTTATTGCTCAAAAAATAAAACAGGCGCATAATTCCCTCCCCTTTTTTTGAGTGATGCCAACTTGAACTTTTCACCAGTACAAATCAATGCGCTTTTAGATAACCTTGTAGAAAAAGGTTGGTATGAATGGCCAAACGCCATTGCCGATTCTACCTGTGAATTATTGCTTGCTGAAATTGAAACCTATGATGAACTCGGAGTTCTACAAAGCGCAGGAATTGGACGTGGCGAGCAACACCAACTCAATAACAGTGTACGACGCGACGAAATTAAATGGCTAGATGGTCGTTCCGAGTCACAGATTCAATATTTTGAAGCGATGAGAACACTGCAAACGGAAATGAATCGTGCTCTGTTTTTAGGTCTTTTTGAATACGAATGTCACTATGCACTTTATCCAGAAGGTGGTTTTTATAAAACTCACCGTGACAGCTTTAAGGGTCAAGCCAACCGCATGGTGACTACCGTGTTGTATTTAAATCCTAATTGGCAAGATGATTGGGGTGGTGAGTTGGTTTTATATGACGATTTTGAAACACTACAACTTGCCAAAATCAAACCAGAGATGGGCAAAATGGTGATTTTTATGAGTGAGCAAATCCCCCACGAAGTGCTGCCCACTAAACAACCAAGAGCGAGTGTAGCGGGTTGGTTCCGTTTGAATACTTCTACAGCAGTTACGATTGACCCACCGCTTTAGCTTTAATGGTGAATGTTGAATGTTGAATTTAACCACGAAGGCACGAAGACACGAAGGTTTCAGGGCTTAAAGACTTGATGAAAAATTAACGCTACTTAAGACATAACGTTTACTTTTATTAGACAAAAAGTCATAAGCCTCTATTTATTAACTCTAATAATCTATAACAAAAGACAACAGATGCTAGATTCTCAAATACATTAATTACTTCTCTTGTTCATTTCTTCGTGCCTTCGTGTCTTCGTGGTTAATACTTTTTTATCTAGCCTACAATAGGCTTAGATCATTTAACTAATGGTTAACCACACCAAAGATACCTAATAAACTCATCACCACTTCAGCCACAATCAGCCAGATAATAATCCATTCTAAAAAAGAGCTGTGCTTGTGGTTGTATAAATCCATCATCATGCCAATGTCTTCTTTTAGGGTATTAAGTTTATAACTCACCACTTCAAAACGGTCGTTTAATTCTAATGCTTCGGCCAGGCGGTTATATAAGCGCTCGTAATTCTCGTTATCCCAAAGCACATTTGGTTTATCCAATAACCGTAAATCTAAAACCATGTCGTGTCTTAACAAACTAATCTCTTCAGCGTAGTCAGCAAACTTATGGCGTTTCATCCAGGTTAAGCGACCTGCATCATTGAGCATGTCGCGCCCTTTACTAAAGTAATGACTTACCTTATTTTCAAAACGCTCCAGACCAACACTTTGAGAAACCACCAAAGCCACAATCATAAGTGGCCACAAACTGAATTCTTTTAAGGTAATTAAATCATTTGAGACGGATGAACCTTGATTCACTTCACTGTCTTCCATAATCAAATAATCTTGATGCAGAACACTCTGTTCAAAATGTTCTGCATTTTGAATACCCAATAAAGAGAGGGCTTCGGTGATTTGTTGACGTGGCCAGTTCACAAAAGTTAATACCGAAAATTCGGTAAAAAACAGATACCGATTGTTTTCTAACTCTGCGTAATAGCAGGCTTCGATACCTTTTTGCAGTTGAATTTTGAGCAAGCTTGCAATTTGTAAACGTGACAAAACAACGGGCATATTAATCGAAATTAAAGTAACAGATTGAGCAGACATAAGCTTCCTACATTCAATGAGGATATTGAACAAAAACTGTCTATGGGAGGGATTCTTGAGACAAAAAAAGCCTGGCAAAAACAAATTTACCAGGCCTGGTGATTTTATAATAAAAAATTAAAATTCCATACTTTTATTTACAGCAAATAACGATTATTTATACGAACAACTCCGCCAGTTTTTCACCCGGGTTTTCAGCTCGCATAAAGGTCTCGCCAACTAAAAAACTGTTTACATGATGTTCACGCATCCTTGCTACATCTTCCTTGGTTAAAATACCGCTTTCGGTAATCACAATTCGATCATCTGGAATTTTATCTAACATACGAATCGTCGTCTCTAAAGAGACATCAAAATTGTGTAAATCACGGTTATTAATCCCAATCATTGGCAATGGTAAGCGTAAGGCACGCTCTAGTTCTTCTTCATTATGTACTTCTATCAATACATCCATACCTAACGTTAAGGCGGTTTGTGTGAGTTCATACATTTGGGCATCACCTATCGCCGCTGCAATCAACAGAATACAATCTGCACCAATTACTCGTGCTTCATAGACTTGGTAATCATCGACAATAAAATCTTTACGAATAATCGGTAAATCTACCGCTTCACGCACTTGCTGAAGATACTCATTAGACCCTTGAAAAAAGTCTTTATCGGTTAATACCGACAAACAAGCTGCGCCGTGTGCTTGATAGCTTTTGGCAATTTCAACTGGGTCAAACGGATCGCGTAAAATGCCTTTGCTTGGTGAGGCTTTTTTGATTTCGGCAATCACGGCTGATTTTCCCGCGTCCAACTTAGCTTGCATCGCATCAGCAAACCCTTTAGTGGGTGTGGTGGCCGCCATCATCGCTTTTTGTTTCATTTCCCTTAATGGTATGCGCTCGCAACCTTCTTGAATCTCTTCAAGCTTACGAAAAATAATTTTTTTCAAAATGGTTGGTGTACCACTCATAAAGATTTCCTTTGTATCGTGTTATATCTGTTCATATAACGTCTTTCTATTATTCTTTTTTAGGTTGTTTTGTCTCTAGACCCATTCTTTGTTTGAAGCTTCAGGTACTCGCCATAGAAAGAAAAGTAGAATGACTGCAAGACCAATTAACATGCCTTGCAACCACAACTTACCCATCAATACTGCAATCGATATTGAGAACATAATCACAATTACCCAAGTCGCTCTAATCTTGGTGATTCTGAGCATGGTATGCTCACGTTCCCAACGCTGTAAATCTTGACCTATCCAGCGATTATTTAGCAAAGCCTGGTGAAACCGAGGGGAACTTTTGGCAAAACAGCCCGCCGCTAAAATCATAAAGGGCGTGGTAGGTAATATCGGCAAAAGCACTCCTACCAGGCCTGTAATAAAGAAAACAATACCAAAAAGAAGATACATTTGACGTTTAACAATATGCATCATGTTATTTTAATCCAACCAGGCCTGGTAATGGTATTAGGTCTTTTGAAATGACTGTGTTTTTTCAATGAACTGATTAAGTTTTGCTTGCGCCAAACCATCAGCAATGACCTTGCGAGCTAAAGCCACGCCATCGGCATAACTTTCTGCCAGGCCTGCCACATATAAAGAAGCACCCGCATTCAAACAAACAATATCTTTGGCGGCTGAATCATTATTGGCAAATACTGCGCGAATAATATTCAAACTGTCTTGCGCGGAATCGACGGATAAATCATCTAGGTTGGCATGATCCATATCATGCTCCGAGGGGTCAATCTCCCATTCAGTCACCTCTCCGTGCTTTAACTCCGCTACATAGGTTTTACTGGCAATACTAATTTCATCTAGACCATCTGCCGCATGAACCACCATAACGTGATTAGAGCCTAAACGCTGCAACACCTTGGCAAATAATACCGTAAGCACTTTATCGTAAACACCAACCACCTGAAATGGCGCGCCAGCAGGATTAGTCAAAGGGCCAAGCATATTAAAGATAGTGCGCACACCAAGTTCACGTCGTGCGCCAATCACGTGTTTCATAGCACTATGATGCGCTTGTGCAAACATAAAACCTACGCCAGTTTGATTGATACACTCCGCCACTTGTTCAGGGTTCAAAGTTAAATCAACACCCGCTGCTTCAAGCACGTCTGCACTGCCTGACTTACTTGAGATGGAACGGTTACCGTGTTTGGCTACCGTACCACCCGCCGCGGCCACCACAAAAGCACTGGCGGTAGAGATATTAAAGGTATTTGCGCCATCGCCTCCAGTTCCACAGGTATCAACGAGTTTAGATTTATCGTCTAAACGCACGGGCGTGGCCAAGCTACGCATGACTTGAACGGCAGCGGTAATCTCTTCCAGTGATTCCCCCTTCATTCTTAGCGCGGTCAAAATCGCACCGATTTGAGCTGGTGTTGCATTGCCAGACATCAGTTTATGCATAACAGATTCCATCTGTTCACTACGTAAGTCCTGGTTCGCTAAAAGTTGTTCTAATGCGGCTTTTAAATCCATATCAATCCACTACCCTAAAAATACATAAAACTTCGAGCTTTTAGCTTATCGGCGTTTTATTTTGCTCTAAAAAATTTTTAAGCATCTGATGGCCTTGCTCAGTCAAAATCGATTCGGGATGAAACTGTACACCCTCAATCGCATATTCTTTGTGACGCACACCCATAATTTCATCAAATTCGTCATTGGCATCTTGTGTCCAAGCGGTCACTTCTAAACAATCTGGTAACGTTTTTTGGTCAATCACCAAAGAGTGATAACGGGTGGTTTGCACTGGATTTGGCAGGCCTGCAAACATACCTTGGTCTTTATGAAAGACTGGTGAAGTCTTACCGTGCATCACCTCTTTAGCACGCACAATGTCACCACCAAACGCTTGACCAATACTTTGATGCCCCAAACAAACGCCCATAATGGGAATTTTGCCAGCAAAATGTTTAATCGCTTCTACTGAAACACCCGCTTCGGTAGGCGTACATGGGCCAGGTGAAATCACTAAGTATTCAGGATTCAATGTTTGAATCGTCTCTAAATCAATTTGATCATTACGGTAGACTTCAACATGCTGACCCAACTCGCCAAAATATTGCACGATGTTATAGGTAAACGAGTCGTAGTTATCAATCATTAACAACATAGTTTCAGTCCTTATCTATGTCCAGCATCTGGGTTATCGGTTTTCATACCTTCGGTCACAAATTGCGCGGCTTTAAATATGGCGCGCCCTTTGTTCATGGTTTCGTCCCACTCAAGTTGTGGAACGGAATCAGCCACCACTCCTGCACCCGCTTGTACAAAAAGTTTTTTATCTTTAATCACCGCCGTACGAATCGCAATCGCGGTATCCATATTGCCATGCCAACCTAAATAGCCAACCGCTCCAGCATAGATGCCACGTTTTACAGGCTCTAGTTCATCAATGATTTCCATGGCACGTACTTTTGGTGCACCAGATACCGTTCCTGCTGGGAAGGTGGCACGCAATACATCCATCGCCGACATGCCAGGTTTAGCTTGGCCATTTACATTCGAGACAATATGCATAACGTGTGAATAACGCTCTACGACCATCTTTTCAGTCAGTTCAACCGAGCCTGTTTGCGCAATACGCCCCACATCATTACGTCCTAAATCAATTAACATCAAGTGTTCAGCTAACTCCTTAGGATCGTTTAATAAATCCTGCTCAAGTTCAATATCTTTTTCTGGCGTTAAACCGCGACGACGTGTGCCCGCAATTGGGCGCACTGTCACTTGATTATCTTCAAGACGCACTAAAATCTCGGGCGATGAACCGACAATCTGCAAGTCGTCCATATCCACAAAATACATATACGGCGATGGATTTAAATAACGCAACGCGCGGTATAAATCAATTGGTGAACCGTCATAATCCACAGACATTTGCTGAGAGATAACCACTTGCATGGCATCGCCTGCCAAGATGTATTCTTTGATTTTGGCCACTGCGTCTTTAAAGGCCTCTTCACCAAAGCTCGACACAAAATCGCCTTCAGTCAAAATATCTTTACTTGGCATGTCCACTGGCATAGGCATAGGTTGGCTAAGCTGTGCTTGTAGCTCATCTAAACGTTCCGCGGCTTTGGTGTAGGCATTGGCTTTCGATAAATCGGCATGCACAATGACATGCACTTGACCGCTCAGATTATCAAACACCACCAACTCTTCAGAAACCATTAGCTCTATATCTGGCGCACCAATGTCATCTTGTTCAGGTTGGCTTTTTTGTAGACGCTCTTCAACATAACGCACCGTGTCATAACCAAAGTAACCGACTAATCCACCATTAAACACGGGCAGGCCTGGTTGTTTGTAAACTTTAAATTGGTTTTGATAAGCTTCTACCCAAGCAAGCGGATCATCGGCCACTTGTTGCTGAACCACTTCGCCATCACAAATCTCTTTGATTTGATTGCCCGAAATTTGAATACGGGTACTGCAAGGCAAGCCAATAATCGAATAACGCCCCCACTTATCACCGCCCTGAACCGATTCAAACAGATACGAATACGGCCCTTTAGCGAGTTTATGATAAACACTTAATGGGGTGTCATAATCAGATAATACCGTGCGCATCAGTGGCGCACGGGTATAACCTTGATTTGCGAGGTTAGCAAAATGTTCATTGCTCATTCTTGGTCTGCCTTGCTTGATGATTTTTGTTCTTTCCAATCCCAATATTTAAACAGGACTGTTCGTCGAATACCCGCTAAAGAACAGAATAAAGGTCGAAAAATTTCTAGTAACAATGCTTTTAAAAAAGCCATGTAATAATCCTATTGTTAATACAAATCTTTCAATAAAAAAACTTCAACCTACCAGGCCTGGTAGGTTGAAAGCAATGTCAATTACTTGGATACCAAATAATCTTTAAACTCTAAAAAAGAGTCTGCAACTACATCAGGCTCATAGTCACGAATATCTTCACCGTGGTTATAACCATAAGTCATACAGAAGATATGGAAACCTGCTGCACGAGCCGCTTTAACGTCTGAACGAGAGTCACCAATCATCAGTGCATTTTCAGGCGCAACACCCAGTTTTTCTGCCGCATACAATAAAGGCATTGGGTGCGGTTTTTTCTCTGCACAAGTATCGCCCGATACAATCACTTCAAAGTAGTCATAAAGACCTTTATCTTTAAGTAATGGCACAGTAAAGGCTTCGGCTTTATTGGTTACACAAGCTACACGGTAGCCCTGTTCCATAATCCACTCAATCCCTTCAATAACGCCATCATAAACAACACTACGCTGTGAAGTATTGTCCTTGTATAATTCTAAGAAAATTGGATAAGCTTTATCCATTAATTCTTGGTCTGGCATACCATCAACAGAGTTGATTAATGCACGTTCTGTTAAACGCTGAACCCCATTACCAACCCAGTTACGCACGGCATCTTCACCACGAACAGGCATGCCAAGTTGTTTCATCATTTCATCAACACAATAGGCTAAATCTGGCACACTGTCGATTAAAGTTCCATCTAAATCGAACAGAACAAATCCTGGTTTTAACTTTTCCATAATCTTCTCTTTTTCTATTTTTTTTGTCTCAGACTTAACTGAGGTTTGCCTTCCCTTAAAACCACAAAACGCTGGCGCCCATTTCTGAGTAACCAGCGTTCTGGTGGAAAAGCTAATACTATATAGGGTTATAGTTTAGGCTTTTGCTAGCTCATCACGCATTTGCTTAATCACCGTGTCATAACGGTTAGCATCAGATGCATTTGCTTTTCCAAAAATACCAGAACCTGATACAAACGTATCACAACCAGCCGCCGCGACTTCACGGATGTTTTCCACCTTAACACCACCATCGATTTCTAAACGGATATCACGTCCAGAAGCGTCGATTAACTGACGAACTGCTTTTAATTTTTCCAACGCTTGTGGAATGAACGATTGACCACCAAAACCGGGGTTTACAGACATAATCAAAATCATATCGATTTTATCCATAACGTGCTCTAGGTAAGACAATGAAGTGGCAGGGTTAAATACCAAACCAGCTTTTAGGCCTGCGTTTTTGATTAGCCCTAAATCACCGTCAATATGCTCAGACGCTTCTGGGTGAAAAGTAATAATATCTGCACCGGCAGAAGCAAAGTCACCAATAATGCGACTAACAGGCTTAACCATTAGGTGCGCATCAACAGGTGCGTTTATGCCTTCTTTAACCATAAAGTTTTTAAGTGATTCACAAACTAATGGCCCAATAGTTAGATTAGGAACATAGTGATTATCCATTACATCAAAATGCACAACATCTGCACCCGCTGCAATAACGTCTTTAACGTCTGTACCTAACTGAGCAAAGTCCGCAGATAAGATTGAAGGAGCAATCCAATTTTCTTGTTTAGCCATGTTTACACGCCTTATAAATTTAAATGTTTAAAAATAATTCGTGCATTTTAACAGTATCCATTAAAATGGCAAAAAATCTTTAGGGAAACCAACCTTAAACCGAGAGAAACACAGGATAATTCGCTATGATTGAAGAAGAAAGTTTTGAAAACGACAAATCATCGTCTAAAACCAACAACATAAATACACACTCAAAAAATCAGCGACCAATACATGACCGACTTTTAGGTAAAGCAATCAATGTAGCCGAATACATTGGTTTATTAGTCATCGCTATTGCGACTATGTTTGCAGGTACGGGTGAAGTGCTTCATATGATAGAAGCCCGCCAAGTTACCTTGGGTGATTTACTTTTGCTATTTTTATATCTAGAAGTATTAGCCATGATTGGCATCTATCTTAAATCGGGTAAATTACCGATTCGATTCCCAATCTACATCGCCATCGTTGCCCTTGCACGATTACTGATTCTTGACCTAAAGTCATTAACCGAGTGGGAGATGATTGCGATTGCTGGTACGATCACTTTATTATCCGTCGCAGTACTTATTTTAAGATATGGTCACATTAAAATGCCTTACGACTTAGACCGTCGTAATGATGATATTTAACAATTAACAGCCCAAAATTTACGAACTTTATATTTACAGGAACGCATCTATGCAAGCACTTTATGAATCTAGCCTAACGAGCCTACCATTGATTGGTAAAGGTAAAGTTCGAGACATCTACGATATTGATGATAAACATATGTTAATTGTCACCACTGATAGAATCTCAGCATACGATGCCATCTTACCAACACCTATTCCAGGTAAAGGCCGTATCTTGACTGAAACCGCTCAGTTTTGGATGAAAAAAATGCAAGATATCGTGCCAAACCAGTTGGCCGAAGGTCTGAATTTAGCCGACTATTTAACACCAGATGAACTCAAGCAGTTGGATGGTCGTGGCATGATTGTTAAAAAACTCAAGCCTCTCCCCGTTGAAGCCATTGTTCGTGGTTACTTAGTGGGTTCGGGCTGGAAAGAGTATAAAAAATCACAACAAGTCTGTGGCATTGATTTACCCGCTGGATTAAAACAAGCGGCACAACTTCCAGAGCCTTTATTTACTCCGTCTACCAAAGCAGAACAAGGCGACCATGATGAAAACATCAGCTTTGAGCAGTTAGTGACTATTATGGGCGAAGAAAAATCTAATGCAGTTAGAGATTTAAGCATTCAACTATACAAAGCCGCCGCAGAATTTGCACTTGAGCGCGGCATTATCATTGCCGACACTAAGTTTGAATTTGGTGAAGATGATGAAGGTACCATCTATTTAATCGATGAAGCCTTAACCCCTGATAGCTCACGTTTTTGGCCAGCTTCGAGCTATGAAGTAGGGAGCAACCCGCCAAGTTTTGATAAGCAGTACATCCGTGACTACCTTGATAGTTTAGACTGGGACAAAAACCCAAAAACAGGCCCAGAACTGCCTGAAGAGATTGTGTTAAAAACCTATGAAAAATATCGTGAAGCGCAATCTCGTTTAATTGAGAACCTATAAACTCTTCATGTCTTTCAAAGAGTCAAAAAAAACACTGTTTTTTAAAGCCACCAATAGAGTTACCAGGCCTGGAAACTCTATTGGTGGCTTTTTTATTACAGGAACCGATACTGACGTAGGAAAGACCTATGCCGCTGGTTGTGTTGCCCAGACTCTTATTCAAGATGGCTTTAAAATCATTCCTCGCAAACCAATCGCCTCGGGTTGCATCAAACAAACCGATGGCTCTCTTTTAAGTGAAGATGCGCTGTTTTTAAAAGAAGCGACCCATTCACCTGAGCCTTTAAAGGTCATTTGCCCTTACAACTTTGAGCCAGCAGTTTCTCCACAAACCGCTATAGAACAAGCAGGCCTGGTTATTACCACCCAAGACCTATTCTCTGTCTGTAATATCCCTAAAGAAAGTAATCCAAACACGCTGTATTTAGTGGAAGGTGCAGGTGGTTTTTACTCCCCGCTTTGCTCAGATGGTTTAAATCAAGATTTTGCTCAAGCACTTAAACTGCCCGTTATTCTAGTAGTCAAAAACCAACTAGGCTGTATTAATCACACCCTATTAACTCTGGCCGCCATTGAACAAGCAGGCCTGCAAACTTTTTGCATTATCCTCAACTTTTCAGATGAAAAAAATCACGCTCTAGGTATCGAAAACTGGACGGACATCCCCATTTTTCATTTGCCAACCAATAACACGCAAGCACTCAAACCTATAGCTGGTTTGACCTCTTTGATTTATTAAGCATCCCTTTTGTAGTAAGCATTTTGCTATTAACAACTACTAATACTTTTGTCTTTTCGACCTTTTTTTTCTAATATAGAGCGCTGATTTTAAAAATGATAAAAACATAACTAAGGATTCCTAATGAAGCTTGAAACGATTGCCATTCACGGTGGCTACACACCCGAAGAAACCACTAAAGCCGTAGCTGTACCAATTTACCAATCGACGTCTTTTGCCTTTGATAATGCTCAACATGCCGCAGACCTTTTTGATTTAAAAGTGCCTGGCAATATCTATTCACGAATCATGAATCCAACCAATGCCGTACTTGAAAGCCGACTTGCCGAGATGGAAGGTGGTGTTGCGGCGCTGGCTGTGGCTTCAGGCATGGCGGCAATCACTTACACTTTGCAAACCATTGCAGAGGCGGGTGATAACTTTTTAAGCGCCAGTGAGCTGTATGGTGGAACCTATAATCTATTTGCCCACACTTTACCGCGCCAAGGGCTTGAGACTCGTTTCTTTAATAAAGATGCCAGCAATGACGAAATTAGCGCCCTTATTGATAACAAAACTAAAGCAATCTACTGTGAAACCATTGGTAACCCTTCGGGTGGAATTGCTGACGTTGCCCGCTTAGCCGAGATTGCCCATTCACACGGTATTCCATTAATTGTTGATAGCACAGTGGCTTCGCCTGCACTGTGGAGACCGATTGAAGATGGTGCGGATATTGTGATTCATGCCGCCACCAAATACATTGGTGGACACGGCACAACCATTGGTGGTGTGATTGTCGATTCAGGTAAGTTCCCATGGGCAGAACACGCCGAGCGTTTCCCGTTATTGAATACACCAGATGTCTCTTATCACGGTGTAACCTATACAGAAGACTTTGGCGCCGCCGCTTTTATTGCTCGTTGTCGTGTTGTGCCGCTAAGAAATACGGGGTCTGTTTTAGCTGCACAAAGTACTTTTCAACTATTAATGGGCTTAGAAACACTTGCTTTGAGAATGGAACGTACTTGTGAAAACACCCAAAAAGTGGCGGAATGGCTTGAGAAACACGAATTGGTTTCTTGGGTAAATTATGCTGGTTTACCAAGCCATAAAGACTATGCGCTTGCTCAAAAATATATGAATGGTAAAGCCTCGGGGATATTAAGTTTTGGTCTAAAATCAGGACGAGATGGCACCATCAAATTCTATGACGCTTTAAAGCTTGTGGTACGTTTAGTGAATATTGGTGACTGTAAATCTTTGGCTAGCATTCCCGCAGAAACCACTCACCGCCAGTTAAATGCCGCAGAGTTAAAATCTGCTGGAGTAACTGAAGACATGGTGCGTTTATCGATTGGTATTGAACATATTGACGACATTCTAGAAGACTTAGAACAAGCGTTAAACGCATCGGCTTGATTCTAATTTTGAATGTTTAATTTTCAATTTTGAATATCGAAAACACCCCGTCATTACGAGAAGTAAAGTGACGTGGCAATCTTTGGCCAATATCGCATTCGCCTTTGTAGATTGCCACCTTCGGCTCGCAATGACGAGTTGGTTTATAATGTTTAATATTGTTAATTTTCTATTTTTACCCTATGCTCACACCATCTTAAATGGCCACAGGGCATGCCAGGCCTGGCAAACCCAGTGACTGTTAATATTCAGTAAACACTGAATAAAAACCTAAAATATTCGCCACTTCTCTTTCTACCCAACACTCTCTTGGTTAAACTCATTCATTAAAGATGACACCAGGCCTGCTAACTTGTAAAATCTAACGCCTTAACTAATTAATTTCGCATTTCTGCTTAGTGAGAGTCCGTTTGCAAGAATCCAACCGTATAGAATTTAAACGTCAGTTAACTGAAAGCCTTGAAAAAGAGGTTATTGCGTTTTTAAACTCGCCACACGGTGGCGAGATTTACATTGGTGTGGATGATATAACTCAACTCCCTATAAATTTACCAGGCCTGGATGATTTACAACTTAAAATCAAAGACTGCATTAAACACAATATAGCCCCATCTGCTTTAGGTTTGTTTGATGTATTGGTTACCGACTGGCAAGGCACAAATATCATTAAAATTGTGGTCGCCAGTGGATTAGAAAAACCCTACCACCTCACCAAATTTGGCATGACGCCTAAAGGCTGTTTTATTCGTATTGGTTCGGCATCTGAGCCTATGAATGAACGTATGATTACCGAGTTATTTGCCACAAGAACCCGTAATTCCATCAGCAATATTCGCTCTCGTGAACAAGACCTAAATTTTGAACAACTTAAAATCTACTATCAAGCCCGTGACTTACCGCTGAATGACCATTTTGCCAAAAACTTAGAGTTACTCACGCAAGAGGGTGACTATAATTACGCCGCTTATTTATTGGCCGACCAAAACGGCAACTCCATTAAAGTGGCCAAATATGCAGGCACAAACCGCATTGATTTGATTGAAAATGAAGAATATGGCTATTGCTGTTTAGTTAAAGCCACCAAAGCGGTGCTCGATAAAATCAAAGTAGAAAACCGCACCTTTTCACAAATTACCTCAACCACTCGTAATCAACGGCAAATGCTTAATGAGATAGCGGTACGTGAAGCGGTCATTAACGCGATTGTGCATAACGACTACACGCGTGAAACACCCCCTAAATTTGAATTCTTTGCAGACCGTTTAGAAATCACCTCAACGGGTGCTCTGCCAGAAGGTATGGATAAACAAGACTTCTTTAGTGGTATTTCACACCCCCAAAACAAAGTGCTTATGCGTGTGTTTAGAGACCTAGAAATGGTGGAGCATTTAGGCTCGGGTGTACCCAGAATTTTGCAACACTACCCACAAGAGAGTTATGTGTTTTTAAGCAACTTCACAAGAATAGTCTTGCCCTATGCAGAAGGGTTTGTAGAATCACTGACTAAGACGCCACAAGTTACTGACCAAGCTACTGACCAAGCTACTGACCAAGCAGGGAAGTTACTAGCATTTTGTCAGACAGCTCGTTCTATCCCTGAAATCATGCAGTATCTTGGCTATAAACATCGCACCCATTTCAGAACCCAAGTACTTGCACCTTTGTTAGAAACAGGCCAACTTGAAATGACAATACCAAATAAGCCCAAAAGCCCAAACCAAAAATATATAACCAAAACTTAAAGTCGCCCGCTCACAACTGATGGATAACTGTAAAATAGCCGATTAAACCAAAATTATGGAATGTAAATATGAACCCCGTTAAAACCAATATTATTGACCAAGAATCTATTCAAGAGCGTAATTTACAGTTCTTTTTAAAGAATTTTCCTGGCGTGGTATCAACGGGTGAAGACGGTGATTTGGTGATTAATACCGACAAACTAAAATTAGCATTAGACCCAAAAGCTCGTTTTGAAGAGAACGGCTATGAACTTAACTGGGTAGGCAAAAAAGAGGCCTACCACCAGGCCTATGCTAAACAAACCAAAATTTTAAAACCATTACAAGATGACAGCAAACTGCAATCAAGTGATGATTTTTTAGCCGACACAACTGAAAACATTTTAATAAAAGGCGACAACCTAGAAGCCCTTAAACTGCTTAAAGCCAGCTATTTTGAGCAGATTAAAATGATTTATATTGACCCGCCTTACAACACCAAAAGCGAAAACTTTATTTACCGCGACAACTTTACCGACTCTGAAGACACTATTTTAGATGAGTTAGGTTACAGCGCCGACTATAAAGACTACATTCAAAACATCCAAGGTGCCCGAACCCACAGTGGTTGGTTAAGTTTTATGTTTCCACGCCTATTATTGGCACGTGATTTATTAAAAGACGATGGCGTGATTTTTATCTCTATTGATGATAATGAACAAGCGAACTTAAAATTGCTGTGTGATGAAGTGTTTGGGGAAATCAATTTTGTTGAAAATGTCGTTTGGGAAAAGAAAGTAAGTCCATCAAACGATTCAAGTTACTTTAGCAATGATCACGAATATATTTTAATTTACGCTAAAAGTAAAACTGACAAAGTAATCAATAGGCTAGAAAGAACTTCAGAACATAACAAGTTTTATAAAAATACCGATAATGACCCACGCGGACCTTGGAATTCAACCGCCCCTACATGTAATAAGAATAACAATGAGAGACCAAATTTATATTTTCCAATTAACAATCCTAACACTGGCGAAGAAGTTTGGCCTAGAAAGGAAGCCGTTTGGGCATTCTCAAAAACAAAGATGAATGAACTACTTGCAGACAATAGAATTTATTGGGGTGCTAATGGGAACTCAACTTCACCAAGGATCAAAAACTTTTTAAGCGAGGCAAAAAAAGTCGTCCCAAGAAGTATTCTTCATTATAAAACAGTTGGACACACCCAATCTGCAACTAATGAAATAAAGTCTCTACTGCCTGAAGCAGGTTTTAATTACCCCAAACCTTCTACATTAATTCGCCATTTAACAAAAATAGCTCTTGGCGAAAATAAAGATGACACCATCCTCGACTTCTTCGCAGGCTCGGGCACCACAGGCCAAGCCGTAATGGATTTAAATGCGGAAGATGGTGGTAATCGTCAATTTATTTTAGTGCAACTGCCCGAAGCCATTGATGCTAAAAAACAAAAAGACGCTTATGAGTTTGTGACCAAAACCCTAAGTAAACCCGAGGCCACGATATTTGAAATTACCGCTGAGCGCTTACGCCGTGCAGGTGAAAAAATTAAAATCGACCATGCCAATAAAGACGGCATAGAAAATTTAGATATTGGTTTTAAAGCTTTTGAAATAACCGATGACCCAATGCAGCAGTTTTATAAACCTTTGCATGAGGTAACAGCCACAGATTTAGAACAGTTAGAAATGGCGCTTTCTCATGAAAGCAGTGAAGCCAATTTAAATACTATTTTGGTAAATTTATTGTTGGCCGAAAAACTGCCCCTTTCTACCCCTATTATTACACTACAAGAAAATGCGCTTTATCAAGCGGCTAATGTGTTGTTAATTGTCAATGCCATTGCGTTAGAGTCCATTAAAACACACCTTCTAAACCGATCAGGCCTGGTAAAAGTAGAATATATTTGTGTGTATTCACCCAATATTAGCAGTGAAACCCGTGATCAGTTTAATCAGGAGTTAATACCAGCCCTTAAACAGACGGGGTTAGATGAAGCCCGCTTGCGATTTAGAGGGTAAGGGTATGTTGACCAATGCAACGTTAAAAAATGCACCTTTAAAATTACAGTTTGAACGGCTAGATTATCAAGACCAAGCGGTAGCCGCTGTGTGTGATGTGTTTAAAGAGATTCCCTTTTTACCCCCTAAATACCCAGAGAGTAATCCCAGTTTTAATTTAAGCAATGCCCTGCATCGCAAAATATTAAAAACCAATATTGATGCCATTCGAGAACAACATAATGTTACCGAGGGCGAAGCGAAAATAAGCCATCAGTTAACCTTAGATATATTGATGGAAACGGGTACTGGTAAAACCTTTACCTTTATTGAGACGATTTATCGTTTAAATCAACTGTATGGTTTGTCTAAATTTTTAATTTTAGTGCCCAGTACGGCTATTCGCCAAGGGGCGGTAAAAAACCTACAAATTACCAAAGAATTTTTTCAAAAAAGCTATGAAAAGAACTTAACGGTATTTAGTTATACACCAGAAACCGTGTTTCGTTTTTGCAATGCCTCTAATGAAAATATATCGGTGATGATTTCGACCTATCAATCTTTTAACAAAGCCAGTAATGTTATTCATAAAAAGACGGTGGAGCAAGGGTTAATTGGTAAAGCAACCAGTTATATTGATGCCATTGCCGCTTTAAAACCCGTGATTATTATTGATGAACCCCACCGCTTTGAAGGTAAAAAAACGGCTGAAAATATAGAGAAATTTAGGCCGTTATTTACGGTGCGTTATGGGGCAACGTTTAAAGAAAATCAACAAAAACAAAAATTTCAAAATTTGCTTTATACCTTAGACAGTATTACCGCCTTTAAAAAAGGTTTGGTAAAGAGTATTACCGTAGACACCATTGGTAATGAACAAGTAGACGCCCACTCTTTAGCGTTAATAGAGGTTAAAGGTGCTAAACAATCAGATTATCAAGCCAAACTAAAATATAAAGATATTGCGGGTAAAAACCAACAAGTGATACTTGAAAAAGGCGATAACTTAGGCCAAAAAGTAAAAATTGATTACCTAAGTGGTTATGTGGTTGAAAAACTCACTAAAAGTGAAGCGATTTTTACCAATGGGTTTAGTTTGCCGCTGGGTGAAGAAAATGCGACCTCTTACGGTATGTTGCTGGATGCTATGCAAACCGAAATTATTAGGCAAACCATTGAAACGCATTTTGAACGTGAAGAGGAGTTATTTGTTCAAGGCATTAAATCTTTAACCCTATTTTTTATTGATTCGGTAAGCAAGTATTTATTAGACAGTGGCGAGCCAGGTGAGTTGGTTAAAAAGTTTGAACAACTGTATGCCAAAAAACTGGGTGAGGTGTTAAAAACTAAAAGTTTAGATGCTAGCTATAGGGCTTATTTAGAACGCACTCAAGAAAATATTGGCGACGTACATCAAGGCTATTTTTCTAAGTCGAATAAAGATAAAGATCTTGAAACGCAAATTGATTTAATTCTCAATAAAAAAGAGGAGTTGCTTTCGTTTAATACCGATTTACGTTTTATTTTTTCTATGTGGGCATTGCAAGAGGGTTGGGATAATCCTAATATTTTTACCTTGTGTAAATTGGCACCCAGCAATTCAAAAATTACTAAATTACAACAAATTGGCCGTGGGTTACGTTTGGCGGTGAATCAGTTTGGTGAACGAATTACTTCTGAGCATGAAGCATTTGATCAGGTAAATGAACTGAATGTGATTGTGCCTTCTACTGAGGGTAACTTTGTAGAATCGATTCAAAATGAAATTGCTCAAAACAGCTTAAAAATGCAAGGGCTTATTTTTGAAGCGGACTTATTGATTGACCTGAAAATCGCCCCCAATATCCGTCAAGCTCAGGCGTTGGTTGATGTTTTGGAAGACAATAAAATTGTTGAATTAGATGATGACGATAAGGCGCACATCGTCGCAGATAAAAACACCTTTACTAATAAATGGCCAACGGTTCTGGCAAAGATTGAAGCGCATAAGCGTATTAAGGAGCCTAACTTAAAAGGTTTAGCTGAATTCTTTAAAGAGGTGTACATTGCTGAAACTAAGGTTAAATCAAAGTCTAAAGCGAAAAGAGCTCCCAAATTAATAAGAGTGAACGCTAATAAATATAATCAACATTTTAAAACTTTGTGGGACAACCTAAACCGAGATGCCGAACTTAAATATGATTTGAATTCAGATGAGTTTATTAAAATAGTCAACCAAGCTATTGCCAGTGAATTTAAAGTACAAGAAATTCAGATTAAAACCACACGCCATAAAGAAGTTGAAAATGTGGTACAAGAAGATGTAACCAGTTCCTACACAGCTGTTCAATATCATTCTGTTTTTAGCTTGTATGAGTTTGTAAAAGCCTTAGCCAATGCAACGAGATTAAGCTATAAAACGATAGCAACCATTTTAAAAGCGATGCCTACCAATCAGTTTGCAATGATTGCCAATAATGAAAACCAAGCGTTATTGGATTTAAAGGCGATTATTCTGAATGAGCTATATGCATTAATAGTCAATAAAATTAGTTATGATATTAAAGAAATTAGAACTAAGGCTACGAGTTTAACCAGAGCCGATGGCATTGTTTTAGACTGGATTAATAAAGGCGCATGCGGCCGCATGGACCACGATATTAGTGTTAAGAAAACCCTTCTTGATAAATCACTCTATGATGAGAACTTTATTGAAATTGATAGTGAGATTGAAGGCATTACCATTGAGGAATCTACCGACAAAAGCATTACCGTTTTTGCCAAGTTACCAAAAATAAAAATTCCTGTACCAAATGGTACTTATAACCCTGATTTTGGTTATGTTGTGGACGGTGAAAATGGTAAAGCTCTCTATTTAGTTGTAGAAACAAAAGGGTATCCAACTGAGGCAGACATTCCATTACCTGAAAAAGTCAAAATTGCAGCAGCAAAACAATTTTTTAAAGCCTTAAAAGCGAAAGAAACAGGTATTGAAGTTCATTACAAAACCAAAATTGATAACCAAGAATTAGCTAATTTACTGGGTGAGATCAGTAATAAATAGAAAGCTCTACTAAACAATTTTTGATATTGAATATTGATTTACAGTGTTTAAATAAACTTTGTTACTTAAAAGATTTACCAGGCCTGGTCATATTGAATTTACAGGCCTGGTAGTTTTTGTTTTTAATACGTTAAAGCACACCCGATTCTAATACAGGTGTCACCAGATAGTGACAATCGATCCTTGGATGCTCTGTTTTAAGATACGCTAAAATATGAGTGTACTCTTCTTGTGTGGTGATAATCTCAACTTGCACCTTTGCCAAATACCCCGCCACTTGCTCTTCGATTTCTTCAAGTTCATGTTCATTACTGTATGAACGTATCGACACACTTTTAAATTCAATTTGCGACTTTTCATACACTAATAAACTGTCTGAAACAGAAGCAAAAACACCTTCATCCAAAATGAGCTTTAATAATACGCCTGACATACTAGGCTCCTTTTTTTAAATAGTTAAGCTGTGTGCCTTGCCCAAACAATCGATAGAAAATCGGCAAAATTAATAAGGTTAAAAGCGTGGACGAAATCAATCCACCAATCACCACAATGGCTAATGGGCGTTGAATTTCAGAACCAGGCCCTGTTGCAAAAACTAAAGGCACTAAACCTAAAGCCGCAATACTGGCTGTCATTAAGACTGGGCGAAGACGACGCATTGCACCCTCTACAACCACTTCAGTAATAGAGATACCTGAGGCCATCAACTGATTAAAGTAGGAGATCATCACCACCCCGTTTAGCACCGCAATACCTAACAGGGCAATAAAGCCAACTGACGCGGGTACAGAAAGATATTCACCCGTTATCCACAGGGCGGAAATCCCGCCAATTAAGGCAAAAGGTACATTGGTCAAAATCATGGCGGCCTGCGGAACGGACTTAAAAGTACTGAATAAAATAATAAAAATCAGAACTAAAGCGATGGGCACTACCACGGCGAGTTTACTGGCCGCACGTTGTTGGTTTTCAAACTTGCCCCCCCATTCAAAGTAATAACCTGCGGGGATATTCATTTTGGCGGCTTTTAATTTAGCCTCTTCAACAAACCCAACTAAGTCACGCCCTTTTACATTGGATACCACCACCGCAAAACGTTTACTTTGTTCACGCTGAATAGAGACAGGCCCTTCAACCTCTTTGGCGTTCACTAACTGACTTAAAAGCACCGTTTGACCACTCTCTAACGCAATAGGCTGCTGTAACATCTCCTGTTTAGAAGATTTATACGACTCTGGTGCTCTGACCATTAATGGAATGCGACGAATACCTTGGTATAACATACCTGCTTCTAACCCATTCACCTGAGCACGTAATATCGCTTGCACATCATTCACACTTAAACCAAATTTAGCGGCCGTCTCTTTGTTGATTTCTAACTGAAGGTAACGCAACCCTTCATTAGTTGGGGTAAAGACATCTTCAGCGCCGTCAATCGCACTGACCGTCTCTACCATCTTTTTAGCAACCTCATTGAGTTGCTCAGGGTCATCGCCAAAAATCTTAATGGCCACATCGCCACGCGCCCCCGTTAACATCTCATCAACACGCATTTGAATGGGCTGGGTAAAGGCAAAATTCACACCTGGGAAATGTGCTTCTAAACCATTACGAATTTCATCGATAAGCACTTCTTTGGTTTCCATTCGCCATTCTGTTTTTGGTTTAAGTACTAAAAAGCTATCCGTATCATTCAATCCCATGGGATCCATTCCAAGCTCATCTGAGCCCACACGGGCAATAATACGCTCTACTTCAGGAATATTTTTTAACAAATACTTTTGTACCTGCTTATCCATATTCACCGTCTCTTTTAGACTGATGGATGGCAGCTTTTCAATCTGCATAACGATATAACCTTCGTCCATCTGAGGAATAAAGGTTTTACCCACTTGGGTATAAATAAACCCTGCAAACACCAAACCCAATAATGCAATGGAGATCATTTTTTTACTGTTCGCTAAACTCCAAGTTAACACGGGGCGATAGATTTTAAGTAGCTTCTCAATTAACCAAGGTTCTTTATGGCTTGGTTTACCTAACATGAAAGAAGCCAGAGTAGGAATAATGGTTAATGAGAGTAGCAGCGCACTACCCAAAGCAAAGATAATCGTTAAGGCAACAGGTACAAACAATTTACCCTCTAAACCTTCAAGCGTTAATAACGGCAAGAACACCGTCATAATAATTAAAATACCCGAGATAACTGGTACAGAAACCTCTTGTACCGCTCGGTAAATAATATGGAGTTTTGGCAGGCCTGCTCGGTCTTTTTCTTGATGGGTGACAATGTTTTCAACCACCACTACGGCGGCATCCACCAACATACCAATGGCAATGGTTAAACCACCTAATGACATTAAGTTGGCCGATAAGCCAAACTGATTCATTAAAATAAAGGTGAGCAGTGCCGCCAAAGGTAGAATCAAGGCTACCGTTAAAGCGGCACGCAAATTACCCAAAAAGATAAACAAAACCAAAACAACCAAAATGACCGCTTCGGTTAAAGCACCCGATACCGTTTCAATCGCTTGAGAAATTAGGTCTTTACGGTTGTAAAAAACATTAATCGAAATACCTTCAGGTAAAGCACGTTCAATATCGGCTAAACGGGTTTCAATACCTGATACCACATCACGGGCATTGGCGCCTTTTAGTGCCATCACCAAACCTTCAACCGCTTCCTGACCATTTTGAGTCACTGCACCATTACGGTACAGGGAATCAATCTCCACCTTAGCCAAATCTTTCACGTAAATTGGGCGATTGCCTTGGTAATCGACAATGATATTTTCAATATCGTCAATATTGGTTAAGTTACCTAATGTTCTTACTAATAGAACCTCTTCACCTTGGTTAACGCGCCCAGCCCCATCATTTTGGTTATGAGTTTGAATAGCCTCAATTAAACGGGCCAGTGAAATTTCAGAACTACTTAATTTATTAAAGTCTGGCTTAACGGCAAAGACGCGCACATTTCCACCTAAGGCATTTACATCTGCAACCCCTGGAACGGAACGTAAGGCAGGACGAATCACCCAATCCAATAGATCACGCTTTTCCATATTGTTCAGTGTATTACCGTCGATAGTAAACATAAAAATATCACTTAACGGGGTGGATAATGGCGCCATTCCGCCCGTTACACCACTTGGCAAATCAACACCATTCAAGCGCTCAGCTACCAATTGGCGTGCCCAATAAATATCCGTACCCTCAGCAAAGTTTAAGGTAATATCCGCAATCGCATATTTGGCTAACGAACGTAATAAGGTCTCTTTTGGAATACCTAACAACTCTTGCTCTAAAGGCGCAATGACTCTCTGCTCAACCTCTGTTGGCGTCATGCCAGGCGCTTTAAATATCATTTTTACCTGAACAGGCGAAACATCAGGAAAGGCATCAATAGGCGTTTTTTGAAACGCCATCCAGCCACCTGCTGTTAGCGCAAAAATAACTAATAGCACAAAGATACGCTGGGTTAAGAAAAACTGTATTAAACGGTTCATAGCTATTCCTCACCCTCTTCGGCCATTAAGCTATTTTTAAGACTTGAGGCTCCATGAATCACAACAACACTGTTTTCATTTATATCACTGGCTTTTACAGGCGTAAAAAACAGTTGGCCATTATGGGTTTGTAAAACATGAATAGGGATAGCTTTAATCTCAGCAGACTGTTGTACAAAAATAATGTCTTGGCTATTAATCGTGGTTAATGCCCCCAAAGCCGTTTGATAAGCAGGTTGCTCATACTGAAAATGCACTTTAAACAGCTGGCCTGGTTTTATGGCAAAATCCGCATTATCGAACACGGTATGCACTTCAACAGACTGGGTCATTGGGTTAACAAAGTCGGCAATATGCGCAACTTTACCTTGTTTAGTGACATCAACAACACTCACAGATTGGCCTTCTGACAAGGTATTGGCATCCGCAATAGGCACTTCTAAATCAATAACAATAGGGTTTGTTTGAGCGATAGAAACCACTACTGACTGTTCAGCGACACGCTCACCGATTTTGACCTTAACATCAAACAGCTCTCCCGTAACTGGAGCAACTAAATCAAGCTCGGCAGATTGAATTTGTTGGGTATTTTCCAATGTCTCGACAGATTTCGGATTCATACCTAAAAACAGTAAATTCTGTTTTTGTTGAGATTTAAGTTGCGAGAGTTTTCTGACACTAGCTTCCAGCTGTTGACGCTGCTTACTAGAGATTGCACCTGTTTGACTTAACGATTTTGCACGTTTTAAAGCCGCTATTTCCGCTTTTAAATCCGCCAAAGTTGAGACAAAATCACTCTGCAACTTTTGTAATTCACTACTGTAAACCGTGGCAATTAAATCGCCTTTATCAACATGACCATGCACATGATGCAAAGCGGTAATTTGGCCAGACATTGGCATCGTCACCACATAACGCTGATTAATCGGCACAATACTTTCTGCGATAAAAGCACTACTTGGATAAGAAGTAACCGCTGCTACTGTCTGCGTTTTGATTGCAAGCGCTTCCATTTGTTCAGAAGAGAGATTCATTGTTGGCAATGCAGAGTTTTGAGAAATAGCAGATTCAACCGCATTTGCAGAAGACAGGTAGCTCATTGCTGAAACCAGCAAAACAAGAGAGGCTGTTACCTTTGATTGTTTACAAAACTGAGCAAAATAGTCGTTTTTAGTTTGCGTTAAAAATGAAGTTTGCATTATAAAGATACTCCTGCAATTTGGTTGCGGTTGGCAATGGCTTTGGCCATTTCAATTTGGATAAGTGCTTGTTGTAATTCGCTATCTAAAAATACCTGCTGGGCATTCACTAAGGTTTGAATATTACTTTCACCCGCTTGATAGGCTTGCTGTGCAAGTTGTAAAGTTTGCTCTGCTAGCTGCATATTTTGAGCACTGATGGTTAATTTTTGTTCTGCTAATACAACACTTTGTTCACTTGCATACAGACGATTCTGGAGCTCTAACTGATAGCGCTTAACTTCTGCTTCTTTGTTTAAAACCTGTGTATTCTGCTTAGCTGTTTCTACTTTTTTAGATGGATTTGAGCCAATTGGGTAGCTGATTTGTGCAAATAAAGTGGTGTTTGGCGACATCGCTCTATCTTCCTCTTGAAAACCACCCACACTTAAAACGGGGTTGTCTTTCTGAGAAACTTTTAGCGTTTGCAACTCAGCCTGCAAAATGGCTAATTCTGCATTTAGCTTTCTCAATTCAGGGTGATTATTAATATCAAATAGAGGGGCATTTTCGGTTAACGGAATCGGTAGCTCAAGTGAACCAGTCCAAGACTGGTAACGCTTTTGAACTGAGCCTAATTGATTTTGCATCGTGAGCAGATGAGATTCGGCTGTTAACAACAGATTTTGTGCCATTAAGGCATCCATTTTAGGCTTTTCACCGACCTGAACCAATTTACTAATCAATAAATGCAACTTATTGGCTTGGGCAACGGATTTTTGAGCAATATCCGTTTGCACTTGTGCTTCTCGGTATTGCCAAACTAAGTCACGTAATTGTCCTGAAGCCTGCCATTTTAAGAAGTTAATTTGATCGTTTTTTAGTTCTGAATAACCTTTGGCTAATTGTTGTTGGCTGTCTGCTTGACCAGGTAACCATAATGGAAACTCTGCCCCAATATGCCACTTGGTTTTGTCTAAATCACCTGTCATGGCATCATTTTCATGCGCGATGACTAAATTAGTATTACTAGAGAAAAGGCTATTGGCAGCATCATTAGCGGAGGTTTCAACCGCATCATAACCAATCAAAGACATTTGTTCTGGTTGTTTTTGCATCACCTGTTCAAGCAAATCTGCGTAACTGGCGGCTTGTGCTGAATGTGATGTTAGCCCAAATAAGAACAGGCCTGTAAGACTTAAAATCTGGATTTGTTTCATAACACTTTCCTAGAGTCATCGATAATGAAATCCATTCTAGAAAATGAAACTGAAATGAAACTGAAAATACTTAAAAAAATGAAAATTAGCGTGGTCTAAATATAATCTCCACTTTTAAACCGCCTAAAGAAGAGTGGCTAAATTGCATTTCGCCCGAATAGGCTTCAATTAAATCTTTAACGATAGATAGGCCAATACCGTGACCAGGCGTGTTTTCATCCGCTCTAAAACCACGAGTTTGCAAGTGATTAAGGCGTTCTGCGCTCACCCCTTTGCCGTCATCTTCTATCACAATGATTGTACGACCTTTTTCCTCAGTCAACGTAAAGACTATTTTGGATTGAGCCCATTTAAATGCATTGTCCAATAGGTTTCCAAAAAGTTCAAAACCATCCTCTTTTTCAATGACCAGGCCTGGTAAATCAGGAATATCACAATGACATTGGATGGATTTATTCTTATGCAACTGCTTTAAGGTTTGCAATAACTCATCCAAATCGCTTTTGAAATCGAAACGATTGTTGATTGGACTGTCTGAAGCAATACGTGCCTTTTTTAACTCTCTATCGATAAGATGATGAATCTTATCCAACTGCTGTTGCATCTGTTGCTGTACCCGCTGAAGATTTTCAGGTGACGAATCAATCTGAATCTGTTCGAGAATCTGAAAGGCTAGATTAAGCGGTGTTTTAAGACCATGTGACAAATTAGCATTGGATTGGCGTGATGTTTTAAGTTGTTTAGCGGCTTGGTGTAAAGCCCCTTTTAAAGCATCGATTAACGATTCAACCTCTTTAGGGTATTGACTGTTTTCAATGGTGAATTGATGGGTAATTTCCAACTCTTTAAGCTGTTTTTCCAGTGGTGCGAGCTGTGTAAAAGTACGTTTTAAAATCCATTTTTGTAAAAAATAGAGCACAAACAGGGCGATTACGGCAAAGAGCCCAAACAACCAATCAAAGTATTTTAAGCTCTCTTGAATAGGCGAGTGATCTTCAGCAACATACAAACGAACAGGTTGATTATTTTTACTTTGACGGCTCGCCAAAACTAAGAGTTTTGAGCGCATTAAACGATTACCGTCACCAACTAAAGGACCTAAGGTTTCATAAGAGAAAGATTGAGATTCTCCCTTCTCCAAGGACTTTAATAATAGGGGGTACTGATTTAGCGAGGGGGAAGCAAAGATTTTATTTGCGACTTTGACAACAAAATAGTGACCTGAATGAATATGTGAATAAATCGGTTCGATGTTCTCAATATCTAATCGCCATTGCCCATTTTCGAAGTGTAGGTTTTTCATCACCGATTCTGAATCATGGTCTAAACGGGTCATAACGTAATCATCTGCAACCTGGTGAATGGTGGTAATCGACAGCCACCAAAACAGCAAAAAAACACCCAAAACACTGAAGCCAAGTAAGGCTGATAACTGATGTTGCAATGATTTCATTTCTGCGCCTCACTTTGTGGAGCAATGCTATCAGATAGATTCAAACGATACCCTTGGCCTCGTAAAGTTTGAATGGCTTCTTTGCCTAGGTAACTTCGTAAGCGACGTATATAGACTTCAATAATATTAGAGTCTTTGTCATCCGTACTCTCTGAAATTTTATCGAGCAGGATTTGTTTAGAAAACACTTGATGAGGTCGGCTAAAAAAAGTGTAAGCCAAACGGTATTCGGTGGCGGTTAAAGAGTGCTTTTGCTGATTCACCAACAGCGTTTTGGATTGTGTATTGAGACATATTGAATTGACACCTGCAAGGTGTTGAGGGGCAAAACAAATAGTCTCTTTTTTGGGCAGATGACGTTTAACCAAACTTTCAATTCTGGCCTGTAATTCTTCAAAATGGAAAGGCTTACCTAAATAATCGTCTGCCCCTTTTTTTAAGCCTTCGACACGTTCTTGCCAACTATTGCGTGCGGTTAAAATCAGAACGGGCACATGAATATTCTGTGCACGCAGTTTTTCTAAAACTACCAGGCCTGGTTGTTTCGGAAGCCCTAAATCCAAGATTATTAAATCATACTGATGTTCTAAACCTAAAAATAACCCTTGCTCTCCGTCTAATGCCACATCGACAATGAAATCTAAATGCTTAAAACGTTGAACAAGATTATCTACCAATAAAGGTTCATCTTCGATTAACAGGAGCTTCATATTCCGCTTTATAGGTGTTTACGGACAATCGCTTTTTCAGCGTCATCAATATTATCAACGGTGACATTTAAATTATGTAGACGACCATCTTTAATATCGTAAATAAAACCATGAATAGCTAAGGGTTGACCTTTTTGCCAGGCCTTTTTTACCGCAGGGATATGACAGATATTTCTCACCTGTTCAGCCACATTAATTTCGCAAAGTTTATCAACCTGCTCTGTTTTGCTTAACGGTGCCAAGATATCTTTAGCTCTGGAAAGATATTTACGAATTGGGCGAATCCAGTGATCAATCAAATCAGGATTGGTCTCATTAAAGGAAGCTTGAACGCCACCACAACCATAGTGGCCATTCACAATAATATGTTTTACTTTTAGCACTTCAACCGCATATTGGATGACCGACAAAACATTCATATCACTTGAGTTAACTAGGTTGGCAATATTTCGGTGTACAAAAATTGTACCTGGATCCATCTTAACCAGTTCATTAGCGGGTACACGACTATCGGAACAGCCAATCCACAAATATTCGGGCTTTTGCTGATGAGCTAAACTTTCAAAAAAACCTGGATTGGCTTGATTAACTTCATCTACCCACTCTTCATTGTTTTTGAAAAGTTGCTGAATATCTTGATTACAATCACATTGCTGACACATGGGGTTTCCTTATTCTTCTTTAGAGTCTGGTTGCTTCCAAAACTTCATTATAATCAATACCGTAAATATACCTGCAAAAAACATAAATGCCATAGCTGGCCACAAGACATATAAAACATCCCAACCATAACTGTTTGGAATGCTAATACCATCAATCACTTCAGTGAGCTGATATTGTTCAATCGACCCCGAAAGATAGAACAAAAGAATCGCCATAATAGCGAGTATAAAAATACACATATCGTTATGACTCTTTATTTTACAGAGTGTTTATTTTAGACAAAAAAAATGCCCATAAATAAATTTTGGGCATTTTTTAATTTCATTACAAAATAAGCAATGACAAAGAACACGTCTAATACGGAATAGGTATGACGAGCCGTTAAAACCAACCATTGGTGTTTAACGGCTTTTTCTTAGGTTTATGTTCATTCCCAAGTTCATAAGCCGCTTTAAGAGCTTTCGCAATATGAGGGTTTTTCTCTAAATCCAGCTGATGCCTCTCAGCAATTTCTTGTAAGTACGCATCAGGCCCTATTTTTTGATAAAAATCGAGAAAGGTTTCAACATGTATTGGTAAATTCGGCAATGCCGATTCAATACTTGATTGAAAACGAATCACTTCAATCTCACTAGATTCCAACATTTCAAATTTATACGAAATCACATCCAAGTCATTCTCTTTTGCCATACGACTTGGAAGTTGTTCCAAAAATAAATCGACATCATCAATATAATGTGGCAAATCAATTTCGGATTCATAATGGAAAGTTTCACCACGAAAATCGAAGCTTGCCCTAACCGTCATAGTAGGTTTCACAAAATTTGTCATAGCATTCCCAATCAGTGTGTTAACTTCATAAAGACTTGCGGTAACAGTTCAGGTAATTTCTCTACATGGTCAATAACCGTATATTGATTACCAAACACATCCGCCACATACTCATCGGCCTTAGGGTCAACCGTAATGCAGTAAGAGTAAATCCCTTTACTTTGCAACTCTTCAACCGCTTTATGGGTATCTTGAATGAGCGTTTGCGGGTCTTTAGCATCAATATCCGCAGGTTCACCATCTGTTAACACCAGCATCAACTTCTTCTCAGCTTGCTGAGCTTCAAGATAGTGTGCCGCATGACGCATGGCCGCTCCCATTCGAGTTGAATAGGACGCTTCCATACCAGCAATACGCGCTTTTACCTCATCAGTATAGCCTTCGGAATACCCTTTAATATGCTGATAACGCACTTCATGGCGAGTATCCGAACAGAAACCAGCGATAGCAAATTTATCACCCAACTGTTCAACTGTCCAAGCGGTAATTGCCAAAGCTTCTTCCGAAAGCTCTAACAGCGTTTGCCCAGTTTCTTGGTTGCGTTCATTTAACGATTGCGATGTATCCACTAATAACATCACCGCAATATTGCGACTATCGGTTGTATGACTATAGTTAATACGTGGGTCTGGAGCTTGCCCACTCTTAAAGTCAATAATAGAGCGAATCGCCACATCCAAATCCAGCTCTTCGCCCTCCTCTTGGAAACGAATACGCTTTTTATTTTGTGGCTTCAACATCTCAATCATTTTTTTCAAACGTTTGGCTAGGTCACCATGTTTTTCCATCAAGCGGTCAATCTTACCTGCATCACCCGATGGGTGAAGACGCTCATAAACCGTTGTCCAATCAGGACGATAACCTTCCGAAATGTAATCCCATTCATCATAATGACGTGGTGGTAAACCACCTTCATTTTGAACGACTTTCTCTTCGTTTTCATATTCGTTTGGCATGATTTCATCAGGCTCGTCATACTCTTCATAGAAGAACCAGATATAACGGTTGTCATCTCGATAAGAGATTTCAGTATCATCAAAGAATACTTTAGGCATGCTGTCTGATGACTGTTTTCGCGACTTCACATAAAAATCAATTCCTAACTCAGCCATATCTGCTGTCGTGGAATCTTCACCTTTGTCTGCCATCACCTTATGGAAACGCGCACGAAACTCTTCTAGCAGAGGGTTTTCTGGGTCAAAGTTCTCATCGAGTAAAGCACGAGACATACGCGTGGCGCGGTAACGTAAACAAGAAAACTTAGCATCATCACAAGCGCCTTTTTCAGGATAAGGATGTAAAGCCATGAACAGTTTCTTTAAACCTGGATACTTTTGGATTGCCAGATATTCAACACGACTGTCTTCAAATACTGAAATAAACAGCTGCATATGTGGCGCATAGTTATCTGCCATGAGCTTACCAGACCACTTAAAGTGAGCCATCATATGTGCAAGCGTAGCACGAAAACGATCCATACCAGAAACGCCATTCTCTGCATCGTACACATCTGGTACAGCGATGATGTCATCATCCAGATAAGGCACAGGCTTACGCAACTGGTCAAACGCTGTCGCAAAGGTTTGGAAAGGTAAATCACAATCCCACATGCAGCTCTTTAGCATATCCATGTGACGTTCCACATCCTTAAAGGTCGTACCCTTGCGCTCACGGGTGATAATGCTCTTAGCATCATGCGATTCTAGCTCAAAATAAGCAATCTGCTCATCTGGAGCATTCAAATAGTTACGCGCACCATAGTCTATAAAATTACGAATACCATTCAGACACAACTTGGAAATAAGTTGTGGCATGGAGTTCATTAACGACACCATACCTGGGCTTTCATGTATAGAATGATGCCCATGAATCACCGTCTGAGTCTTATCGACATACTCATCAATAATATCGAAATACAACTGTAAATCTTCAATTCGATCAATGCGACGACAAACGTGCCCTAATGTAGATAAGAAAGGAACCAAGGCTTTTTTATTAGGACTACGTGCCATTAAATAAGCAAAGTCGGCAACCATTTTGTTGGTACCTTGGCCAAAATGCGATGCGATATCTGGCATCACTTCCATATAAACCAGCACAGGCTCAACACCTTGACCGATTTTACACAAGAAGTTAGCACCATCTAAATAGGCCTGGACACCTTCTGCTGATAATTTTGAATCAGCATAGTCAATCAGTTCTGGAAACAGCTCGACTG
Source organism: Thiomicrorhabdus sp. Kp2 (assembly GCF_000478585.1). Taxonomy (NCBI): domain Bacteria; kingdom Pseudomonadati; phylum Pseudomonadota; class Gammaproteobacteria; order Thiotrichales; family Piscirickettsiaceae; genus Thiomicrorhabdus; species Thiomicrorhabdus sp. Kp2. Next base: position 1,151,329 of record NZ_ARWI01000001.1, read on the forward strand.
CTTTTGGAAACTTACAGGTAAACTTTTCCTGATATTCAGCAAATAATTCTTCATTCATAACAAATTCTCTTTTACCTCGAAGGCACGAAGACACGAAGAGGATAAATTTTAGGAGAGCCTTACCGACTAAGTAGAGTAACCACGAGACACCCTAGAATTAATTTCATTAATTAATCTTCGTGTCTTCGTGTCTTCGTGGTTCTATGAATAAACTATTTTTTAACCAAATATCATCTGAATGGCGTTATCAAGCGTTTCGCGGATGTCTGCATCATCTGTAATCGGACGAACCAACGCCATCTTACAAGCTTCAACTGGTGTAATACCCTGGTTGATTAACGTCGCTGCATAAACCATCAAACGAGTAGAGATACCCTCATCCAAACCGTGACCTTTTAGGTTACGAGCCGTTTCTGCAATTTGAACAAGTTTCTTAGCGGTCGCTTCATCAACCCCACCCTCTTTCTGAAGGATATGCGCTTCCACTTCTGCACTTGCGTAATCAAAATCTAATGCACAAAAACGCTGCTTGGTAGATTGTTTTAAATCTTTCATTAAAGATTGATAACCAGGGTTATAAGAGATAACCAATTGGAAATCTGGGTGTGCTTTGATTAACTCACCTTTTTTATCTAGAGATAGTTCACGACGGTGATCCGTTAAGGCGTGAATAACAACCATCGTGTCTTGACGTGCTTCAACCACTTCATCCAAATAACAGATTGCACCATAGCGTGCCGCCATCGTCAGAGGACCATCAACCCAACGTGTTCCGTTAGCATCAAGAAGGTAGCGACCAACCAAATCGGAAGCGGTAATATCTTCGTTACAAGAAACAGTGATGATAGGCTTACCTAATTTCCAAGCCATGTGCTCAACAAAACGAGATTTACCACAACCAGTTGGCCCTTTCACCATCACTGGTAAACGTGCAGCATAAGCCGCTTCGTAAAGCTCAACTTCATTTGATTGAGCATCATAAAATGGTTCGTTATCAATTTTGTATTGTGAAATATCCATGTCTGTTCCCCGTAACATTAATGGTTTGTGAAAAGTGATTTAGCACTCTATTTTCAATAGAAAACACAGTGATAAATAACCTTGAGAAAGGTCTATATTGTGCATTAAAAAAAACCCCTGCTCGAAAGCAGAGGTTCCTTTTGGTTGTTCCAATAAGATTCGTAAACGAATTTCTTATTTGTGAACGCCCAATTTTTCACGCCAATCTGGGTAGATTTTATCTGCATCACCAGGGAATGATTCGAACGCACGAGCAAATTCTGGATGCTCTTTAGCGTATTCGATTGGATCTGCACCAGTCTTCCAGCAGTCATAAGCCTGACCTAGAGAGATACCACCAGCAGCTGGGCTGTCGATGTGACCGAATGAACCACCACCACAAGTGTTGATTACGTTACCGTGACCTAGGTTTTCGAAGAAACCAGGTAGACGTAGCGCGTTCATACCACCAGAGATGATTGGAGTAGTAGGCTTCATGCCGTACCACTTCTGATAGAAGTAGTGACCTTGACACTCATCACGCTCAAGCATGTATGCTAAAACGCGCTCATCACCGTGACCTTCCATTTTACCGTAACCCATAGTACCAGTGTGGATACCAGAAGCACCCATAAGACGAGATAACTTCATGTAACATAGTGGATCCATACCCATTGGTGACTTGTAAGAAGTCAACGCACCGTGACCAGCACGGTGGAAGTGTAGGTAAGTATCAGGGAAAGCACGACGTGCAGTTGTAACACCAGCTGGTCCAGTTACGAAACCGTCAACTAGGAATGCAACGTGTTTTTCGTTACCGTACTTAGCAAACTGTTCTAGGATGTAGTCACCACGCTTGATCATTTCTGTATGCCAGTCAGCAGTTACGTTAGCAGAGAAAAGCTTAGCTTGACCTGTTGCTTGCTGTGCACGATCCATAGTTTCTGCAACCATAGGAATAACTGTTTCCATTGGGCAGAAAGGCTGGTTAGCTTGTGGCTCATCGTTTTTGATGAAATCACCACCAAGCCAGAAGTCATAACATGCCTTAGCGAATGGCTCAGGACGTAGACCAAGCTTAGGCTTGATGATAGTACCAGCGATGTAACCACCATCAACTTCTGGACGACCTAATACGCGCCATAGGTCAGAGATATCAGTCGCAGGACCGTCAAACTTCTTAACCATTTGCTCTGGAACCAAGAAATCTAACATACGTAGACCTTCGTGGTCACCCATACCTTGGTTGTTACCTAAAATTAGAGACCACATATGAGAAACATTGTAGAAACCATCAATTAGGTTAGGATCAAATAGAGGTACTGGGTAAGCGATCTTCATCAGACCACCTTTTTCACCAAATGCAGCTTCGTCGATTTCATAAACTAATGCATCAACACCACGTGTGAAATCATCTGTAGTAGAAACTTCTACGTTAGTACCTGTTGAAGACTCAGCTGCAACGTGAGCAGCAACTTCAAGGAAACCGTAACCAGCAGCTGGTTTAAGACGGTATGCAACTAATAGGTGATTACCATCAGCAATCAATTTCTCTTCTGAAAGAGTTAAGTCAGCGTAACGATTCGACTGATCCATTTTCTATACCTCAATTTTGGGGTTTGTGATGAAATTCACTGCCCTTAATTTTTAGTTAAATCTTTGATACTTCAAATCATTTAAGAAGTATTAAATTTGATTTAACCCCGAAACGAGAGACCATTATAGAGAGCTAAGCGATAAGTTCAAATCAATAATTTTGATTAAACCTATAGCTTTAAGACTATAGAAAATACATTTTTATTTGAAGTTTATTGATAACAAAACAGACATGTAAAGTTCACGAACCCCTTATCAAAATTCGTTAAAGGCCTTCTGACTCAGCGTTTGGCCTTCTACTTTAAGTAGTTCTATTAATTTTTCTGCCGCAATGGAGAGCACTTTACCCTTTGGATAAGCCAAGTACCAATGACGATTGATCGGAAACCCCTTTACATCAAGGATTTTTATCTTACCTTGGCCAATCTCTTCCATTAAAGTTGGAACGGAGGCAACTGTCACACCTAAGTTCTGCAATAAACCCAAACGTATCGCCTCATTTCCACCTAAAACCATTTTAATATGTGGTTGAAACTCAAACTCAGCAAACACTTTATCTATTTGGGCGCGAATACCTGACCCCGTTTCACGCATTAAAAACGGTTCATTGGCCAGATCGGTAATATTTAATTTCTTACCTACTAAAGGATGATTTGCATTGGCCACAAAGGCAAGTGGGTTAACCGCCAACTGAGAAGATTCAACGTTAAGCTCTTCAGTTGGCTGGCCTAACAGATAGAAATCGTCACTATTTTTTGCAATTCTTTCTAAGAGCGTCTCTTTGTTACCCACACGTAATAAGATGGTCACATCGGGATAAGCCTGGGTGAATTCATGAATGACTTTAGGCACAAAATACTGAGCTGTTGAGATCACTGCAAGCTTAACACTACCGCCCGAAAACCCTTTAAGATGATTAATCTTTTGCTCTGTTATAGATAACTGTTTGAGAATGATATCCGTAGACTCGTAGAGTATTTTGCCCGCATCCGTTAAATAGACCTTACGCCCGATTTGTTCAAACAGCGGCGTATCTAAAGCCTCACTGAGCTTTTTAACCTGCATTGAAACAGTGGGTTGAGTTAAATGCAACTCTTCAGCAGCTCTAGAAAAGCTATTATGCCTCGCAATGCTTTCAAACACTTGTAACTGTCTTAAAGTGGCGTTTCGAGCAAGAACGGATATTTTTTCAGGCATTAGAGACTACCTATCAATAAGAATTTTTATGAATATTTTATGACAAAAAAACAGGTTTAACGTGTATCAGACATAACTAATAGTTTATTAATATCCACAGCATTCACAAAATCTAAAAAAGCTTCTGCAGCTGGAACCAATGATTTTCCCGACATTTTGGCCACATACCAATCACGGGTAACAGGAAAACCTTCTACATCCAACACATCAATATGTCGATAGCGAGTTTCTAAGCGAATCGCTTGCTTTGGTAAAACTGAAATACCTAGCCCAGCCATTACAGCTTGTTTAATACTTTCTGTACTGCCCAGCTCCATATAAGGCTCTAAATCAATACCATTTTCTTTAAATCTATCCTCAACAGAATCCCGAATACCAGACCCTTTCTCACGCATCAAAAAGCGTTCATTTGACAAGGCCGTAATTGGAATTTTTTTCTCCTTAGAGAGGGGATGTTTTGAGGGCGCCGCGACCACAAGTTCATTTTGAAAAAAGGGAAAGGCATCCATTTTTAAGTCCTCAGGAACCCGTCCCATAATCGACAAATCATACTGATTATGCTTGAGCTCATCGAGGATTCGGCGTCTATTGATAACCGTTATCATTGGCTTAACATCAGGAAAACGGTTCAAAAAAGCTTTGAGAATATAAGGCATAAAATATTTGGCTGGTGTGACAACGGCAATACGAAGTTCACCATCAATACGAGCCTGCTCAGATTTGATACTGACATTGAGTTCTTTTAGCTCATCTAATATCTTCTGGCAACTCTTATACATATGTTCACCAGGCCTGGTAAGAAACAATTTTTTACCCACTACCTCAATAAATTTGACATCATTATTCTCTTCTAAACGCTTCACTTGGATCGAAACGGCAGGCTGAGTAAGACTCAATTCCTCAGCCGCTTTGGTATAACTCAAGTTGCGTGCAACCGCTTCAAATATACGGATTTGTTGGGCAGTAACATGGAGATTATGCATAGTAAAATTTGATCCTAGCCATTGTAAATTGATGAATTTCAGACTTTTCTATTATATACATTTGTATATGTTGTGCATAACAATCGCTGTATTGCCAAGATTGAAGAAAGTTTTTAACATGGGCAGCAACTGAAAACGAAGGGACGACTTCCCAACTTAATAAACGATTTTCAGATTACAGTTTTTTTAACCTAAATGAGGTAGAACATGGCTAAGACTTACAATGCCGGTGTAAAAGAATACCGCGAAACTTATTGGATGCCAGATTACGAGCCAAAAGACTCAGATTTTCTAGCATGTTTTAAAGTAACTCCACAGGATGGTGTTCCGCGTGAAGAGATCGCAGCAGCTGTTGCGGCAGAATCTTCAACAGGTACATGGACAACTGTTTGGACTGACTTATTAACTGACCTTGACTATTATAAAGGTCGTGCGTATAGAATTGAAGACGTTCCTGGTGACGATACTTGTTTCTACGCTTTCATTGCATACCCAATCGATCTTTTCGAAGAAGGTTCAGTTGTATCTGTAATGACTTCATTAGTTGGTAACGTTTTCGGATTTAAAGCACTACGTGCTTGTCGTCTAGAAGATATCCGTTTCCCACTAGCGTATGTTATGACTTGTGGTGGACCTCCACACGGTATCCAAGTAGAACGTGACAAAATGGACAAGTATGGTCGTCCAATGTTAGGTTGTACTATCAAACCTAAGCTAGGTCTTTCTGCTAAGAACTACGGTCGTGCAGTATATGAGTGCCTACGTGGTGGTCTTGACTTCACTAAAGATGATGAAAACGTAACTTCACAGCCATTCATGCGTTGGAGAGATCGTTTCCTATTCTGTCAGGAAGGTATCGAGAAAGCTCAAGCTGAAACTGGTGAGAAAAAAGGTCACTACTTAAACGTTACTGCTGGTACGCCAGAAGAAATGTATGAGCGTGCTGAATTCGCTAAAGAGATTGGTACGCCAATCATCATGCACGATTACCTAACTGGTGGTTTCACTGCTAACACTGGTCTAGCTAACTACTGCCGTAAAAACGGTCTGTTGTTACACATTCACCGCGCAATGCACGGTGTAATTGACCGTAACCCACACCACGGTATTCACTTCCGTGTTTTAACTAAAGCTCTACGTCTATCTGGTGGTGATCACTTACACTCAGGTACAGTTGTAGGTAAGTTAGAAGGTGACCGTGAAGCAACTCTAGGTTGGATCGATATCATGCGTGATTCTTTCATTCCTGAAGATCGTGCTCGTGGAATCATGTTCGATCAAGACTTCGGTGCAATGCCTGGTGTTATTCCAGTTGCATCTGGTGGTATTCACGTATGGCACATGCCTGCTCTTGTTACTATCTTCGGTGATGACTCTGTTCTTCAGTTCGGTGGTGGTACTTTAGGTCACCCATGGGGTAACGCCGCTGGTGCAGCTGCTAACCGTGTTGCGTTGGAAGCTTGTGTACAAGCTCGTAACGAAGGTCGTGAAGTTGAGAAAGAAGGTAAAGATATCCTTACTAACGCTGCTAAAGATAGCCCAGAACTTAAGATCGCTATGGAAACTTGGAAAGAAATCAAGTTCGAATTCGACACAGTTGACAAGCTTGACGTTAAGCATAAGTAATTGAAATTTAGGAGAATATACCAATGAGTGTACAAGATTACCCTTCAAGAATCTCTGACCCTAAGTCACGTAAGGCTGAGACTTTCTCATACCTTCCGTCTATGAGTGCTGACCAAGTTAAAGCTCAGGTTCAGTACATCATCGATAAAGGTTGGAACCCAGCTATCGAACATTCAGAGCCAGAGCGTGCTACTGATTACTACTGGTACATGTGGAAACTTCCAATGTTCGGTGAAACTTCTGCAGACGCAGTACTTGCTGAAGTTGATAACTGCATCAAAGCTAACCCAAACAACCACGTTCGTTTGATTGGTTATGATAACTTTGCGCAGTCTCAAGGTGCTAACATGCTTGTTAAGCGTGGTGATATGTAATAACAGCGTGTTACGCTCTTATTGATATCAGGTGTTCTTTATAAACTTACCAGGCCTGGTAAGTTTATAAACCACCAACCTTTTAGACTAGAAAAGCTTTTTCTAGTCTATCCAAATTCTGAGAAATGCCTATACAATTAAGTCTAGGCCTTTCTTAACCAAGTTTGCTAAATCACTTTTATACCTCACGATTTAGTAACACGGGTCGGCTGGCCCCGAAACTGGCCGACCTTTCACTTTAGATTTGTTTATTTCTAATAAGTGAACAAATCTAAAAGTTTGAAAACTCTTTTTTGAATTTGTCATGCTAACGGAGAAACCCCATGTCAGAAGTCAATGCATTAGATCCATCTCAATACCTAATTAAAGAAGAACCTTTCTACCGCCCTGTTGCGGATGAAATTGAGTTATTTGAATCTGGTTACGCTTCGCGTATGCCTATCATGCTTAAAGGTCCTACTGGTTGTGGTAAATCACGTTTTGTTGAGTATATGGCTCATAAACTAAACAAGCCTCTAATTACGGTTGCTTGTAACGAGGACATGACCGCATCTGATTTAGTAGGTCGTTTCTTAATCGATATCAACGGTACTCGTTGGCAGGATGGTCCTTTGACAGTTGCTGCTCGTATCGGTGCTATCTGTTATTTGGATGAGGTGGTTGAAGCACGTCAAGATACTACCGTTGTTATTCACCCGCTGACGGATCACCGTCGCATTTTACCTTTGGATAAAAAAGGTGAATTGGTTGAAGCTCACCCTGATTTCCAGTTGGTTATCTCTTATAACCCTGGTTACCAGTCAATGATGAAAGACTTAAAACAATCGACTAAGCAACGTTTTGGTGGTTTCCGTTTTGACTATCCTGAAGCAGCGATTGAAGCAGACATCGTAGCTAAAGAAGCAGGAATCGATGCAGCAACCGCTGAGAAATTGGTTCAAATCGCTCAACGCTCTCGTAACCTGAAAGGTCACGGATTGGATGAAGGTATCTCTACTCGTCTATTGGTTTACGCAGCACAATTAATCAATAAAGGTGTAGACCCTAAGAAAGCTTGTACTATGGCGCTTATCACTCCATTAACGGATGATGATGATATTTTAGATACGTTATTAACAACAGTAGATACATTTTTTGAATAAAGCCACCAGGCCTGGTAACTCTTAGCTGAAGATGTAGCCAGGCACTCAGTTGAATTTAAAAATGTATAGGATAATGTTATGAGTTTTGATCTAGAAGAAGTCAAAGCATCATTGATTAAAAGCGTTCCTCAACTAGAGGATATGCTTGACTCTTTGATACAAGAAGCTTCTCACTACATGAATGAGCACTCTCGAGAAGAGTGGTTAGACAACGCCAATGCGCTTGCCTATCTTGGTAAAGGGCAAGATGTTGTAGTGAGTTATCTTGAAGCAGTTCCACAAGTTATTGCTAAGGTTGAAGACGAGATTCTGGACGATATCCATGAAAACGTAATGAAACTATCATCAGTAACTTCTGGTGAAGTCATTGCGCTCGTTTTGGATTCATTGCCGACCATTGCCGATAAAACACGTGATATCGATCTGACCAGACAATATCTAGCTCTGATTTATCAAATTGGTTCTAAAACACCTCGTGGCATGCGTCCAATGTTAGCCAATATGGATGAGCTTATGTCTAAGCTGACTGTATCTGGTTTACGTCGTTGGGCTCAATGGGGTGCGCAAGCACACGCCCGTAACTTCCCTGCGCAAATTAAATACTTTGGTTTAGAGTCTGAAGATTCAAAAGCGGTATTTCAGCAACAGCGTAAGGGTTCATTGTTTATCGATTTCCATCGACCAATCAACTTTTACCTGCGTGCTTTCTGGGCTCGTGATTTTTTTATCCGTCCAGCTGCAGCTGACTTTGAGGACTTTAAACCTTATTTTGAAAAAATGGCTTTACACCTGCCAGACGCCCTAAATGATTTGGGTGACGTATCAGGTGGTGAGCTTTATCGTGCAATGGCAGCGCACTTGGCATCACACGTTTGCTACAGTAAAGCGGCTATTTCAATGGAACAGCTAACACCACAGCAGATGTTTTTTATCGAAATCATCGAAGATGCACGAGTGGAATACAATGCCATTAAGCAGTTCCCAGGGTTACGCAACCTGTGGATGAAAGTCATCAGAGCGAGCCAGGAACAAGTCGATTTAGATCCTAAGTCTAATGCTTATCGCATTGAGCAACTTGCCATTAAACTGATGGACGAACAATACGACCTGCAAGATGAGCAACTGATGATTGTTGCCGATAAGTTCTATTCTGAAATCGAAGACAACCTCGACAATGAAAAATGGTCTTGGGAGTTAGGTGTTTTACTACATAACGTACTCAACATCGCAACCAATAAATGGGTTTCGTTAACAGAGCTGAATAAACAACGTTTTGGCTACCGTGATGATAACCGTTTTGTATGGGCTTCAGAAGAGTGGGCGGAGATGGAAGCAGGCTCGACTGGCTACCAAGAAACCGTTCGCCGTCACGTCTCGGTTATGGAGATGATTAACGAAATAGACTCAGAACTGGTTGATGTTGACCATGATGAAGTTTGGGTACTCGGTTCTGAGTTAATGCCATATGAAGACAACGGTATTTCTTACAATGAAATGGAAGGGATTGAACCTGTTTCAGACCCTTACCACTATCACGAGTGGGATTACCGTGTTCAACTGAACCGTCCTAACTGGGTAACACTGTATGAACGTCGTGCTAAAAAAGGTGATCCTGAACTTTATAATCGTATCTTAGATGCCAATAAAGGGATTGCTCACCGCATTAAACAAATTGTTGATAAATTACAAGCGGTTGGTTTACAACGTATCCGTCGCTTAGAAGACGGTGATGAGTTAGATTTGAATGCTTGTGTTGAGGCCATCACTTCAATCCGTATGGGACAGGAACCTGATCCACGAATTACCATGAAAAATGTGATTCGTAGCCGTGAAGTATCGGTGGTTATCTTATTAGACTTATCTGAATCCACTAATGAGATGGTTGCTGATACGGATAGAACCATTCTGGAAGTAACTCAAGAAGCGGCCATTCTGGTTTCACATGCCATCAATGGTATTGGCGACCAATTTGCTGTACATGGCTTCTCTTCGGATGGTCGTCATGATTTACAGTATGTCCGTTTTAAACAGTTTGATGACTCTTTTGATGCTGACGTTCACGCTCGTTTAGCGGGCATGCAAGGTGGATTATCAACCCGTATGGGTGGAGCGATGCGTCATGCTGGGCACTATCTTGAACAACAGAACAGCAAGCAGAAGCTACTGTTAGTGATTACCGATGGTGAGCCTGCTGATATTGATGAACAAGATGGTCAGTATTTGAAACAGGATGCCAAGAAAGCCGTTGAAGAGCTGCAATCAAAAGGTATTCACTCATACTGCTTAACGATTGACCAATACGCAGATAAATATGTACATAATATCTTTGGACAGAATCGTTATGCTATTGTTGATGACGTAATGAAACTACCAGAGAAGTTACCGCAATTATTTGCCAACCTGACAACTTAATTAGCTTTATTTGCTAATCAAGTCCAAAACCCTAGTCAGGAAACTGGCTAGGGTTTTTTTATACCCAAATTTGATAGAATACATTGCAAATAGTGCAATTAATTAGGATTAAACAATGAACGCAGAACAGTTTAAACAAGCTTTAAATGAGTTTCCAGATGAAAACTATCAAGCCATTATTGATGGCGCCGCTCTAATTGTCTTTGAAGATAAAGCTCTGACCCTTGGAAAATCTCAGCAAGCTTATGTTATTTTTGAAATGGGTGATGAAACGTTTGACTCTTCAGATGCGCTTAAAGCATCACTAATCGAGCGCTCTAATGATTTAATTCAAGAGTACTATCAATACAACCCAATCAGTAAAATGCACTTTAATAACCAGTTAATGAACCTTGTTAAAGAACATGGTGCAAATGCCTTTGTTACCATGCCAGGACAAGAAGCCATTGTTAAGCTTTTTGTTGAAGGCAGTGAAGTGATTGTCGAAACCAATGAAAGCCCTAGATTCAAATATGGCTTTTGCTATGTTTTGAATGAAAAGTTATTGCCGCAAGCTGTCGAAAACAAAGTAAAAAACTGGGTCAGCTCAGGTAGTGCTTATGATGACTATATCAGTGTTAACGTTTGCCGTTTTAGTAGCGCTGATATGGAAGTAGAAGATACCAGTTCTTATTCAGGTTCGTTATAGTTTTGTCATATTTCCACAAAAAAGGGCGGTTTAACCGCCCTTTTTTGTTTCTAACATAACTGAATAACTTTTATTGAGCTAATAAATTACTCAAAACCCTACGGGCATCTTTTGCGAGTTCAGGCTGACTGCCTTCTAACATATTAATAATCGTGATGGTAAGCTCTTGGGCAGCCCCCTCTTTAAATCCACGGTCGTTTTCCAATATCTCAAACACTTGATCTAATGCCTCTTCATACGCATGTTCAGCAACATAACATACTGCTAAATAAAGCCGAGCTTCATAATCTTCTGGGGTCTCTTCAACTGTTTTTAGCAGACTTACCAGGCCTGGTGTCTTGGTCGCTAAATCCTTAAATGTCATTTGCCCTATAATCGCCTTGCCGATTTCTGAATTTTTATCTTTGTCTGGTAAACGATTAAACAGCGATTTCGCTTCTGTAAGTTCATTTATGTCGAGCAATATTTGAATCATATCTAACGCGACACGCGTATTGCTAGGATCGCTCTGAATCGCTTCAGTCAGTAACTTAATCGCCCCTGCAGTATCTCCATTTAAATGACTTGTCTTAGCTTGTTCACGCATCTCATCTGATGCCTTATAAATACCGTAGGATTTTAATAAGGCGGCCAATTCAGCTTCTTCAAGCAATCCAACTTCTTGATGAACCATCTCTCCATCTTTAAATACTTTTAAAGTTGGTACATTAACAATCTCATATTGCTCACGTAAATCTGTTTCCATATCAATATCTACACGTGCCAATAGAAACTGCCCTGCAAAGTCCTCTGCAAAGTTAGTAAGCAGGTTTTCTAACTGAATACACATACCCAAACTCGGACTCATAAAAAGAGTGAAAACAGGAAGCTTATACGAATTCATTAAAACAACTGAATTAAAGTTACTTTGAGAAATTTCAAAGTTTAATACTTGATTACTACTCATTTTGGTACCTGTGTAACGAATTATTTATCCTATTATAACAGTGCTTTTAAACGGAACTATTACATGCCGTTATGTTCTTTATAAACCATTCCTGTAATAAACCCTAGATACAAAAAAGCCCGCATGAAGCGGGCCTTTAATCAATTCATAACTAACGGTTATTATTTAACAGTTTGGTTTAATGAACCAGAAGCGTAACGGGCTTGCATCTCTTCTAAACCAAGTGACTTGATTTTAGAACCGTGACCAGCACAACCAAATGCTTCAAAACGTGCTTTACAGATTTCCATCATCGCATTTTCTGCCGCATTGTAGAATTTACGAGGATCGAAGTTAGACGTATTTTCTGAAAGGTGCTTACGGATTGCACCAGTAGAAGCCATACGTAAGTCAGTATCGATGTTTACTTTACGAACACCATATTTAATACCTTCAACGATTGCTTCAACAGGAACACCATAAGTTTGACCCATATCACCACCGTAGTTGTTGATGATTTCTAACCACTCTTCAGGAACAGAAGAAGAACCGTGCATTACGATGTGAGTATCAGGAATACGCTCGTGGATTTTTTTGATTTGGTCAATTTTTAGTACATCATCAGAAGGCTTAGAAGTAAACTTGTAAGCACCGTGAGAAGTACCAACCGCAACTGCTAAACAGTCAACGTTAGTATCTTTAACAAACTGTGCCGCTTCTTCAGGATCCGTTAATAGGCTATGCATATCTAACTTCTCGTCAGAACCGTGACCATCTTCTTCACCCATCATTCCAGTTTCCAATGAACCTAGGCACCCTAGTTCACCTTCAACAGAAACACCACCAGCGTGAGCGATTTTAACCACTTCAGCAGTGATACCCGCATTGTACTCATAAGAAGCAGGAGTCTTCATATCAGCTTCTAAAGAACCATCCATCATTACAGATGTGAAACCAGACTGGATTGCACGTAGACATACGCCAACATCAGAACCGTGATCCTGGTGCATTACAACTGGAACGTTAGGGAACATTTCAACCGCAGCAGCGATCATGTGACGAAGCATTGGCTCACCAGCGTACTTACGTGCACCTGCAGAACCCTGAAGGATTACTGGAGAATCTACAGCGTCAGCAGCGCGCATGATGGCACGAACTTGTTCCATGTTGTTTACGTTAAACGCAGGCATACCGAAGTTATTTTCTGCTGCGTAGTCCATTAATTCACGAAGTGTAATCATCGCCATGTGCGAGACTCCTCTAGTTGGTTTTCAAAAAAGTTATCTTTGTATTTTAACAAGCTTTTCATAAACTCGCCAATTTGAATTCACTCAAAATCTCTTTAGTTGAGTGCTTCTAACAAAGCTTAAAATTATGGAAGTTTTACAATTTCCATTTTGTTTGTTCCACCCATAGTGCCATTAACTTCACCACGAGTCATAAGAATAAGATCACCAGATTTAGCGATACCAAATTCTTTAATGCGATCCATAATCGATGCTTTGACTTCTTCATCATTTAAACCATCATAAGTCAGGCTTGATGGATATACACCACGGAAAAGAGTTACTTTACGACGTGTATCCAAGTGCGGTGTCATTGCAATAATCGGCATACCTGAACTGATACGTGACATCAATAATGCCGTGTTACCTGATTCAGTTAACGCTGCAATACATTTCACATCAAAGTGGTTAGCCGCATACATAGTTGCCATTGCAATGGTTTCATCCACCGCCGTGAATGATTCATCAATACGGTGAGTAGATTCACGAGAAGTGCGTGACTTCTCTGCTTCACGACAGATATTTCCCATGGTTTCAATAACCAAACTTGGAGAATGTCCAGTTGCTGTTTCACCAGAAAGCATAACCGCATCTGTACCATCCATTACCGCATTAGCTACGTCAAATACTTCTGCACGAGTAGGGATAGCATTATCAATCATCGTTTCCATCATCTGTGTAGCCGTAATAGTGACACGGTTAAGCTGACGAGCACGTTTGATCATTTTTTTCTGTAATGCAGGTAATTGTGCATCACCGACTTCTACACCTAAGTCACCACGAGCAATCATGATAACGTCAGAAGCTAGGATAATACCGTCAAGAGTCGCATCGTCTGCAACCGCTTCCGCACGTTCTACTTTAGAAACAATGCTACAGTTCAAGCCTGCTTTAGAAGCTAAAGAGCGGCAATATTCAACATCTTCTGCAGAACGTGGGAAAGACAATGCTAGATAATCTGCATTAATTTCAGCTGCCGTAATAATGTCTTCTTTATCTTTATCCGTTAGAGCCGCGGCCGATAAACCACCACCAGCAAGGTTAATACCCTTGTTGTTAGATAGAGCACCACCCACAATCGTGGTGGTATTAACACGCTCACCTTCTACATTATCTACTTGAAAAACCAAGCGGCCATCGTCAAGCAGTAACTTATCACCAGGCTTTACATCATAAGGTAGGTTTTTGTAGGTCAAACCAACTTCATGTTGATTACCGTCGTTATTACCTACCCCGTTATCAAATGCAAATTTATCACCTGCCTGTAAGAAAACTTTGTCATCCGCAAATCGTGCAATACGAATTTTAGGCCCTTGAAGGTCAACGAGAACACCCACTTGTCTATCGAACTTTTCAGCGATATCACGAACCGCTTGAGCACGTTCGATATGTTCTTGAGGATTACCGTGAGACATATTGATACGTACAACGTCTACACCTGCTTTAATAATTTTTTCTAATTCACCTTCACGATCCGTAGCAGGACCTAAAGTTGCAACAATTTTTGTTCTTCTTAAACCACTTGGCATTTTGTTTTTTCTACCTTATAAAAATTTGAACTTGTTAGTGTCCAAAAAAGATGTCTCGCAAAATAAACTCCGACCTAACTTAACAGCCAATCTTTTGGCTGAGGTGTCTAAAGTGTTATTTACCGAGTCACCCTCTTTAGTGAACCTTTTTAATCTAACAAAGTTATATGACAATAAAATTAAAACGACTCAAAGCCTTTGAATCGTTTAGTTTTACCAGGCCTGGTAGATTCAACCTTACCAGGCCTGGTAACTTATTCGTAAAACGAATTATTTTGCAGCTGCAGCTTCTAACATAGTAACTGCTGGTAGCTCTTTACCTTCTAAGAATTCCAAGAAAGCACCGCCACCCGTAGAGATGTAAGAAACTTTATCTGCAATGTTGTACTTATCGATAGCCGCTAAAGTATCACCACCACCTGCGATAGAGAAAGCTGAAGATTCCGCAATCGCCATAGAGATCGCTTTAGTTCCTTCACCAAACTGATCGAATTCGAAAACACCTACTGGACCGTTCCATACAACAGTTCCCGCGTTTTTGATGATTTCCGCTAGTTCAGCCGCTGAATCAGGACCGATATCGAAAATCATATCGTCATCAGAAACTTCAGAAACATTTTTAGTTTCTGCAGCTGCAGACTCAGAGAATTCTTTACCACAAACAACGTCAGAAGCTAAAGGAATCGCCGCACCACGTGCTTCCATGATTTCGTTTAGTTTCTTACAAGTAGGGACTAGGTCCGTTTCAGAAAGTGATTTACCAACGTTATAACCTGCCGCTTCGATGAACGTGTTAGCAATACCACCACCTACAACTAACTGATCAACTTTCTCAGAAAGTGACTCAAGAACCGTTAACTTAGTAGAAACTTTAGAACCACCAACAATCGCAACCATTGGACGAGCTGGGTTATGTAAAGCCTTACCTAGAGCATCTAATTCTGCTGCCAATAAAGGACCTGCACAAGCCGTATCAGCATATGCACCTGCACCATGAGTAGAAGCTTGAGCACGGTGAGCCGTACCGAAAGCATCCATTACATAAACATCACAAAGTGCTGCGTATTTTTTAGATAATTCTTCAGTGTTTTTCTTCTCACCAACGTTGAAACGAACGTTTTCTAAAAGAACCACTTCACCGTCAGCGACATCAAAACCACCATCTAGGTAATCTTTAACAAGACGAACTTCTTTACCTAGTTTAGCTGAAAGATCAGCCGCAACAGGAGCAAGAGAGAACTCTTCTTCATATTCACCTTCAGTAGGACGTCCAAGGTGAGACATTAGCATTACCTTAGCACCAGCGTCAGCTGCCATTTTGATTGTAGGTAATGAAGCACGGATACGCGCATCAGAAGTTACTTTACCGTCTTTAACTGGAACGTTAAGGTCTTCACGAATCAATACGCGTTTACCAGCTAAATCTAGATCAGACATCTTAATTACAGACATGTTGAGTCCTCAAGTTTAAGGCTGTTTACAGAAATGTAACAGCATTCGATTAACAATTAAATTTACTTTTTTATACTCAGAAAAAACCAAATACAAACAAGAAAATTTAATTTGGAGAGATAACTCCCTCCAAATTAATAACAATAAGAGTTGCTGTAAAGCAACAAGAATGGAATTTGTGAGTTCAGTGGTGCTGGTAATTCAAGGCTGGCGGAGGGCGTGTGCAAATGGCACACAACCGACAACTAACGCAGAAGTACCAGTGCTAATGAACTCACAAAACCATTACTTGCCTACGTGCTCTACTACTCTCATCATGTTGCATGTATAGCCGTACTCGTTATCGTACCAAGCAACCACTTTAACGAAAGTAGAATCTAGAGCGATACCTGCTTTAGCGTCGAAGATAGATGGGTGAGAATCACCACGGAAATCAGTAGAAACGTTCGCTTCTTCTGTGTAACCTAATACACCTGCCATTTCACCTTCAGAAGCTTTCTTCATTGCTGCACAAATATCTTCGTATGAAGCTTCTTTGTTTAGTTCAACTGTTAAGTCAACAACAGAAACGTCAGAAGTAGGTACACGGAAAGCCATACCAGTTAATTTACCGTTAAGTTCTGGAAGAACAACACCTACCGCTTTAGCCGCACCCGTTGAAGATGGAATGATATTCTCAAGAATACCACGACCACCACGCCAGTCTTTCATTGAAGGACCATCAACAGTTTTCTGAGTAGCTGTTGCAGCGTGAACAGTAGTCATAAGACCACGTTTGATACCGAAGTTGTCGTTAAGTACTTTAGCAACAGGAGCTAGACCGTTAGTTGTACAAGAAGCCGCAGAAACGATTGCTTCACCTTTATATTCGTTATGGTTAACACCATATACGAACATTGGAGTGTGATCTTTAGAAGGAGCAGACTGAACTACTTTCTTAGCACCCGCTTCGATGTGTGCTTGACAAGATTCTTCAGTTAGGAAGAAACCAGTACATTCGATAACTAGGTCAGCACCTACATCAGACCAAGCTAGGTCAGCTGGGTTACGCTCAGCTGTGATACGGATAGTCTTACCGTTAACAACTAGGTTTCCGTCTTTAACTTCAACTTCACCGTCAAAACGTCCGTGTACTGAATCATACTTTAGCATGTATGCTAGGTATTCAGGATCTAGTAAGTCATTGATTGCAACAACTTCGATGTTTTGAAAATCTTGTGCTGCTGCACGGAAAGCCATACGACCGATACGGCCGAAACCGTTAATACCAACTTTAATAGTCATTGAGTTTTACTCCAATTGTTACCAGGCCTGCTAAATAATTACCAGGCCTGACTTAATAAAAAATTTAAAGATTTATCTAGTAAACAACTTAGCCATCATTAAAAGATGGCTAATGGATTATTTACCTAATACTTTTTTCGCTGTAGCAACAACGTTCTCTACTGTGAAACCGAACTCTTTGAATAGCTCGTCAGCTGGTGCTGATTCACCGAAAGTAGTCATACAAACTGTACCACCCTCAAGACCAACGTATTTATACCAACCGTCAGCCACACCCGCTTCGATTGCAACACGCTTAACACCTGGAATAAGTACAGAATCTTTATACGCTTGATCTTGCTCATCATAAGCATCAGTACAAGGCATAGAAACGATACGAACGTTTTCCTCCATTGCTTCAGCCGCTTCAACCGCTAGACCCACTTCAGAACCTGTAGCGATAAAGATAATATCTGGCGTACCAGCAGTATCTTTAAGTACATAACCACCTTTTTCGATGTTCTTAACTTGCTCAGGTGTACGCTCCATTGGCTCAAGAGCCTGACGAGAGAATACTAATGCCGTTGGTGCGTCACTACGCATGATGGCACGTTTCCAAGAAACTGCCGACTCAACCGCATCACAACCACGCCAAGTTTGGAAGTTAGGGATAACACGCATTGTCGCTAACTGCTCAACAGGCTGGTGAGTAGGACCATCTTCACCTAGACCGATAGAGTCATGAGTGTAAACATAGATAGTACCGATTTTCATCAATGCAGACATTCTTAGCGCGTTTCTCATAAACTCCATAAACATGAAGAATGTTCCACCGAATACTTTGAAACCACCGTGAAGAACCATACCGTTCATCATGTGAGCCATACCGAATTCACGAACACCCCAAGACAGGTAGTTACCGTTCGCGTTTTCTTTGTTTACCTTAACCATCTTAGACCAGTTAGTTAAGTTAGAACCTGTTAAGTCAGCAGAACCACCGAACATCTCTGGTAATAAGTTACCTAGCTCTTCGATTGTTTTCTGTGAAGCTTGACGAGAAGCTAACTTAGGCATCTCTGCTTGAGTCTTAGCGATGAACGCATCCATATCCATTTCAAAGTTAGCTGGTAATTCACCAGACATACGACGAACAAACTCAGCTGCTTCAGCTGGGTAAGCCGCTTTATAAGCTGCAAACTTCTCATTCCAAGCCGCTTCATCTTTAGCGCCTTGTGCTTTATGATCCCAACCAGCATAGATATCTTCAGGAATTTCAAACGGAGCTGCAGTCCAACCTAGTTCTTTACGAACTAAATCAATCTCGTCGTCACCTAAAGGTGCACCGTGACAAGAGTAAGTACCACACTTGTTAGGAGAACCGAAACCGATTACCGTCTTAGTACAGATTAAAGTAGGCTTATCAGTTACTTTCTTAGCTTCTTCGATTGCTGCATTGATTGCATCAGCATCATGACCATCAACGTTAGGAATAACGTGCCAATCATAAGATACGAAACGACCAGGAACACCTTTTTCCATCCAGTCACCGATATTACCATCGATAGAGATATCGTTGTCATCCCAGAAAGCGATTAACTTACCAAGACCTAAAGTACCTGCCATTGCACACGCTTCGTGTGAAAGACCTTCCATTAAACAACCATCACCCATGAATACATAAGTGTTGTGATCTACGATTTCGTGACCAGGCTTATTAAACTGTGCCGCTAAAGTGCGCTCAGCGATTGCCATACCAACAGCGTTGGTAATACCCTGACCTAGAGGACCTGTAGTCGTTTCAATCCCTTCTGCATAACCATACTCTGGGTGACCAGCCGTCTTAGCGTGTAGCTGACGGAACTGTTTGATGTCGTCCATGCTTAGGTCGTAACCAGATAGGTGTAATAGAGAATACATAAGCATTGAACCATGACCGTTTGAAAGTACAAAACGATCGCGGTCTGCCCACTTAGAGTTTGTCGGATTGAATTTCATGTGGCTGTTCCACAATACTTCAGCGATATCCGCCATACCCATTGGAGCACCTGGGTGACCAGAATTTGCTTTTTGAACTGCATCCATACTTAACGCACGGATTGCATTTGCTAAATCTCTACGAGTTGCCATACAACTTCCTCAACTATTTTAAAAATTCGGTACTTGCGGGATAAACTTATTGAAGTTTCAGAGGGTTAATATCAACATCATCTGATGAGTAAATAAGGACTTCAATAATTACCGCAATATAAATTTGGACGATTATTCTCTCTCAAAATGACAAAATCATCAAGTTTTCTTATCTATTGATTGCTTTTATTTAACAAAAAAAACAAATAAAGACGGTTTTTACAAAACCTAAATGACTATAAAGTCTCTATTTAGAACAAAGAGTTATTTAAACTCAAACAAACAATAATGCTTTTGCAATATAAAAAACCCAGGCTAAACCTGGGTTAAAGAGTCATTAAACTATTATGACAGCTACATAACAGCAGATACAGCGTCCGCTTCATTAACTGGAGGCATAGAATTTTTACCACGTTTTTCCATTAAATTTTCATAAATTGACAGCATTGCCGGCAATACCAACAAAATTAAAAAGGTTGAAAACATCAAACCAAAGGCAATCGCTGTTGCCATAGGAATTAAGAACTGCGCCTGTAATGACGTTTCAAACAGGAGCGGGGTTAAACCTGCAATCGTTGTAAGCGACGTTAAGATTACCGCTCGCACTCTTTGCACTGCCGCTTCTTCTAACGCTTTATTAATTCCTAGGCCTGACGCTCTCAGCGATTTATAAAAACTCACCAAAATAATGGAATCATTGACCACTATTCCCGACAAACCAAAAAAGCCAAACATTGACAAAATAGTCATATCTAAGCCCATCCACCAATGCCCTAGAATCGCCCCCACTAAACCAAATGGAATCGCCATCATCACCACCAAAGGCCAACCATAAGAGCCAAACACCCAAGCCAGTACAATATAAATCATCGACAAACCAATCAATAAACCGACTTTCATATCATCCATCGTTTCAGCTTGACGTTTATTCTGCCCTTCAATGGTATAACTAATACCATATTTGCGCTCCAACTCAGGTAGCGCTGTTTGTTGTAAACTCTCCAGTATTTGATTGGCGTTATTGGCATTAGAGTCAACATCACCCACTACAGTAACGGCAAGCTGCCCATCCACATGGCGCATAGCATCAAAGCCTTGCTGAGTAGTCCAACTGGCAACTGAATTTAATGGCACACGTTCACCGCTAGGTGAGACCACCTGCATTTTATTAATTGAAGCTAAAGAGACCTGTTCCGATACTGGGTACTGCACACGCACCTCAACCTCATCTTCACCATCAGTGAAAATTTGCACTAATCGGCCAGAAAAGGCATCCGACAACTGACGACCTAAAGAGACATAAGTAAATCCTAACGCCTCCCCTTGAGGAGTAAGCTGATAGATTAATTGATCTCGACCAAATGGCAGGTCATCACGCACCCCACTAACACCTTGTATCTGCTGTAATACTTGCTCTAAATCTAAAGCGGCTTCTTTAAGTTTTAAAGGCTCAGCGCCAAACAGACGAACATCGACATCACTCCCAGGTGGCCCTGCTCTTGGCGCACTAATGGTTAAAGTATCCAGGCCTGGTGCCATGCCCGCCTTTTCTTGCCAAACCTTTACAAACTCCGCATTTCGTGTGGCTCTTAAATCAGGCTCTTCAAGTTGAATATTGATTGCACCATAATTCGCCCCAGCCTGAGTGGTCGTTTCGTTATAGTGAACCACGGCGGTTTTTAAGATACCTGGCTCAAGTTCTTTTTCAGTTTCCAATAGAGCCTGATAAAGTTGATCAACATAATCCGCTGTTACTGATGCGGGCGTACCCGCCACAAAACGGACATCCGCATTTAATTTAGTTGATTCAGGCGACGGGAAAAATACAAAACCTAAACGGCCTCCAGCTAACAGACCAATAACAAAAATCATCAGTGCAAGCGTGCTCGCTAAGGTAATACCACGGTGATGTAAGACCCAACGAATCACACTTCTAAATTGATGATGCCTAAAATGGTCTATAGCCGATTCTAAACGATAACGAACCGAACCTTCTTTGGCTTTTTTTACCCCTTTTAAGGCATGGCGCAAGTGGCCTGGTAAAATAGTGAAACTTTCAATTAAAGAGGCAAAAATAACCGCAATAATGACCAGTGGAATTGCAAACAGAATATTACCGATTTCACCACCAATCAACATAAGCGGTAAAAAAGCGCCTACGGTGGTCAATGATGAAGCCGTAACAGGCCCCAGCATTCGGTGTGCGCCACCTTCGGCGGCTTGTAAATCAGGCTCGCCCATTTCATGATGCGCTAGAGCATCCTCTCCCACCACGATGGCATCATCAACAATAATCCCCAACGCCATAATCAAACCGAACAAGCTCACCATATTGATTGAGCCGCCTGCCAAATACATAATCATTAAGGTCGCCATAAACGAAACGGGAATCCCCACCGCAATCCAAAAGGCCACACGTCCATTAAGAAAAATATACAGAATTAAAACAACCAGAATTAACCCGCCAATACCGTTATTAACAAGCAGCATAATACGTTGATTGACTAATGACCAAGTTTCATCATAAACCTGTAAGCGAACGCCTTGAGGCAATTGAGGTTCAACCTCATTTACCCACTTTTGCATAATCTCAGATGACTTTAAGGTATCGCCACTTTCGGCACGCATCAACTGCATTTCAATCGCCGTTGAACCATCTACCGTTAGAAAAGGGGCGTTTTTGATTGGTCGTCTTTCAACGGTTCCAATATCACCCAATGAGAGATTTTGTGAATCAGATACAATTAAAGGCATTTGATTAAACGCCATTTCGGTACGCTTTTGTTCCAAGGCACGTAAGTCACGCACACTATCGTTATCCCCCACTGAACCTGCAGGGTAATCTCGGCTCATGCCCGCCAGTTGATTACCAACAGACTCTAACGTCAGATTATGCTGTTCTAAAGTGTCCTGAGAGATTTCTACCGCCATCTCTTCACTTGGCAAACCTTTGAAATTAATTTTATCAATTCCACGGTTAAGTAAATCTCTCTCAAAGTTCCGCACTATTGGACGCAGCTCCTCCAAACTGCCCTTATCAGAAACCACTAAAACCCGCGCAATGGATTCATAACGTACGATTCTTTCAATAATAGGCTTTTGCGAGTCTTGCGGTAAATTCCTTAACTCGCCTACCCGTTGATTGATTTGATCTATCGCCTCAATCATATCAGTGCCCTCTTCAAACTTTAGCGATATCGAAGAAATCCCTAAAGAAGAGGTTGAGGTCATCTCATCTAGACTGTCTAGATTTCTCAGAACGCGTTCAACAGGCTCGGTAATACTGGTTTCCACATCTTGAGCATTAGCTCCTGGCCAAACAATTCGTACCGAAGCATAATCCAATTCAAAGGTAGGAAAGAACTGAACATTCAACTTCATCAATGCTACAACTCCCGAAAGAATCATAATCAGCATCAGCAAATTCGGCGCAACTTTATGGCGTGCAAAAACACCAATTATGCCTCGAGATTTAAACTTAGACTCTTTTGGATGAATATCCAAATCATCTTTTTCTGAATTTTCTAGCTGGCTCATTTAGCCACCTCAGCCACTTTTAACCCTGATGTTGCATTGGGTAAATGGGTAATACTGACCTTCTCTCCTTCAGAAAACTCGGGGTTTACTAAAGCCCATAATTGGCCATTTCGCATTACCTCCCCCACTATTTGTACCGTATGGGATTGCAAACGCCCCTCTTCTACAAGGTAAAGTCGGTTATTACCGTAAATGGCACTGTAAGGCACTGCAAGCACCTTGCCTTTGACAACACCACGTAAACTCACCTCCATCAACTCACCAGGTCTAAGCTCCAATAAACTACTCGGCAGTTTAAAAAACGCATCTAACCCACTGGTGGTTGCTTCACCCGCTAAACGCAATAGAGGCAATTCTGTCTCTTTGTTGGCCGATTGATAAATGGCATTTAAAGCCACATTTTCTCGTAAGGCTTTTTCAAGCACAGGCAATTGAGCCACAGGTAACTTAGCCCTTAATTCCAAACTCTCTAAAGAGTAAAAACTCACCATTACTGCACCCGCATTCACACGAGAGCCCTCACTCACGTTCACTTTAGCGATTCGTGCATCATAAGGCGCCACCAATTGCCCGCGCTTTAAATTCAACTGGGCTTGCTGATAAGTCGCCTGGGCTTTTTCAAGGCGCGCCTGGGCTTGAGCTATTTTCAACTGATTTTCTTGTACTGCTAATTTAGCGCCCACCACCACATACTCTTGCCTTACCAAAGCTTCATTGGCGATATCCAAAGAAGATTGTGACGCCAGGTTTTTCTGCATTAATTGTTTTGCACGAGTAACTGCAGTCTGCTTTAATTTAAGCACCTTGCTTTCGTGTTCTAAACGTTTTTGATTGGCTTGGTTGGTTAATTTCTGCAATGCCAACTGAGCTTTTGCATCCGCCGCATCCGCTTTGGCTTGGACTAGAGGAATTTGCAAATCTGACTCACTCAAAAAGACCAATTTCTCACCTTTTTTGACGGCCTGCCCCTCTTTAACAAAGACCTGCTCAATCACACCGCTTACAGGCGCTGAAGCAGAAACCATCGAATAAGATTCAACCTTACCGTACAAGGTCTGCACTGGCGCTAAGCTCTCAAATTTAGCGGTTAGCGTATCAACCATCCAGACTTTTTCTTTAATCTCTACTGGCTTCTGCACTGGCTTTGTGGATTTCATATACACAAACACCACAATGGACAATGCAACAATCAGTAATGGAATTAAAAAACGCTTCATTTTTTGCAACATCAGACTTTGCTCTTTTATCTATTTTAGGACTCATTTCAAAAAATAAAGTCTCATCTTAATTTGTTTTAGGCATTCTACCAGGCCTGGTAAAAACCAATTTTATACTTTAAAAATAATGATTACGACGAATAACCCTGAAGAAAATCTTTAATTTGTTTAATCCTAGCTTGCTCAATCGCTACCGAAATATCCGCCCCTTTGACTCCCGTTGCCAATATCTGCTGATTATCTATTTGATTGGCCGCTTTTAAGACTTGAAGCCAAAATGATTTTTGGCGATATTCTACATTTTCAAAACCTAAACGCCCTTTTGCATCGGCTTCACAAGCCACTAAAATCGACTCAAAGTTTTTTGCATCTTTCAGCGCTCCGCAATGTTTCAATACTTTTAAATAGGTTTTGGGCTTTAAGTGAGGCATGCCATCCGAAGTTAACCCTTGATGAATTAAACCGTGAAACTCGGTGACTTTCTCCGCCATTATTTGAGTCTTTTTTGGCAATCGATAGCGCTGCGCCAATTTGGTTACTAAAGGGACACCAGCCCCTTCGTGGCCTGTATGTTTTGGCCATAATTCTTTTGGCGTAATGCCTTTACCTAAATCATGCACTAAAGCAGCAAAACGGACGTTTTCACACTCACTCAACTTAGCTGCGGCATCCAGAACCATCATCGTGTGAATCCACACATCGCCTTCTGGGTGATATTTTTCAGGCTGGGTTACACCGTGTAATGCACTTAGTTCTGGAAACAGCTTTTCTACCGCTCCTACACTGTCCAAAACCTCAAAAAACACACTGGGTTTCGTTGTTTTAAGTGCTTTAACCACCTCCTGCCAAACACGCTCAGGCGTTAAATCGCTTAACTCACCAGAAGCCACCATCGCAGTCATAAGCCGCTTAGTTTCATCTGCTAAGGTAAAGCCATAAGAGGCCAGTTTGGCGGCAAAACGCGCCACACGCAGTACCCTTAATGGGTCTTCTGAAAACGCATCAGACACATGGCGCAAAATTCGATTTTCCAAATCTACCAGGCCTGCATAGGGATCAATAAGATTGCCATCAGCATCTTGTGCCATCGCATTAATCGTTAAATCTCTACGAATCAAATCCTCTTCAATCGTTACAGTGGGATCTGAAAACACTTCAAAACCGTGGTAGCCAGCGCCTACTTTACGTTCGGTTCTCGCTAATGCATATTCTTCTTTGGTTTTGGGATGTAAAAAAACGGGAAAATCTTTACCGACCTGCTGATAACCTTGAGCAAGCATCTCCTCAGGCGTTGCGCCAACAACCAGCCAATCCTGATCATAAGCTTGCTTACCTAGCATGGCATCTCTAACCGCGCCCCCAACTAAATATATCTGCATCTACAAAAACCTATTATTTCTAGAGTTCTAAAAACACCATTCTACCTAAACATAGAAAATGTAAGGTGAAATCTACGAATCAATTCAAACAAAAAAGCCGTCAAAAATGACGGCTTTTAAATCGGTTACTATGGTTAACAAATTAAATTAACTTATTACACTAGCTCACTTGGGTTTCTACCCGCTTCTTTACGGTAGAAATTATAACGTTCACGAATATCGTGTGGAGCGGCATACGTTGAAATCGACCACTCCAAACTACTTGGAACAAAACCAAACTGGGTTGCAAAGTCAGTATCGCTTGTCATCTCTTTATTTAACATAAACAGCTGTGACTTTGAAACCGACGCTACTGGCGCAAAGGGGCCAAAAAAGGCCATAATATTTGCATTCAGTTTACACATTGGGAAAACAATCGCGTCTTTTTGCATCAACTCAGCCACCAACTCACCCAGCTCTTTCATCGTTAAACGTTCTTCACCTGCAAGCTCTATTTTTTTACCAAACGTTTCAGGCTTTTTAATGCTTGAAACCATTGCTTGGGCAAAGTCTTTAATCCACAAAGGCTGAACAACCGTAGCTGAATTAGCCACCATTAATAAATCCATACGATTTAACTGCTTTACAAAACGTGTTGTAGTGTCATCACCTTCTCCAATCAACAGACTTGGTTTGAAGATGGTCACATTTGCATTAGCGACATTGTGCATCAAATTATCGACTTCACCTAGCTCACCAAGCCAGTCAGAATTGGGCGCATTATTATTCGCACCAATCTGTGAAAGACTTAAAACACGCTTCACCCCTGCCGTCTCAGAAACAGATTTAATTTTTTGCGTCACAGAGGTCAAATCTTTTTGCTCAACCATTTCAGTAGCGGTTAAACGATCTGTCGTTAAATTAACAACAATACTTGCACCTTCAACAGCCGCTTTAAGCTGCTCTGCATTATCGTAGCTTTCTAAAGTATGCAAAGTCACATTAGGATAAAGCAAAAACTCTCTAAATCTCTCAGGACGTCGTACCACAACCTTTACTTCGTAACCGGCTTTGGACAATTCGTTTACAACAGATTTTCCAACAAAACCTGTTCCACCAAATACACTGACTTTATTTCCTAATAACATGCTTTATCCAATATTATTCATTCATTATTTTTTACCAAACCGAGTAAGAATAAGTAAATGCTGATGCAAGGTCAAGTTTTAATCTCAGATTCACCCTGTCTATTTTGATACAATACGCGCAAAATTAAATAAAGGATTAAAGCATGTCAGCCATTAACATTTCAGCCTACAGAAGCCCCAAAAAAGCCGAACTGTATTTATTTGTACCCGAAGAAAAAGGCTTAGAAGGCCTGCCAAATGAACTTTTAGTGATGTTTGGTGAACCTGAACACATCATTGATTTTGAACTCACTGCTGATAAAAAATTAGCGAGAGAAGATGCCACGAGTGTTTTGGAATCCATTAACACCAAAGGCTATTTTATGCAGATGCCACCTAATGAAATTGAGAAAATGGGTGACATGGCACCACCTCCTGAACGTTTAGATAATATCTGTTAAATACGAACAGTAGGCCTGTGAACTTTACGCCTGAATAACCAATTAAATCACTCAAGTATTTACAAACAACACAATGTGAATACAATAGAGGTTTAGTTTTAATTTCATCACACATTTTACAAGGAATATCAGCATGGCTTTTACTCTTCCAGATCTACCTTATGACTACGACGCACTTGAAGTCTCTATCGATGCTCGTACTATGGAAATTCACCATACCAAGCACCATAACACTTACATCACTAACTTAAACAATGCCATTGCAGATACTGAATTGGCTGACGCTTCTTTAGAAGAGATGATGGCTAAAGCAGGTACTTTACCTCCTGCCGTTCGCAACAACGGTGGTGGACACTGGAACCACTCATTCTTTTGGAATGTTATGTCTGGAGATAGCATGGGCGCGCCAACGGGCGCATTAGCCGATGACATCAATGCCACATTTGGTGGTTTTAATGCCATGAAAGAACAGTTCAACACAGCGGGTGCTACACGCTTTGGTTCTGGTTGGGCTTGGTTAACGGTTTCAGCCGACGGTAAATTAGAAATCTCTTCTACACCAAACCAAGATAACCCATTAATGGATTGCGCCGATACCAAAGGTACGCCAATCCTAGGTTTAGATGTTTGGGAACACGCATACTACCTACGTTACCAAAACCTACGCCCAGCTTACATGCAAGCTTGGTGGGATGTGGTTAACTGGGATAAAGTTTCAGAATTATACAGTGCGGCTAAATAACTTTATTCGCAACTAAAATAGTCTGACAAGCATTCACACGAAGGCACGAAGACACGAAGTTTTAAGAATCAGCATTCATCACCGATTGCCTGCTAACTTAGATTTAACCAAGTTAAATCTAAAACCTTAAACTCTTCGTGACTTCGTGCCTTTGTGGTTTCAAAACAAGGAGAATAAGATGGTCAGTTTAACTACCCCTGTTTGTGATTTTAACCAACCCGCTATCGACTTTAATTTACCTGGCGTAGATAACCAGGCCTGGTCACTTGAAAAAGCCAAAGGTAAAAATGGTCTTTTAGTCATGTTTATTTGTAATCACTGCCCTTATGTAAAAGCGATTCATAAACGATTAGTTGAAGACACGCGTATTTTGCGTGATGAATATGGCGTGAACAGTATTGCTATTATGTCTAACGATCCAAATGAATATGCAGAAGACTCTTTTGAGAATATGCAAAAAGTCGCAGAACTTTGGGATTTCCCATTTCCTTATGTTTTAGATGAAACACAAGAAACGGCCAAAGCCTATGGCGCCGTTTGCACCCCTGACTTTTTTGGTTATAACGCTGATTTACAACTACAATACCGTGGTCGTTTAGACGAGTCTCGCAAAGAGACTTCAGCTGAAGGTGTTAAAAGAGATTTATTAGAAGCGATGAAACAAGTCGCTCAAACAGGACAAGGCCCTTTAGAACAAATCCCATCAATGGGCTGTTCTATCAAATGGAAACCTTAAACAAAGCTTCCTTATCCAATCCCATCACACCCCTATAAATTAATTTGATTCGCTTCTAAAGTTAACACTTATATAATATCTGTTAACTTTATTACTTAAAATTTTGGGGCAAAACATGCTGAAATATCACTTTAAAAACCTCTGGTTTAGAGACAAATCGGAAGAGATTGTTTTTATAAATAAATATGCCGTGCAAATGCGTGCTGGTTTGATGTTACTCATACCTATTTACATGGTGATTATTCTATTCACAACGGTACTTGCCCCAACCTGGACAGTCTTACCAAACACATTTGTAGAAGAGACTTTTGATATGACTCAGGATTGGCGAGTCATTTTTAATGTACAGGCTTCTAAAACGGTATTTGATTACACCATTCCAAGTATTGTACTTTTATTCGGCTTATTTGAAATGCTGGCTGGTATGTTTATCAAAACCGCTTACCTTTCACCAACAATTCACATAGCGACATTTCTTACCCGAAATATCCGCCCTAAATGGGAACCTCTCAAACCCAAACGGTTTGCCTGGACAATTGGTGCGGTGTTAATTATTTCTTGCTTAATGTTTTTTAACCCTGATTCGGTCGCCAGAACGGTTAATGCACTCTTTAGCGCTGAACTACTAGCAACAACCAGTAACTGGATGCCAGATTTTATTCCTTTACTTGTCGGTATTTGTTTTGCATTAATGTGGTTAGAGGCAATTTTTGGTTTCTGTTTGGGCTGTAAGATTCACTGGATTCTGGCAAAACTTGGCATTTTTAAAGAGCATTGCTACAGCTGTATGAATGTAGATTTTGACCAAAAAGCGTGGATAGAAGAACGTAAAGCAATCGAAAAATCGCTTTAGTTTTTTGTTCACTTTTGAATTACATTAAAGCCGCTCATTTAACCTGAGTGGCTTTACGGTAAACACGAATTAAGTGATGTAACTCCCCCTTAATTTGCTGAACAGGCGCATTTCTCATCACTCCCAAATAACAATAATCCAGCAAATGAGCGAGTCCTTTAGGAGTCGTCTGAATAGGTGACAAGGTAATACGATTTTCGTTAACGCCCCTCTCTAATTCCTCTTGAATAAATTGAATGATAATTTGCTGTTTAGTATCAACCAAGTCTTCAGCCAACTCATTTATAGCAATATGCAAATCTTTCAAAATGAAATCATCATGCACATTTTCAAAAACTTTTTTTCCACTGGCAATTAAATACTCCTCAATCGCATCCCAGGGATCTTTTACATCAACCTCTTGCATTCTCGCTTGAGCTTCACCAATCGAATTCGTCATACAGTGTTGAACAACGTTTCTAAATAAAACCTTTTTATTTTTAAAATATTTATGAACCGTTACCCGAGAATAGCCTGTATATTCACTAATTAATGACATATTGGTTTTACTAAACCCACGTTGTGAAAAACATTTGAGCGCAAGTTCAGTAATTTCTTGCTTGGTATCTTTTGATGTCATTTTTATCTTTAAACTCTTTATAAAACAGCAATATTATAACGCTTCAAAAGTTAGATTTTAAAACCAAGTTTACCGTTACCAAAAGCACAGGCCTGGTAAAACGCTGATAACCATGGTTTTATTCATTCAACCAAATTCAACTCGGTTGCGCCCTAACGCTTTGGCTTGATAAAGTGCATTGTCTGCTCTGGTTATAACTTGATCAACACCATCTTCTGCTGTCGCCTCAGACACACCAAAACTCGCTGTTTTATGCCCAATATGCTCAAAAGTATGCTGACAAATGATTTGGCGTAACTTCTCGGCTAACTCTACAGCACCGTTTAGCTTGGTATCGACACATAAAATCATAAATTCTTCGCCGCCCCAGCGCCCAACGGTGTCAACCACCCTACAATTGTCTTTAAGCAGATTCGCCAGCTCTGTTAGAACACTGTCACCCACTAAATGGCCATATTGATCATTAACGGCTTTAAAACAATCAACATCAACCATAATGACTGAAAACGAGGATTGAGAACGTTTTACCCGTTGTAGTTCATTCTCCAATACGGCATCTAATCTCACTCGGTTACATACGCCTGTTAATGCATCGGTTTCAGAAATGGCTTCAATCATTTTTTCATTGGTAATATTCTGAGAGACCTCTCGATAACCAATAATCTTTTCACCTTCATATTCAGGTAGGAATGTACTGTCTAGCCAAAAAATGGAACCATCTTTGGCTTGGTCTTTGACCTGACCACGCCAGATTAATCCTTGTGAAAGCTTGTACCAAATCTCTTCACTCTGTTCATCAACACTATCTGGCGCTTTTAATATGGTACTTGGCTTACCAATGAGTTCAGACTCGTTATAACCGCTCAACTCACACATTGCTTTACTCACTTTGGTAAAGTTGTCCTCTAAATCTAATGAAGCGGTTACAACGTATTCATCAATAATCGCAAGTGCTTTGGTGTTTTTTTCAATTTCAACATTGAGTTTTTGTTGCAATCGAGAGGGCGAAACAGCAATAAGTAGGGCGGTCGGAATGGCTACCAATAGAATTAATAGCGCCAAATAGAGTGTGACCTGCAGGTTTTGCTCATTCAAACTATTTAAAAAATCTTTTTTGGTTTCCAAAATCAAGAACAGCTGTTCACGGCTTTTAAAGTCCTCTTTGAGCGAAAAACTAAACCAATCTTCAGAACGATATCTAGAGGTTTTTAAAACGTCCATGGTCATTTCTGGTAAAACGCTTGGGATTTTATAACCTGTATCAAGATACCTTGCCCAGTTCAAAGCATCATTAGGATTGATTAAAATATAGCCGTCCTCATCAACCAAATACACATTAAATTCTGAACTCTCTTGTAACACATCCAGTAAATGAGACATTTCTGTATTGATAATCACCAAACCAGCAAACACCCCATTATTAAACACGGGGCTGGCCACCCTTAAAGTGGGTCTAATAGGCAATTCAACACGCTGATTTTCAATATTTAGGTCAAGACTAGAGTGCCAAAACTGGCCTGGCGAAGCCGTTAACAACTCTTTGTAATAGTAACGTAGAGACTTATCTTGTAAGTTCACTTCAGGAATCAAAATAGATTGAAATGTACCTCTTGGTCTTTCAACTCGGATTTTTTCAAACCCTTTGGCGTCAATAAACCGTACTTGAAAAAATTGGTTGTTGGCATTTGAAACATACAAAAAAAGGTTTTCGGCTTGAGCCTGAGAGATTTGGCTTGGATGAGAGAGGTACTGTCCAAAAAGAGGGTTATCAATAATGGCACTCACTTGGTCTTCAATGCCTTTTAAAGCGAATCGAATCGCATTGCGCTTTTGATCTGCCTTGGTCTCTGCTAACTTATAAACATTTTCACTTAACTTATAACCTTCGGCATTATAGGTAACGAACGCTGTTAAAAACGCCACCACAAAACTAAAAACCGTGAAGTAAATAATGAACCGTAAATAGATTTTCTTAGTTAAGACCATCTTGCCACTCCAGGCTTATCATTAGAAATAGAACAACTATCACACTAACTAATGCAACCCATAAAGTCTATTCATTATTACTTATAGGAATGCAAACGGATTGTATTAACCCTCATTTAAACTCAATATAACCTCATGTTTAAGCTTGAGACATTTGCTTCTTTAATTGTTTAGCCGCCAAGGCGTACCCCCCTTTATTGGCATCCACAAAGTGAATATGCTCAATACCTGTTTTTTCCACTAAACAGGTAATTAGCGCGGCATCCGTTAAATGAAAGCCATAAAACAAAGTCCCTTTTTTATAAGCCTCTTCAAGCCAATCTAAGAGCGCTTGCACATTTTCTGAATCACCCGAAAGCACCGCACGAAAGGTATCATCCAACTTCATATAATCGGAATTCACCACCATCTCTTGCTTGTATTTCCCCCAGTCTCCATAAGTATTTTTGACTTTAAAGCGCATCCAAAGCTTACCAATCAAGTTCTCAACCCGAATGATTTGTCTCTCCTTCCATTGATGCCATTTGCTTTGATTCTGACTCTTGGCCAACACTTCCATATTGAGTTTATCTTTATTCAAAGAGAGTGACATACCTTGTACATTTAGAGGGTGGTGAAATTCCACACCCCCTAATAAATCCTGAATTTTTTGGTAAACATTTTGATACAGAGAATAAGCTTGCGCCTCTTTTTGTGCTTTAACCAGCAAGCTTAAGGTCACACCACGTTGACTAGGGACTTCGTTCCATCGACATTCGAAACCACTAAAATCGGCATTGGATGGTACATTTTTTTCTAAAGCAAATTCAGCGTGGTTTTTTATTAAACTATCTGCCTCTTCTAAACCACCCCCCATAAAAAAATACTGAACGAGTGACTCTGAAGCTTTATATTTACAAATATTAACAGGCCTGGTAAGTCGATTAACTGGCACTAAGCCTACTCTAAGTTCTAGCTTTAATGAATCCTTTGAAAGCTCTTGGCACCCTTTTAAAGCTTGCTTAACAACGGTGATTGAATCAGAAGGGATACAAAAGCTAGCGCCGTCCCCGCCAAAAGCAAAAGGTACTTTTAAAGGTTTAAGCGCATTAAGAACCGCAGCAATCGTACTGCCACCAATGGCATTTATATCTCGATAACGCCCCTCCTCAATGGCTTTGGTTGAACCTTTCACATCGGTTATCACAACCCACCAATCATCAGGCAATGGCTGATAAATCTCAGCGTGAAGTCCCTCTTCTAGGTGGGTTAATACAGCTAGTTCTTGTTCAAAATTAGCGGAACTCATTATCAGTTTTAATCCTTTATACTCACACGACCAGGTTATTTATAGTCTCTTATTCATTGGTGTTAATCAATCACTTAATCTTCATTTTCAGTCATACTTTCTTAATCAAACGCAGTAAACAAAGGCTAAGCCTAGTAGATATTTTTAAAGGCTCGGTTATAATGAAATTTCGAGTAAACAACGCTGTGAACTCCCCTTATACTTGCAAAGTCGCCACCCTCTTAGATTCGCTACCCAATAAATGCATAGGATTTTATATGTCTAAACCTCTTTCTATCTTACTGGCCCCTGACAGCTTTAAAGGGTCTTTAGATGCATCCGATTTTTGTAAGATTGCTAGCCAAGTCATTCAGGCAATAGCCCCCACCGCCCAGGTTTTCTCTCGCCCTATGTCAGATGGCGGTGAAGGTTTTGTAGACAGCTTTGTTTGCGCAGGGGCTGGGCAAGCTAAATCGGCTTGGGTATCAGACCCTTTGGGTAAAAAAACCAAAGCCAACTTTGCTTGGCAAGCAGAGAGTCAAACCGCCATTATAGAAATGGCACAAGCCTCGGGTATCACAAAAGTTCGCAAAGAAGAATTAAACCCGTTAAACACCCATACCTACGGTACTGGCCAACTGATTCAACAAGCGATTGACTTGGGGGCTAAAAAAATCATTCTGGGACTCGGTGGCTCAGCCACAAATGATGGCGGTGCCGGTGCTTTAATGGCATTAGGTGTACCAATGCTCAACAGCAAAAACCAATCTATTAACCTAGGTGGCCAAGCCCTAAAGGAGTTAGCCACAATTGGTGAAATCCCATCACACCTTTTGGAAATAGACTGGCAAATTGCTTGTGATGTTACCAATCCTTTACTGGGTGAAACAGGGGCAACAGCAATCTTTGGCCCACAAAAAGGTGGACAACCGCAACAACTTGAAATTTTAGAAAAAGCGTTAAGCCAATTTGCCAAAGTACTAGAGTCACATGCCAATAAGGCAGTTCATTTAGAATCTGGCGCAGGGGCGGCGGGCGGTATGGCCGCTGGCTTTATGGGATTGCTAAATGCCAAACTGGTACCTGGGTTTGATGTAATTAATGAAACACTCCAACTTGAAGCGCTTATTAAAAATCAAAATTTCGATTACATCCTTACTGGCGAAGGACGGTTTGATAACCAAACCCGTTTTGGAAAACTGCCATTAAGAATTGCTGAACTCGGCCAAAAATACAATGTACCCACCATTGGTCTTTGCGGTAGCCTAACTTGTTCAGTAGAAGAGCTTCCCGAATTTAAAGCCATTTTTAGCATTGTAAACAAAGTCATGGACGAACACGAAGCAATGGGCAACGCCCCCTATCTACTACAACAAACGCTGTTATCGGTCATTCCGCTTCTTAAATAAGTTACCAGGCCTGCTCAACCGATTACATTTAATAAGACTGCACCCATTAACTTGTAGGTTAATGGCTAGCATCCTTATAACAATCTTCACCAAGTTGTTACCCTAGCGTCATATTTTGGTAACGACATCTCATTAATATACCTAACAACAATTTTGTATAGTCGTCCCTGCCGTTTACACCCTCTGTAAAAAGCCGACTAAACCACAATCTTAGGTATAAAAGTAATGAACAGCACTTCAGCAATGGATGTAAATGTAGAGAATAAAAACACGCGTAAACTTTTGGGTTCTGCGGTTAACAACACTTCCATATTTAGTCGCAAAGGCTTTCTTGATAGACTGTTTACCGCTTGGTTTGATCGTTTGGTCTATCCGCAAATCTGGGAAGATCCAGAAGTGGATATACAGGCTTTACAGTTGAACCATAATTCACGAATTTTTACGATCTCTTCGGGTGGTTGTAATGTACTTAATTATTTAACAGAACAACCTGAAGTGATTGAGGTCGTTGATTTAAATGAAGCGCACATCGCTTTAATTAAGCTGAAATTGATCGCTATTCAACACCTGCCTAGCTATGAAGCCTTTTTTGATTTTTTTGGCCGCGCCGATTTACCTAAAAACATAGACCGATACGAAGCTTACATTAAACCAAATTTAGATTCTGAAACCCTAAAATACTGGGAGTCTAGAGAAAGACCTTGGAAACAGAAGCGTATTGAATATTTTACCAATGGTTTTTATAAACATGGTTTACTTGGGCATTTTATTGGTTTAATACATTGGACCAGCAAACGTTTAGGGCATGATATTTCACAAGTCATGCAAGCCCGTACAATGCAAGAACAGCAAGTGCTGTTTGACCAACATGTTGCTCCTGTATTCGACACAAAACTGCTGAAATTTTTATGCAACCGCTCAATGGTAATGTATAGCCTGGGGATTCCGCCTGCGCAATTTGAAGAGATGAACCGCGACTCTAAACAAGCCAAAATTGGTATGCATTTACTGCTTAAAGAGCGCGCTCGTCAACTGGCTTGTGACTTCCCGCTAGATCAGAACTACTTTGCATGGCAAGCATTTAACCGTGGATATGACATTAAACATCGTAAAGCGGTGCCACGTTATTTAAAAAGCGACCAGTTTGAGGCTTTGCAAAATCACGTTAATCAGGTGAATGTCACTCACATTTCCATGACTGAACGCCTTAAAGACCTGCCAGATAACAGCTTAAATGCTTACCTGTTTTTAGACGCTCAAGATTGGATGGATGAAACACAACTGACTGAATTATGGCAAGAGGTGAACCGTACCGCTATGCCAAATGCCCGCGTGGTATTTAGAACCGCTGGCG
The DNA here is from genome assembly GCF_000478585.1 of Thiomicrorhabdus sp. Kp2. Classification (NCBI taxonomy): domain Bacteria; kingdom Pseudomonadati; phylum Pseudomonadota; class Gammaproteobacteria; order Thiotrichales; family Piscirickettsiaceae; genus Thiomicrorhabdus; species Thiomicrorhabdus sp. Kp2. The sequence goes on from NZ_ARWI01000001.1 coordinate 1,187,594, forward strand.
ATACTTCTCCTTTAGAAGAGAAACTGCCGCATTCGATTCTTCAGCACTGGCATACTAACCAAGAAGACAATCAAAACTATACTAAACAAGATCGCTCGGGCATCTATGGTGGAGTACATCTCTATATTCATTCCAGCACCACAGAAGGCCAGAAGATACTTTAATGGATATACTGAATCGTTCAATACTCTATGTGAATACCGTAAAACAACTTGGTGTCAGCCAAGCCATTTGCAACGTCCAAACCAAACTCGACTTGCTGGTGGTTGATGGAGAACCTGTTCCAACAACACTTAATGACGAAGAATTTACCAATAGTTATGTGTGCTCTCCGTATACCGCTTACATCTCCTATGCTGAAGATGAACTTGAGCTGATTCAATCCAAAAGTCAGCGAAACCTGTTTTTAGGCGCTATTCGCATTGCCGATAAGCTGTTAAAACTGGCCAAAATCAACCAAACACTCTCCATTAACAACTGGTTAGTTTCGACCAACTTACCTCCTAAATGGTCTAAAGAAACCGTTCCTAAACTCACCCATAAACTGATTCACCGTTATCCTGTACACAGCTTTAATATTCGCTCTTTAAACTGGCACAATAATGCTGAGCTCATGCAATCCTTGCAAGACAATGGTTGGCTATTGATTCCAGCAAGACAGGTTTATCTGTTTGATAATCAAGATAGACAGTGGTGGCACAGAAGCCACACCAAAAGAGATCAAAATCTATTGCGCAAAACTCAGCTCAAACTCATGGAGCCACATGAACATCAAGAAGCTGATTTTGAGGATATTGTGCACTGCTTTAATAAACTTTTTATTGAAAAGCACTCGCATTTTAACCCTCAATTTAGCGCAGCGTATTTGTACCAGATGCATAATATCGGTTTAATTCAGTTTTACAGCTTTAGAAACCCTGAAGACAATAAAATCATAGCCTCCATTGGCTTGTTTACACAGCAAGAGATCATAACCACCCCCATGGTAGGTTACGATACTGAGCAACCAAAAGAGCTGGGATTGTATCGTTTGCTGATGGCGGTTTTATTAAAAGAGACGTATGAATCGGGTCAGATGATGAATTTAAGCTCGGGTGCGGGTAGTTTTAAACGAGCGCGTGGCGGCCTACCTACCATTGAATACACAGCGTTTTATACCAAACACCTTTCATGTTCTCGCACCCTAATTATGCAAGGCTTTGCCAAATTATTAAACAAGTTTGCTCCTAAGGTACTTGAAGACAATCAAATTTAAACCCATAAACCATACTTACCAGGCCTGGTAGATTTGTGGTTAGGAATGTGAATGAGGGACGGTACCTTTGGGTACCGTCCCTGCATAATACCCACATAACAAAATGGTTTTAACCACAAAGCAAAAACTCGGCGAAGAGCCGAAGCACAGAGTGGTCTTTGACTTACTGATTATCGTGATTCACTTCAACCCAACGCAATAACTTGATCTCACCTTCTAAGGTTTCCACAATAGCCGTACAAGACTCAACCCAATCACCGCAGTTTAAATATTGAATATCGTCAATCATTCTGATTTCTGGGTGATGAATATGCCCACAAATCACCCCGTGAAAACCCTCTTTTTTACAGTCATCCACCACCGCCTCTTCGTAAGCTGAAATAAAGGAAACAGCGCCTTTTACCTTTTGCTTAACGTAGGATGACAGCGACCAATAGCCCATACCAAATTTACGGCGCAGGTGGTTGAAGTAGCGATTCACAATCACCAATGATTCGTAACCCCAATCACCCATAATCGCTAACCATTTATGGGTTTGTACCACGCTATCGTACTTATCGCCATGAATCACCAAAAACCGTTGCCCACGAGCCGATTCAAACACCGCATCATCACACAGAGTAATATTGCCAAAATCCACACCTGAATAACGACGTAGAAAATCGTCATGGTTTCCCGTTACGTAAGTCACATCGGTACCACGTTTTGACATGGTTAAAATACGACGGATTACATTGGTATGTGATTGTGGCCAGTACATACGTTTTTTTAAACGCCAGCCATCAATAATATCGCCAACCAAATAGAGGTTTTTACAATGATTATATTTAAGAAATTCAGCTAAAAATTCAGCTTTGGCACCCTTACTTCCCAAGTGTGTATCTGAGATAAAAACACTTCTAAACAAGTGTTTTTCATGGTCATTTTCGGCCAAAATAAAATCCGCTTCTGCGATGGAAGCCATCCAATTTGGAAAACTAATTTCCTCGTTTCCTTGAATGTTTTTTTGATTCAAGTTTTGCGCACTAAATTCCATGTAAACATCTCAAAAATAATTAGGGGATTTGAGACAGTCTACAAAGCTTTTTTGACAATAATATGACGCTTGAATGAACTAAATATCATTACTTTGTCACTTAGAGTTCATCTACTTTTAATACGTTTCTATTAGATTTGTAACAATGAAAGTAGAAAACCTAAAAAACATTAAGCGACTCACCTTAATTACCGACGCTTGGACACCCCAGGTGAATGGGGTTGTGACGACCTTAACAAACCTTATTAAAGAACTTAGAAACCAAGGTGTTAAGGTAGATATTATTCAACCTTCTGAATACAAAAGTTTTCCGTTACCGACTTACCCTGAAATTAGATGTGTGTGGCGACCAAAAGGTTTAAATAACCGAATATTAGACTTTAAACCTGATGCTATTCATATTGCTACCGAAGGTTCTTTGGGCTGGTTTGCCAGACACATTGCTCTTAAAAACAAATTACCATTTACCACGAGTTATCACACTCGTTATCCAGAATACATTCGTGCGCGCATACCCATTCCTCTAGGCCTTACTTACCGAGTATTACGCTATTTTCACCGCCCAGCACAAAAAACGCTGGTACCAGGCCTGTCTATTTTGCAAGACTTACAGGCAAAAGCCTTTAACCACTTGACCTTAATGTCACGTGGCGTAGATACAGAGCTTTTTAATCCACAACAGCATCGAGAGCTCGACTATCCAAAACCAGTTATGCTCTATGTTGGCCGTATTGCCCCTGAAAAGAATATTGAAGCATTTTTGTCATTAGAGATACCAGGTAGCAAACTCATTATTGGCGAAGGCCCAGAACGGGGAAATTTAACAAAACGCTATCCTCATAGTCATTTTTTAGGGGCTAAATCAGGAAAAACATTAGCCGAATTTTATGCCTCAGCCGATGTCTTTGTTTTTCCTTCTAAAACCGATACTTTTGGTGTGGTCAATATTGAATCAATTGCATGCGGAACCCCAGTTGCTGCCTATCCTGTAACGGGGCCCAAAGATATTATTACGGAAGGCTTAAATGGTTCAGTCAATGACGACCTAAAACAAGCCATTAAAACCGCTTTATCCCTACCCAAACAGAATATACACCTCAGCATTCCTCAATTTAACTGGCCACATGCCTCCCAACAATTTTTACAAAATCTAAGCCCGATTGATTGGTCTAACTGAACCCATATTAACTGATGGATTTTTTAGTTATCTGACTGTATAAACGGTACAATACCCCTCATTATTTTTTTAACATAAAAGCTTTGCCTAAATAAGCTCCCAAACAATAAAGCCCTTTTCTTATGAGTAATGCACAACTGATTTTGCTAGATAAACGTAAACAACCTCTTAAAGAGTATCTTGTTGCAGTCGCTGCCTCCGACGGCCTAAATATCAAAGGGGTTGAAATTATGGCCTCTCCAGCAAAAGGGCAAAAATCGTTACTCAATGCCAACATCTTTATTCCACCACTTGAAGACTTTGACTATAACCCAAAAAAATTGGCCGAAGAGTCTTTAAGCAAACTCACCATTGATGAAGAAATCATCGATATTAACGAGTTCATTCAGCGCTGCTCAGAAGAGGAAGAGGTTCGTAAAGCCTTAACGAAATCGGTAGCTCGTTTTTCAAAAAAACTGGCTGAATTAATCAAAGAATTTTGTGATTCTGATGTGATTCCACTTATTCAAGAAAGCCGTAATGACGCTCTGTTCAAACTTAAAAACCACGCTAAAGACCTAAAAGGTAAGAATGTGGTGTGTATTGATATTGAAGCGACCAATATTTCGACGGATCCAGAAGCGGATATTATTCAAGTTTCAGCTTGTGACATTAACGGCAAAGAGCTGTTTAATCAGTTAATCAACCCAGGTTATGACATTCCAGAAAACGAAAAACACAATATCACAACCGAAATGGTTCAAGGCCAACCCTCTCTTGGCCAGGCCTGGGACCTGATTCACGACACCCTTTTACAAGCCGATGTGGTATTAGCTTACAGCACCGAGAGCGACTTTATGTACCTAGAAAAAAGTGCTGAAAAGAAGATGCTCAAATTTGAGCTAGACTACAACACCTGGTTAGATGCCGCTGAGCTGAGTAAAGACCTAATTGGTGCTATGCGTTGGCACAGTGAAAACATGTATTGGTTCTTTAAAACACCAAAATTGACTGTGGCCTATGAAGAAGTTTTAGGCAAACCATTCCCTGGCGATGCGCACGACGCTTTGGCCGATGCCATAGCGACCGTTGACCTTTTTAAAGCGATGCTAGAGAAAGGTACTCAATCCAAGATTGAAGAAAAGAAGCCTAAGAAAAAGCAGGAACAAATTACCAACAACCCATTTGCCGCTTTAGGGCAACTCAAGTAAAGGAACTTTTTCAATGTGCAACACGACTTTTAAGCAATTAGAGAAGGCTCAACAAGGCGAGCAATTTGATTGGCAAGAGTTAAAGTCTCAAATTAAGTTTGATGCAGACGGCTTAATTCCCGCTATTGCCCAGCAGTTTGACACAAAAGAAGTGTTAATGATGGCTTGGATGAACAGTCAATCTTTAGAAGAAACACTGCAAACAGGTCGTGTCTGTTATTGGTCGCGTTCACGCCAAAACTACTGGCGTAAAGGTGAAGAGTCTGGACAAGTTCAACTTTTAAAATCTTTAACTTTTGACTGCGATGGTGATGCCATTCTTTTACAAGTAGACCAAACAGGGCCTGCTTGCCATACAGGTCGTAAAAGCTGCTTTTACACACAAGTGGAAGCTGGTAAAGTCACTATTACCACAAACCCAATTATTAACCCTGAAGATTTATACAAAAAATAAGTTTGCTACAGAAGTTACCAGGCCTGGTTATTCTGTCGCATTCATATTTTATTAACCAGGATAGCTCTAATCAGCTTTGGTTAAAGCTTTCTAGGGTATTCAGGTTTTTAAAGGCATCTGGGCAGCAGTCTGCAAAATTGGCTTGGGTAAATGGGTTCTCTTTTACCCAGCGATTAACACTTAAATGTCCAATATCAATTGCATGACCTAAAGACTCTCTCATTGAACAATGCATTAACAAATACAACGGTTGCAACCTTTGGCCATCAAACACGGCCACAATCGGATTTGGCTGTTGTTTATAGGCTTGAACTAAACGTTCTACAAAATCGTTGGGAATATTGGGGTTATCGCATGGCACAAACACCGCCCACTCTGTATCAATGTGCTGCCAAGCAGCATGCATACCAGCTAGCGGACCTAAAAACCCTTGATATTCATCACTGAATAACTTCTCTGAGAAGGCTTTATAACGTAGCAATTCGGCGTTTGCATTAACCCATACATTCTTAACCTGGCTCGATAACAGCGATAAAATCGGTTTTAATATCGGCTCACCATGGTAAGGCAATAGCGCTTTCTGTTGATAACCCACTCGGCTACCTTGGCCACCCGCAATAATAACCCCCGTAATCTGCTGAGGAGTACTCAAACGATTATTCATGCATCACACAAATAGTTACGGGGTTTATAAACACCAAGTAAGCACCATCTCATTAAAAGAGTCTTTTTCAATGGGTTTTGCCAAGAAGTCATCCATCCCTGCTTGTAAACAACGTTTTTTATCTTGCACCATCACATTTGCCGTTAACGCGAGAATTGGAATATGAGCAACCTCATTCGCTACATCATTAGCTACATTAGCTAAACGCTCTTCTTTTCTTATCATTTTAGTCGCTTCAAAACCATCCATCACAGGCATTTGGCAATCCATAATAATAAGGTGATATCTTTTCGGATTAAGACGCCAATAATCGACCCCTTTAAGTCCATTATCTGCAATATCCACTTTAGCGCCTAATCGCTGTAAAAACGCATCAATTACATTTTGATTTATGAGATTGTCTTCCACTAATAAAATATGTTTACCCAATAGTGGTAACTCTTTAGCATTTTTGTGACTGGTATCTTCAACCTGATGAGAAGCGGTTGAGTCAATCATATTGATTTTAGAAAAGTTTTCAAAAGGCAACTTAACCCAAAAACAACTACCTTTATTTAACTCTGAAGTAACGCCAATCTCCCCTCCCATTAAATCAACCAACTGTTTACAAATTGCTAAACCTAACCCTGTGCCACCAAATTTTCTGGAGGTTGAGCCATCTGCTTGAGTAAATGAATCAAATAACTTATCTAAGTGCTCCTCTGCAATGCCAATACCACTGTCAATGACCTCAATCATCACATCTGTGGTATTTTTATATTCCTCAACCAGCCTTACTCTTACAAGAACCTCGCCCTTCTCGGTAAATTTAAGTGCATTGCCAATAAGGTTCATAAGTAATTGCTGAATACGCATAGAATCCCCTAAAAATGCTTTAGGAAGATTATCTGCATAATCATATTTTAAGGTAATCGACTTCTCTTCTGAGGTGGTTGATAACAGATGAAGGGTTTCTTCTACCAAACTTTGTAATGCCACTTTCTCTTTAATAAGAAACACTTGCCCTTCATCTAACTTGGCAAAATCCAACACCTCATTAATGATTTTTAACAAGATATCACCACTTTGTTTAATGGCTTGTAAATACTGGGTTTGAGTTGAATCGAGCGGCGTATCAAACAGTAAATCGGCCATCCCTAAAACACCATTCATTGGTGTTCTAATTTCATGACTGATTGTGGCCACAAAACGGCTACGAGCTTTTGCCAAGGCCTCAGCTCTTTCTTTAGCCAAGCTTAATTGTTGCTGCGTTTGTTGCTGTAAAGTAATATCTCTCACTACCTGAACCAAAAAGTTCTCACCATTTAATTCAATCTGGTTAAAGCCAATTTCTACGGATACCCTCTGCCCAATAGCATTCCTTAAAAACAGAGGTGCGTTTTCGCGATAAGAGTCTTCTTGTAATGTTTTATTATTTAAATAATGCTGTTTCAAGCGATCGTATATCGCAAAACTTTCGGCTTCTAACCAGAGACTGAACAACTTGTTTTGCAAATCACTTTTTTGGCATTTTAGTAAACTCTCAGCGGCTGTATTCGCGTTCAGTATTCGCCCTTGAAAGTTAATAACAAAAATAGCCTCTGGTACAGATTGAATCAAATCTGTTGCATTCTTTTCTGCTGTTTTTTGGGCGTGAATAGAAGTGATATAACCACGAAGAATTTCTGGCTTGCCCGCTCGGTTGTATAAAATATGGCTCAAGTCATAAATCCATTTATATGAACCCTTGCCATTGGTTTTAAGTCGATACACCATTTCAACCTTATCCTGATTCTCTAAGTAGGCTGTGAGTAATTTTTGCCTTACCTCATCCACATCATCATTATGAATCCATTCAATAAAAGAGTGCTCAACTAAACTTTTTGAATCTTTACCTAATAAACTTTCCACATTAGGCGAAGCATATAAAATTGACATATTTCGATCAATTTTCTTTTCCAATAAAATGGTTGGGCCTGCATTGAACAACTGGTCATGAACCGCAGCCTGCTTAATTCTTTCTCGCTCTTCCTGCAATTGTCTAAAGAACAAATAAAGAAGTGTGGTGATGATAAAAACAACAATAAAAAGCAACAAAGCAATAAACACAACATTATGCACATACTCATCAAACACTGCGTTACGCTGAATCGCTCGCACTTGCCATGCAACGTTATCAATAGATGCAATGGCTAACGCCCTTTCACCTGGTCTTGCACCTAAGGTTTTGGAATCCATCTCATTGAAAAAAACTGAAATTTTTGAGCTACTCATTTCACCCTCAGGGTGATCACCCAATAAGGTTTTATAGGGTGGAAACTGTTCGCTAATAACAAGTTCATACTCTTGAATATTCAAATTCACAATGAATCTTTCAAGCGGTTTAAAAGAGAGTTTTACCCACAGTCCAGCCCACTTATCGACAACCGTAATGGGAAAAAGGATATCAAAATGAAAGCCGCCATCAGGCGCCTGATGTGCATTTACTCGTGGGATACTTGGCGTTGTAGTGTTAATAGATTCTTGAATTAAACGTCGACATTTTGGCCCCATATCTTCAACATGGCTACCCACTATGATTTTGCCCTTGTGATTAATAACAGCAAACTCAGTATCCGCAGGAAATAACTCTGTTACATCACTTGCTATCTCTGCCAAATCATAAGGATAACCAGCCCCTTTTGATAACTGTAAAATTCTATCCTGATGATGATAAGCGATGGATTTTACAATTAACTGATGCTTTTCAACATAATCAGAAACAAATGAAGCTAAGCCGTTTGCCGATATTTTTGCCGCTTGCGTTACACGCTGTTCATTTTGCGAAATGATATAAACCACAATCGTGACAATAAAAAAAGCAAAGCTCAACATAGAAAACCAGAAAATCAGTGGCAGTTTAAACTTAGATTTTGTAGAACGGTTTTTCAAATTGGCTTGATCGGTATTATTTGACATAGTTTTGCCATGATTTTAGACATAAACCAACCGAGTTAACTCATGTCATTCAGTTATAAAGAGTTCAACTATTGTAACCTTGGTGGCTTTTCAAGCAAGCTTAAGTATTGAATGAATACACACCTGTACAGCTTGTATAATATATGTATAATAATTAACTTGAATAAGCCGATTTTGTACATAAAAGAAATCTCTTTTACCAAGTTAATCAGTTCTTATTCAATCGTGATTTTTAAAAATCAAGCCTCGGCAATAGAGAGCCTGCCTTCATAGGTGCTCTAAACCAAGCGAATAGGACAACGGAGCCTTATCCTGTGAGAAATAATCAGCCAACCAATAATAATGAATTTGTTATATCTGAAAATATGACCCTTGTTTCTAAAACAGATTTAAACGGTACTATTTTAGAATGTAATGATGCCTTTGAACTTGCCAGTGGTTTCACTCGTAGCGATTTAATTGGTCAACCCCACAATATGATTCGACATCCCGATGTTCCAGAGGCGGTTTTTGCTGACATGTGGAAAAGCCTTAAAATAGGATCCCCCTGGACTCAAATTGTAAAAAACAGACGAGCCGACGGTGGTTATTACTGGGTGAAAGCGAATGCCACTCCTTTGTTTGAGAACAACAAAATAACTGGCTATATGTCGATTCGTTCAAAGGCCTCCTCGGATGAAATTGCAGCGACAGAAAAAGCCTATAAAGACATAAAAGATGGCCGCGCAAAAATCAAAAATGGCCGTGTTGTTTACGGCTTTGATTTTTTACCAATACGCAACCTCTACTTTCGATTAAACCCACAATATCAGTTAAGCATTATGGTAGGGTTGCTGTATCTCATCCCTTACCTTATTTATGCGACAATTGATGGACACCATCTAAGTGAAATCATCACTGTTGGCCTGTTAGGTCTTATACCGCCTTACTTATTAGGCCTTTCTCAACTCAAAAACGAACGTCAAAACCGCCATACGCTACGAAGTATCGCCAGTGGTCAGAGAATCGATAATGTGTGGTTTGACCCTTTGACATTTAGTGGCAAAATTCGCAGCGCCATTAAATCAACCGCACTGGCCTCACAAGAAAAAATTGAAGAGAGTCAATACCAACTTGATAATGCCAAGCGTTTACAAACAGCCATGGATAAAATCAACTCTAACGTTATGATTGCGGATAATAAGCTGGATATTATCTATATGAATAACGCAATGAAGGCCTTCTTTTTGCAGCGCGAAAGCAACCTTAAGAAGGATTTACCTAACCTAGATGCCAAATCTATTTTGGGCTCCAATATCGACATATTCCACCAAAACCCTGAACACAATAGAGCGATGCTGGCAAACATTAAAGAGCCGACGACTGCACACATAAAAATGGCGCACTATCACCTTGACTTAAATATTATCCCTGTATTCAATCGAAACAATTTACAAACAGCCACTATTGTCGAGTGGCAAGATAAAACTGCGGACAAACAACTACTGCAAGAAGTCGGTAATGCCATCGAAGCGGCAAAAGCAGGGTTGCTTAACCGCAGAATTGATTTGGACAAAACCGAAGGTGTAGCCAGAGAGTTGAGTGAATCTATTAATGAATTAATTGCCAATATTGAAAACCCCATCAATGAAGTGGTCAAAGTGGCAGTCTCTCTTTCTGAAGGCAATCTAACGGAACATATTAAAGGCGAGTACTTAGGGCGCTTTTCAGTAATGAAAGACAGTTTGAATGTGGCTGTAGATAACTTAGGCTCTATGATGTCGCAAACCAAATTAGCCGTCAATAATGTCAGCAATAGCTCATCGCAAATTTATCAGGGCAGTGTCGATTTAAATAATCGTACCCAAAACCAAGCGGCATCGCTTGAGCAGACCGCTTCCAGCATGGAACAAATGACGGCGGCGGTAAAACAGACTGCTGAAAATGCATTACAAGCCTCTCAGGTCACCCACAGCTCCGCAGACTTGGCTAAATCGGGTGTTTCCGTCATGGAAAATGCCATTCTCGCCATGGAACAGATCAATAAATCGAGCCAAAAAATCAATGACATTATCACCTTGATTGACAGTATCGCTTTTCAAACCAACTTGCTCGCTTTAAACGCAGCGGTTGAAGCAGCCAGAGCGGGTGAACATGGCAGAGGTTTTGCCGTGGTTGCGGGTGAAGTCAGAACTCTGGCTCAAAAGTCGGCTGATGCCGCAAAAGATATCCGTCAATTAATTGAAGATACTGTTAAAAAGGTTTCCGAAGGAACCGTCCATGTTAAAGGTTCTGGTGAGTCATTAAACGCCATTGTAGAATCCATTAACAATGTAAATCAAATCATTGAAGAGATTGCAAACTCTAGTGCTGAACAGAGTGAAGGCGTTAATTTAGTCAATGACGCCATTAGCCAAATTGACAGCGCGGTACAACAAAATGCGGCCTTAGTTGAAGAAACCGCAGCTACCGCTGAAGAACTTGGCACCATGTCTCAAATGATGACAAAAAACATCTCGCACTTTAAAGTTGATAGCTCAAGAACAAGTCTTGATATTGCCTCAACGGCGACAGGATTTGATTTTGCACAAACGCGTAGGTCACATCGCCAGTGGCGAGTAAAAGTACGCGCCTATATCAATGATATTGAGGTGGATTTTGATCGCAATACCGCTAAAGATGGAACACTCTGTGCCCTTGGACAATGGATATATGGTCAAGGTAAAGAGTATCAGTCCTTATCAAGTTATCAAGCACTCGAGCGAGCACACGCTGAACTTCATCAATTTATTGGACGAATTTTAGAACTTAAAGACATTGGTGATATTGAAACCGCTAATATTGAAATGTCAAAACTCGAAGGTGAAAGCAGCCAAGTGATTGAGTTAATCAGGCAGTTAGAGAGGGAAATCTCGAGCGGATTTACCACAAAATCAACAGAAAAAGCGCAATTAATAAAACCTTTTGAAACAGAAACTTCAAGTGGTGGGCTTCAAAAAACACTAACACAGAACGTCAAACCAACCAGTCCTAATAACGATGAGTGGGCCGACTTTTAGTCATGTACTGCAAGCATTAAAGGCCTTACTACGTTATATATACATGAGTTCTCTTAACAACATGGTTGCAAAACTCCCTGCGGGGAGTTTAAAACTCAACTTAAGGTTTAGCGTAAGACTTGATGCCCCCCCTTTTGAGTCTTGATGGGCATCAGTATCACTCTCATTAAGCTGTTCAAAAGACCAACTTAACTCTTCAGGCATAACTCTTAAAGCCCTTCTATCTTGCTTTACTCTATTGGCACTTAGGGCATCACACCAGGCCTGGTATTTTTCAACCACTTCTTGTTCTAGTCTTTGTGCATCCGCTTTTGTTGGCAAGGTGCCATCACCAAATAAACCTCCTGTGATAAACCATTCGGACAACACTACTTTTTTCTGCAACTGTTCAATTTCTTGATTCTCATCAGCAAGTAAAACCTCATGGCCATTTGCACTCTGTAAAAGATCGCCACAAAGCACTTGGTTCCAATTATTTTGCTGAAGTCGCAGACTAAGCAGGTCATTAAACATCCAAGAGCGAAGTGCTGAAATATACAAACTTTGCTGATTTTGATTGCCACCTTTTCGTTTGGCACCCCGCTTTTGTCTTCGGTTATTGGCAAACGAATCACTCAGCAAGAGTTTTTCACCTTGTGCTAAATTATTACCATCTCGACCAAAACGCTGTTCACCAAAGTAATTAGGGACTCCTTCAAGTTGAATTTTGTGTAAACGAGACTCCAGTTCAGCCATCATCGTATCGGCAGTTTGCTCGGTAGTGCGCCCAGTAATATTTCTTAAAACCAGTTCAAAACGATTACCCTGCAAACCTCCTCGTTGAATCTTTTTATTATGACGTTGCATCTTTAATATCTTAACGTCATCCAAGTTTAGCTCTGCAGGATTGGGATCGGCTTTACCTGGCAGTTGAATACTGAACCACTGTTTGGTGACCGCTTGTCTATCTTTTTGGCCTGCAAAGCCCACATTATGCTTAGCGGTATTTGCCCATTTAGCTAACATGCCCGCCACCCAATCGGTATTTTGTCCTCGCTTTTCTACCCAACACCATAGGTGCTCCCCCTCCCCCGTTAACTGATTTTCTATGATTTCTTCAACCTTAAAGTCTTCTGGAATGGTTTTTAGCTGACCCGTTAATATCGGTTGCGAATAGGCATAAGCCAATAAATTAAAGTCCGCTTTAATATTTAATAGAGAACTTTGATTTGAATCGGAAGTGGACGGTTGATTGTTTAGGAACATTTGGCTCTCTAGCACTTGGCTTTCTTATGGGGGACACAAAAAAGCCTGGAATTCACCAGGCCTTTCATTTAAAAATAATCAAAACTCATTCAGTTTTATAAATCGGTAAACACCTTTTCAGCAATAGGGAGTTCTTTGCCTTCAGGTTTTTCATTATAAATCTGTACCAATACCTGACGAATATTACCAGGTAATACATAGTCTTTAATTAACTGACGTGCATCAACAGGAGAATCTTTATGTATATACAAATAGACATTACGTAGATGACACTTATTATCGGGGTCAGAGGCTAAAGGGCGCAAAGTACCAAACCCAGTAATCTTGACGTCTTCTTTGGTAATAATCGTAATTTTGTGATAATAGGTTGAAGTTAAAGGCTCGGCAAAACAGATTTGTAATACTCGGTCAAAGTTACCAGACCCTTTATCTAAACCACTCACCACTTTGGCGGTGGTAATGGTAACAGGTGCTTTACTGCAAGCTTGGAGAAACAAAAAACTGAATACCATCGCACTCAGGCTAAAAAGTTTAATCCAAGAATAACGCATAAAACACCTCTGTTTTGTTTAACCGTTTATTTTGAGACTTGATTATAACGAACCATTGGTTTGTTGAATACCCGCAACTTGCCAATTACCTTCATCGTTCGCTAAACGGCGAATATGCCAAATCTCATTAAAGGCGTGTGCCCCCTTAACGGCTTCTTCTTGAATAAACCCGCTAAAACGCACACTCACAATAAAGTACTCGCCATCAACCGCCATAGCAGCAACTTCAGCATCTAAGGTATCCACAACCGTTTGATTATCTCCCGCTTGCACACCTCTTAACTCTTGTTGCAAAGCACTAAAAAGCTCTGGCGTGCAGTAAGATTCCATCTCACTTAAATCAACATTATCCCAAGCTTTTTGCAGGGTAATAAAGTGTGATTTGGCACCCTCTACAAAGCCATGTTCGTCAAACCAGGCTGGGATTTCATTTAAAAACTGAGCATTTTCACTCACACCTTGACCAACACCATCCTCTAAGTCGGCACCAATAATTGAACCTGTATTCGATGAGGTTGAGTTGGATGACGCAGGCTCGTTAGCTTGGCGATATGCATTTTGTTCAGAACGATAAGACGCTTGATGAGAAGGTTCTGGCTCTGAATATACTGGCTGATACTCTTGCTGAGAACGGCCTTGGGCTTTACGAGCAAACAATTTAAACAATACAAAGGCAATCAGAGCAAACAGTAAAATATCAAAGAGCTGAAGACCATCAAAACCATCACCAAACAACATAGCCGCCAATAAACCACCCGCTGCTAAACCTGCCAAAGGCCCCAACCACTTTGAAGCACCTGATACTGGTTTACCTGCGGTTGCAGTATTGGCCGCTGGTTTAGCAGGCGCTGCTTTAGGTGGAGTATTGTATTGTTTAGGCGCAACTTGTTTGCTGTACCCAAAACTTTTACCTGCACCAAAACGTTTAGCTTCAGCCACTTGCGCTACTGAAAACAAGCCAAACATCAGGGTGAATAAAACAATAAAACTCGGTTTAATAGTAAATAGCGATTTCACGCAAAACTCCTAACTCTAACAATTCATTTAAATTTGAAAAATGCATCTTACCAGGCCTGGTAGATTATCTAAAATCAAATCCTATTTTTTAGAGGCCTTTGCACGAGACAGGGGCACAAGAAAAACAAGATAGAATTCTTTAGATTTAGGTTAAAAAATTAGCATAATAACGAGTTATTGGGCGGATTTTTTAGCTTGAAGATAGAGAATTATAGCTGTTTTTATGTGTTCAGGGCCTCGTGCAAAGGTCTCTTTTATTAAGATTGTTTAATGCAACGTGAAATGGTGTAGTCCTTACCCTGTTTCACTTTTTCGTAATTCCCAAACACTTCCATAAAGTTACGTTTCATATATTGTCTTAAACCATTAATGGTGACCACAACAAACTGTCCACCTGGTGCTAACTGATTATGTACATCATGCAACATAATACTTAACATCTCTTTACCGACTTTAGCTGGCACGTTTGACACTACAGTCGTGAACTGAATATCTTTAGGCACGGCACTTAACCCATTTGATAAATAGGCTTTGGCATTTGGTAAATGATTTAACTTGGCGTTTTTATTAGAATAATCAACCGCCACAAAATCTTTATCAACCATATGTACTTGACCTTTTGGTGCATTGGCGGCAATCGCCAAACCAATTGGTCCGTAGCCACAACCAATATCCAGGGCGATTTCGTCCTCTTTAATCTCTAAATACTTCAGAAACAGGTCGGTACCTGAATCAATCTCTCTTGGGCTAAAAATTCCCCAAGTAGTAGCAAACTTTAACTCTTTGCCAGCTAAGTTCGCTTGAATATGTAAATCTTGTTTTAATTCTTCAATTGTTGCCACGGTATTTCCCAGTAATTTTCTGCATTTTGAATTATCATATTGTACCTTTTCTACAACATCTAATTTAAAAAGCATAAGCCATAAATCATCCATGCACAGTTTAAACGAAAGACAACGCCAAGCCGTAAAACACATTGAGACCCCAGCCTTGGTTTTGGCGGGTGCGGGCTCGGGTAAAACGCGAGTTATCACAGAAAAAATCGCTTACTTGATTCGCCAGTGCGATGTAAAGTCTCACAATATCTATGCCGTCACCTTTACCAATAAATCCGCAAAAGAGATGAAAGAGCGTGTTACCAAGCTATTAAAAAATGAGAATACTACGGGCTTAAATGTCTCGACCTTTCATAACTTAGGTTTAAACATTATTCGTCGTGAATATAAAGCGCTTGGCTATAAGTCTAACTTTTCGATTATGGATGCTGCTGATAGCGGGCAAATTTTAAAAGAGTTAATGCTTAAACAAACCTTAGACCCAGAAGTATTAGAAGGTGTTCAGTGGGATATTTCTAACTGGAAAAACGCTCATATTTCACCCGAGCAAGCATTAGAAAAAGCAGAAGATGCTCAACAACAAGCCCGTGCTATTTTGTACCAGGCCTATCAAAAACAACTTAAAGCCTATAACGCGGTCGATTTTGATGATTTGATTGGTTTGCCAGTAAAACTGTTTTCTGAAAACCCTGACGTGCTTGAAAAATGGCAAAACCGTGTGCGTTATCTATTAGTGGATGAGTATCAAGACACTAACGCCTCACAATATGCTTTGGTTAAACAGTTAGTCGGTGTCCAAGCTCGTTTTACCGTGGTAGGTGATGATGACCAATCAATTTACGCTTGGCGAGGTGCGCAACCAGAAAACTTGGCGATGCTTAAAGAAGATTTTCCCTCTCTTGAACTGATTAAACTTGAACAAAACTACCGCTCTACCAATCGAATTCTTAAATCGGCCAACCAACTTATTGCCAATAATCCACACGTATTTGAAAAAACCTTGTGGAGTGAGATGGGTGCAGGCGATCCTTTACGAGTTATCTCTTGTGCCAATGAAAACCAAGAGGTTGAGCGTGTGGTTTCTGAAATTATTGTGCATAAATTCAAGCACAAAACCAAAAATCGCGATTACGCCATATTGTATAGAGGTAACCACCAAGCCCGTTTAATGGAACGTGCGTTGCGTGAACAGAATATTCCTTATGTAATATCGGGCGGTAAATCGTTTTTTGACCACGCTGAAATCAAAGATGTGATGAGTTATTTGCGCATTATCGTTAACCCAGATGATGATGCCGCTTTTTTAAGAATTGTAAATACGCCAAGACGTGAGATTGGTGCCAGCACCTTAGAAAAACTCGCCACCTACGCAACTGGCCGTGGCATTAGCTTATTTGACGCCACGCAAGAGTTTGGTTTAACCACCATTTTGTCGGACAAAGCTTTAAAGCGAGTGCAATATTTTGGTGAGCAGTTATTAGGTTGGATTCAAGAAGCCGATGGCGCATCTGGCGAAGAAGTACCCTCTTTTGTGAAACAACTGGTTGAAAAAATAGAGTACGACAACTGGATACATGAAAATTCAAGTAACCCAAAAACCGCTGAACGTCGCATTAACAATGTAAGAGATTTAATTCTTTGGATTGAGCGTATTGTCAATAAAGCCAAAGAGGAAGACGGGGAAGAAAAACGTTTAGAAACCATTGTGACGCACATGGCTCTAATGGATATGATGGAGCGAAATGAGTCTGAAAAAGAGCATGATATGGTGAGTTTAATGACCTTACATGCTTCTAAAGGGTTGGAGTTTCCGCATGTGTTTTTAATTGGCATGGAAGAAGAATTACTACCCCATAAACAAAACTTAGAATCACCAGGCCTGGAAGAAGAGCGTCGTTTAGCGTATGTTGGCATCACACGCGCACAACGCTCTTTAACCATGACTTATGCCACCAAGCGCCGTAAATATGGTGAAGATATGGCCTGTGAACCGAGCCGTTTTTTAGAAGAGTTGCCACCAGAATCGTTACAGTGGGAAGGCAAACCTGGGGTTGTGGTTTCTAAAGAAGAGCAGATGGAAACAGGCAATGCCCATATTGCCAACTTAAAATCGATGTTTAAGAAAAACTAAATCAGCCCACTAACTGATTAGGAGACCACATGACAAACCCCATTACAAACTTTGAATTTGCCCCTATGCCTCATATTCATTTTGGTTGGGGAATTCGTCATCAGCTTATTAAAACCTTAGCAAAGCAACGGCATACAAGCGTGGTGTTAATTACTGGTAAAACCATAGCACACCCTGGTGAGTTTGGGGATGAGCTTTATCAAAAGTTAAAGTTAACAGGCCTGGTAAAACACTTTATTATCTCGGGTGAACCCTCACCCGATATTGTGGATGAGGTTGTTCAGCAGTGTGATTCTGACACAGATATCGTTCTGGGTTTAGGCGGAGGAAGTGTGTTAGATGCCGCCAAAGCAATTGCGGGATTGATTCCAAGCCAAACCTCAGTCATGGATTATTTAGAAGGCGTGGGCGCTGGCAAGCCGTTTCACGTGGAAACTTGCCCGTTTATCGCCATTCCAACCACCGCAGGTACAGGCAGTGAAACCACTAAAAATGCGGTTTTATCTCGCATTGGTGAATTTAAGAAATCGTTTAGGGATAATAAATTACTCGCCAAAGAAGCTTGGTTAGACCCTGAACTTTTAACCACCTGCCCCAAAGAGGTGCTTTACTCAACAGGTATGGATGCCTTTACCCAGTTATTAGAATCGTATACAACTCTTAAACCCAATCCTATGACTGACGCACTCGCTTGGAAAGGCATGATACTGTTTAAAGGTGCTTTTGAAGACATTAATAGTAGCGATAAAAAGCGCCAACAAAATGGTTACAGCAACTTAATGCTTGCCGCCTCACTCTCTGGCACAACTTTGGCCAATGCGGGTTTAGGGGCAGTACATGGTTTAGCGGGACCCATTGGCGCTTTTTTTGAAGCACCACACGGCATTGTCTGCGCCCGATTACTCGCACCAATCACCCAAGAGAATATCCTATCTTTACAAAAAGACACATCAGAACACGCAAAATTGACCTTAAAAAAATATCAACAAGTCAGTCAATTATTTAATTCTGAACTCAATGACGAAGCCCTTTTACCAGGCCTGGTAAAAACCTTACAACAATACGCCCAACAATATACACCGCAAGGTTTAGCTGAATTTGGACTGACCCAAGAGAACATATCCGTGGTGATTAAAAATTGTCGAAGTGGAAGCATGTTAGGTAACTCCGTAACACTTTCTGACCATCAACTCAGGCAATCGATTGAAAACTCCCTGTAAAACAAAGACTTTAGCAAATAATTATAGGTATTTTTTCCTGTTTTTTCCTTTTAACCCCACTAAAAAAAAGTGTATGATTGGCAATAAATTAATCAAATCACTCAAAATAAATTATTGAGACGACGTCTATGAAAATATTAAACAGCCTTTTAGTTATCAGCTTGGTCAGTTTGCTTTCACCTGCAAATGCTGCAGAACAAAAACCACTCCCGCTTGATTACAATCCAGCAGGACAAGAGACAGAAGCACTTAAAAGCATTCCTAATGTGGATGCCAATCTTGTTGAAAACAGCTACAAAGACTTAGACCAAGATGGCGTGGCAGATAAACTCGATCATTGCCCTAATACCATATTACATGTTGATGTCGATGCAAAAGGTTGTGAATTAGATTCAGACCAAGATGGTGTGTTTAACCGTTTAGACCAATGTCCTGATACAGCTCCAGGTGTAAAGGTTAACCGTTTTGGCTGTGAAGGTGATGAGGATAATGATGGTGTTTACGATAGCAAAGACCAATGTCCAGGAACACCCGAAGGCACCGTTGTTGATGAAGTTGGCTGTAAAACCATTGGCGATAGCGATAAAGACGGTGTAAACGATGCGGATGATTTATGCCCTGACACACCAGAAGGCACTGTTGTTAACACACATGGTTGTGAACCTAAAGCGGTCGCTTTAACAAACATTGTTTTTGACTCTTATGAACACGTAATCCGTGATGATCAAGTTGCCAAGCTCAAAAGTGATGTGGGTGTACTCAGTGAACTTAAAGAGGGTCAAGTCGTATTGATTACAGGTCATACAGATTGGCAAGCCAAAGCACCTGTTAACGAGAGACTTTCTTGGAGACGTGCCAACAGCACCAAAGACTTTTTGGAACAGCATCTAGATTATGAGACTAACCGAATCTATATAAATGGTAAAGGCGAAATGGAGCCTGTTGCCAGCAACAAAACAGCGGAAGGTCGCCAACAAAACCGACGAATTGAGGTTCAGATTATCCCTAAAGATCAACTGCCTGCTGATGCGTTAACAACCATTCCAGAAGAGATGTTAGTTAAATAACAACGCAGCTAAAAGCTATTTTGTAAGATGTAAAGGCAACCATTGGTTGCCTTTATTTTTTACAGTGGCTACACTTAATCTCATGAAAATGTCCCTCAAAAAAACCCTATCAATCTCTGTACTTCTCAGTGCAGTTTTAGCTATTTGGGTTTCAGCCGAGGAAACACCTAAGGTCGTAACCTTAAAAGAGATTGAGCAGACAAAAATAAAATATGGTTCACGGGCCGCTGTGCGTTTAACCGAATGGCAAGAACTGGTTGATAAAAATCAACATAAATCAGAAGAAGATAAACTCGAGATTGTTAATGACTTTTTCAACCAGGTACGCTTTATTGATGACATTATTCATTGGCAAAAGAAAGATTACTGGGCCACTCCTCTGGAGATGCTAGCAACCGATGCAGGAGACTGTGAAGACTACTCTATCGCAAAATACTTCACCCTTAAAGCGTTAGGCGTTCCTGAAAGTAAACTCTATATCACTTATGTTAAAGCCATTCGCCTTAACCAAGCCCATATGGTTCTCACCTATTTTAAAACCCCTAAATCGATTCCGTTGGTATTAGATAACATCAATAAACGCATACTAGAAGCCAATCGACGAACCGATTTGGTTCCTATTTACAGTTTTAATGGTGACGGTTTATGGCTGGCTCGAGAGCGAGGTAAAGGTAGGTCAGTTTCTGGCGGAACAGCTAAACTAAAAAACTGGAACAGCCTATTAGAACGGCTAAATAAATAATCGCAATTAATGAAAAAACAATAGGCTAAAATATTGGCCTAACACACAAGTGTTAAAAGGATTTAGGTATGAGTTTAAATAAACAAATGATTCTCTTCATAGCCACAATGGTAATCATCTTACTATTGGGTACTTTTACCTTAAATTTGAACAACACCAAGAACTTTTTACAGAACCAGCTTGAATCTCACGCTCAAGATACTGCCACCTCACTCGGTCTATCCCTTAGTAGTATTGAGAATCCTGAGGACATTTCCAGCATGGAAACCATGATCAATGCCGTTTTTGATCGAGGTTACTACAATCACATTACACTTACCGACATGGAAAACATTGGCCTATATAGCCGTGAAAACACCAAAAGTCTAGACTCTGTTCCAGACTGGTTTATTAATGCCATAAAACTAGAAGCCCCAGAAGCTCAATCACTTGTTCAAGCTGGCTGGATTCCGATTGGAACCCTTAGTGTTCAAAGCCATACAGGATACGCCTATAAAGAACTTTGGAAAACAGCAATAAACTTACTGTTATGGTTTGGCCTTGCCGCGATATTCGCAATATTGGTAGTTATCTATACATTAAAAGTGATTCTCAAACCTTTAAAAGATATGGAAAAACAAGCCGAAGCCATTGTTAAAAAAGAGTATTTAATTCAAGACCAGCTACCTTCAACCATTGAATTCAGACAAGTTGTCTCGGCAATGAATGCCATGGTCAATAAGCTACAGACGGTGTTTGAGCGTGATGCCAATAGTGCTGAAAAA
Organism: Thiomicrorhabdus sp. Kp2; assembly: GCF_000478585.1. Taxonomy (NCBI): domain Bacteria; kingdom Pseudomonadati; phylum Pseudomonadota; class Gammaproteobacteria; order Thiotrichales; family Piscirickettsiaceae; genus Thiomicrorhabdus; species Thiomicrorhabdus sp. Kp2. The sequence goes on from NZ_ARWI01000001.1 coordinate 1,208,918, forward strand.
TTACAAAAAATGGCCTATCAAGATGGTGTTACAGAACTTAGCAACCGCCGCCATTTTGAAATGATTGTTGATACCTTGCTTGACCCAAATGAAGATCTTCCTGAAGGGATAATTTGTTTAATTCGAGTCAATGAACTCAAAGAGTTAAATGATCAATTTGGGTATTTAGTGGGTGATAAGCTTATGAAGTCTTTAGCCGACACAATGCGCACCTACCTTTCGTGTGAACATAGTCTCTTTGCTCGACTGAACGGAACGGAGCTTGTTGCAGTATTACCAGGCCTGGTAGCCTCAAAGATTACTGAACCAAGTCAACGCATCACCGATGCGTTACCTGCTATTTTAGAGTCTCTACAAGCCAAAGCTGCCAGTACCTCCATCTCTGTTGCTTATACCGATTATCAACCAGGCCAAAGTCGTGGCCCTATTCTTGGCCATCTGGATTTTGCGATTGAACAAGCAGAAAAGCAGGGTAAAAACTGTGTGTATTACTATAATACTAAGCAAAACCAAGAAAGTAATGAACATGCTTGGGAAGAGACCATAAACCAAGCGATTCTTGAAAAGCGCTTTATACTTTTTCAACAAAGCGCCTACGATAAAAACCACAGTGTCCATGACCAAGAGCTATTCATCCGTCTTAAAGACAGTGATGGAACAATCCGCTCTGCAGGTTATTTTATGCCAGCGGTAGAACAACTTAACAAAACCGCTGAAATTGATCAGCTGGTTATTAATCTTGTAATACAACACCTAAAAACCCACATGGATACCGCTATTCTAGCTATTAACCTTTCTAAATCGGTTATAGAAGATAATGCTTTCCAGAAAAATCTTATACAAATATTAGCTAATCACGCAAAGTATACTCATAGAATGGCATTTGAACTGCCAGAGCGTTTAATCAATGAACAAAAGGGTTTGGCTTGGCCATTAATTTCTGAGCTAAAGCAATTTGGTGTCAATATTGGTATTGATCACTTTGGAAGTCGACTTGGTAATATGCGCTACTTAAAAGACTTGCGCCCCGACTATGTCAAGTTAGACGCAGCTTTTAGCAAGGCAATTGAATCCGATGAACAAACTCGCAATTACGTATCAAGCCTATGTGAACTTGCCAGCAGTTTAGATATTGATGTTATCGCTATGGCTGTTGAAAATGAAGCACAACTTAAAGCCTTTAACCAACTTGGTGTGAACTATTCACAAGGATATTATTACGGTGCTCCGAGTTTATTAAATGAATAACCTATTAAAAAAAACTTTTATTTCCTCACATTACACACCTTATCTTTTGCTATTTATTTTGGGGCTTATATTGAGTTGCAAAAGCTTAGCTGAAGATAAGTGGGGGCATCCGTTAAATACTCAAAAAACGGTTAAGCTGCAATTAAAATGGGAACATCAGTTTCAATTTGCGGGCTACTATATGGCTCAAGCAAAAGGTTTTTATAAAAAAGCGGGGCTTAACGTTGAGATTATTCCAGCAGAACCAAAAATAAACCCTATTAACGAGGTGCTAAAGGGCAATGCTGAGTTTGGTGTGGGCACGAGTGAATTACTCCTTAGCTACAATCAAAACCAACCTATCGTGGTTTTGGGCGTTATCTTTCAACATTCACCTTTAGGCATTGTTGCACTCGAAAATAATGGTATTGATACCATTCACGACTTTGTAGGCCGCAAAATCATGATTGAAGAAAACTCTTCTGAAATTGATGCCTACCTACAACAATCTCAAATAAAAAGATCACAACTGAATGAGCTTCCACATCACTTTAATATCAACGACTTAATAACCAAAAAAGTCGATGCTATGACGGTCTATACCACATCAGAAATTTATGAACTTGCTGAAAAGAATATAACGTATCGAATTTTTACGCCAAGAATGGCTGGCATTGATTTTTATGGTGACAACTTTTTCACCACTGAAAACTTTTTAAACCAAAACCCAGATTTAGTTGAACAGTTCCGAAAAGCTTCAATTCTGGGTTGGAAATATGCGATGTCAAATATCGATGAAACTGCGCAATACATAAAAAATCATTACCCCACCATCAAAACGCTTGAGGCGCTCAAATTTGAAGCCCAGGCAATGCAAGCCTTAATGAGAACTGACCTTATTGAACCTGGTCATATGAGCGAAAGTCGCTGGCAACATATTACATCAGTCTATCAAGAGCTTGGTCTCATACAAAACCCCATCCCTTTGGAAGACTTTGTTTATAAAAACAATAGAGTGCTCGACCGTCTAGAAAACAAAATCAACGATCTTATACTGGTTATTTCTGGCATTGCGGCATTAGTGCTGTTTACGCTGTTTTTAGCACGACGCTTTTATAGACTCAAAACCCAACTTAGAACCATGGTCAATCAATCCCCAATGGCTATTCTATTACTCTCTGACGAGTTCAAAATTATTGAATGGAATCATCAAGCTGAAAAACTTTTTGGCTGGTCCGAAAAAGAAGTTATCAATAAAAATATATTCTCTTTTTTAGTGCTTGATGCCAATAAAACAAAGGTCAAACACGGACTGAATAACGTTATAAACCAACAAAAGCCACTGCATATTGAAAATAAAAACTATTGTAAAGATGGCCGTGAAATCACTTGTAACTGGGCGAATGCCCCTTTTAAAATTGATGATAAAAACTACCTAATTTGTATGGCTTTAGACATTTCCGAATTAAGAGATCTCAAGGCTCTTTCATTTAAAAAAGAGTTAAAAATCGCTGACGACCAAGGTGATACCCACCTTGCATTTTTAAACACATTAGTGCAAACAATGGCTCTTTGTCTTAAAATTTGGGAAGAGAGCACCTCTAAAACCAAAGTACAACTGGCTGAACAGAGTGGGCTATGGCGAGTCAGTTTAGACGGAAGTACAGCTAAAACCCGCACCTTTGATAAATACCTTTCTATTAGACAGTATCCCAAGTAATCCAAGATGGAAAAATGTCATTAATACCGCAAATTACATTTTAAGAACTCTACCAGAGCACACTTCTTGCCATGAACTTAAACAATTAAAAAACAGCATAATTCCACCAAAAAACTGAATAATTCAAACCAATTAGTCAACTTTTTACCTAGTTTTTCCTCTTAAAAACTTCAAATTAATGAATTACTCTGCATAATAGGCTAATGTAAATAACCCTACTAAAACCAGTGAATATATAAGAAAATCCTTATATATCTTTACCATGTGACGGTTATATATAAAATTAATGCATTCATATTAAACTTACTTAATACCTAGATGAGTATGCTAATATGCATTTTGCAGTAATCAATACTGGATAGTTTTTTCCTTGTAAACTGAATTACATAACAAAAATAACAAAATAACAAAAGCCAAGAAGAATTTAGGATTAACTGGATTTTATGCAACATCCAACTGACGATAAACCAATCATTCCAGAAAACAATTCAAGTGAAAATGCACAGTCTTCTCACACAGAGTTGAACAGCCCTTTGCTAGAATGCCTGGTTATCTACACAAAGCTGAATCGTCAACCTTATTCTAAAGCATCCCTCATTGCTGGCTTACCTATTGATTCGAACAACATTACGCCTGAAATTTTTAAACGTGCTGCTGAAAGAGCAAACCTTCAAGCGACCTTTAAAGAACGTAAACTAGAAGATATTTCAAGCCTGGTACTGCCCTGCATATTGACGCTTTCAAACAACCAGGCCTGCATACTCGACAGCATTGATTTTGAAAAAAACACAGCAACTGTAATCTTACCTGACGCACCTGAAGGCACAAAAACTATTTCTCTTGAAGCACTTAATCAAGATTATCTCGGTTTTGCTATCTACCTCACCACTAAATCGCTCCATGAACAAAAAACCGAAAACCTAATGGGCTTTCAAGAAGGCCATTGGTTTTGGGGAACCTTATGGGCTTCTAAATCCATTTATCGAGATGTATTAGTTGCATCCATTGTTATTAATCTATTTGTATTAGCCAACCCACTGTTTGTCATGAATGTTTATGACCGAATTGTGCCTAATAATGCGGTCGAATCTCTTTGGGTTTTAGCGATTGGTGTCAGTGTTGTCTATATGTTCGACATTATTCTCAAATATTTACGTTCCTACTTTTTAGAGATTGCAGGCAAAAAAAGTGACGTGATTATGTCTGGTAAGATTTTTGAACAGACGCTTGGCTTAACCATGTCAAACCGCGGCGGTTCAATTGGGGTTTTTGCCAACCAACTTAAAGAGTTTGACAGTATCCGTAGTTTTTTCACTTCAGGAACCGTTGCAACGATTGTTGACCTGCCTTTTACCATTATCTTTTTATTAGTGATTTTTTACATCGCAGGTAGCATTGTTCTCATTCCAATTTTAATAATCATTTTTATCCTTCTATATAGTTTTCTACTAAAAGGCCCCGTAAAACGTGCTATCGAGGCAACTTATGAAGCTAGCAGTCAAAAAAATGCCGTTTTAATCGAAACCCTGACCGCTATGGAAACCATCAAATCCCTAGGTGTTGAAGCTCGTGCACAGTGGCGCTGGGAACAGGCCATTGGTGAAATTGCTAAGGCGAGTTTAAAATCTAAAATGTTGCAAAGCTCACTGGGAAGAATGACTGGATTTATGCAGCAAATGAGTACAGTGATTATCGTACTGGCAGGTGTTTACATTATTCAAGAAGGTGATTTAACCATGGGTGGTTTAATCGCTACCGTCATGCTTAGTCAGCGCGCCATAGGTCCAATGGGACAATTTGCCAACCTAATTACCAGTTATGAACAGACCAAAACCGCCTTGAATTCGTTAAATGAGATTATGGCTAAAGAAGTTGAGCGCCCATTGCATAAACGCTTTATTCAGCACCCTGTTTTTGAAGGTCGTATTGAATTTAACAATGTCACCTTTACCTACCCAGATGAAACTAAACCTGCATTAAATAGAGTCAGTTTTGTAATTGAACCTGGTGAGAAAGTCGGCATTATCGGCCGAATTGGTTCAGGAAAATCTACAATTGAAAAGCTCATTTTAGGCTTTTATCAAGTCGATGATGGCTCAATACTATTAGATGGCATTGATATCACTCAACTTGATCCTGCAGAAGTTCGCCGCAACATAAACTATGTACCGCAAGACGTAACACTTTTCAGTGGAGATGTCAGAGACAATATCTCTTATCGTGCTCCTTATGTAGAAGACTCCACTATTATCCGTGCTGCACGTCTTGCGGGCGTTGATGACTTTATCAAACGTCACCCTTCGGGCTACAGTTTAAAAGTAAATGAGGGTGGAAGCTCGCTTTCTGGTGGCCAGCGCCAAAGTATTGGTGTAGCCAGAGCCTTGCTCCTAGAAGCCCCTATTTATCTCTTTGATGAGCCAACTAATGCGATGGATGCTAAAACCGAACAGCTAATGATTAACCGCCTACTGAAAGGAACCCTCAACAGCACAACCATAGTTGTTACCCATAAAATGAGTTTACTCCAGCTTACTGACAGATTAATGGTTATGGAAAATGGTAAGTTAATAGCGGATGGAGCAAAACAGACTGTTTTAGAAGCCCTGAAAACAGGCAAAATAAATAAGACTACATAAACCATGACTGAGCAGATTCAAGAACAAAAACCAGTAGAGCAAGCTAAGCAAAATAAGCCTCGCAAAACCCATATTGCAGAACAAGACATTGCTTACATGTCTAGTCTAAGCCAGGCTGCACTGGAAAAACCAACGGTAAAGTCTCAAATGGTGGTTTGGGTCATCCTATTAGTGTTTATTTGGCTCATCGTTTGGGCTAACTATGCTGAACTGGACAAAATTGTCCGTGGCGAAGGTAAAGTTGTACCGTCCTCTCAAATTCAAATCATTCAAAACCTAGAAGGTGGTATTGTTGAAGAGCTCTTTATTCATTCTGGCGATAAAGTCAAAAAAGGGCAAATCCTTATAAAACTAGACAATACTCAGTTTGCAAGTTCGTATGGTGAAAGCGAGCTGAAAGAAGCTGAATTAACAGCAAAGGCACAACGTTTAGCCGCAGAAGCCTTTAACAAACCTTTTATTGTATCCAAAGTACCCTCTACCGATTTAGAGATACAAAAGCTCTATGACCGTGAGTTTTATTTGTACGAAGCAAGGCAAAAACAAGTAGAAACCACAGACAATATTCTGGTTGAACAGATTGAACAAAAAAAGCTTGAATTACAAGATGCTTATAGCCAACAAAAGCAGCTCACACGCTCACTTAACTTATTAAAAAAAGAAGTGAGTTTTATGAAACCCCTTGTTAAACAGGGGATCGCATCTCAAGTCGATTTACTTAAACTTGAACGAGAGGAAAATGATGCGCTTTCTAAGTTGAAAGGCGTTGAGTTCTCAATCCCAAGGCTAAAGTCTGCTATTTCAGAGGCTCGTTCTAAGCGAGAGGATGCCAAAGAAACTTTTGCCAATGATGCACATGAACAAATGAACCAAGTTCTTGCCGAAAAGGAACAATTAATCAAGTCTAAAGCCGCTTTACAAGACCGAGTAGACAGAACAGACATTAAGTCACCTGTAAATGGAACGGTAAAGCAGATGTTTGTTAACACCATTGGCGGTGTCGTGCAGCCAGGCAGTGATATTGTAGAAATCGTTCCTGAAGATGATTCATTAGTTTTAGAAACCAAAATCTTACCTGCAGATATCGGCTTTATTTATGAAGGACTGAAAGCCAAAATTAAATTTACCGCCTATGACTTTGCTATTTATGGCGGTTTAGACGGTACAGTTACACGTATATCAGCCGATACCATTACTGATGAAGAAGGCAATAGTTTTTATATTGCGAGAATCAAAACCGATAGAAATCACCTAGGCACTAAAAAAGAGCCACTCTTTTTGCTACCAGGGATGACCGCGAGTGTTGATATTATTGTAGGCAAACATACTGTATTAGATTACATTTTAAAACCAATTATTAAAGCAAAAGACACCGCTTTACGTGAATCTTAAAAACTTAAAACGCCCAAATTATTATGCTTCAAAATACGTATAATTACTGGATATATAAAAACTAAAAAACCAAAGGGTTTTAAAAAATAATGAAATACCCCTTATTATTTGTGCAAGATCCAAATGCCTTAAAAAACTGGTTAAGTGCTTGCGGAACAGATTCAAAGGTCTTGTATGACCTTATGAATTTATCTAATCGTTTTGATTCGAGCTCGCACATACTTTTAGTACAAATTTCAGATAGTTCAACGATTGATCAGATTATTGAACTTGCAAAAGAATTTGACGTTATTAGCTTTACGAATCAGCCAAATGATTTAGAAGGTGTAAAACTGTTTCAAAATGGTATTAAAGGCTATGTTAATACCTACGCCACAGTTGAGCGCATTCAGCAGGTTCTCGCAACCATCAATGCAGGAAGCATTTGGCTAGGGCAAAGCGTTATGCAAGCCATGATTGGTGCAATCACAGACAGTCATCAAACAACAGAAGCTTGGAAAGAACTTTTGACAGACAGAGAGCTTCAAACAACTTCGCTGGTTTTGGAAAATAAAACCAATAAAGAAATTGCCAATGAACTTGACATTACCGAGAGAACCGTTAAAGCGCATCTCCATAATGTTTTTGAAAAACTTGATGTCACTGATAGACTTGCGCTAGTATTAAAAATTAAAAATTGGCAATAAATACAACAAATTAGAACATACTAATACAATTTACTGACTGGAAACATTATGACAAACCCTCGCTTACAGAAAAAAATAATAACCACTTTAGTTTCGGCTACGTTACTGCAAGTAAGTTTTATTGCTCCAAGTTATTCGATGGAGCTTGTACCAACCATTGAAGATGCCATTATTCATAATCCAGAGTTTAGAGAGCAGATCAAGATTCATCAAGGCGCTTCAGCCGAACTAGAGGGTGCTGAAGGAAGTTGGTACCCTAAAATTGATATTGCTGCAGGCATAGGTCTTGAGGAAACTAATGATGAAGGTGTAGACTCAACAAGTTTGACTCGAAAAGAAACCTCTATTCGCTTAACAGAAAACCTATTTGAAGGCTTTAAAACTGAAAATGAAATTGACCGCACACAAGCCGCCATGGATGCTGCGGGATACAGTGCTCAAGCCAAAGCCAGTCAAATTGCTTTAGATATGGCACAAGCCTATATCAACCTCCTTAAAGAGCAAGAGCTACTTCGATTAGAGGCTGACAATAAAAAGACACATGAACGTATTCTCGATCAGATCATGCAACGTAGTGAAGCTGGAATTGGTAACCAAGTAGAGGTTGACCAGGCAAAAGCACGTCTCGCTCTTGCCAGTTCTAATTATCTAGCTGCGCACAACAATTACAATGATTCATTAAGTCGTTTTCAACGTGTTTTAGGGCGCATGCCTGACAATGACTTACTTAAACCAGAGTTTGAATTCCAATTTCCAGAGACCTTGTCAGAAGCCATCGATATTGCGCTGATTAACCATCCTACATTACGCTCTGCCAATGCTGATATTGCGGAAGCTCAAGCGCAACATAGAAGTGCCAAAAGCGCCTATTATCCTACCGTTAATCTAGAAATAGAGAAAACGTTTGATGAAAACATTAACGGTCTTGAGCGTAAAGATGAAAACTTTCAAGCCATGCTACGTTTAAGATATAACCTTTACAATGGTGGTAAAGACGCGGCTAACCGAGACAGAACCGCAGCGGGTGTACAGCAAGCCGCAGAAATCCGTAACAATGCACGTCGCCAAACTATTGAAAATTTACGCTACGCTTGGGATGCTAAACAGTACGTTGGTCAACAACTGGTATACATTAAAGAACATATTAAATTAACCTATGAAACGCTTGAGGGATACCGCAAACAGTTTAGTTTAGGGCGTCGTTCACTACTTGACTTACTGAACACAGAAGATGAATACAATAGCGCCTTACGTACATTAGTGACCAGTGAAAGTGAATATGTCATTGCTGAGTTCCGCATTTTAAACGGTATGGGAAAATTGATAGACGCACTTCAAGTTAACGTAAATTATGCTCAGGTCGACAACGATTATTCAAATTAATAATCTTTATATTTGAGTTAAGAGTTAATAAATAACACTTAAAGAAAAAACCAGGCTCTAAGACCTGGTTTTTTTATCTTTGCCAAAAGCCAATATATAGCAATCAAACCGAAACACTGTATGCTAAATAAAGTTGCCAAACTCCCATAGACATAACACTAAAACCTGCGATGCGTTTCACCCATACCATTCTTGATAACCGTGTAAAGTAAAAAGCAAAAACCCCCATTAACAATAAATTAGGTAAGGTGCCTAAGCCAAAAGCAAGCATCACAGCTGCTCCACTAAGCGCCCCCCCTGCTGTCATCGCCATAATAAGCATGCTATACACTAATCCACAAGGCAACCAACCCCAAATTAAGCCATATAACCAGGCCTGGTGATAATGTTTAACTGGTGTCATTTTTTTTGCATATGGTGCTAAACGTAACCAAAGGCTTTGTCCTACTTTTTCAATTTTAGCTACCCCAAACCACCAGCCGCCTAAATACAAACCCAGTGCAATCATAAATAGCCCCGCTACAACTTGTAACAACTGTTGTGCAGGTAAAAATGTAGCCAGCGAACCTAAACCCGCTCCCAGTGCTCCAAATATCGCTCCAATAATCATATAACTCGATATACGACCAATATTATAAAGAAGCTGGTATGGCATCATTTTCAGCCAACTGGTTTGCACTCGACTTTCAAGACTAAAGGTTAAACCGCCAACAACGCCACCACACATCCCCAAGCAGTGAACACCGCCTAACAAACCAACAATGAGTGCCGTAATGTAAATAGAATCCATTACTTGAAAACCCTTGAATTACTCCGATAACTTAACGCTTCAGCAACGTGCTCCATCTGCACAGAGGTTGAGTTTTGCATATCTGCAATGGTACGTGCTAAACGTAACACACGGTGATAACCACGTGCTGACAACCCCAATCCATTAACCGCCTTTTCAATAAACAACGCAACGTGTTCATCTAGTTGTGCATAGTCATTCAATTGATTGGGAGTCAACTGTGAATTAAAGCAACCTTGCCTTTCTAATTGTAACTGTCTAACAAGTGTGACTCGCTGTCTTACTTCTGAGCTGCGCTCTTCGTCATTGGGCCTGGTATGATTTTGCAAATCCGCAATATCCACTGCTGGAACCTCTATATGAAGGTCAATACGATCCAATAAAGGACCTGATAACTTTTTTTGGTAGCGGATGATTTGATCAGGTGTATCTTTACACCTTCCTAAAGGGTCATCTGGAAAAAAACCACTGGGAGAAGGATTCATGGCGGTAATCAACAAACTGTTCGCTGGATAACTAACATGCTGATTAACCCTAGAGATATTGACACATTTGGTTTCTAAAGGCTCTCGTAGTGCTTCTAATACAGTACGATTAAACTCTGGCAGCTCATCCAAAAACAAAACTCCGTTATGCGCAAGGGATAAAGCACCAGGTTTTGGCGTTGAGCCACTGACATTTCCAGAAGTTAATGCTACACTTCTCGAAAAGAACAATAAGTTAAGTAGTAATTTACTAATAATTAACGCTACAAATACCATTTAATTTTGCTACAACCTTACCTTTTATTAAAAGTTTTTGCTACAACCTTACTTCTACGAGAGCTGTTAATTGAAATTTTCTCACAAGAACAGAAAAATTGGCTATACATACGGTAGTTTATCAGGAGTCTATTCATTTAGAGGAGAAAAGAGCATTGCGTTTGAATCTAAACTTGAACGGGATCTTTTGTCTTTACTTGAATTTGATGATTCAATAATTGATGTTACTGAGCAACCGTTCACCATAGAATACGAAAATCAAAATGGCCGTTTAGTGACCTATACACCGGATTTCTTAATTGAATTTAAAACCCCACTTACCACTTGCTCCTACAGCACTTACCGCAAGTCTCTTTTGGTAGAAGTTAAGCCGGATGACATTCTTAAGAAAAAGTTTTTTGATTTAAAGCCCAAATTTAAAACAGGCATGCGCTTTGCAAAAGCAAATGACATGGTTTTCAAAATCTTCTCTGAGTCGAGAATACGAACACCCAAGCTTAAAAATCTTCAAATGATTGCCCGTTACAAGCGCTACGAGTATTCCCACGATGAAGAAAGGCAAATCCTAGAGCACCTAAAAAACATTGGACACACAAGACTTGATCACTTACTTTGTTTCTTATACGTCACAGAAGAACAGCGCTCAATTGCGCTTGGTCAAATCTGGCAATTAGTTTGGAATAAGAAAATTGGTTGCGATTTAACTTTGCCTCTCAACTTACAAACAATTGTATGGCTAAAGATTGATGAAACTTACGAAGAAGGAGTATTCAATGACAGATTTTGAATCGACCGGTAGTTATGCTGACAGAAGACGCATTACATTTCGACCTAATGATTTTGTCGAGAACTTTGGCGAAGCTTTTAAACTTACTCAAATAATAAATTTTGAAGATGTCGTGGGGATAAATTTAAAAACAGGTCGAGCTGAGCGGTTACTAATTAAAAACCTAAAGCATATTGAAACTCTAGATACCGAAGCATATCAGTCGCTGAGAGATATGGACGATTTTTCCGATGTTGAATGGAAAGAAATCGAAAAACGTTTCATCAGCATTCAACCTCTTATAGAGGGTTCAACTCGTAAAGAGATTGAACAGCACGCAGAAGCCATTGGAATACATTTCACAACCCTTTATCGCTGGCTGAAAAATTACCAAACAACAGGAACTCTTACAGGTCTTCTGCCTAAAAAACGTGGACCAGCACAAGGGACTTTAAAAATTGAATATCGTGCAGAGTCCGTTATGAACAATGCTATTCATAATTACTACCTAACCTCCCAAAAGCCATCTGTTACCGATACCATCCTAGTGATCAAAGATCGCTGTAAAGAACAAAACTTAGCAACCCCATCCGATAACACTATTCGTAACAGAATTTCACAAATTTCAGAAGAAAAAAGGCTTAAACATCGCAACGAGAGAAGTAAAGCCCGAACAAAATTTGAACCGACACCAGGAAAGTATGAGGCAGACTATCCATTACAAGTTATTCAAATTGACCACACACCTGTTGATTTGATACTCGTAAGTGACGACGAACACCGTCTTCCTATTGGGCGGCCCTACGTTACTTTTGCGATTGATTGTTACAGTCGAATGATCGTTGGCTATCATCTTTCACTATATGCACCAAGCACCACCTCTGTAGCAATGTGCATCTCTCAGATGATCAACCCTAAAGATGAGCTTTTAATTCAATTTCAGATTGATTCAAGCTGGCCTGTTTGGGGAAATCCAGAATTTCTTCACCTCGATAATGCTGGTGAATTTCGCTCTGACACTCTGCGGCAATCGTGCCTAGCTTATGACATAAATATCGATTTTCGTCCTGTTGGAAAACCTAATTATGGCGGTCATGTTGAAAGCCTAATGAAAACGGTTATGAAAAAAGTTCATAACTTACCAGGAACCACTTTTTCCAATATTGAAGAGCGTGCTGAATACGATTCAGACGGCAACGCGACTTTAACCTTTGACGAGTTTGAACGTTGGCTTATCATTTACATTACAAAGTTTTATCACAAGAAGAAGCATTCAAGCTTAGGTATATCACCTGAAGATAGATGGCATGAAGGAGTTTTCGGTTCAAACCATACTAATGGAATCGGGTTACCTCCAAAACCATCAGATCCAGAAACGGTTTACAGAGACTTTTTACCGATTGAACGTCGCACAGTTCAGAGTAATGGTATCAATATTAATGGGCTAAACTACTACGAACATGTCCTGAGACCATTTATTCATAAAATTGACCCTGAGAAGAATAAAAAACAGCGTTTCATATTCCGTATAGACCCTAGGAATATTCGTCAAATCTGGTTTTATGAACCAGAGAACAAGCAGTATTTTAAAATTCCACTCGCTAATCCATCAATACCTCAGATGAGCCTATGGGAGCTTAAGGAAGCCAAAAAACGGATTAAGGAGTTTGGCTACACTTTCACAGAAGAACAACTTATTGAAACCCACCGCGAAATGCAGGCAATTGTTGAAGCATCTGTGAAAAAAACTAAGAGTGCCCGACGCAAACTTGCAAAATCCAAAATGAATAAAGAACAAACCATACCAGAAAACACCTCGCCTCCATTTCCTCAACCATCTCAGCAGCATGAGTCAGATGATGACCTCTGGGATGATGATATTCCAGTTTTTGATTAATACGGATGGATTAGATGACAGAGCATTACACTCACCTTCATGAGAGCGTTCACGAAGTAATTCTTCAAGGAAAACAGGAACGGATTGATTTTATGAATCACCCTTTGTGGATTAACCATAACCGTTCAACGCAAGTGATTCAGGTTCTCAACCAGCTTCTAAGAAGCCCCAAAAAGCCACGAATGCGGAATCTATTGATGATTGGAGAGCCAAACATAGGTAAAACATCCCTGATTAAATATTATTCAGGTTTACACCCTAGCTATACAAATGAAGATGAAGACGGAATATCAAGGGCAAACATTCCACTAATTGTGATAGATGCACCCGTTCTTGATTCGGAAAAAGCATTGTATGTTTCGATACTTGAGCAATTTTGGACACCATTTAACCCAGAGCATACGCCACTCCGATTAAGAAACCAAGTTATCTCGTTAATGCGCGAATGCAATGTGCGAATGCTTGTAATTGATGAATTTCACAACTTACTGACATTTACTGCCTCAAAACGCTTGAAGACACTTGGGATGCTTAAAACTCTTGGGAATGAATTGATGATTCCGATTGTTGCCGTTGGCATTCATGATGCCACAACGCTCATCAATAGTGACCCACAGATGGCAAGCCGATTTGACACTTTGACTATTCCACGTTGGGATTTGGATAAAAACTTTCGAGGGTTACTGTTAGCGTTTGAAAAACGCCTCCCACTTAGACAAGCATCCAACTTACATGAAAAAAAGAAAACCGTTTTACTACATAACATTTCCCAAGGAAATACAGGAGACTTGCACCGCTTACTCATCGAGTGCGCAACTTATGCGATTGAACATGAAATTGAAGAAATCACGACAAGTGTTATTCAAAATTTTTCTTGGGTAAAACCCACACGCGCCAGTTATTCAAGACAACTTCAAATAAGTTAAGTACATAAACTATGAAGCGTCTTTGGCCAATTGTTTTACCAATTAAAGAAGACGAACTATTAAGCTCTTGGATCATCCGTAATTCCTTAGCTAACGGTTCGGACCCTATGACTTGGAGTTGGTTCTTTTGGGGTAAGTGGCGACCCTGGACGATTGATATTGACAGACATTGCCCAAAAGAAAAACTTTTAGCTATCAGTGATAATTTTTTCAGAATTGAATCACTCGAACAAGCGACCTTAAAACCTACCATTTTGAAAGTACTTGGCGAGCAACCACCGTTAAAACAAGCGTGGCCCTGGTTAACAAGATTAGGTAGTCGCAATCGAGAACGAACCGGTGGCTTACGATTTTGCCCAGAATGCCTAAAAGAAGACCCCGTTTATTTTCGAAAATCTTGGCGACTTTCGTGGTATCACACTTGCCCTAAACATGATGTTCTACTACAAGAGTCTTGTCCTTCATGCAGCAGTCCGATAACTCCATATAAAAGCGACTTTGACAAACCTGAATTGCACATATGCAAGCGTTGTGGTTTTGATGTCTCATTAACAAAAACCGAATGTTCATCGAAAAAGATACTTCAAGTTCAGCACCTATTAAATAAGGCCATTTTAAATAATAATTGCCATTTACCTTGGAATATCGAAAGCATCGCTGAACTATTTTCAACTATTCGATATTTTTATGAATTTTTTAATTTAGCTGCAAAAGGGGCAATAAATGCTGATTTAGCCTTATGCAACAAGCTAGATATTGATACATCCCTTAGACCAACGGCAATCACCATCGAAAACATCGATAAATCACCTCCTATCTGGATTCGTGAACTGGACTTTGCAGTTTCACAATTACTGTTTTTAAGCACAAGAGAGATTGTCGAACTATTCTTGGAATGCGAGATGACGGGAGAAGGTTTTCGAAAATCAAAAGAATCTCAACCCCCAATCATTCAAAACATCCTGTCATCACTACCATCAAACAGTCGCCACAGAAAAAGCTCCTCAAGAACAACCAAAGAAGTCAAACCGAAATCTAGAGAAGAAGTCTGGGAAATGTGGCTTCAATTGCAAGAGTATCTAAAGTGAAAGAATGCGAACTTTGTGGCAAATCAGTCGAAAAGTTTCAGCGCAAATATAAAGGCAAGGGTTATTGTTCAACCTGCTATGCTTACTTGTTCAAAAAGAAGAAGTGTTCTCAGTGCGTTCAAGATAAACGTATTTATCGTTATTTGGAGCCTCCTGTATGCCAACAGTGCGAATTAAAAGATCAGCCTTGCATTCGATGCGGAAAAACCGTATTCTCACTAGGAAAGATCACAGAAGACGGTCCTGTATGCAATTCATGCTCAAAATACTACCGTCCAAAGAAATCATGTTCCATTTGCGGTAAGGCGGAGAATAACGCTTCACGAAGACTCAAATATGGAGAAACAGTCCCAATTTGTGATAAGTGTTTTAACAAAAAACATTTCGTTTCATGTTGCCGGTGCAAACAACGTGTAGCCCCTTTTTTATTTGATTTTAACCGCAATGCATACTGCAAGCCCTGTGCAACTAAACCTGATAAAAACTGCAAAGTTTGCGGTATTTCAATGCATGCCGGAAATCACAGCAATACTTGCTATGACTGTCATGCTTTGCACAAAATCAAACGAATCTTAAAACAACGAGAAAATGACCTTTCTAATGAGGCTCACCAACTCTACCAAGATTATTCCAACTGGTTATTGAACAGAAGAGAACCACCATTTACGAGCAGACAGATTGTTCGTGACTATGAAATTTTCGTATTTTTGGACGAATGGCTTACTCAAAAACATGTGTGGCCAACCTACGAAGAATATGTAAAAGTTTTGACTGTAAAAAAGTCTAGAAAGCACCTACTGACGACAACCTTTCTTAACGAACACAAAATACTCTCAATTGACAAAAAAACAAAAGCTTCAATAGGAGACTTGAACACTATTACTCGATTACTTGAGAAAATTTCACCTGGCGATTCTTTAAGGCGATATATCGATGGATATTATAAAGAAATGTTGAGCCAATATAATAAAGGTAAAACATCAGCTAGATCATTTCGGCTTGCAATGACTCCTGCTGTTGCCATGCTGGAACTTGGACTACAACAAAATAAAACCACTCCCGATGACGAACTAATTAAGCAGTATTTTTGGCTTCACTACGGACAGAGAGCAGCAATAACAGGGTTTATTAATTTTCTCCAAAATAAGGCTCAGTTAGATTTAAAGATACCGAACCAAAATTACTTCCAGTTTAAAAGACCTACAGAGTCAAGAGCTCGTATAAAGCAAAAATTGATAACCATGCTGCGTTCTGGTAATTTTAGTGAAGAGCTTTACATCAAGACTGCGATTGAATACTTTCATGACATACGACTTCCTAGTGAACTTCACCTCATCAAAAAACTTACCGTGAATACAAATGACATATTCCTTTCACTCTCTCTAGCAGGAAAAACATTACACCTACCCGCCTCATTCAAAGAACTTCAATACAAAAAACGAACAAGCCATAAAAAACCGTAACAAAACATAAATTTATTTTAGATTCAAGCAGTTTACTGGTAAGATATCGCAAAACATGCCCAAATAAAAAAGGTTGACATTTATGGACAATAAAGATATTGAAAGCTTTGCTGAAAAAGTTCGAAGCGCTCTAGACGTATCTACTCCTGTCAACTTTATCCAGGTTATAGCTGACTTATATGGAGAACTCCACACGTTTTCTGACTCAGAATGCTCAAAAGAAGCTTACATAAAACCTCTAAGAGAATATAACAACGAACTGGAAAACCTTAATGCCAATCTTCCTCTATTCCGTATTGGAGTTCATGAAGATTACCTATCAGCTAATCGTCGGCGCTTTTCTATTGCTCATGAACTAGGACATCTTTTTCTACACTTGAATTTTAATAATCCAGAAAAGTGGAATGAAAAAGTTCGAACTAATCAACCGTATTACAGATATGGCAGCTCTCAACAAGAAAATGAAGCCCATTCTTTTGCTGCAAGCTTTTTAATGCCCAAAGATGAATTTATGTCAGTTTTGAATATAAACACTGATGAAGATGAAAACGTAGATATTATAAAAGTAGCGAATCATTTTGAAGTTTCTAAAGCTGCTGTAATCAATAGAGGTCGATGGCTTGGTGTCTTCAGCTGGAACTAACACTTCAGCTGATGATAAACAGTCAGCTCTAAAAAAAATAATTAACATACAGCGTTCTGATGATTCATCTGACAAACCAAAATCTGACGCGAGCCAATCAAAACAATCAGAGACAGAAAATTTTTATGTTTTCATGTCCTTTGACATAGTCGATTCGACCAAGATAAAACACCAACTCATTCGAAAATGGGAAGACGTTTTTATAGAATTTTTTGGCAGTTTTATTTCTGGGGTAACAAGGCTTACTGAAGACTTTTCCCAATGCTCTGAGTTACACCCCTGGAAAATCCAAGGTGATGAAATTATTTTCACCTATAAACTCAAAAATATTACTGATATTCCTAGCTTAATAATTCTGACTGAAAAGTTAGTTGAATACACTTCTGATAAGGTTAAAGAAATAACTCTAAGCCTTGTACAGAACATACATAATCACTCTACTCCGTATACCATTCCCAGCGTCAAAGCAACAATGTGGCTAGCCAACGTCTGTGAAAAACATTTAAAGGATAAATTTGAGAACATCGATATCAATCTTTCTCAATGCTACGAGAAATGTTTTGACAACAAATCCGATGAAGAAACGAAGAAGTGCTTAGATGAATGTATCAAGAACCAATTTATTAAAAATGATTCAAAATGCCCGAACTACTTAATACCAGTCCCTCTTACTGATAAATCAAAATCATATGAATTTATTGGACCCGATATCGATCTTGGGTTTAGAATCGCGAAATACTCAAACAAATCCGGAATCACAATTGACTTATCTTTAGCCTGGGTTCTTCTTAAAGAGTCTTCATCCTTTCATAACAGTCAACTACCAGATTTATCAAAAAACTTGTTAATCCACTCTTTTATATCTCTCAAAGGAATTTGGGATAGTAAAAAGTACCCTATAATTAGATATATACCTAAAACAGACACCTCGCTAATAACGTCAACCAATCATCAAGATACTAGCGAATACACCGAAACAGAACCCGCTATCAAAGATATTTCGTTGCTGGAAGGATTAACTGAAGAATTCAAAATCACGGATAGCTTATCTTTATTAATTGACAAATTGAAAGCTATAAAACAAGGCGATAGAGATCTAATCAAAAGACAAGATAGCCGAAACCCAGAAACTCACTGTGTTGTTATCTGCTTCTCGGAAGACCTTAAGAAGGTTTTATTAAGGCAAAGAAAGTCTGAACGAGAAGATTTGCCCGAAAAGTACGATTGTGGTTGCATGCAGCTATCGCACTCTAATCAACCATTAAAAGACCAAATTATGGACGCTTATCATAAGCGCTTCGAAGTAAGTCCAAGAATTTTAGAAAACCATGATCAACCAGTACCTATAGCAATATACCAAATTGAGCATAATGATACGCCATGGACAAATGGCATTATTTTTACAGGCATTGTTTCTGAAAAAGAGGCAAAAGGGTTAAATTTCTTTGAGCTATCTAAAATTCCTAATGATAAGAAACTTGCACCAAATTTACGGAGCAATATAGAAAAAGCTAAAGAAGAATTACAAAAGCAACAAACAATAAAACAAGGTAAGGAATTATCAGGAACTGAATAAGGTTAGCTCCCTTAGAAATATTATGCATTTTATGTTGCAAAACTTGTGCTAAAGCATATGCCTGATCAGAAAGGTCTTCAAGAAATTCATCTTTAGTCCTTCCTAAAAAATCGGCCCGATACTTTTCTGCACTAGCAAACTTTGAAACGTCACCAAAGAACAAAACTGAAAGTCGAGTTCTATGGTTATTTAAATTTGGCTTAGCTGATTTTAAAAAAAATGATGCTGACCAAAGAGTAAGAATCAAAATTATAAATGTTAAAAAATTCAATATTCCTATCAATGAGTCGTTACCGTAAGATTGATTTAATTTAATTACAAATACCAACAAAGCTGCAAATATCGCTGTTAAAAATGTTAAGTGCAGGGCAACTTTAAAATTAGTTGAAGTAATATAAAGATCGTATCTTTTTATAATTTCAACAATTAATTCTTCCCTATATTCATTCGTACCCTTATCTTCTGACATCTGCCATCCTCCAATAAATATTTTTCTTTATAGTGGCCAAATCTCTTTAACCACGACATACATACTAATTCTAAATTATTAAAATGCTCATTTATTCTCTAAGGGCTAAATGCTGATGTACATTTGGAATTTCACTTTGATCTGTTACCAGATAGGTATGTAGTGTATAGAAAAAAAGTGCCTTTCTACACGACACCGTAAGCACGCCATTGGTCATTTGATAATCGATTTCGATAATTTTTTTTTGCTCACTACTTAATTGAGGGTTAGGAACTAAAAAGAAAGTTTTATACTCATTCCAGTCTTTATCCTTGTCAATATTACTCAGTGGATTATTCATTTTAACTTCAACGACCTCTCCTAGCATTCGAGGTAAATTAAAGTCTTTAAATTCCCCTGATTTTTCTTCCCAGCCACGTATATGCCACCGATAACCAGAGCTAATCAAGCTATGAGGATAGACTATTCGCTTAGTCGGCTCAGGCGTATTTAATGATAAATAGTCAAATTCAATAGCAAATCTATGTTTAATAGCTTCTTGGATGGATCGAAACTTATCCATATCAACGCCAGAATTTACCGTTTCCAGGCGATGAATAAAAGCTGGACGACCAACAATCTGCAGGTAATCGGCAAAACGATATTTGCTTTTAATTCGGTAATCTTCGCTCGGTACATATCCTCGACTACGCGGATGATAATGGATATGCCCCGGCTGTTCTTTTGAGATGAGAGCAAAGATTTTCGTGGCCTTGGATTCTTTTATGCCGAATCGTTCAATAAGATCTTTTCGTGTAACACGTCCTTCAAAGAAAGCCTTATGTAAGGTAAATTCAATGTAATCCTTGTTATTCATCCTTTTCTGCACTCTTAGTAATGAGCTTCCATTATAAAACATAAACTATTAAATACCTATTATTTATAAATACCTATTGATTTTTAACACCTATTAGATTTTAATAGTCAGCATAAATACATAATTTATGTACAAGGATGACAATGAGCCATTTTTTTAATCTGTATCCTGATACTATCTTTTTTCCATTAGCGGGTGAAAATAGAAGAGCCTACCTAGACATCATTGTCAGTATGCACTCAAAATTCTTCAGTGAGTCGTCAGAATTTATTGACACCAGTATTCCGATTCCGCGAATCAAAGCGTTTATCGAAGAAGCGCTTCAGGAAGACAATTGGAACACCGAAGATAAAAACGAAGAGGACACCATTAAATCCCAAGCGATTTATGTATATAACCGATTGCTTGAAACAGGATGGCTCAATATCCGTAAAGACGGTATTAAACAGGATATTTACATGTCATCGAAAGTTTCTATGCTAGTGGATTTCATTGAGAACATTCAACTCTACTCATCCGGTGAAATTGGAGGTGGTGTGTTATCAATTCGTAACAACCTAGAATCCATTCTCTCACCAAGAAGCCGAACCTCTGCAACCGACATTTCTCAAATGCTGGACCAAGTTGTTCAAGACACACAATCATTAGGCAAGACAATGAAGAATTTGGCTTTGCACCTGACCGACATTTCTCAGGACTTTCGCCGTTTTACTAAGCTGGATGAAAAAATGACTTTGTTCTTTGAAGGCTTTATTAAGAATTCCTCTTTCTCCGATTACAACCTTATTAAAGGCCAGCACCATCCATTTCGTTTTAAAAGCGAGATATTGGACATGCTGTACTTGATCGAGTATGAAGCCGAGACAACCCAACGAGTAGTGAATTCCATTCAGGAACACAACAAACTCAAGACCGCTCAAGACTTTCCCTATGAAAAGGCGTTGGAGAACTTGAAGAACAAGGCTCGGGTGATTCGCAACATCTTTGAAAATACCGAGCATTTAATCGAAAAAATTGATACAAGCCACGCCCGACTTGGACGACAGGTGAATGAATCCATTAAATATCACTCACGAACCCCATCAAGTGCCATCAATGATTTTGAATCCTTATTAAAAACCATTAAAGCAATCGGAGTAAAAGGCACTATCAGTAATCCATTACCTGTTTATCCGCTTATTTCGTTGGAACTTGTGGCAAGAATTCCGAAAAAACGCAAGCCGATTACCCAGCGCAAAAGCACAATCAAGACTCAAATCCCTGAAGAAGTAATAAGGCAGAAAGAAGAAAAACGCCTGGCACTAGAAAGGCGCACCATTAACCAAGAGAAGCTTACGATATGGCTGGATGAACTGTTCAGCCAGCATGGGGTGCTTGGCCAAATTCACTCGATTGACATTCCGGTCTCCACCATTGAAGATTTTGTGGCATTTACCGTCTGTCGACGACTGGGCATAGAAGATGAAAAGCTTCACCGAAGCTATTCGGACACATTCAAACAATACCGTTTTACCCTGACAGGCGATGATCTTATTGAGCATGAGCACACCTTCTGCCAGCCATTTAGCATCGTAAAAATATTTGGGAGTTAAGCCATGTTCAATGAAGCTCGAAATCTAATTAACAACACGGCGGTTGAAGAGTCACAAATTATCGAGACGTTCAACTACCTGCAAAATCATCAGTTTGTCTTCAGAAGCCTTTCAAAAGACCGTAAATACTATGCATTTATCAGCGAGCATTTAGATCTATTTAGAAGTGGGTTTGAGTTGTTTGGAAAAACCCTTATCCAGAATCATGACTATGGTTACATCGGCATCAATAACACTACGGCGGATGACTTTAATCGTCTAGCGATGGTCGATACCGCTATTCTGGTAACTTTACGGGTTATCTACCATCAAGAGAAAGAATCCCGCTCTAATGAAGATGGCTCAATCAGTATCCCTGGGAGTCATTTAGTGACTCAGTATAAACAATACACTGAACGTAATGACTTGGATGACAGTAAGTCGCGTTTTATGGAGCATTTAAAGCTTTTTAAGCAGAAACGAATCCTTTCGTTGAGCAATGAGCTTGATGAAGAAACCTTGCTTCCAGTTATTACCATTTTCCCGACTATCGAAGTTATTATGACTCCGGAGTTCGCACAACGACTTAATCAGGAAATCGCTGATAGAGCAAAGTCATCCTTTTCAGATGGTGATACCAGCCAAACTAAAACGCCTTCCGATACGATGGAGGAAGTACAATGAAATTAAAAAGCGTTATTCTCGTTAATTGGTATTTGTTTGACCCTGTTACAGTTCCCATTCGCGGGAATGTCGCCTTAATCGGTGAGAATGGAGCAGGTAAATCCACGATTATTGATGCCATACAGACTGTCTTATTTGGTGGGAACCAAAAATCTATCCACCTAAATGCAAGCGCCTCGGTTGCCAAAACAAATCGAAGCATCCGAACTTACTGCCTAGGTTATTACAAACCGGGCAACAAAGATGATGAGTCATCCACTACCTACAGAAAGCGGGATGAGAGCATAACTTACCTGGGATTGGTATTCGAGCATCCGGATAATGGCAGTCATGTTTCACTTTTTGTGGGGATTGAGGCTTATGAGGATGATCCTGCGCCAAACTTTAAGGTTAGGGGTGTATACCAAGGTAATCGCGCCCTAGAAGCCAAGGACTTTATTACTGCGCATGAAGATGGTTCTTATGAATCCCTGACAGCGTTGGATTTGAAAAAGTCTCTCTCGCTTCAAGGTATTGAACCCTACTATGCTGACAAGGCAAAAGACTTTATGGAGGCGATGGTTAAGCTCATTGGTCCAACAGCACACCATGACTGGATTGATCCAGAGGCCTTACGTAGCTCACTTGCCAAATCTATTTCCCTAAAAAAAGAGATCACCGAAGTCTCGCAGTTTGTCGAAAACTTCGTTCTTGAATCCCGTGATATCAAAGTGGATGATTTGATTCGCACCAAGAATCACTATCAAAATCTAACCACTAAAATCAGCGAGTTAAGTCAACAAAAGCAAGATTTGGATGAGCTGCATGCCACTTTGAACCGCACTATTACACAACGAAAAAAGATGTACTCACTCTTGTGGATTGCTTTGGAGAAACAGCTCGAAGCCACTCAAGAGGATCAATATGCTCGAAAACAGGACTTAGCAAAAAATATTCAGAAACGCTGGGATAACCGTAAAACCGAACGTCAACTGAAAAAACTCATTGAAGGTTTACGCACCAAGCAAAGCGCTCTATCGATTGAAATCAGCAATGATGATGAGCAACGACGTAAGGACAAATTGATTGAAGAAATCGGAAATATTGATGAGAAAATTGATTCGATTCAGAGAAATATGTTGAGTGACATTTTGCATTACCGCCAGTTCTGTCAGCAAGATGTTTCGGTTTTGCATGAAGAGTCAATAAACCTATTGATGTCAAAAATGCGTCCAATGCTTGAACAGGTCGCTAACCCGTCTTTTGATTTTGAATCGTTCGACGAACTTGCTGAAGCCTTACTTGGGCAGATTAATGCAATTGAGGACTTGATTGAGCACAAACAAAAACCTTTAATTGCACGAGAAGTCAAAATCGAAAATCAGATTACAACGCTGACGGAAAACATTAACCGGGTTTCCTCCGGTAAGCGTCTTTTAACTCATGAGACGGAATTCTTGATTCAATACCTAGAAGAACACGGCATTCAGGCAACCCCAGTGTGTAATGTCGTGGAAATCTCCGATGTCAGTTGGCAACCTGCAATCGAGGCATTTTTGGCGAATAACGTGGAAGCCTTGATTGTACCAGAAGACCAAGAGGTTGAAGCAATCCGCTTGTATCGAGGATTGAAGAAAACCCACCAGATTTATAAGCGCATCATTGTTAAAGCCTCCCTTTGCGTGAATTGGTACAACTCAATCGATTTGGCCCCAAACTCTGCGGCCACACTTTTAGAGTCAAGCAACCATTATGCATTGGGTTTTTTGTACAAACTGCTAGGCAGACTTGAACTAGTGGATTCGGACTCAGAACTTAGACGCTCGAAATTCGCCTTATCCAAGGACGGAATGGTTGCAAATTCGGTCGGAGTTTCTCGCCTTAAATTGATCTCTCATCTAAAGATGATGAAAGACCAGAGTCATAACCTTGAGACGTGGCGTCATAAGCGTCGAGTTCTATCGACTGAAAAAGATGACGAAATTACACCAACTAGGTCAAAACTCAAAGACGTTTCCGATTCACTAGCGCATTTAAAAATTGTTCAGAAAGATACTCAGCGCCAATCATTCCAAACACGAAACTTAGCAGTCAAAAGACAAGCAAAGCTAAAAGAAAAAAATGAAGAACTACTGGAAGGGATTGATTTAACTCATATTGAAAACCTGACTCATGAACGCGATAAAATTGAAAAGAAGCTTCTACCTCAGCGAACGAAAGAGCTAGAAAGACTTCTGGATGAAAAAGGAGGCATGAGAACCCAGATTAAAGGCGCAAAAGCTTATCTTTTGGCTCTTAATAAAAAGATTGAAGCGAAATATGAAGAACAGGTCAAAGTTGAAGCATCTGTCTATTTTGATGCTCAATACAATGACGAACTTCAAATCAAGTCTGAGGATAAGGATGCAGATACCGTCATGGATGAGCATGAAAACCTCAGTAAGCAGTTTGACAATGCATTGACTCGAAATGAGTTCACCATGAAAGATATTGCTGAATCAAATGAAAGCTTTAATCCAGTGACGTACTTCCCGCTAAATAATGAGACCTTGGAACCTGTGGTTCAATACGTTCATGAGTGCATCACCAATATTGTCGAGATGAATATCGTCAAATATGAAGAGGCTGCTGAAAGAGCCAGTAAAGAGCTGAATGAGTCCTTTAGAAACGATGTGACTAACCGATTAAGAGAAGTCTTTAAAATGCAGAATCGTCAGTTCAGAGCTTTAAATAAGGCGCTATCGCAAAGACTTTTCCATTCGGAACGCTATAAATTCATCAAGAAACCAAAATCAGAATTCAAAGATCTGATTGATTACATTGAGAAGACTGACTTGACCACGAATAGTGATGATTTGTTTGATTCCATGCCACCGGAAGTAGAAGCGCAAATTGAATTACTGATTTCCAGTGACAACGATGAAACATTGAATATTCGGGATTATCGAAAATACTTTGTGTATGACGTTGAAGTAACCTCGGATGTAACTCAAGAGCGTTATTACGTCAGTGACCAAATGGGAACAGGCTCTGGTGGTGAAAAGCAATCGCCTTTCTATGTTGCCATTGCCTCGTCACTGGCGACTGCATGGGGAACCTTGAGCAATCCGGGCAGAAGTGCCGGGCTTGCTTTACTGGATGAGGCATTTGATAAGCTGGATGAAGAAAACCTTAAGAATGCGATGGACTTCATGGGCGATACTGGGCTACAGGTTATTGTGGCCACCCCTGCACAGCAAGAATACGTCTTCAAACCAGCAGTCAACAGTGTGATCTATGTTTCCAAGCACATATTGTCTCGGGATAACGCAACCGCCAGCCTGGATATTGAGATTTTAACGGAGAAAGGGTGGGAAATCTTCAATCCAGTACAAACTATACCAAGCGAGGTTGTGAATGAATGATGCTGCAAAAAGCGAACAGGTTTTAATCGAGATTCTGACTAAATTATTGCTCAAGCACGAGAGATTGCTAGCACCTGGCTCAGATAAGCAGGCCGACATAGGTACCCATGAATCAGTGTTTAAGCCTTATGCTAATAGCCAACCACTTGGCATTGTGGAATACATAAACACTCTGATCCAAAAGTATGAAAAAGAGGGTATTCTAACAGCCACTTGGCATACTCAAAATATCTCTTTAAAACGTATCTATCTTCAAGATTACGAGAGGCTTTGTGAGTTAATTCAGTACACCCCGCTACTGAAAAAATTGGCTGTTGCTTTGCAGTATCTGGATAACGAGATGTTCGATATTCCGCTTTATCACGCATTAAGAGATGATATTAAGGCTCACTGGTTGGAGCATAAATTGTTTCATAAATGTTCTGTTAATCAGTATGAAACCCTGGCCAAAGGCTTTCAGGGTGCACATCTGGCATTAGAACTGTATAAGGTAAAAGAGGCCCTGGACTACCGACATTTTTCTATCAAGGCGTTTCAAGACTCCAAGAAGCTCAGTTCTCATAAAGGTCTTATTGCCAACCTTCTGAAATCACAATTGCCAGAACTTGAAGGTTTTGATGTTGATGAAGTCTTTCGATTCTTTGGAATTACGCCCATAGCGCAGCCCATTCTTATTTCAGGAAGCCTTAGCTTTACGCAACATGGTAGTGTTCTCAATGCCAACTTTCCCCCAGCAGTAGGATTGTTTCCAACCGAAAAATTAACAGTTTCAACTCAAGCCTCAATAAAAGTAGTAACGACCATTGAAAACCAAGCATCTTTTATGCGCTATATTCAAGAAGAAAAACAGCCAAACGAAGTGGTGCTTTATACCGCAGGCATCCCAACTCCTACGTTTATTACACTTTTCCAAAAGATTTCAAAGGAATTAGATGCTCAAACAATGTTCCGTCATTGGGGGGATATCGATCTTGGTGGTTTTAAGATCTGGAACATACTCAATAAATCTATTAAAAGAGGTGTGAAACCTTACCGGATGTCACCAGATGATTACCTAAGTTCTGAGCAACTAAAAGACTTAACTAAATCTGAAAAAATACAGTTAGAACTACTTTCGAACTCTGACATAGAGAAATTAATCCAAAGAGTAACTTCTGTCGGAAAAAAATATGAACAAGAGATGTGGGAAAAGCAAACAATAAAAGTTGGTAAGGCTAACAATACATAAAACCTACGATACAGAATATCCCATTAACTTCTAACAAATTACGAATATAACTCGAATTTCTTTTTATCGTGATAAAAGGGGTTCTGTTTACACATGTTATAATTTCGAATCTCAAAATATCGTATCTACTCAAGTGAAAACTAATGGTAACTAAAGAAAACACGTTCCACACAATCTTATTAGCTTGGATACGAAGTTTGAGACTTAAGGGGTGAAAGAGTCATGTTGACTGTTTGTTGCTTGAATAGAACTTTTTCTATGGACGTTTCAGTTCATATTTTCAGACAAATAAATACCAACACCTCAACATTACAAAAAAAGAGAAATTAATGATTTTAGATGCCGAAATTTTAAGAATTCAAGCTAACAATACACTAGACGACAGAGTCAAAAGTGAATTAGGGCAGTTCTTCACTCCAGCACCAATATCTCAATTCATGGCATCGCTTTTCCAAACATCAGCAAAGAACATAAAACTTTTAGACCCTGGATGTGGTAGTGGGATATTAACAGCCGCATCAATCGAACACTTTGAACAAAGTAAAGATGTCCAGGGGATTTCTATAACAACAGTTGATTTAGAAACTAAAACTATTCCATTTCTCCTCCAAACAATCAAGCTTTACGAATCAACAAATACTCGAAGAGGCATACAAATTGAGCACACCCATAAAACTGCAGACTTTATTCTAAACACTACTCTCAAAGATAATAGATTCACTCATGCCATACTTAACCCTCCATACAAAAAAATTGGCTCTACGAGTAAACACAGAAAAAGCCTTAAATTAGAGGGAATAGATACAGTTAACCTTTATTCTGGCTTTGTTGCTAAAGCAATTAAGTTACTGGAATCTGGAGGAGAGTTAGTTGCAATCATTCCAAGAAGTTTTTGTAATGGACCTTACTATCAATCCTTTAGAGAATATCTGCTAACTGAGACGGCTCTCACTCATATTCACATTTTCGATAGCCGAAAAAATGCATTCTCTGACAATCAAGTTCTTCAAGAAAATATCATTATTCATTGCATTAAAGGGGCTGCTCAAGGTGATATCACCATTACTTCAAGCTCTGATGCTGACTTCACATTTGATGATACCTCTGAAACATTCATTACAGAAAACATGACTAAACGAACAGTATCGTTTGATCAGGTAGTGAACCCAAATGATGCACACCGATTTATTCATATCGTGACAAGCCAAAGTGAACAAAATATTGTAAATCGTATTTCTCATTTCAGCACAACACTTCAAGAGCTTGAGATCGAAGTTTCCACAGGACCTGTTGTCGGATTTAGATTAAGAGAATATTTAAAACAAGACTTAGAAGATAACAATGCAGGTTTAATCTACTCTTCACATCTTAAGAACACTGTTAATTGGCCAATAGAAAAAAAGCCTAATGCAATTTCCATTACAGAGAAAACCCAAAAATTAACATGGGAAAACACCGGTTCATACGTACTGGTCGACAGATTTAGCTCCAAAGAACAAAACAGAAGAATTAATGCTCATATTTACGAGAACCATAAAATCCCATCAAAACATATTGGTTTTGACAATAAACTTAATGTTTTCCATAGTAAGAAAAAGCCAATTGATTTCGACTTAGCAAAAGGATTATTCATCTTTCTAAACTGCAGGTTAGTCGATAAATACTACCGACTTTTTGGAGGCCATACACAAGTAAACGCAACTGATTTGCGTGTATTGAACTACCCATCTAAGGAATCATTAATTCGTATGGGTTCCAACTTAGACCTAAATAACATTTCACAAGAAAATTTAGATTCAATAATCGAAGAAGAACTAGCTAATATGACTAACAGCCAACAGAACCCCTTAAATAGCGATACAAAAATCAATGCGGCAATCGAAATACTGCAGCAACTTGGAATGCCGAGAGAACAACAAAATGAGCGCTCAGCACTGACGCTGCTAGCTTTATTAGGACTAAAACCTGCAGACTCTTGGGATGAAATAATTTTTCCAACCCTAATGATTGGTGTCACCCCAATAATGAATTGGATGGAAACCGAATATGGCAAAAACTATGCTCCAAACACTCGTGAGACAATCAGAAGACAAACGCTCCATCAGTTTGTAGACGGAGGACTTTGTCTATACAACCCCGATAGACCTGATAGACCTGTTAATAGCCCTAAAGCTTGTTATCAAATAACAGAAGAATTAGTTAACCTATTAAAATCCTTCAGCACAGAAAACTGGGATCAAAACCTGCAAAAATACTTACAGGATAAAGAAACATTAGCTGCTCAATATGCAATGCAGCGTGAAATGCAAATGATTCCCTTAACCCTGCCAAATGGTATAGAAATCAAGCTTTCTTCAGGTGCGCATAGTCAGCTAATAAAAGATATTGTTACTGATTTTGGGCCTAGATTTGCACCTGGAGCAGATGTCATATACTTAGGTGATACAGGTGCAAAACAAGATTTCTTTGATGATAAAAAATTTGAGCAGCTAGGCGTAAAACTCAACAAGAAAGGAAAACTACCAGACGTAGTACTTTACTGGCCGGAAAAAAACTGGCTTTTATTGATTGAATCAGTCACTTCTCATGGGCCAGTTGACGGCAAGCGATATGCTGAATTGCAGCAGCTATTCAAAAACACAACTGCAGGTTTAGTGTTCGTAACAGCTTTTCCAGATAGAAAAGTTATGAATAAATATCTACCAGTTATCTCTTGGGAAACCGAAGTTTGGGTAGCTGATGCGCCGTCTCATATGATTCATTTTAATGGAGATAGGTTTTTAGGCCCTCATGATTGAATGGCATCAGTCTTAAGGTATTTTTGATTATCAATAGCATCAACTAATTGATCAAAATATGAGTCCAGAAGTTGAACTATCAGATTTTTGTAATTAATAACATCAGATAGTTCAATTTCCCTCATTTCTCCATGTGCAATTGCATTTCTGCTACTAAGAAGCCCATCATCGATAAGACCTTTTTTGAGATCTATACCAAGATCTGACACACCGATTCTAGAAACTAGAGCCTTAAAGACCTCTGTGTTTAAATTTGATTTAGTTGAGACCTCTCCGCTAATATCTTTTGTAAAGATAAGTCCTTCACTTGAATTAATAGCCTCAGAAAATTTATCCCAATCATTACCTTGCTGTGTTTTAAATTGAGCATATAAATAGAATGCTCTCAATGAAGGGTGCAAGTCGTTGCATGGTATTCCCATCTTTTGTAAAGCTTTGAGGTACTTCACTGTAGATGATTTAATAAACCCTTCCCAATGTGCATATATCAACAATAAAAGAGCTCTTAGCAAGTGCTTTCGCGCACTTTCCTCCTGAGTCGATTGAACTAGAATATACAGTTCAGAAATTTCTTTTTTTCTACGGCTTCGCTCTTTATTTAAGCGATCTTCTAGACTACTCATATGCAAAAATCATTTTCCAGAAGCTATTTTAATTAATTTTTTAGTTCGCGTTAAAGACCCCGTACCACGCTTGGTTGAGTCGATATAGTCTTGATCTTCTCCTAAGCCATTTACTATCTCATTAATTTCTGAATAAGCATCTAATTCTCTTATTTTTCGAGACAAAATATATGAGCATATCCATTCAAAACGTGACAAAACAAAAGCCCCTTTAAATGATCCATCTCTATAGGCCTTAAATGAATCCTCACCATATCGCTGATTGAGCTCACAGAAAACTTCATTAAACAATTCTTCTGATTGGTCATAATTAAATTCACTACCAGCCTTAAAAATATTAACCATTTGTTCACTTAAGAAACTATCAACGTTCCCATAATCAATCACAATCTCAGTTTCAATCATATTCTTATAAACGAAGAATCTTAGAATAAGCTCGTAACGATACCTTTCATTTTCTTGTCGGTCAGTTATTGGAGTACATGTAATAAAATCCTCATTTTTTGAGAGACTCTCTATAAAATCATATGCCCCCTTATTAACCATAATCAATAGACAGTTTCGAACTTCCTGCCCCTCTAAAGAACTGCCACCAGTATTTAACCTTTGAAACAAATCATATTTAGCATTGTCGTCACTTTCTTTCTTAATGATTTTAAAATCGATTTTATAGCGTTTAAAATCCCTTTGAACTTCTATAGGCAAAGCTTTGTCGCCAAACTCAGATTTCCATACTGTTCCATCTAAATCTGGAATATATTTTGTTTTCTCAAGAACTAACGGTTCTAAAGGCTCACCATTTTCATTTTTATACTCGCCAGTGAAAGACAAAATAGTTGCTAACCTTTGCAGCCCATCAACTAAGTCCCATATACCGTCTTCTCTTTGGGACACAAAAAATGATGGCAAAGGTATGCCCATTAGAATTGATTCAATCAAGCTTGATTTTTGGTACTCATCCCAACGATAGACCCTCTGAAATTCTGGATGAATATCAATTTCACCATCCCTATACAGATTTATAACTTCACCAATTGACATTGGGTAAGCATCCGTTGAAATCTTTCTCTTATTTTCTTCAATTTCTTCGATTAAGCTCATCTATAAATACCCTCTACTTGAAAAAAGTTCTTTCACTGACACCAATCAGTCTTAGTTCTACCGTCATAACTTACAGCAAGTCCATTCCTAATAAGACTTTTCCCTAAGTCTTGCCCATCAATTGATACATCCGCAAGAATACGAAAGTATTTCCCCCTGTCTATATCCTGTAATTCAATTCTTTTGGCTCCGCGAAGCATCTGAACAGTATGCTGTTTAGCTTTTCTAGCCAACTCTTTTTCTAGCTGACATTTACCTCGTAGTTCTGGTGTATCAATACCTTTTACTCGAACCGGAATTCTCTGCCCGACAATAGCCGGCCAAGCATTGATATTCACTCGAAAAGTATCGCCATCGTAGATACTCGTCACTTCATCAACAACGACAGGGCCATAACTTTTACCAGATGCTTGAACTACTTCAGCTAAAGCAAAAAGACAAAAAATAAACAAAACTCTGCCAGCAAGCTTAATCATGGTCTTTCTTCTAAATAAGACTTAGCAACTTTACTCTTAAGACTATTCTTTAAACTAAGCACATCAACACCATTTGCCTGGAGTACTTCAATAGCCTGTGCCCTCCAAACTAAATCGCCTGGCTCAACAAATGTTTTTCTAATTTCTCGCATGGTTCTCATCGCAATCTGAGCCCATTCTTTAAAATCCGCTAACGTCCAAAAAAAGAATCCAGAAAGATGAGGCAATGCACCTGAATTGGCAGTCAAAACAGGTGATACCATTACAGAGATAATTTCGACATTCTCAGAAGAGCACGTCGGAACATTTGCTCTTATCCATGAAGGGTGTGTAGCTGCTTGTCTAGCCTTGGTGGCATTTAAGGAAGAAGTATCCTCCGCACCAGCGTAATCTTCAAAAACAATACAGAAATCTCCTAATTGCCACCAAGGATCCGGAGAAGCATCAGATTCAACTTTTCCGGCATCATAACCCAAATGCTCACCTAATAGCTTCTGAGCGTTTTCAAAAGTTGACTCATTCTCGAATCCTTCTAAAATTTGTCGTTCTCTTTGAGAATAACTTCGATCATGCCTTGTTCCAAGAGAACTAAGCACGGCTTCAATTTTCTCCACTTGCAGGACTACTAATTCGTGAAGAGAATCTGTCTCAAGTATGCTTGGGTCTAATTCTAAGTGTTGAGACAACTTAACTAACCAAGGAACACTCTTTGCTGCTTTTTTTGCTGCCTTATAGTGTTCCATCGCTTTTACATTAAAGGCTAAATTACCATCTGATACGGCTAGCTTTGCAGCTGAACCAGCAAGATACTCCCAAAGAGCTCGATAACCTCCAAGTTGACCATCAGTAAGAACTCCAATAACAGATTCTGCACAAGAAACTGCTTCTGTATAATCTTTCTGCCATAGAGCCATCTGATATTCAACTTCGAACTTTACTGCTTCAGATAACTGCTCAATGCTTGGAAAAGGAACTTTTTCAGCCCTATTCCGCTCTTCTACAATCATTTGATTTGCAGCATCCCATTCATCCCCATTTTCGAGAAACAGAGCAAAGTTTTCCTCAAAATCTAAAATGCTCTTGTCTTTCGATTGTGCTACCCCAAACGAAAGTTCGGCTTGAAGCTCAGGATGAAAATGCTGTCTTCTGCTTCGATCAGAGAGATAGTCCGGCAATTCTTCACCACTCACAACTACAGCAGAATAATCCTCCAATGACCTAGTACATCGTCCAATTGCTTGTAAAACTCTTGTTTGAACCCTCTCATTAAATAGTAAATTTGCACCCATTCTGCTCATGAAGAAGCGTTCTTGAGCATTAACAGCTTTCGGAAGCCCTTCAATAAACAGTAATCGACACTCTTCACCCGGAAAATCTATACCATCATATCTATTAGCGACCACTGCAACAGAACCAGTTGACTCAACAAAACTCTGCTTTGATTTCTCTATATCTTCAGCTGAGAACACTTCAAGAGATAAATTTTCTTCTATATCTTCAGATATATGATTTTTCAGGTTGTCAGACGGTACTAGAATCAAACTGCGGTCTGCCTTTTTAATAAGAGAACGTCTCAATTTGACTTCGTCTTCATCTTTTAAAGACAGACTTGGAAACATAAAAAAGCGTCGCCCAACGCCTTGTAGATCCCAGCCATCAGGGACGGGGAGCCTTAAGATTTTTTTCCTTCCCATCAAACGCTCTAAATCCCCACCTTCTCCCAGAGTTGCGGACATATAGATTCTCTGTTTAGGATTATTAAATGAAGGAAGCTCCCAAGTAGGAGCAATTATTGGCCTGATAACAATTTCAGAAAATGAAATATAAATATGACATGAGCTCAGATTATTGCGAAGCATACTCCACGAATATTTAAGGTCGCTATCCGCAGTATAAGTATCCATAATATCAACGAGATCGTCATGAATTTCCAATAAAGATGGTGAAGGGATTTTATCAACCCATGAAGAATCCAAAGGGTTTTCCCATTTACCCGTCATTTTTGTGTAACTTGTCGCATCAATATAAGGCTTTAGTACCGATGCTAAAACAGAGTGCAAAGCAGTATGCTTATCATTAAACCTATCTACATCCAAGGACCACATCTTAGCCACATAGTTTTCAGCTGAATGAGCATCGTCTATGATGATGACATCCGCATCTGAAAAATATGGATTCGTATTAAACAAACTGCTATATGTCGTTATTGCTATTGCATCACCCTGTTTGTAACTTGTTTTGTCCGAAGGTGAATAATCTCGTTGAGATCCTGTAAAACCGATTACATTTAATCCATATTTGTGCTCTGCTTGATCAACAGCCTGATAGACCAATTGTCGGGTTGGGCAAAGATAAACAATTTTCTCTTTATATTTTCTGCGACGCCACTCAGCAATCAGTAACCCCACTAAAGTTTTCCCACTTCCCGTTGGCAATTGCAATGCAACGTCAGGGGCATTTTGAGCCTCAGAAGCATAACGCTCCATCATGTCTTTCTGATGCGGCAATACATCTGGAAACTTCCTCCTGGTTAACTCTCTAAATAACAAGTCTGGACTAGCTGGTGCTAAAGTTCTCTGTGATATTTTTGTAAAAGCCATAATTCTCTAATCCTAATTAAACCCTGCATCCATCAAGTTTTTTAAACGCTGAGCCAAAGGCTTAGAATGCTTAAAAACTTTCACCTGACCCAGCAAGTCTTCTAAGGCACCTTCTGCCTCAAGCAATAAACCATCTTTTGCTTTGATACATTCCATAATCGCGTAAACAAACTCACATTCAAGCGGCTCTGACGGATAACCAAACATCAATCCACGATACTTATCACTTTTTGTCCTTGGTTGAATTTCAACAAAATAAAAAAGTTGCCCGTCATAATTCACTCTAATAAGAGCGATCTTCCGATAGGTAATTGCATATTCAGAGGGGAATGTGTCTTTTATCTTCTTTCGCTTAGTGTGATGCCAAAGCATTTTTCCCGCATCTTTTTCTCCATTATTAGGAAATGAAATTGTGAAGAACGAACCTGTGACCACTTCACAAATAACGTCATCACACCTTAAGATAGCGTAGCCATTCATCTTCTCATCTAAAGCACTCAGTGCCTCTAAAGCCTCAATAAAATCTTGCTGAATACCTGATGAATCCTCTACTGAGGTATTACTAATATCTAACTTACCAATTTGATCATTGTCAGAAAATTCACTACCTGAAGAAAATTGCTCTGGCTCATTGGCATCTTTATCTCTAGGGGCTGTAATAGGGTCATTTCTTTCAACTAAAATCTCATTTACTATGTTTGAGTCATAAACATCAACACCTGAATCAATATATTGAGTATTACTACCTGTTCCTGGTGGAGTTGAGCTTTGAACATCTATTTCATCATGTTCGGTGGTTTTTGAATTTGGCTTACGACCAACATTATGCTTATTAGGTTTGGTAGAAATTTTTTCCTTTATCTTGACTAAAGACATTTCAGTAGGGGTTCTAAATTTATTTATTCTATGAACAAAGATTTCCCCATTAATTTCTTCGTAAGCGGCTTCAAAAGACAATTTAGTTGGGTGGTATGGAAGAGCATCAATAAAGCGCTCACCTTGATTTATTTGTGAGCGAATTTTTGATAAACGTTGACGAGTAACGGGATGATTCGCAATATAAGCAAGGAATACAGCATTAGAACGCTCAAAACCCTTTGGAAGAATATATTCCCCATTAATCATTCCCTGCTGACTTTTCGGCACGAAGTTGTCTACAACACTGTCCAGATCAAAGTTCAATAAAGCTCTACGAATATTCTTGTTTTCAGGGGTATAAAGGGAGGTGAATATTTCTAATGATTGTACGTAAACAACCTGGCTTGTCGTTGTAAGAAGCTTAGCTACACGCGTTTTACCAATTTCTTCATCAGGTCGGTATTTACTAATGACCTGATGGAGATTGAGAAACTCAACCTGCTGGCTAGAAAGATCAAATTCAAACCATCCTTTTCTTAGGCTTGTTTTGTCTTGAAAATCATTTTGAATGCCTACACGTCCATTCCAAACACTGCCTATACGCAATACGTCAAGCTCTGCAATAGCAGCTGTAGAATATTCAATCTGATTATTATCAATTCTTCTGAATGCAATAGTAACTAATGGATTTGAACGATCAGATGTGTTTTGTTTTACACGACAAAAAGCCCTAACAACTCTTTGAAGATTGTCATTGAATAATGTTTCTATACGAAAAGTTTTAGACAATATTACACCTCCTTGATAAGAAGATGTCTTGACCAAAAATATATTCTGAAATGTATCTATTAGTGAGCTTGAATAGCTCTTTTAAACATCTGTAGCAAAAACTATTGTAATGTAGCAAAAACTTTTGTAAATGGCACCCACCACCGACCATTGCCGCTGCAGAAGCGGTATGATGAGGATGAATAAACGGTCTAACGTAAAAAGATTCTTGAGTGATAACCTCACCAGAAATAGATCTGATATTAGCCGCCTCAATGGCTTCTTCTGCTGTTAAATCAGGTAAAAGGGTAATCAGTCTCGATGCCAACATACTTTTACCAGAACCTGGTGGGCCAACCATCATCATAGAATGATGACCACTTGCCGAAATCTCAAGCGCACGCTTAGCTTGTGACTGTCCTCGAACATCGGCAATGTCTTCAATGTAACGCGTTTGAGAATTTGACGAGTCTTGAATTCGGTCTAAATCCATAGAAAAAGAGGGGGGGTCACCTAATAAAACCTGGCAGGCCTCTCTGAGGTCTTTAACAAGAAACAGCGTTTCATTCAGCGCGGGATATGTTTCAATTAATAGTTGTGCTTCGTGAAGGTTATCAAATGGAAGAATAATCTTTTTATTCTCAGAATGAGAGGCGAGCAGGCTTGAGATAGCACCGTGGATTCCGCGCAACTCACCCGTTAATGCAAGCTCTCCAAAAAACTCAAAACGGTTTACATCACTTATTTGCAACTGCTCTGTTGCTAATAATATACCAATGGCTATAGGCAAGTCATAACGCCCTCCCGTTTTAGGCAAATCAGCGGGTGCTAGATTAACCGTAATACGTTTAGGAGGTAACTTAAAACCCGAACTAATCAGCGCACTTCTGACCCTATCCTTACTTTCTTTTACCGATGCCTCTGGTAAACCTACAATTGAAAATGAGGGTAGACCATTACTGGCATGCACTTCAACCACCACTTTTGGTGAGTCCATACCAAGAACAGCACGGGTATTTAAGCTGGCAACCAACACTCTAGTACTTTATTTTGCGTTAAGCTGCTGTTCTAACTCAGCAACCAACTTTTCTAAACGCTCCAACTTTTCCCGTGTTTTAGCTAAGACCCCCGATTGAATATCAAACTCTTCACGAGTGACTAAATCCATTTTATCGAATGCATTACTTAAAACCGTCTTAACTTGAGACTGCATTGCTTCAGGCATCTCACCAAAACCTTCGGGAATAATATCAGCAATTTTTTTTGCCATTGATTCTAACTGTGAGGGGTTTAACATAGGAAGTTCCTTGAATTCATTAGGCTAAAGCAAAACTATAACGTTTTATAGATATTTTCTCCATAAGTAAGCATAGATTATTTACTCAGCTCAGCATAAATTGTTGTGGGTCAAAGGCCTTTTTTTGCATAGCTTTCATGGTAAAATTTAAGCATATTTATGCATGATTTATAAGGAATCTCAGCTGTGTTAGTGGATATTAAGGATGCACCAGAAAAAGCGAAACGCATTTTCAATAATTTAATTGATGCTTTTGAAGAGCAAAACATCAACCCAACCCCACTAAATTATTTTGTTTGGTACCAATATTACAAGGGCGACAATCCACAATTTCGCCAAGAGATGGATGCCATTATCAATGACCCATTTGGTTATAACGATCGTGTTGGACGACGATTATATGATGACTATTTAGCAAGCGACGATAACTCCGCTTCTGAATTTGATCGCGCATTCAAACGTTTAATTGATCTTATGATCAAGAAAATGAACGACTGGAGTGAGAAACTTGAAACCCATACTCATGAACTTGATAGTTGTACAACCAAACTTTCTGACCCAAACCTCAATACCGAACAAGTAAAAGCCATTACCAATACGGTGCTCAGTGCTGCAACCAACATGAAAGAGAGCAGCCGCGCTTTTCAAGAAGAGATGCAACACAGCTCAGATGAGGTTAAGAAACTTAGAGAACAACTCATTGAAGCGCGTGCTGAAGCGATGCAAGATGAGCTAACAGAAGTGGGAAATCGCAAAGCGTTCAATAACGCCTTACAGGAATTAATACTCGACGCAATAGACTCTCCAGAATCGTTATGTTTGATTCTTAGTGATATCGATCATTTTAAAAAATTCAATGATACCTACGGTCACCTGGTTGGCGATAGCGTACTTAGATATTACGCAAGCATTATGAAGAAAGATAAAGCCGACAATGAAACCATTTGTCGATACGGAGGTGAAGAGTTTGCCATTTTAGTCGCCAATTCCTCAATAGAAGAAGCGGCTGCTCGTGCCGAAACCATCCGCAAAGCAATAGAATCGGCTCATTTAAAGCGTAAAAATGAAGATAAACCCATTTCTACCATCACAGCGTCATTTGGAATCGCTACTTTTAACGGAAATGAAACAGGTGAAGACTTAATTGCCCGAGCGGATAAGGCCTTATATAAAGCGAAGACAGACGGTAGAAACCGAGTTGTATTAGAAACCGACTTAGTTGATAAACCTGAAAAAGATAAATAAGCTAAAACCAAAAATATAGAGCGTGTTTAAAAAGATGCTCAAGCAAAATCACAAAAAAGGGGCGAATTAGCCCCTTTTTATTACCTCTAATAACCGACAAAACTCACTTAATTTGATTCTTTGGTTTTGGGCGCTTTCAGCAATAATGTATCCACACCAAGCTGACGTAGTTCATTTCTTTTTTTGTTTAAAGCTAAGCGATCAGAATAAGGACCTACTCTTAAACGGTAGTAGGTTCGTGTTTTAGTATTTAAAACCGAAAGCTCTAGCTTTTGACCCAAACGTAACAAACGTTGCAGTTCAGAGCGCGCAACTTTCTCAGAACCAAATGTTCCAGCTTGAATGTAATAAGGTTGTTCTAGAGCGACTGAAATAGGAACCGCATCAACCACCACCTCCATCTGTCCTAAGCCTTCATAAAAGCTATATGAAGTTTTTTGTGCAGGGTTTGAATTTGGATGTTCGCTATCAAGCTTAACCGCTTCAACCACGACCGTTTTAGGTTGTAATTTTTCAGAGACCTCATTAACAGACTCTACCGCCTGTTCTTTAATCTCTTTAGCTGCGGTAAAAATCGACTTTTCTGATGGCTGATCAGACTTCACCCCTTGGGATGCAAAATGCTGTGTCACAAAGAAGCCCACTAAAAACACCGCAGACACTAAAAAACCACCCGCCCAAATCATTGGCACGGATGACTTGCCAGCACTCACTGCTTTAGATGCCTCTTGAGACTTTCGCTGAAACGTTTGTTTGCGATGTTGAGCATGCCCATGACGAAAATCTCTAGCCATTTACATTGTCTCTGGAGCAGAAACCCCAATAATGGCCAAACCATTCTGTAACACTTGCTGAACGGCTGTAATCAAGGTTAATCGAGCCTGGCGTGTAGCATCATCTTCAACAATAAACTGACTCGCATTGTAATAAGAGTGTAACCCATGAGCTAAATCTTTTAAGTAGTAAGCAATTTGATGTGGTTCATAGAACCCTGCCGCTCGCGCAACAATTTCAGGGTACTTAGCCAGCTCTGTCGCCAGTTTTACTTCATGCTCACCGT
The DNA here is from genome assembly GCF_000478585.1 of Thiomicrorhabdus sp. Kp2. Lineage (NCBI taxonomy): Bacteria > Pseudomonadati > Pseudomonadota > Gammaproteobacteria > Thiotrichales > Piscirickettsiaceae > Thiomicrorhabdus > Thiomicrorhabdus sp. Kp2. Next base: position 1,248,889 of record NZ_ARWI01000001.1, read on the forward strand.
CAAGTTTTTCAATACTTGCCAGGCCTGCTTGTAAATCCAGACTATAGCCTTGTTGCTGTGCCTGTTCCATAACACGACAAATACGTGCATGCGCATATTGAATGTAATAAACAGGGTTTTCATTTGATTTCGATTTTGCTAAATCCAAATCAAAATCCATGTGTTGTTCAGATTTACGCTGAACATAGAAAAAACGAGCGGCATCGCTACCGACCTCATCACGCAACTCACGCAAGGTCACAAACTGACCACTTCGTGTAGACATTGCAAGCTTTTCACCACTACGATAAAGCACGGCAAACTGAACTAATAGCACTTTTAATGCTTCAGAATCCGTGCCCATCGCTTCCATAGCGGCCTTAACACGTGGTACATAACCATGATGATCTGAACCCCAAATATCAATCAAAATATCAAAACCACGTTCTAGCTTATTGAAGTGGTAAGCGATATCTGAAGCAAAATAAGTCTTAATGCCGTTGTCACGTACAACCACACGGTCTTTTTCATCACCATAATCGGTTGATCTAAACCAAAGCGCACCGTTTTTTTCGTAGATTTTGTCGGCCGCTTGTAATTTTTCAATCGCCGCATCAATCACGCCTGAATCCATCAATGAACGTTCTGAATACCATTCATCAAAGTGAACATTAAAACCTGCTAAGTCCTCTTTAATATCACCAAGAATGGCATCAATTGCCATTTTAAAAACAGCTTCATAGTGTTTTGCGCCTAATAAATTTTTGGCTTTAACAATCAGGTCATCAATATGTTTTTCTTTATCGCCATTCTCTTGACCATCATCAGGCGTAACACCTGCAAAAATTTCTAAAGCTGGTTTTTGTAAAGTGGTTGCAAACTCGGCTTGTAAACTATCGCAAATCGCATAGATGTAATCGCCTTTATAACCGTTACTTGGAAAAGCAAACTTTTCACCGCACTGTTCTAAATAACGTAACCAAACAGACGTTGCCAAAATATCCATCTGGCGACCAGCATCATTCACATAATACTCTTTGGCCACCGTAAAGCCTGCTACCTCAAGCAAGTTGGCCACACTTGCACCATAAGCCGCACCACGACCATGCCCTACATGCAAAGGCCCTGTTGGGTTAGCCGAAACAAACTCCACCAAAACCGAACGACCTTGTCCAACATTACACTTACCAAAATCGGCTTTTTCCTCTAATACGGTTTTAACCACCGCAAACTTAGCCGAATCGTCCACAAAAAAGTTAATAAAACCTGGCCCAGCAATTTCCACTTTTTGCACAATCGGTACATCATCAACCAGTTCAATAATTTTTTGCGCCAATTCTCTTGGTGGCATACCCGCTTGTTTGGTGAGCATCATCGCTAAATTAGTTGCAAAATCACCATGCGATTTATCGCGGGTGTTTTCTACATTGATGCGTGGTGATACATCTTCAGGAATAACCCCTTGTTGTTTTAACTGTTGAACAACTTCGATTAAAATCTGCGCAATTTGCTGCTTCATGCGATGGTCTCTTTACTTTTGGCGGATGATACTTTTGGGCTTCTTTAACTCGACCGTTTACATAAACGGGTTCAATGAAAAGACCAAAAAGTTTAGATATTTTATAAAACAGGATATTTTACTAAATTAAATTTAGTCAACGAGGTTAATTTTAAGTTACCAGGCCTGGTAACTTAAAAATTCAGAAAATTACTGTTTGATTTTAAGCTAATACGCCACTCAAATTAGCGAACAACCAGTTTAATTCGCTTAATTGAGTGGCAAAACAATTATTCAGAAGCTGTTTTCTTGGCAGGTGATTTTCGAGTTGTCGATTTTGTAGCAGGTTTTTTAGCGGGTGCTTTTTTAGGAGCCGCCTTTTTTGTAGCTGGTTTTTTTGTAGTTGCTTTTTTAGCGGTTGTTTTTTTTGCTGCTGGTTTTTTAGCAGGCGCCTTTTTAGCCGCTGCACGACCACGCTTTTTAGGCTCTGGCGCTTCATCTAAACGCTTCTGACACTCTTCTAAAGACAATTCTAGCGCATCTTCATCCTTAGCAATTTTGGCGTTTTTCTTGGTCACCATATCGGTAATATATGGCCCCCACCGTCCTTTAAGGATTTTGACATCGGTACCAACAAAGGTTTTTACAATCTTATCGGCATCGGCTTGAATTTTGTTTTCAATTAGCGCCACCGATTCTTCTAAAGTAATGCTTAGAGGGTCAAAGCCTTTAATGGGAGCAAACATTTTTGGACCATATTCCAAATAAGGACCAAACGGGCCTTGCTTAGCAATAATCACTTGCCCTTTTTCAATACCAAATTCACTACCATCAACGGCGGTTGCTTTAAAAGTTTCAGGCATTTCTCCTACTTCACGAGGTAACTTAAAAAGCTCTAGCGCATCTTCTATGGTAATCAAATCCATCTTTTGCCCTGGCATTAAGCTAGCAAAAGTCGGCTTTTCATCATTCTCACCATCCCCCACTTGTACATAAGGCCCAAAACGACCAATTTTAACAAACATGGGTTTACCACTTTGCGGATGATTGCCTAATGAACGTGCCTGACCCGCTTCTTCACGTGAAACATCTTCGGCTGCGACTACCTTAGGGTGAAATTGCCCGTAAAACTCGGCCAACATCTCTTGCCACTGCATATTACCTTGGGCAATCACATCAAACTTATCTTCTACTTTGGCGGTAAATTGATAATCCAACACATCACCAAAGTGTTTGGTTAAAAAGTTGGTCACAATGCCAGCAATATCAGTAGGGAATAATTTATTCTTCTCACTTCCCGCCATCTCAGATAGGGTTTCAGCTTTAACCTCACCCTTATTCAAGGTGATTTGTCGGTACTCTCTAGGCTTACCTTCTCGGTCCTCCTTAACCACATAACCACGTTGTTGCACCGTATCAATAGTCGGAGCATAGGTTGATGGTCGTCCAATCCCCATCTCTTCTAAAGTGCGAACCAAGCTCGCTTCGTTATAACGTGCCGGTGGACGACTAAAGCTCTGTCTTGCGCTTAACTCAGAAACATCTAACTTTTGACCGACTGTCATAGGTGGTAATAAGCCACCTTCATCTTTGGTATCAAAGTCGTATACTTTTAAGAAACCGTCAAAAATGACCACTTCACCTTTGGCGGTAAATTTATCACCCGGTAATAAATCAATCCCCACATCCACCGTGGTTCTTTTTAATTGTGCATCCGCCATTTGCGAGGCGATTGCTCTACGCCAAATCAACTGATAAAGACGCTGTTCATTACGCTCACCTGTGACATTTTCAACGCTAAAGTCGGTTGGACGAATCGCTTCGTGCGCCTCTTGTGCATCGGCATTTTTGGTTTTAAACCGTCTTGAATGACTGTATTCACTGCCGTAATCGGAGCTAATCACATTTTTAGCTTGTTCAATCGCCAACTCAGACAAATTCACTGAGTCCGTTCTCATATAGGTGATTTTCCCAGACTCATATAAACGTTGCGCCACCATCATGGTCTGCTTCACCGAGAAGCCCAGCTTTGAAGATGCCTCTTGTTGCAAAGTTGAAGTGGTAAACGGCGCTTTAGGGGTGCGTTTTGCTGGTTTTTCTTCTAAAGAGATGACCGATAAATTCGCTTTAGCCACCGCTTCTAAAAAGGCAACGGCCTCTTCTTCAGTTGCAAAAGTTGCGGTGCGCTTTACATCTAAAACACCTACTTTTTTTCCCGCCTCATCCAGCAAATTAAGTTCGCCCTGAACTCTAAAAACAAAATTTGATTCAAACGCTTCAACTTCACGCTCACGCTCTACAATTAAACGCACGGCAACGGACTGTACTCGCCCTGCTGACAAGCCTGTACGAATTTTTTTCCACAAGATAGGCGACAGTTCAAAACCCACTATTCGGTCTAATATGCGACGCGCTTGTTGAGCGTCTACCAAATCTAAGTCAACCGTTCTTGGCGCAGCAATCGCCGCTTGAATAGCGGGCTTGGTAATTTCATGGAATACAATACGTTTGGTGGTATTTATATCTAGCTTTAAGGCTTCCGCAAGGTGCCAGGCAATCGCCTCCCCCTCGCGGTCCTCATCCGTTGCCAACCATACGGCCTCAGCCGTTTTAGCCAGCTTTCTTAATTCGGCTACGTTTTTCTTTTTATCTGCAGAGATTTCGTAGTTTGGTAAAAACCCATTTTCTAGGTCAATCCCCATCCCTTTTTTCTGAATATCACGAATATGACCGTAACTTGACCGTACAGTAAAATCTTTACCTAAATATTTCTCGATTGTTTTTGCTTTAGCGGGGGACTCCACTATCACCAAATTCGTCATATTGTTTGCTCTAAATTTAAAAGGTTTATCGTATCTTGTCTAATCACTTAAATACGGTTTAATTATTTTCTTCTTTTTTAAGATGCATAATTTTAAGTGGTTTTGCAAACACTTATTTAAATTTGTCGGTAATTAATATCAGGATTTTATTGCTACCAAACTTCATCAAGCTCATCTTTTCATCATAAACTACGTTTTTTTACTCAAATAATATTTGCTATAATAATAAGAGTTAGACATCTCATTTGACGCTTCAATGTCAATTTGTATGATGCACCGCACTAAGAGTGCCTTTACCTATACAATAACTGAGAACTTGAATGCCTGAAGCCCAACCTGTACCTGCTGTAGCAGACACCCGTCGGTTATTATTTATTGGTGTCGACCCTACACATCAATTAGACATTCAACGCAAACTGAATCATTTCAATTTTGAATTTACATTTTGCGCCACGCCTCTCGAAGGGATTCAAATCTTAAAAAAGTTCGCCACCCCCTCTTTTGAAGCCGTTATTATTGATGAATGCATGCTCGACAGAGATGACTTTAAAGCATTTCATAGCTACCAAAAACAACCCATTTACAATGTAATACCCTTAATCCTGCAAATTAATAACCCACGCACTGAGATTGTTCAAAAGGCGTTAGAAAACGGGGTGTATTTTTCATTAAACTACCCTTATAACGCTTCCTTGTTTAAAACCGTTTTAATGGCGGCTACCTATGGATTCAGTCGGCATTTGGAGGTGGCGCACCGTTTAGCCAATTTTGAAAATGTTCATCCTCTCATGCAAAAAGCCACTTTTCATGTAAAAACAATACAGGATGCACAAACCGTATCGTCGGTTTTAGCTTTTATAACACCAGATCAAAAACATGTTGCGATTGGTTTATTTGAGCTTATCCTGAACTCCATTGAACATGGAAATCTAGGCATTGGCTATGAAGAAAAAACGCGCTTAACATCAAAAGGTTCTTTACAGGCTGAAATTGAACGACGATTAAATCTACCTGAGAACAAGCATAAACATGTTGAAGTCAGTGTTGAAAGGTTTAAAGAATACTTGCAATTTACCATTAAAGACAATGGTCTGGGCTTTGATTTTTCAAGTTACCTAGACTATGTTGAAAACCGCGCTTTACATCATCACGGTAGAGGAATCATGATTGCCAATCAGCTCAGTTTTGATGCTCTTGATTACCAGGATTCTGGCTCAAAAGCCATTTGTAAAGTCAACCTTTAAACAGCTCACAAATACCCCTTTATTTTATTTGATTCTGCGCCAACGAGCGGCTGACATAGCTTCAATTTCGCCCGCCAACTCCAATAGCATAAGCTCGCCTTGCAAGCTTGAAACAGGTTGCTTAGTTAACACCACTAACTCATCTAAACTGGTCGGTTCATAACCAATGCTGTTTAGCAAAGCACTTTTTGATTGGTTGTTCGGCTGAGTTACCAGGCCTGGTAACTCTTGCGTTGTTTGCAAATCCAAACGATATTGTAAATTAGCTGACAACTCCTCTAACACATCTTGACCAGACTCCACTAATTTAGCGCCTTGCTTAATCAACTGGTGACACCCTTTGGCTTGTGGATTATGAATAGAGCCAGGCACAGCAAACACTTCTCTACCTTGTTCTAAAGCGGTTCTTGCCGTAATTAATGAACCACTTTTTAACGCCGCCTCAACCACCAAAGTACCCAGACTCAAACCACTGATAATTCGGTTTCTTTTAGGAAAATTGTAATTCAGCGGTTTTGTACCCAGCACAAACTCTGAAATCATCACTCCTTCTTCTACAATTTGATGCCCCAAACCTTGATTGGAAGCAGGGTAAATACGGTCTAACCCTGTTGCCACTACCGCAACGGTTTTACCCATACCTTGTAACCCGCCCTGATGGGCCGCAGTATCAATCCCCAAAGCTAAACCACTGGTAATACCCAACCCTTGTTGCGAAAGAAAGCGTGCAAAATCTTTGGCCGTTTCCATACCCTGCTTGGACGCGTGGCGACTCCCCACTATCGCAACTTGTGGATCACTTAACAGTTCAACATTACCTCTCACTCCAAGCAGAATAGGCGGGTCGGTTATCTCTTTAAGTGGCTGCGGAAACGATGTTGAGCCAATAGGTAGCCAGGCCTGGTTATCTTTTTCTGCCCACTCAAGTGCTTCATCCACACGAATTTTGCACTCATCGCTTAATAAATCATTAACCTGTTTAGCGGATAATAACTCTCTATTTTGCCAGTCAGAAGGGGAACTATTTAGTGCATTTTCTAAACTGCCAAAATATGTATGAATGGCTTGTAACTGCTGAAACGAAACGTAGCAAGCGTGAAAGGCAAGCATTGAGGGTAAATCGGCAAAATTTGACATAATCAGCTATAATAATCCGCAGTTATTTTATTGAAAGTATATACGACACCATGGAAAAACTCGATATCGTTCTCTACCCTGAAGCTGGTCTTCGTGAAATCTGCGCCCCAATCCCTGAAATGAGTGATGAGATTGATAAACTTATTGATGACATGTTTTACACCATGTATGACGCGCCAGGCATTGGTTTAGCCGCCCCACAAATTGCCGTTCAACAGCGCTTAATTGTGGTTGATGTCTCTGAAACCAAAGACCAACCCATTGCATTAATCAATCCAGAAATCATTCGTTCGGCTGGGCAAATTAAGTGGGAAGAAGGCTGTTTATCTATACCTGGCGTTTATGGAACGGTTACCAGACCAAGCGACATCATTGTGCGCGGCATGGATAGAGATGGCAAACAGATTGAGTTTGAAGCCAATGATTTATTGGCCGTGTGTATTCAACATGAAATTGATCACCTAAACGGCAAGCTGTTTGTTGACCACCTTTCTGGTTTAAAACGCACCCGAGCTTTGCAGAAGTTTCGTAAATTAATGGAAGAAGAGCAACCGTAAATTATGGGTCAAACAACCAATCCATCCCTTCGCATTATTTTTGCAGGTACTCCAGAATTTTCGGTTGCGCCACTGCAAACACTGATTGATTCAGAACATGACGTTATTGCCGTCTACACACAGCCAGACCGCCCTGCAGGACGTGGTCGCAAACTGACAGCAAGCCCTGTGAAACAACTTGCTTTGGAACACAATATTCCTGTTTTTCAGCCTGAAACTTTACGTAATCCAGAAGCCCAAGAAGAGCTTAAAGCCTTAAATGCCGACATTATGATTGTGGTGGCTTACGGCCTGATTTTGCCGCAAGTGGTGTTAGATATGCCTAAGATGGGTTGCTTAAATATTCACGCCTCTTTACTGCCTAGATGGCGTGGCGCAGCGCCTATTCAGCGCGCGATTGAAGCGGGAGATGCTGAAACAGGTGTAACCATTATGCAAATGAATGCGGGGCTTGATACTGGCGACATGCTCTATAAAATCGCCACTCAAATTACGCCTACCGATAATGCTCAAGCCCTGCATGACCGTTTAAGCACCATGGGTTGCGAGGCTTTAATGGCGACCTTAACAGGGCTTTTAGATAAAAGCATTACGCCTGAAAAGCAAGATGAGTCATTAGTGACCTATGCTGAAAAAATGCATAAAGAAGAGGCGCAAATTATCTGGTCGCAACCTGCTCAAAATATCCTTCGTAAAATACAGGCCTTTAACCCTTGGCCAGTGGCTTTTACCCCTTATGAAGAAAAACCGTTGCGTATTTGGCAAGCGCGTTTACTTAACAGTGAAGAGCAAGAAAAATTCAATTCAAAAGAGAAGTTACCAGGCCTGGTACTTGGCTTAACCAAGCAAGGCTTAATCGTTGCCACGGCAGACCAAGCTATCTGTATTGAACAGTTACAGCCTGCAGGCAAAAAAGCGATGAACGCCTATGACTTTGCTCAATCTCGTAATCTTGATGGCTACCAGTTTGCATGAGTAACGAAACCTCTACACCCAATGTAAACAGCACAGGGTTAAACAGTCGATTCATTGCGCTTAAAATCTGTTTAACGGTTATTCAAAACGGTCGTTCATTAAGCCAAAGCTTGCCTGAAGGCTTAGCACAGTTTCAAGACCGTCGAGAGCGTGGCTTTACCCAAAACCTGGTGATTGGCACCTTACGTTGGCAAGCGCGTTTAGAGGCCATTCGAGCCCAACTGCTCAAAAAGAAACTTAAAGAAAAAGATGAGGATATCAACCAGCTCATTTTGATTGGTTTGTATCAGATTCTCTATATGGAAACCCCAGAACATGCGGCGGTTTCAGAAACCGTTGCCGTGGTGCAAAAACTCAAAAAACCTTGGGCCAAAGCGTTGATAAATGGTGTTTTACGCACCTTTTTACGTGACCAAGAAGCGATTTGTGCTGAGGCCGATTTAAAACCCGCACACAAATACTCGCACCCGCAGTGGATATTTAAAGCCTTACGTAAAGCCTACCCAGATGATTGGCAATCGATTATGCAAGCCAACAACGAGATTGCTCCGCTCACCTTGCGGGTAAATACCATGAAGCAAACACGTGAAGCCTTTATGCAGCAACTTCAGCAAGAAGATATTGCAGCCAGAATTCATGCCACGGCACCACAAGGCATTGTCTTAGAAAATAGCATGGACATCAGTCAACTACCCACTTACGAAGAAGGTGGGTTTAGCGTGCAAGATGGCGCGGCACAGCAAGCTGCTAACATCTTGCAACCTAAAGCGAATGAACGCATTTTAGATGCGTGTGCCGCACCAGGTGGAAAAACCACCCATCTTTTAGAGCTATCTAACAATCAGGCGCAGGTGTTTGCCATAGAAAAAGAGCCCGAACGCATAGAACGTTTAGCTGAAAACCTATACCGTTTAGATTTAGAAGCAGAGTACCAAGTTGGCGACGCTTCTTGTCCTGACGAGTGGTGGGATAAACAACTGTTTGACAAAATCCTGCTTGATGCACCCTGTTCTGCAACGGGTATTATTCGCCGTCATCCAGATATTAAATGGCATCGCACCCCCGAAGACATTGAAGCCCTGGTTGAAATCCAAGCGAATATTCTAAAGGCATTATGGGCCACGCTAAAACCAGGCGGCCAACTGCTTTATGCCACCTGCTCTGTTTTACCAGAAGAGAACACCTTACAAATGCAACGCTTTATTGAAAGTGAAGCATCGGCTAAAGTGGTTCCATTAGAACTTGAGGCCACAGTCACTTTTGAAACACCAGGTAATCAATACCTTCCAGGACGATTAGATATGGATGGTTTTTTCTACTGTTTACTGGAAAAGAGCTTGTAAACCATGCAAAGAGTCCGCGCCATTGCTCTGTTATGTTTGCAATTAAGGCACGATTTAAGCCAAACGCTGAGGTTCATCTTTAATAAGCTTTTAGCCGCTCCTTCATACACAACAAGCGTGCTATTTTTCTGCATTTTACCAGGCCTGGTAACTTGTAATATCGCGGTAGCAGAAAGTGTTTTACCCACAACCAACACGGTTGAAAATCCCATTACGATTCTCAACGTTCGCGATTATCAACAAGATAAACAGCTGTTAATAGACTCTGAGAGTGACTTTAATCTACCCTCAAGCGTTATTGAAGCGATTCACCATGAAATTCCGCTGAGCTTTAGAATCCAAATCGAGTTAACCGAATCTAGCCGAATTCTAGGTATAAAATATGAACGTAATCGCAATATCATCAGTTACCACACCGATATCTATGCCTATGGTGTCAATCGCTTATACGCGCTTTACAATAACCGAAACCAAAATGCTAAAACCTTTAAAACCATTGATGATGCATTAACTACCCTAGCGACCTTACAAGCGTTTCCCATTGCATCTCTTTCTGAATTACATCCTGAACAAAGGTATACTTTACGCATGCGCATATCGCTTGATTTTTGGAAGTTACCTGCACCGTTAATTTTAGAAGCGCTGCTCTCACCCACGGTTTGGCAGTTAGACAGTGGTTGGTTTGAAACCACCCTAAAAACCCCATTGAGTTGGCAATGAATGCATTTGGCCGTTATTTAAAACAATATGGTTTACTGACCTTACTCTCTAGCTTACTGCTGCTAGCGCTAGTGGTAATGAGTCAAACCCTGCAAAACGCTTCAAGCTTTGCTGACAGTTACTCTACTCTGCTGTTCTTTACTGTTGGTGGTGTGGGTTTACTGCTATTTTTTCTTGTAAAAACGCTATTTCATTTATACCAACAGTTCCGCAAAAAAGTTCCAGGCAGTAAGGTCACCGTTCGTTTAACCTTTATCACCAGTTTATTACTAGGGATTCCAACGGCCATTATCTTCTACTTCTCATTGAGTTTTATTCAACAAGGGATAAACCAATGGTTTGATGTTAAAACCGAAGTTGCTTTAGATAATGCTACCGCTGTCGTTCGAATTACCCTCGACAATAAAACGCGCGAAAGCCTTAAAATGACACTTGCTTTAGCCAAAGCAAATAACACCTTACTGACTACCTCACCCAGTTTGGCCGTAAATACATTACGCCAGCAGTTAGGTGCGCAAGAGGTTGCGCTTTACCATGTTAACCAACAATTGATTGCCTTTAGTAGTGAATACGATACGGCCATTTTACCAGCAACACCTGGAGACAACCTCTTTCAACAAATTCGTAATAACAAAACCTATGCCGCCTTAGAAAACCGACCTGGTGCTACCACCAAAGAGGAATTTATTCGTGTTTTAGTGCCTTTTACCGACCTCACCTTAAAAACCCAATATGCCCTGCAAGCGATCTTTCCTGTGCCAACTGACATCACACTTTTATCAGAATCGGTTGGCACGGCATCTGGCCAATACAAAGAGTTGTCCTACTTAAAAAACCCTTTAACCGCGAGCTTTGTGCTGGTTCTTTCTATGGTTCTACTGCTCACATTAGTGACTGCGGTACTTTTCACTATTCAAGCGGTACAAAACTTTACAATGCCAATTCGAACCCTAGCAAAAGGGACTCGTGCCATATCTAAGGGTGACTATAGCGTTAAAATGGCTGTCCCTGAAAATGACGAATTTGGTGATTTGATTCAATCCTTTAACGATATGATTCAACGTATTTCTAAAGCGCGAAATGACATTAAACTCAGCCATCAACAGACCGAAGTACAAAAACTCTATCTGCAAGCCATAATCAAAAACTTATCGAGTGGTGTTGTTACCCTAGATATGCACTACCGAATCCGTACGATTAACGATGCCATTCAAGAAATTCTAAATACCGATATCAGCAAACACATTGGTAAAAAATTGCTGGATGTAATAGACCGTGAAGATAGCGCACACCTGAATGAACTGGTTCATAAAATTGCCCCCAAGTTTGAACACAACTCTGAACCCTGGTCAATGCAAATTGACTTTACCTGCAAGAAAGGCCAAAAGATTTTATTAATACAGGGTTCTACACTACCAAGCATTGATAAAAAAATAGGCGGTTATGTTATTGTTATTGACGACATTACCGAGCTTGTTCAAGCTCAGGTTCATGCCGCCTGGAGTGATGTAGCACGTCGATTAGCACATGAGATTAAGAACCCCTTAACGCCCATACAACTCTCAGCAGAGCGACTTAAATTTAAATTACATAATAAACTCGACAACACTGACCAAGACCTACTCAGCCGCATGACCGAAACCATTATTGAACAAGTTTCAACCATGCAAAAACTCGTACAAGCGTTTAGTGATTACGCCAATACACCTGAAGTTGAGTTGCACCCCACTCAAATCAATAAATTGATATACAACATTACTGAAATGTACCGCGATCCAGATTCTAATTGGCGTGTCTCTGCAGAAATTGATGATCACTGCCCTCAAGTAATGGCAGACAGTTCACGGCTACGTCAGTTACTACATAATTTAATTAAAAATGCCCTTGAAGCGACTGAAGAAACGCCTAAAGCGCATGTTATAGTAAAAACACAGTGTGATGAGAGTGATGAAATAACCCTCTCCATTTGTGACAATGGTCCAGGTATTCCAGAAGAAGCACAAAACTGGATTTTTGAGCCTTATGCCACCGACAAGCCCAAGGGCACAGGTTTAGGCCTTGCCGTTGTGCGTAAAATAGTTGAAGAACATAACGGTCAAATTACATTAACTTCTTCACCAGGAAACGGAACCTGTTTTATAATTAAACTTCCTATAATCGCCAAAAGAGGTAGTTAAGTGAGCGTACATGAAACCTGGTAAATTACTGATTGTTGATGATGAAAAAGATATTCGCAGCTTAATGGAAGAGATCTTTTTAGAAGAAGGTTATCAAGTTGAAACCGCAGCCAATGGCGTACAGGCACAAAATGCTTGGAGAAATTTTCTTCCAGACATTATCTTTTTGGATGTTTGGATGCCAGATATCGACGGAATTTCACTTCTCAAACAGATGCAAGAAGAGGGGGTTTTAGATAACACCAAAGTCATTATGATGTCTGGACACGGCACGATTGAAACCGCGATTGAAGCCACAAAACTCGGTGCTTATGATTTTCTTGAAAAACCGCTCTCTTTGGCAAAACTGATTGTCACGGCCGAACGTGCCATAGAGCATAACCAACTTAACTTAGAAAACCGCCAGTTAAAACAAAAACAGCCAAATCACTTTTTACCCATAGGTAAAAGTAAAGCTGTGTTACAACTGCGTGAAACCATTGAACGTCTCTCTAAATTTACCATGCCGATTTTGGTGACTGGAGAGTCAGGCACAGGCAAACACCACTTTGCCGAAGCGCTTCACAAAACCAGCCTGCGTCAAACCAATCCTTATACCCATTTTCATGCTTTAGATTTCAACGATCTATGTTTGCCTGAAAACCTAGAAAAACTCAAAAAAGCCTTACGTGAAGTTCATCAAGGCACAATGGTTATCGCACATATTGAACAACTCTCTAAAGAGGCACAAGCTCAGCTTTCGAATATTGTTCTTAAACAATGTTTCCAAGTGGACAATAATAGCGATGCCATTTGCATTGATATTCGCGTCATCGCCTTAACCAAACACGACTTAGAAAGTGACGTAGACCGTAAAGCATTTAGAGAGGATTTATACCAGCGCTTAAAAGTCATGCAAATTCATATCCCTGCTTTACGTCAACACACTGAAGATATTCCTGAGTTGATTGAGTACTATGTGGATCACTTTGTGACATTTGAAGGCTTAGAGTATCGCCATTTTAGTGTCCCAGCGCAAAATATTCTGCGCCAACATCACTGGCCTGGTAACTTAAAAGAGCTTAAAAATCATATTCAACGCTTGCTCATTTTAGGTAATAACGAAGTCTCAGATGATGAAGTCAAAGAGTTATTAACCAGTGCCCAAGCCTCTAATAGTTTAGGTGAAGTGGTAGATACAACCCTCTCTTTAAAAGAGGCTAAAGAGAATTTTGAAGCGCGTTATTTAAGCCAATTATTACGCGAAAGCAGTGGTAATGTATCCGAAACGGCAAAACGTTCTGGGGTAGATAGAACCAATTTATACCGAAAATTAAAAACCTTAGGGATAGATCCTAAAAACCCTCAATAATGCGGTGTAAAATAAAACGAACCACTCTGAAATGAGCTAATGAGATAGTTGAGTAAAGTACACAAATGAATATTGTAATTTTAGGTGCAGGACAAGTTGGTTCTTCGCTAGCAGAACTTCTAGCCTTAGAAAGTAACGATGTAACCGTTGTTGATTTAGACCGATTACAGTTGCAGCGCTTACAAGATAGGCTCGATATTCGTACCGTAGTTGGGCATGCCTCTCATCCTGACATTCTCAATCAAGCAGGTCTGGAAGATGCGGATATGTTGATTGCCGCCACACAAAATGATGAAACCAATATCCTCGCTTGCTATCTTGCTCATAGCATGTATAAAACCGATAAGAAAATCGCTCGTGTTCGTGGTAAATCTTACCTTGACCATCCAGAACTCTTTGATCGTTCTCTCAATACCTATGCCATTCCTATTGACGTACTCATTAGCCCAGAGATGCTGGTAACCAATTATATTCTGCAGCTCATCGAATACCCAGGCTCACTTCAGGTTATTGACTTTGCAGAAGGAAAAGTGCGTTTAGTGGCCATGCGTGCTTATGCCGATGGCATGCTGGTTGGCAAACAAATTCGTACATTAAGAGACCATCTACCCAGTAATATCAAAGCGCGAATTGTAGCCGTTTACCGTCGTGGCCAAGTGGTTATGCCTACTGGAGATACCGTGATTAAAGCGGGCGATGAAGTCTTTTTCTTAGCGGAAGCGGCTCATATCCCCATTATCGTAAATGAGTTGCGTCGCAGCAAATTACGCCCCTCTCGCCGAATTATGATTGCTGGAGGTGGCCATATAGGTTTTAGCTTGGCGCAAGCGCTAGAGAAGAGTCATCAAGTAAAGCTGATTGACCACAATATGCAGCAAGCCCGTGAAGTAGCCGAAGCGCTGGATAACACCATTATTATTCATGGCGATGTTTCCGATAAAGAGTTGCTGCTTGAAGAAAATATCGACGAAATTGACCTATTTGTTGCCGTTACCAATAATGATGAAGCGAATATTATTTCGGGTATGCTTGCCAAAAAGCTCGGGGTTCGTCGAGTGATTGCTTTAGTCAACAACCAATCTTATGTTGAACTGATTCAGCGCAACAGCATAGATGTCGCCATTTCTGCCGATAGTATCACCACTAGCCACCTACTGCATTACACTCGTAAAGGCGATACCGTTAAGGTAGCGACTCTCCGCAAGGGGGCCGCAGAAGCGATGGAAGTGATTGCCCACGGCAGTGAAAACAGCTCTGAAATTATTGGTAAAAAAATTGGTGAAATCGAATGGCCAAGCGACATTACGGTCGGCTGTATTATTCGCGATGAAAAAGTCATTATCGCCCACCGTGATTTAGAAATAAAAGCGGAAGACCACGCCATCTTATTTTTAAGTAATTCTGAAAATGCCGCAGAGATAGCCAAACTCTTTTCGCCAGAAGAAAAACGTAGCTGGTTTAGTTAATCATCAGATTAATCATCATTAGGTTAATCATCAATAGGCAAATAGCCCTACAATAAGAACTTACTATGCACTCAAAAATCATCTTTAAAGTCTTTGGCCTACTCTTAATGGTATACAGCATTAGCCTGTTACCACCCATTATGATTGCACTCTATTATCAAGATGGAGGGCTGTGGGCCTTTGTACAAGTGCTAATTGGTGTTTTATTAACGGGTCTCATTATTTGGTATCCCGTCCGAAACCACTCTCGAGAACTTAAAATTCGTGATGGCTTTATTGTGGTTGTAATGTTCTGGACAGTACTTGGGTTTGCTGGAGCCTTACCGTTTTATATAGATAAAGATGTTCCTCTTAGTTTAACCGACTCTATCTTTGAATCCTTCTCTGGCTTAACCACCACTGGGGCGACCGTTATTATTGGCTTAGATGAGCTGCCTCACGCGGTACTCTGGTATCGCCAACAACTGCAATGGATGGGCGGTATGGGGATTATCGTTTTGGCCGTTGCCATCTTGCCAATGCTTGGCATTGGGGGCATGCAGCTTTACCGAGCAGAAACGCCAGGTCCCGTTAAAGACACCAAAATCGCACCGCGTATCTCAGAAACCGCCAAAGCGCTTTGGTATATCTATTTAGGCTTAACCATTGTTTGCGCAGTCAGTTATTGGTTTGCTGGAATGAATTGGTTTGACGCCTTTAGCCATAGTTTTTCTACCGTGGCCATCGGAGGCTTTTCAACACATGACGAGAGCATAGGTTACTTCAACAATATTAATATTGAAATCATCGCCATGATCTTCATGTTTTTATCAGGGATTAACTTTGCTCTGCACTTTACCGCGTTTAGGCACCTTAGCCCGCACTCCTATTTTTATGACCCTGAATTCAAAGCCTACACAGGCCTGCTTATTGGGGCGGCCATAATTGCTATTGGCTACATACATCTGCAAGACGTCTACCCAACTTGGCAAGAGGCCGTGCGTTATGGCCTATTTCAAACCATCTCACTGGCCACTACCACTGGTTTTTCCAATGCCGACTTCTCAATGTGGCCTGGCTTCTTACCTATTATGCTTATTTTTATGAGTTTTATTGGGGGCAGTGCAGGCTCAACCGCAGGTGGTATGAAAGTGATTCGTTTTATTCTGCTCTTTAAACAAGGTATGCGAGAAATCTCAGGACTACTACACCCAAATGCCGTTATGCCCGTAAAACTCAGTGGAAAAAGTATTCCAGAAAAAGTCATGACCGCCGTTTGGGGATTCTTTTCGGTCTATGTCTTTACCTTTGCGATTTTAATGCTCATTATTATGGCGTTGGGTGTTGATCAAGTTACTGCTTTCTCTGCTATTGCCGCTATGATGAATAACTTAGGCCCAGGTTTAGGTGATGTTGCTGCCAACTTCCAATCGATGAGTGATCCTGTTAAGTGGGTACTGACCTTTGCAATGTTATTAGGCCGACTTGAAATCTTTACCTTACTGGTTCTATTTACCGCAGCCTTCTGGAGAAAATAATCGCATTATGAGTTTAGAAATGGCTGAAAAGTGGGATGCAAAGTATGCCCAATGCAATTTACAAACCCCTGCAAACCCTTGCTTTGTTTTAAAACAGCATAGTCGCTTTTTGCCCTTTCACGGCCAAGCTTTAGAGCTCGCTTGTGGCCTGGGAGGCAATGCCCGTTTTTTAGCACAGTGCGGGCTTAAAACCCACGCTTGGGATATCTCTGATAACGCCCTTACGGTACTCAATAATTTTGCCAGTTTAAATCAACTCTCAATCACCCCACTCATCACCGATTTAGAGCAAATGATTTTGCCTTATCAACAGTTTGATGTCATTGTGATTAGCCGTTATTTAGACCGCAACCAATTCAAAGCGATTGCCGATGCCCTAAAACCTAAAGGCCTACTCTATTACCAAACCTTTTTAGCGCCCGTGCAAGACAATGCGCCACAGAACCCAGATTTTTATATTCAACCAGGAGAATTCAACCAGGCCTGGTCAAACCTAGAAACCCTAGTTTACGGTGAAGGCTGGTTAACCAATGAAAACACCGCAGAACAAGGCAGCAACAAACATCGCTACGCTTGGTATGTGGGTCGTAAACAATGACTCATAAACCGTGACCGAAAAAACTTCACTCTCCGCTTTTAACATCGGTTTACTCTTAGCCATAATCGGCACGGCGCTCTTCTCGTTAAAATCCATATTCATTAAACTCGCCTACGCCCAAGGCTTAGATACCGACAGCGTGCTTATGTTACGCATGGCCATCGCCTTACCTATTTACCTAGGCGTTTTATTTTGGTTAACCAAACAACAAAACGTACCCGACAACCTCTCATCCAAAATAGTAAAAATCACCTTTTTAGGTTTTATTGGCTATTACTTATCCTCCTGGTTTGACCTAAAAGGCCTTGAGATGATTAGTGCTCAGTTGGAACGATTAACCCTCTTTACCTACCCCATTATGGTGGCCTTATTGGGCGCGCTGTTTTTTAGAACTCCACTGACTCGTAAAGTAATTCTCTCATTAATCATCACTTACTCAGGACTTCTATTAGTCTTCTATAAAGAGCTATCGCTAGAGGGTGAAAACGTCATTCTCGGCACACTCCTGGTTGCACTCGCCGCCCTCTCATTCTCGTTTTATGTACTGTTTGGCAAACAAGAAATCCAAAAAATGGGCAGCGTTTGGTTTACAGGCCTGGCAATGAGTATTTCCAGTCTATTTGTACTGATTCACTTCACAATATTCAATGACTATTCCGATTTACACGTCACCGCAATGGCATGGGTTTGGCTGGTTTTATTAGCCGTATTTAGCACCGTCATCCCCAGCTTTATGATTAGCGAAGCCATTCACCGAATAGGCCCAGCACAAACAGGTATTGTAGGTTCTCTAGGGCCAATAATGACCATGGGATTAGCCATCTGGATTCTAAACGAACCCTTTACCCTTTGGCATGCCATGGGAATGGCATTAGTGGTAGGCGGAATTTCCTTTTTAAGTTATCGGGGCAAAAATAAAAGTGAATAATCACTTTTAAAAGATAATGTAATTCAAGCTCTAAAAACTTAACAAAAAGGGAGTCAGAATAGGATTTACTCACACACCTTTTACCAGGCCTGGTAATCTCGTATATAAAGGTATTTGAATCAATCCCTTCTATTATTATCGCTTAAATTAATGAACATTAAATTTAGTTTATTCTAGCTGTATAATTCAATGCAACTCAAAACCATCATAAACTTTGCCAGCCGTTTCTGGCAGTAAGAAAAATAGGCTTATGGAATTCATTTTACAAATATGGGGGGGACTATTTTATCTACTCAACAAGATATTATTCGCGCTGGCAGAAGGTAAAAAAGTACCGCTTAAAAAGAAACTAAAAGTGTCTGGTTGGAGCATTTATATATTAGGTGTACCTGCTTGGGTCATTATTTTAATCGACCACCATAACTGGATTGCGGCTTCTATAGAGGCTGGAGGCATACCTGCGATGTTATTGGGTTTATACAATACCTATCACGACTACAAGAAACCAAATAAAGGGTTTAATGCCTTTGTGACCTTATGCACCTATTCCTCTTTAGCGTTGGGAGTTACGTACAGTTTGTATGTTCATGGTGGTATCACCTCAATATCTCAGGTGTTAGAAATAGGTGTTATGCTAGGTTTTTTGTTAGGAAGTTATTATTTGGCTAAAAATAACCCTAATGGCTGGTTATTTTTTATGTTGATGAATCTAAGCATGGCGAGCTTAATGTTTTTGCAAGATAAACCGATACTAATGGCTCAACAACTCCTCTCTTTCTGTTTTGTTCTATATGGTTTTAATACAACGCGCCAAAACTCACTGACGGTTTAACGAAGCTGCAGATAATCATTGGATCGGAGTAAAATTTAATTAACATTTATATTCTTTAATTAACTTTACTCTGATCACTGTTAAGGCCGTTTTAATTGACTCAGGGTACTTTAGTAACCGATATCTTCATGGTGTGATTGTTGAATGTCACCAGCTCCTGGTAATAAATACCACATTAAGTAATCAACCACCATTGGAACCAGCACAGTATGCTGATTACCCGTTTCTTGCAATTGTTGGCGAATCCCATGCTTTATCTCTGGGCGATTTGATGTGTCCATAATGATATCAATATCGGTACCAAATTTTTGTAGCATCTCTTCATACTCAGAAAAGTTTGGAATACCGCGATCATTCGCATCTTGCAGTAGAGGGTTATCCATATTAGGCTCACTAATACCAATAATCTCAACATGTTCAGGTTTCATACTGGTGAACTGCTGATAAAATTTACCCCCAATACGCCCTAAACCAACCATTGCTACGGTTATTTTCCTCATACTTTTCTCTCCATATACTCTAAATACAACGGAACCACTTCATTCTTTAGAAATGATTTTCAGCATTGATTATATGAATTAAAACGTAATGAACCAGGTAAAACTTCTTATCATTCCCCGAGCAAAATTTATCAGATAAATTCTATCTAAATAACTTTGAAGCTAAAAAACCATGCAACCGTCAATACAGAGCAGGCCTGGTAATATTTTCAAATAGAAAAAATCATTCTATAAGCGAGATGTTTTGAATTAAAATCGTTTATTCCGATTTTGCTTTATTTCATAAATAGTTCAAACTTCAAGCGCTGTTTTCTGCAAAATAGTAGAAATCCTTTTAAAAAAATACTGTTTTTATGAAAGCCAATTTAGAGAAATTAAACCGTGCCCTTTTGCGCTATATCACTATGGCGGATAGTGATGCTAAACAAGTTAAGATTTTGCATGATATACGAGTCACGGCACGCAAATTGATTGTTGTAATGCATCCCGATGACATGCTGACTCTGGGTTTAAAAAAGCTAATTCAGTCGAGTAATAAACTACGTGATTTAGATGTCTTTACCAGTGAAATCTTGCCACTATTTCCTAAGAAACTTCATACGGCATTTAAAGACATTAAACTTGTTTTACAAGATACAAGAGTTGAGATGAACCATGATTTTAAGAGTTTAGTGGGCTCTGAATGGCTTGATGATTTACCCCAAACTCAAGGCTTATCGTTCATTACTCAGCAGCAGAGTGAAGCAAATTTAAGTCGTCATCAAATGCCGTTAAACGAAATTGAAAAACGCTTAAAAAAATCCATTAGGGAATTAAACTTATTAGACTTAGAAGACAAACAGTTACATAAGATTCGTCTGGTTATAAAACGTTTGCACTATCAATTAGAACGCTTTTACCCAAAAGAAAAGCGATCCATCGCTTTAACAAAACGGATGCAAGAAAAGCTTGGTACATTTCATGACTTTTACCAAGCAATCAAACTTCTAAAACAGCATAAAGAACAGATTAAAGCGAAAGCGTACAAAACCGCTATTGGGTTTTTAGAAGAACAAAAAAACCAAACCATTAAAGAGTTACGTAAAGATATTCGTAAACGTCTATAAAGGTTTATTTGCCGCTTTGCGATGTTGGTTTCGACCATGAACAACCAGGCCTAACCCAGTTAGCATGAGTAGTGCGGCGACCATAAAGGTCATGGTAATCGGTTCATCAATTAACCAAGTGGCGCCAAAAGCGGCAATTAATGGCACTAACAACTGTGATGACGATGCCATGCTTGATGAAATTTTAGGCAAGGCCGAATACCATAAGATATAACCTAACCCTGTGGTCACTCCGCCAGAGACAATTGCCAACCATACACCTCTATTAGTCAAAAACGTCTCTTCGGTTAGCCAAACACTCAAGCCGCTCGCAATCACTATCATCGGAATGGTTCGGTAAAAATTAAAGGCTGTATCTGACAATGGATTGGCTGATTTGCGTCCATTAATGGTATAAAGCGCCCAAGTAAAAGCCGACATACTCATCATGACCAACCCCCACCAAGATGAGGTTGTTAGTTTTGGGTAAACCAAATAAATCAACCCAATTAAGGCCAGCCCAACCCCTATCCACTCAGCAAGATGAAGCTTTTCACCCTTATGAACGGCGTAGCCCAATATAGTCAACTGCACAATACCTGCAAGCAGTAATGCGCCTGTTGCGGTGCTAATTGCCACATAACCATAGGAGAAGGTCATTGCATATACAAATAAAACAATGGCGGCTTGCCAACTACCACGGCTGATTTTATTAGGAGCTTCAGGGATACTCTTTTGGTTGACTTTCGATTTGCGCCAATAAAACCAAGTCATAACCGCAAATAAAACGAGCGCGGCTGAACCTAAACGTAAACTGGTAAAACTCATTGGGTCAATTAGCTGATGATCTAACGCCCAACGACAGATTATCGCGTTGGCGGAAAATGCCACCATTGAAAGCAAGGTTAATAGGGAAACTTGAATGAGGGATTGTTGATTCATTTGGGTTTGAACACGGTTCTTTTAATAAAAGACAGATATCTTACGCCTAAAATGTAGCAGGCGCTACACTTTAAATTAAATCTACCAGGCCTGGTAAATTGAACGGTATACATTAAGCATTGGGCATTGAACATTGGGATTTTAATGCTTATTTTTTATAGATATCGGCGACTTCAGCAGGTGGTTTACGGTAACGTTTGTATGACCATAAATACTGTTCTGGTGCAATGGCAATACATTGCTCAACTCCCTGGTTTAAAGCCTGAGTTGCAACCTCAGCCTCTTCACTTGCAACCTCATGTTGTGCAGGCAAAAAGTGCAGAGCATAACCTTGCCCTTTTGGAAGGCGCTTCATCACCACAAACAGACAAGCGCTATCGGTTTTTTGTAACAACTTGCTGACTAAAGTCATGGTTCTAGCAGGGCGACCAAAAAAAGGGGCATAAACACCACCAGATTCACCTGGATCTTGGTCAGGTAAAATAGCCGTGACTTCTTTATTTTTTAAGGCCTTCATTAAACTTCTCACCCCGCGGCCATCAGTAGCCACCATAGTCGCCCCAAATCGACCTCTGGCGTTAACCATAAAAGTTTCAACCGAAGGAACATTGGGGGGACGATAGAGAATAGTAGATGGGTATAGCACCGAAAGATAAGTGGCAATCAACTCCCAAGAACCGATATGCGGGCCTAAAAAGACAACCCCTTTTTCTTTAGCTACCGCTTGCTCAACGAGATCTTTACCCTTTATTTCTACAACTTGTTTTAACAGTTTTTCGCTTGACCAACACCAAGCAGGCCCTAATTCCATAAAGGCTTTTGCGGTCTCTTTTAAGTTCGCTTTAAGCAGAGCCTGTTGCTGTTGTGGAGAGCGGTCTGAATAGACCTGTTGAATATTAATCTGGGCAATACGGCGATTACTGTTGGGAATCCAATAGAGCAAAACGCCCAATGCAGAACCTAAAGCGTGGTTTAGTCGCAACGGCATCCAACTTAAAAAGCGTATCAATCCTTTTAAAATCGCTCCTAACCAGGCCTGTTGATTCTCTGGTTTTTTGGCTGATTGCTGACTCATTACAAATCAATCCCGTCCGTTTGTTCAGTGTTCTTTTCTGAGGCTATGGTCGTTAAATCGGCTTGCCCTTCGTGGTTATCGTCGGCAATCAACGGTTGCATGGCACGCCAAAGATTGGCGTAAAGATGCTTGTTTTTTTGCTCTTGAGCCAATAACAACTCTTTGGTTTCTGCACGCGCCTGTGGTTTGGCGTAACAGGCTGGGCAGTTGTCTTCAATAACGGGTAGCTCTGCGGCAATGGCAAAGTCACGAGTTTGATTTTCTCGCACACGTACTAATGGGCGAATGATTCTTACATCTTCATCATCATTCAGATAATGGGCTTTCATGGTGCGTAGTTGACCTGCATTAAAAGCCGACATAATAAAGCTTTCGGCCAAATCATCCAAATGCTGCGCCAAAGCCAAGACGTTATAACCTTCTCTACGACAAACGGAATATAAAATTCCACGCTTTTGGCGTGCGCAAAAACTGCAAAATGAGTCGCCTTTCATGCGCTCTTCTGCCAGGCCCACCATATCTTCCGATTCATAAAAATATGGCACCTCCATTTTGGCACACCACTCTTTTAATGGCGAAGGATCAAACCCTGGAATCTCAGGGTCAATCGTACAAGCCGCCAACTCAAACTTTACAGGTGCGTGACGTTGTAGGTGTTTCAATATCACGAGCAGAGCCATCGAATCTTTACCGCCAGATAGACCCAAAAGCACTCTATCGCCGTCACGCAACATTTTGTATTGTGCCATAGCTCTGCCTACTAATTTCATAATCGATTTAGGTGGCTTAATCCAATCTTTGGTACGTTCTTTTTTAGTTAATTTTGTGGCTGAATCGTTTTCAATGGTGGTTTGTGTCATGGCGGCTATCGTATTGCTGAGCTTAAATAATTGGCTTATTTTACACGTGCTGAAGTGTATTCCCAAAATAACTTCTCTAAAGTCATCGCTATCTACCGTATGTAAGCTAAAATTTAACTTTTATGATTACCCTTCTTATCTCGCTGGAGAGCTTAAATGCGCTTACTTTTCTTATTATTATCAACTTATATTCTGCTCTTTAGTGCTAACGGTTATGCAGTACAGCAAATTGCCAAACCAATTAACCAGGCCTGGTTAATTTCACAGAACTTGCAAGTAGATAATTTGAATATCAGCGGAATTGCTTTACCTTACGGTTTTATGGCGCTGGCGACCGATGAGGGTAACCAGCTCCAGATTTTAAAACCTGCTGTCAAAAATCATTGGCAAAACCACAGCACAATCACGCTAAGCAACACCCCCGATGAGTTGGATATTGAAGCACTTGCCTGGCAAGAACCCTATTTATATGCTCTAGGTTCACACAGTGCAAAACGCAAAAAAATCAAAAGCAATAAAACTCAAAAAGAGAATGTAAAACGACTTACGCAAACCAGCCCAGAACCCGCCAGACAGCAACTGTTTCGCATTGAATTAAAGTCCAATGCTCAACCTAAATCTATTCAAATACTATCTTTACAAAAGTTCATTGAAAATGACCCTATCCTAAAAGCTTTTTCGGGCATTCCCAGTAAAGAAAACGGCATTGACTTAGAAGGTCTTGCAATTGATCAAAAAGCGAGGCTTCTCATCGGTTTTAGAGGCCCTGTTTTAAGAGGTAATATTGTGCCGATAATGAGAATAAAACTGGCTAAAAATGCTTTTAAAGTCAAAGAGTCTAAAACGATTTTTATTGAAACCAGCGGTACAGGAGTGAGAGGCATTGCCGAAATTCCAAATAGCAATCAATTTTTAGTCTTAACGGGAGCTATGGGTGACCAACCCTTGCCTTATCAAGTCGCTCTGTGGGATGGAGACAATGCCATACCTGGCGCCGATGCTAACCCATCAATTAAACTCCTTTGTGACTTGCCTGTTTCAAAAGGCAAGGCTGAAGGCGTGCAATTTATTAAGCAAACTAAAGAGAAAATTGAATTTTTAGTGGTGTTTGATGGCTTAGAAAACGGGCAACCAACTGCTTTTGAGTGCAGCAAATAATCAAATCAACGCTATTTAGCGCTGTAACAGTGTTTGAATCGATTGAGACCATGCCAAGGATAGCGCGGGGTGTTTAACCGCTTCTTTTAAGATTTTTCTAGAAGCTTTCTCGCTGGCATTATGCCTGGCTAAAAATAAGGTTTTAACTGAAATTCTTGGGAACTTCTTTTCTTGCTCTTCGTTACGGGTTAACCATCTCACTGACTGATTTTCTTGCAACCAACCCTGGCCAAGCACTCGGCAATAAAAACCCACTCGGCCGCTATCACTGTATGCCTTTAAAAACTCACCTGTTTGCCATTTAGAATCTTGTGTAGCTTGTGCATCCAGCTTCCAACATGGAGAACGAGGTTGAGTCACCTCTAGTAAAACAGAGCCGATTTGCAAACGATCACCCAAACAAATTTCGTCTTCATCGATATCGCTAATCGTTAAGTTTTCACCTAAAAACCCGTACGGATGTGATATTTCAAAACGTTGATAAGCACTGCTTGGCAAAACTAAAATCGCTTTATCTTTGCCACCGTGGTTTTTTAAATCGGCCTGTTCATCACCTTCTAACCCAAGTTCCGCAAGCCATAGTTTATCTGCAATGGCAGTTTTATGAATTGCCGTCATAGTGCCAGTTCGCCACGGTTGCTCAACACATTTTCCAATATTTAAAGACACAATTCGCATACAGATTCCTTAATCTAAAACAAGCAAATTAATCGAACGTGCCCTCTGCTCACAAAGCTTAGTTTGCCACAGGGCTTTTACCAGGCCTGGTAACTTTTAAAAACACGTTATTTAAAACAGGCCAGGAAGGTTTTTATACAAGATAAACGCACCCATTAACACTAAAAATATCGCAAAGCCACGTTTGAGTTGCTCTTGGTTAATTCGGCTACTGATTTTATGGCCTAACCAACCACCCACAATTCCAATCACCGAAAACATACCAATAATTTCCCAGTCGACACTTAACTGTAACTCTTGTAAAACATGCAAATACTCTGCAAAACCAGCAAAGGATTTAACCGCAATAATAACCAAACTGGTTCCCACGGCTAATCGCATGGATAAACCGCCAAGTAGCACCAGAGCAGGAATAATTAAAAAACCACCGCCTACGCCAACAAGACCTGTAACCGCACCAACGATAAAACCATCTAGGGCGATTTTATACATCGCTCGCTCTTCTAGTTCCGTTTCCGAATCCAATTTGACGGGCTTAAACATAAGGTACGAAGCGGCAAGCAACAGTACTGAAAAGATTAACATCTGCAATGCGTCACTCACAAAATGCGCTGACCAAGCACCAAATACCGCCCCTGCCATACCAGGTACACCAAAGATCACCACGGTACGCCATTTAACCAAACCTTGTCTGGCATAAGGAATGGCTGAAAATATACTGATAATACCCACAATCATTAAAGAGCCAGCAATCGCTACCTTGGTCTCTTGTCCTACAACGTAGGTTAAAACAGGTACGGTTAAAATGGATCCACCAGAACCTAACAGCCCCAAAGTTAAACCAATAAAAAGTGCGCCTATCCAAGCTAAAATCATTTAGTTTTCCTTTTTCTTTAAAAACACACCACTTTCAATGTGATGTGTGTATGGAAATTGGTCAAACAGCGCTGTTTCAACAATATCATGGGTTTTCTGAATTGACTCTAAATCAATCGCTAGGGTTTCTGGATTACAAGAGATATAAATAATACGGTCAAACTCGGTGACCATTTTGCGGGTTAAATCATCTAAACCAGAGCGTGGTGGGTCAACAAAAATGGTTTGAAAATCGTAGCTATTCAAATCAATATCTTTCAGTCTAAAAAATTCTTGGCCTTGCAAAGCGGCACTAATCTCTTCGGCGGCCATTTTAATCACCGTAAGGTTTTCAACCTGGTTGGCCGCAATATTATATTGGGCTGATGCCACCGAGGTTTTTGAAATTTCAGTCGCTAAAACTCGGTTGTAGTGTTCACTCAATGCAATTGAAAAGTTCCCATTACCGCAATAGAGTTCAATTAAATCGCCCGTAGCATCTTGCGAGACTTTTCGTGCCCAATGCAACATATTTTGCGCCATCTTAGCGTTAGGCTGAGTAAAGCTGTTTTCGATTTGTTGGTAAAAAAAGGTTTTGCCATCTACTTGCAGCTCTTCAACCACAAAGTCTTCATCTAACAAAATCTTTTGTTTACGAGCTCGACCAATAATATGCGTAATTGGCAATGCCACTTTTAAAGCATTTGCCGCATTTAACCAGGCCTGGTCATCTTTAATCGATTTACGATAAATTAACGTAACCAACATTTGCCCGCTTAATGTGGCCAAAAAATCGACCTGAAAAAGACGTTCACGCAGAATCGGTTGTTTGATGATTTCAGCCATCAGTTTTGGCATTAAGTCAGCAATCGACTCAATCGCCATTGGGCACTCTTTTATGGCGACCTTCTCTTTGGTCTCCTGGTCAAACATAATGTAATCTGACTCATCGCCCTCGTGCCAAATTCTAAATTCGGCACGTGCTCGGTAGTGTTCTGGCGTAGAAGCAAAGACCGTTTGCGGCTGCGCTAAAGCAGATTGCGGAAGAAGTTGATTTAATCGAGCCACTTTATCGGCTAATTGACTGTCGTATCGTTCTGGGAATACTTGGCAGAGCATAATCTAAGCTTTATTTTGGGAATTTATCAAAGAGTCGCAATTATACTTGATTCACCGCAAAGTAGATATGCTCTTCAAACCACACTCATAAAACCTTAATAATTCCATGCTTTTACGGCCATTCAAAATATTAGCTTTTGCTTATTAATTTACTAAAAACAGGCATTCTAAATTAGTGATTAGCGTTCAAATCAGGTAAAATGTGCGGTTCTTAGAAATTTACGCAACGCACATACAGCAATTAACAAACGGCTAACTTATGACAAATCGTACCGAACGCATCCAAACTCTTCGCAACCTGCTTAAAGAACGTGTAGTGGTTCTTGATGGGGCTATGGGCACCATGATTCAGAACCTGAATCTGACTGAAGAAGATTTTCGTGGCGAACGTTTTGCCGATTATCACATGGACATCAAAGGCAATAATGACATCCTAGTCATCACCAAGCCAGAAGTAATTCGTGAGATTCATCTTGAGTTTTTGCGCAAAGGTGCCGACATTCTTGAGACTAACTCATTTAACGCCACCACCATTGCCCAAGCCGACTACGACATGCAAAATTACGTTGCTGAAATCAACCTGGCCGCCGCCAAAGTAGCACGTGAAGCGTGTGATATTGCCGAAGCCGAGGATGGTAAACCGCGTTTTGTAACGGGGGTTTTAGGGCCAACAAACCGCACCGCTTCCATCTCGCCAGACGTAAACGACCCAGGCTACCGCAACACCTCTTTTGATGAACTGGTTGAAGCTTATAAACAAGCCACTCATGCCTTGCTAGACGGTGGCGTTGACACCATTTTAATTGAAACCATCTTTGACACTTTAAACGCCAAAGCTGCGATTTTTGCGGTAAAAGAAGTTGAACAAGAAGTCGGTTATGAAGTCCCTATTCAATTAAGTGGAACCATCACTGACGCTTCTGGCCGAACCCTTTCCGGTCAAACCACCGAAGCCTTTTACAATGCGGTTGCACATGCCGAGCCGTTATCAGTTGGGCTTAACTGTGCTTTAGGGCCTGAAGAACTACGCCCTTATGTGCAAGAGTTAAGCCGCGTATGCGAAACTTATGTCTCGATTCACCCCAATGCAGGCCTGCCAAATGAGTTTGGTGAATACGATGAAACCCCAGAACAGATGGCCGAAGAAATTGCGGTTTGGGCAGAGCGTGGTTGGATCAATATTATTGGTGGTTGCTGTGGCACCACGCCAGACCATGTACAAGCGATGGCAGAAGCAGCACTAAAACATCCTGCTCGTCCATTACCCGAAGTGCATCCTGCTTGCCGTTTATCTGGCTTAGAGCCTTTAAACATTGATGAAAAAACGCTATTTGTAAACGTCGGTGAACGTAATAACGTCACGGGTTCTGCTTTATTCAAACGTTTAATCATTGAAGAGAACTACGATGAAGCGATTGATATCGCGGTAAAACAGGTACAAGACGGGGCGCAGATTATTGACGTAAACATGGATGAAGGCATGCTGGATGCCAAAGCATGTATGGTGCGTTTCTTAAACCTGTTGGCATCAGAACCCGAAGCATCACGTGTGCCGATTATGATTGACTCCTCAAAATGGGAGGTGATTGAAGCGGGCTTGAAGTGTATTCAAGGTAAGGGTGTCGTTAACTCTATCTCGCTAAAAGAGGGCGAAGAGGCCTTTATTCACCACGCTAAACTGGTTAAAAAATACGGTGCGGCCGCTATTATTATGGCGTTTGACGAAGACGGTCAGGCCGACACGCTTGAGCGTAAAATCGAAATCTGTAAACGCTCTTATGAAGTATTAACCCAAAAAGTAGGCTTTTTACCACAAGATATTATTTTTGACCCAAACATCTTTGCCGTGGCCACGGGGATTGAAGAGCATAACAACTACGGTTTAGATTTTATAAACGCCGTTACCTGGATAAAAGCCAACCTGCCACACGCTAAAATCTCAGGTGGCGTGTCAAACGTCTCGTTCTCGTTCCGTGGTAATAACCCCGTGCGTGAAGCGATTCACTCGGTCTTTTTGTACTATGCCATTAAAGAAGGCATGGACATGGGGATTGTAAACGCTGGTCAAATGGCGATTTACGATGACTTACCAGAAAAACTGCGTATTGCGGTAGAAGACGTTATCTTAAACAAAGACGCCGATGCAGGTGAGCGTTTACTAGAAATTGCCGCTGAATTCTTAGGAGATGGCAGCGCTGCTTCTAAAGTAGCGGATTTAAGCTGGCGTGAAACCACGGTTGAAAAACGTTTAGAGCACTCGCTGGTTAAAGGTATTACCGACTTCATTGAAGAGGACACCGAAGAAGCCTATCAAAAGCTCGGATCTGGTCTGCTGGTAATAGAAGGGCCACTAATGGATGGCATGAATGTGGTGGGCGACCTATTTGGTTCAGGAAAAATGTTCCTACCGCAAGTGGTTAAATCCGCACGAGTTATGAAACGTGCGGTGGCTCATCTTGACCCATATATTTTAGCGGCTAAAACTGAAGGGCAAGTCAACGGAAAAATTGTGATGGCCACGGTAAAAGGCGATGTTCACGACATTGGTAAAAACATTGTGGGTGTTGTTCTACAATGTAATAACTTTGAAGTGATTGACTTGGGCGTAATGGTACCTGCCGAGAAAATTCTAGACACCGCAGTGGAACAAGGTGCTAACGTTATTGGGCTTTCTGGCTTAATTACCCCTTCGCTTGAAGAGATGGTCAATGTGGCCAAGCTCATGAAAGAGCGCGGTATGAATTTACCACTTTTAATTGGTGGCGCAACTACTTCTAAAGCCCATACAGCCGTTAAAATAGAGCCACAATACGACCACCCAGTTGTATATGTTAAAGATGCTTCTCGTGCTGTGGGCGTGGCGCAAAGCTTAATCTCTAACGACTTAAAAGTAGATTTTGCCGCTAAGATTCGTGCCGAATATGAGCAAGTACGTGAAGAGCGTAAAGCGCGCGCTAAAGAGGTGCGTCGTATTCCTATTAATAAAGCCCGTGAAAACCCATCCTTAACCGACCAGGCCTGGTCAGATTACACCCCTGTAAAACCGAAGTTTTTAGGGGCAAAAGTGCTTGAAGACTTCCCTCTAGAAAGATTAGTAGAACGTTTTGACTGGTCACCGTTCTTTCAATCTTGGGAGCTACACGGTCTTTACCCACGAATTTTAGAAGACAAAGTAGTGGGCGAAGAAGCCAAAAAAGTTTTTGCTGATGCGCAAGCGATGCTTAAACAAATTGTGGACGAGAAATGGCTAACCGCCAAAGCGGTATATGGTTTTTATCCAGCAAACCGCGTGGGTGATGATATTGAGATTTATGCCGATGAAAGTCGCTCTGAAGTGATTCATAAGTTCCACCACATTCGCCAACAGGCCGAGAAAAGACGTGGTGGTGCTAATAACTGTCTATCTGACTTTGTGGCCGCTAAAGCCTCTGGCGTAGTGGATTACATTGGTTTATTTGCCGTTACGGCGGGAATTGGTATTGATGAACATATCGAGCGTTTTGAAGCAAATCACGATGATTACAGTTCCATTATGTTAAAAGCCTTGGCTGACCGTTTTGCAGAAGCCTTTGCAGAAACCTTACATGAGATTGTACGTAAAGAAGATTGGGGTTATGCGCCAGATGAGGCCTTAGATAACGAAGACTTGATTAAAGAACGTTACCAAGGGATTCGCCCTGCCGCAGGCTACCCTGCTTGCCCAGATCACACAGAAAAAGGCACGCTGTGGGAAGTGTTAAAACCCGATGAAAAAATTGGTTTAGACATCACCGAAAGTTTTGCGATGTATCCAACGGCAGCGGTGTCAGGCACCTACTTTGCCCATCCAGAGTCTCGCTATTTTGGGGTAGGGTCATTAGGTCGTGACCAAGTAGAGGACTACGCCCACCGTAAAGGCTGGAGCATTGAAAAAGCCGAAACTTGGTTAGCGCCAAACCTGGGGTACGATCCAGAAGATTTTGCCAACTAAAGTAATTTACTCTTGTTAAAACTAAAAAGCCTAAGAAATTATTTCTTAGGCTTTTTGCTTTGTAAACACTCCACACCTTGTAAAAACCGAGTTGGAAAACCTACCAGGCCTGGTAGGTTGTTTGTTTTTAATAATGTAAACGACGGCTAGAAAAACACCCAATCGAGCGCCATTGATTTACGGCATTGTTAACAAGGTGTTTCAGATCAGTGAATTTGTTTTGCCCATTCGCCAGCAGGAATAGGTTTGGCGTAGATAAATCCTTGAATAATTGGATCACCAATTTTATTCACAATCTCAAGTTGATTGTCCTCTTCTACCCCCTCAACAACCACATCAAGGTCAAAGGTTTTGGCCACTTCAAAAATTGCTCGCACCAGTTTTAAATCATCTTCATTTGAAGCAATGTCATTAATAAAGAGTTTATCTATCTTAAGTTCTTGAACGGGCAACTTTTTTAGATAAGCTAAAGAGGAATAGCCTGTACCAAAGTCATCAATTGAAAAACGTATTCCATAGCGACGCAGATAGTGCATTTTTTCTATTACAGCCTCAAGGTCTGTCATCAGGACACTTTCGGTGATTTCAATCGTTAATTTATTCGCATCAACACCTGTTTTAAGAATCAAGGCATCGATGTAATCGATAAAACCAGGTTTTATAAAATGGCGACCAGAGATATTGACCGAAATATGTACTTTTTTACCCTGCAAAGTTTGCTGCACAATAAATTCACAGGCTTTATTTAGCATCCATTTATCAATTTGGATGATTAATTCCGATTTTTCAGCTATGCCGATAAATACAGCTGGGGAAATAAAGCCTTTCTGCGGGTGAATCCAGCGCACCAAAGACTCGGCATAATGAATCGAACTTTTTGGGTAAACCTGGCTTTGTAGGTAGAACTCAAGCTCATTGTTTTTGATGGCTTTTTCGAGGTCTTTTTCTACCTCAAAGCTGTCATTTGCATTTTTTAAAAGTTCTTCATTAAAAATGACCGTTTGACGCTGGCCGTGCTCTTTAGAGTTATGCAAGGCAATCATACTGTGCCTAAATACTTCTAACGGGCTATCATCATCACTTAATGGGTAAAGTGTCATGCCGATATTAACGGTGATTTTTATGCGATTGTTAGAAATAGAAAAATACTCACCTAAGTGTTCATGTAGTGATTCAGCAATCATATTGAGCTTTTGAGACAAGTCACCATTTTGAAACGAGGTACAAGGAACTCTAATGGCAAACTCATCCCCTCCTACTCTGAAACACTCCATATTTGGTTGCTTAAAGTTTTTTAAGCGCAAAGCGACTAGCTTTAACAGTTCATCACCAAACTCATACCCCATTCCATCATTGAACAATTTAAAACGGTTAAGGTTAATTTTGAGCAATAGGTTTTGCCGTTGAGAGCGTTTCAATTCTTCAAGTTCGGTATTAATCACTTTAAGCAGTGATGCGCGATTCGGTAGTTTTGTCAGCGTGTCTGAATAAGCCAACTCATAGATTCTTGTTTGCTCTTCTTGATTGGTAATCAACACTTCTCTAAATTTAAGTACCGCTTGGCCTAAATTTTTGATCTCACCAGAGGTCGTGGTTTCCACAAGTTTGGTTATCTGAGGTAGTTCAGGTACACGTTTGCTATTTTGAGTTAAAACCGAAAGCGACGAGAGGATGACTCGATGATATTCAGAGAGCTTGCGTGCCGCCAAAATAGCAATTAAAAAGGCAATTAAAGAGGAGGCTACAAACATAATGTAAAGAAGTTGCGTAGAATCTTCCAGTAGCGTTTTAGATGAACTCAGCGTTTGATTTGTTTGTAAAGTGAGCTGTTCTGAAACTTGATAGGCGTTATAGGAAAAATCAAAGAATGATTTTTGAGCGGCGTTAATGTAGTTTTCTGCCGTACTTGGGTCAATGGCAATAATGTCTGTTGCCATTGTCGTAAAGTTTTTAAATTTAACAAACCCAGCCTGCCATTTCGCAATAGATTCTTGACTATTGATATCTTTTGACAAAAAGCTTTTTAAATCTGCAAACTGCTTTTCTAAAATAGCTAATTCATCAATAATTTGTGTATGCTGAATATACAACTGCTCTTGAGACTGGGTTCGTTTTTTTGCCGCCTCAATCAGATTTTCAAGCCGAGAGTGTAATCGCCCTGTTTTTTGAATAAAATTAACGGTTGAACTCATCAGTTGGGCATTTTGCTCAATGCCAACTAGATTACGTTGTTCAGCTTCAATAAAATGGGTTGTGCCATAAAGATAAACTACCCCCATGATGCCCAACCCCAAAAAGGCTGGCAATAAAAAAATCAATAGGGATGAAATCTGTAGTTTTCTCATAAAGTCCTAGTGATTATGTGCTAAACCGCTCTCTCGATTACGGCTTTCAAGCCTACCAAGTAGTTGTGGCCAATCTTGAGGTTGAATGCTTCCGATGTATTCAAACTGATTACCGCCTTTTGGCTTAAAAACGACAATGGTTGTTTCAACTGGAAAGTACCCCATTAAATCCATCATATTTGGGCCGTGTGCCACTAAAACTCGGTTACCGCCACTGGTAACTGGGCGAGAAACCAGTTCACGAGTCTTTTGAATAACAGGTTTTTTTTGCGCACTGGTCATGCCACCAGTGTACATAATTTTGGGTTCCAGTTGATATCGTCCAAAAGCATTCAATGCCGAGTTTTTGGCGCGACACATCGGGCTCGAGTAAATCTCATTCACAGGTATCTCTGCCACACGGATATATTCACCGATTTTTTTGGTGATTGTGCGCCCCTCTTCATTTAAAACTCTCTGTGTATTGCAGTCATTTAAGTCAACACTAGGCACTCTATCAGGTCGAGAGTTATCGGTATTACCGTGACGCATATAGAGAACAAAACCGCCTTGTTTTAGCTGAGTCAGCAACTCAGGCGTGGCGATTTTTTCATTAAAACTTTTTCCTGAAGCCGCATTTGCAACAGAAACAGCGATAAAACAACAAAACAACACACTAATAAATAAACGGTAGATAGGATTTTGTAACGGCAAAATAAACACCAATCTTTTCATTGAAAACGAAACACCATTAAACCTTAAATCATTACAATATTAAAGGCTTTTTACCGAATTATTGAGTATAAAAAGCTTATAATATAACCACATCACAATACGGTAAAAAATGACCCGCCAGCAATAACCTTAACCCCCTTCTTAACCGTTATTTAAGACTCCAATCCATCATTAAAAAAAAACTAAGTCTTAATTACCAGGCCTGGTAAACTGAACTTTTAAAACGCACATGTTCGTGGTCGGTGTATACATTAACTTTGAATGACACTTTGATAAAACATTAACTTTTTGTATGTGAGTTTAAAGTAAAATGATTCAACCATAAAATATAGCATCTACCTTAATCGCAACAAGACATAACCAATAAGTTTTATATGAAATTCAATGCCAACCTTAAAATCGTTATTGTTATCACGTTTCTTCTTATATTATTGTCAGTTTCTATTTCTCTCATTAACTTTTTCGTTTCTCTCAATGCCAAACAAACTGAATTAGAGACCCGTTCTCTGCCTCTATCGCTTGAAAATATTTATTCAGAAATTCAAAGTAATATTATTGAACCCAACTTAATCTCCTCCATGATGGCGCACGATACCTTTGTGACCTATTGGCTATTGCATGAAGAACACAGCCATGAAAAAATTCAGCAATATTTAGCTTCGATTCAACAGAAGTATGGAATGTTTTTAACTTTTCTATCCTCAGAAAGAACTCAAAACTATTATTCACAAAATGGGTTTGTTGAAAAAATGAGTCCAGAAAATCCAGATAATCAATGGTATTTTCGTTTTAAAAATTCAGATAAAGCACACGAAATCAACTTAGATTACAACGACCAGTTTAGCAACACGATGATTATGTTCATTAATCACAAAATATTTGATAAAAACAATAAGCAACTAGGTGTAACAGGTATTGGCATGAGAATGTCCTATATTGACGGCATTTTGAAAGAATTTAGAGAAACCTACCATTTCACGGTGTTTTTTATTAACAAAGATGGCGAAGTCATACTCCGTGAACGTAAAGAAAACCCTTTAACCAATATTGATGAAATACCAAACTTAGGCGCTCTACGTAATGAGATTTTTAGTAATCAAAAAAAGGTAATGGAATATAGCTTTAACGGCGATCGGTTTTTGCTCAATAGTCAGTATATTCCTGAGCTAGAATCTTACCTGCTGGTGCAAGCAAAGCTGGCTGATTTCACCCAAGAAGTTCGTCAAACCTTTTATATTAACCTGGCGTTTTCTATGCTGATTACGCTCATAGTTATCTTTATCACTCTAGCGACAGTACGCCGTTTTAACCGTAAACTCGCCTTTTTGGCACAAAATGACAGCCTGACACATTTACAAAATAGACGCGCTTTTAACGAGGCCTTTACTCAATACTGGAATCTGGCAAAACGCAATAATTCTGAGATGTGTTTAATCTTTTTTGATGTCGATAACTTTAAAGATATTAATGATAGCTATGGTCATCACGTAGGTGACAAAGTGTTAATTCGTATTAGTGAAATACTAAACCACTGCTTAAGAGAAACCGATATTAGTGCTCGTTGGGGTGGTGAAGAGTTTATTATTGGCTTAATGAACACCCCTCTTGATGACGCCAAAAATCTATCTGAAAAATTGCGCATTGAAATTGAGCAAGATGCCGTACTAATCGATCTAACTCAACAACCCGTAACCGTTAGTTTGGGCGTTACTGAATGCCTCATAAACGATAGCCAAGATTTGATTTTTCATCGTCTTGATTCTGCCATGTACGAAGCGAAACGTACGGGTAAAAACAAAACCGTTGGTAGCGATACTCTTTATAAATGAACTTAATTTACCAGGCCTGGTAATATCCAACGGTGCCGCTATATGTGTGTATTGGGTCAAAACGAGAAACCCTATCAACAATTAAGCTGTAGTATTTATATTGCGTCCTAAATTATCTGGCGAGTTTTTTCTACTAGAAGCTTTTGGTATAGATTCAATGCGTGCTATGACACTTTGGACTTGAATCTCTAAAGACTTTAAAGCCAAGCGACAATGCGCTGATTTGTGCTTGACTGTAAACCTTGTTTTGTACCAAAACAGCATTGATTACTCCGTTTACTGACATCTTTCCTCACCCATATCCAAATCTCACTGTTTGTTGTTTTTTCCATCAAAACCTTGATAGGCCACCACTTTTAGAGAGTAACAACTCGGTCTCGTCCATTTTTCTTAGCTTCATATAGAGCGGAATCGACACGCTCAACTAAGCTTTCTAAGGTGTCATCCACTCTAACCTCAGTAACACCAAAACTTGCTGTAACAGTATGACCTGGTAACAACGTAATCTGTTTAATTTTGGTTCTTAAGGTTTCTGCGATAATGCAGGTTTTTTCTAGACCCGCCGATGGAAGAAGTATCAAGAATTCTTCACCACCCCAACGACATATCACATCAGTCTGTCGCTGATTTTTATCAAGAACCTGTGCCACATCAATCAGCACTTTATCTCCCATATTGTGCCCAAATTGGTCATTAATTTTTTTAAAAAAATCAATATCTAGCATAATTAGGCTCATCTCGTTCTCTCGCCCTTTCATGCTCACAAACTCAGAGGTAAAAATCTCAGTAAACTTATAACGGTTGTATAATTTTGTTAATGGGTCTTTGGCAGCCAAACCTTCATAAGGTTTACTTTTTTGTTCAAGCAATGTATTGATTTCTTGTAACTCACTTTGAAACTTTCTCATAATAACCGCCCAATTACTGTATGAGAGTGAAATCAATTCATTTTGTGTAACGATTCCTTGCAACTCACCCTCCTCGCTTACCACGACCACACCTTTAAAGTGCTTTTCTTGGATAAATCGTAAGGCCGCTTTAATGGACATATTGGCGTTGATTGTTTCAACAGGTTTGCTCATGTAATCCTCAAGAGGACATGCAAGATGGCTGTGTTTATCAAAAAGACGCATTACATCTTAGATGGTAAAAATACCTTTTATGCCTTTGCCATCCTTGGCGATCACACAATCTGATTGTGTTTAACCATCAAGGCAATGACATCTTCTGTTTTATCAGACGCTTTTACCCAAATATCACCGCGATGACGCTTTAATACATCACTAACGGAGTAGTTCTCAAGAAGAACTTAGGGATCGATACTATTAACAATGTCGCTATGGGTTAATATGCCACACAAATCACCTTGCTCATCTACAATATCAATTTGGTCAATTTCGTCTTTTAAAAACGCCACACAATCTAGAATATTATCGTCTTTATTCACCATGGAAAGCCTTGGCATATCAAGCTCTTTTAATGCGGTATCAGGAGACACTTTTTGGAGGTTAAATTGCAAAACTTCTTTAGCACGCAAGATATGGTGGTAATGCTCCCCGCAACAATAATATTGCGATGATTGAACGCTAACATTTGATCTAATGCCTCTTTCAAGGAAGCCTTAGAATGAATCTTAAGAACATTTTTTGAACAGATATCATAAACATTTGGAAAACGCATTAATTCTCACTTCTTTAATTGCTTAACCACTTAATTTTACGCTTATTACAAGAAGCACTCCGATTCATTTATATAATAATTATTTAAAATCAAATAACAGATTTACCGCACATTACAGGCAAACCTGCAATAGGTTATAAAAAATACAACCTCACTCAATAAGTCTTACTTATTGACCCAATAAAAACCCTGTATTGACTCAGTTATTAAAAGACTGAACAATAGCGATAATATTGAAAACTGATATAAGGGCTATGCTTTATGGAAATTACCGTTTGGTCTGGATGGATAGCAGGCCTGGCAATTGGATTATTTGTTATTTTGCATTTTTGGTTAATCGGTAAGCCTGCAGGCTGCTCGACTGGCTACGGAAACGTCTGTGGTTACATATGTAAAAACATGAGTTACTACCACGAGGGCGAATACCGCGAAAAAAACAATCCTAAACTTTGGTTTTTAATAGGCATTCCAATAGGGGGATTATTAAGCGCTTTAGGTTCTGATGACCCTTGGCATATTAGTTTTGATATGGGCATGTATGAAGAAATTTTGCCACAATCTGATGCCGCAAAAGCGATTTGGCTTATGTTTGGCGGGATGTTATTAGGCTTTGGCGCACGTTTAGCGGGTGCTTGCACCACAGGTCACGCGCTGGTGGGCGGTGCAATGATGAACCCTCCTAGCTTGTTAGCTGGTGCGGTATTTTTTATGAGCGCATTTATTACCACTAGACTGTTGTTTGGCACTTAAATATAACACCAGCTAAGACCTTATCGGCAAGGCTTAAATTAAAAAGAATTCACTATGACAAAAGAAGATAAAGAGCAAAAAAAAGAAAAGCATAACTTACCATTAACCAAGAGCATTAAACTGACGTTAATCTCTTTTAGTTATGCCTACCGTGCCAATATTTTAGGTCTGTTTATGGGAGTGATGTTTGGCTTTTTAATGAGTCATGCAGGGGCAACGACCTATGACTTTCATGCCAAGATGTTTCTGTTTATTGATATGCAATTAATGAAGGTAATTGGTACCGCTGTTGTGGTTTCAATGATTGGGGTTTATTTATTAAAGAAATACCATGTACAAGCTTTAACAACAGGCATGGAAGTAGACTTTGTTAAAAAACCGTATCAACAAGGCTTGATTGCTGGTGCATTTTTGTTTGGCATTGGCTGGGCTATGACGGCCTCATGCCCTGGTACTGTACCCGCGATGATCGGTGAAGGTAAAATCAGCGCCCTCTTTACCTTATTTGGTTTGCTTTTGGGTACAATGGCTTATGGGGTTTTACAAAGTTTTATTGCACACAACGGCCGTTATTCAGATGCATTTAAAGACTAATTCTTTACGGTTAAGCGCATTTTAGATTGATAAAAACAAAAAAATTAACCACGAAGACACGAAGAATTCTAAAACTAAACCCGTTTTATTTGAGCAAATAGCCGTACTAATTGCCATTTGTTAGTCGTTAGTCGTTATAAAATCTTATAAATAAAGTATTTATGTCGCATGAGTTAAAACACAGGAACGGTGTTATTTCTAATCGCCATTACCCCTTTTAAACCTTCGCGTTTTCGTGGTTGATTCTGACGAATCAATCACAAAATATGGATACCTTTCTTTACAAATAGACTTTAATAATTAAAGCCTATACTCTCTGATTATTTCTTTAAGTTAGTTACTGTTTAGAGTGACTCAGCATTCGCATATGCAATAAAAATCATCAATAACCTATAAATTCCTTTTAATTTCATTATAATACCTTCTTTTTCAAATTCTTAGCGGCCAATAAGCCAGTGAAAACACTGCGATTTTGCCACTACCCCTAGATAGAGAGCGAGCCATGAAAACGGATCACATTCGCAATGTTGCGATTATTGCCCACGTTGACCACGGGAAAACCACCCTGGTTGACCAATTACTACAGCAGTCTGGAACATTTGACGATGTTCGTAAAGACTTGGGCGAACGTGTCATGGACTCGAATGACCTAGAAAAAGAACGTGGAATCACCATCCTTTCTAAAAACACCGCAGTTAA
This sequence comes from Thiomicrorhabdus sp. Kp2, assembly GCF_000478585.1. Lineage (NCBI taxonomy): Bacteria > Pseudomonadati > Pseudomonadota > Gammaproteobacteria > Thiotrichales > Piscirickettsiaceae > Thiomicrorhabdus > Thiomicrorhabdus sp. Kp2. Next base: position 1,288,886 of record NZ_ARWI01000001.1, read on the forward strand.
CTGGAACGGTTACCGTATCAACATCGTAGATACTCCAGGCCACGCCGATTTTGGTGGTGAAGTAGAACGTATTCTTTCTATGGTTGACTCAGTTTTATTACTTGTTGACTCTGTTGAAGGGCCAATGCCGCAAACACGTTTTGTAACATCTAAAGCCTTAGCTCAAGGGCTTAAGCCGATTGTTGTTATTAACAAAATCGACCGTCCTGGTGCACGTCCTGACTGGGTACTTGACCAAACGTTTGACCTATTTGACCGCTTAGGCGCAACCGATGAGCAGATGGACTTTGACGTTATCTACGCTTCTGGTTTAAATGGTTTTGCTGGTTTTGATGAAGATGTTCGTGAAGGCGATATGGAGCCTGTATTCCAAACTATCGTTGATAAAGTGGCCGCTCCTGACGTAGATTTAGCAGGTCCTTTCCAGCTGCAGTGTATCTCTCTTGATTACGATAACTACAAAGGTGTTATTGGTACAGGTCGCATTAAACGCGGTGCGGCTCAAGTGGGTATGCAAGTTGTGATCGTGGATGCGAAAGGTAATCAGCGTAAAGGCAAGATTGGTGAAATCTTTGGTTACATGGGTCTTGAACGTGTTAACGTTGATGAAGCACATGCCGGTGATATCGTTGCATTCTCTGGTTTAGATCCGCTAAATATCTCTGATACTTTATGTGATCCTAACCACCCAGAAGCCTTACCTGCTCTTACGGTTGACCAACCTACTGTAAGCATGACTTTCCAAGTTAACGACTCTCCGTTTGTTGGACAAGAAGGTAAGCTATTAACTTCTCGTCAGATTCGTGAGCGTTTAGAGAAAGAACTAATCACAAACGTGGCATTACGTGTTGAAGACACTGAAGATGCGAACAAATTCCGTGTTTCGGGTCGTGGTGAACTTCACCTTTCAGTATTGATTGAAACCATGCGTCGTGAAGGTTTTGAGATGGGGATTTCTCGTCCAGAAGTAATCTTCCGTGAAATTGATGGTGAAATGCAAGAACCTTATGAAACCTTAACGGTTGACGTTCCAGAGTCTGCTCAAGGTACGATTATGGAAGGTTTAGGTCTGCGTAAAGCCGAAATGCAAGACATGGTTCCAGACGGACACGGTCGTGTGCGTATCGACTTCATTATTCCTTCACGTGGATTAATTGGTTACCGTACCGAGTTTATGACAGCCACTCAAGGTGAGGGTTTAATCTTCTCAAGTTTCTCTCATTACGGCCCTAAATTCACTGGTACTTTAGGTGAAAGAACACGTGGTGTACTGATTTCTATGGAAAAAGGTAAAGCGCTGGCATTCTCTTTATTTAACCTACAAGACCGTGGTCGTTTATATGTTGGTCACGGTGAAGAAGTGTATGAAGGTATGGTCATTGGTCTGCACAGTCGTGCTAATGACTTAACGGTTAACCCTGTTAAAGGTAAGCAGTTAACAAACATGCGTGCTTCTGGTACAGATGAAGCTCTAACGTTAACACCACCTATTCGTTTCTCGCTTGAACAGGCACTTGAATTCATTGATGATGATGAGTTAGTTGAAGTCACGCCAGAAAGCGTTCGTATTCGTAAGAAATTACTGACCGAGAACGAACGTAAACGTGCAGGACGCTCTAAAGGATAATCTTTTAGCGTCTAAACAGAAAAAGGTCTCAGTAATTGAGGCCTTTTTTTTGCTTTAAAAAAACACGCATTTCACTTTAACCAGGCCTGGTTAAATAGGTTTAATCCATTTTACAAAAAAACCTAAACGTAAAATCAATATCCTTAATTCTTGTAATGATAGAATAAAAAATTATTGCTCTCGATTCACCTTGTTTTCACAATTAAGGACCGTTCACTTCATGCTTCATAAGATCATCTTATTTTCTGCCGTGACATTCTTGTTGGGGTGTTCACCGTCTGAGTCCCCCTCTTCAAGAGAGCAGAATATAGATTTAATTATCTACAGCGGCATTACCATGGTGAGACCATTGAATGTGCTTGTCAAAGAATTTGAAGCAAAAAATAACGTTAATATTGAAATCAAACAAGGGGCAACAGGCTACCTTTATAAAACGATTAAAGCGGAGCAAAAAGGGGATATTTTTTTTCCTGGTTCTGATTCGTATCGTATTAAAAATCAAGCCGATGGTCTTTTAAAAGATTATGTATTTGTGGGCTATAACCGTCTGGCATTAGTGATTGCTAAAGGCAACCCTAAAGGTTTAAGCAATGAGCTCACACAACTGATTAATCCTGAATATTCTGTGGTTTTATCCGCACCTGAATCTGGCGCTGTAGGAAGAGCCGCCAAAGCTTTGCTAGACCAACAAGGATTAACCAAAGAGGTTTACGACAATGTTACCTACTTTACAACCGATTCTCATCGTATATTCAATGCGATACAAAATGGCGATGCTGACGTTGCCATAAACTGGTATGCAACAACAAAATGGCCTGAAACAGAAGATTATATGGATGCCATTTTATTGCCCGAAGACATTGCAAAACCGAAAAGGCTCGAACTAAACTTATTATCCTTTTCCAAACAACCAGGCCTGGCCATGCAGTTTATGCAGTATGCGAGTTCTAAACATGGATTAGAAACATTTGCTCAATATGGTTTTTTAACAGAACAAGAGTTAAAAACCGCCTTGGCTCACTTAAAAACAGAGAAACAAACAACCAAATCGGTTGAGAAAGAGGCACAATGAAAACCTTAAAACGCCCTTACTTAAACCACACTCCAAGAAATTTATTCCTTTTGCTCCTTATTTTTATATTTGGTATTGGTTCTCAAGCGGTGCTTAATCTCAGCATTTCTAATTTTATTTCGGAATTAGACCAAAGAGTTCAAAACTCTGAAGTAGAAAACCTTTTAGGCCAAGAAATTATCTTAGAAATCCATAAAATTGAATCTGATTTCTTTCAAATGGCGGCATTCCCAAATAAGCATTTAAGAAAAATACTTATTAAAGACATTCTTAAACAACAAGAAGCGATTAAAGACGCCTTAACCATCTTAAATGAAGGCGGAATCTATAAACATCATATTGATTTAAACCTGCCCAATACTGAACGCCAATTTGATATTTTGTTGTATAAACCAGAAATAAAAGACATGTTTTCCTTTTCACGTTCCGATATTCTGCCTAAATTCACCATCATCAATAGCAAAATGGATGAATTGACACAACGTTTAGAAGAGATAGATCTCTTACGTAAAACCAATTCTCCAAAACTCTCTGAAGCAATTACTGAACTTAAGCTCCAAGTAAAATTCATTAAACCTTTATTTGTACGCATCAAGGAAGATGCTAATCATATTTTTCACCAAAACAAACTGCATTTTAAACAGACCAGAAAAGAGGTTGAAGCTCAGAAGAAGTTTTATCAGAACATACAAATTTCACTCACCCTATCGGTATTTATTCTTGGTTTAATTGCCTTTTATACACTCAGTCGAAATATTCGTAACACCACCCAAGAAATTCAAACCAATCAAGACTACACTCAAGACATTCTTGACTCACAATCTAATATTATTATTGTGAATGATGGTGTCAATATTATCGATGCCAGTGGTGGTTTTTTTAAATTTTTCTCAAACTATCCAACATTAGATGCCTTTGCCAAAGACTACACTTGTATTTGCGATTTATTTGTTAAAGAGCCAGGCCTGGTCTATAAATTTGAGGATAAAAATTGGATTGAATTCTTAATTAAGAATCCAGAGCAGACGCATAAAGCAAAAATTAATTATCAAGGTGTGATAACCACTTTTCAGCTCAATGCAGTTAAATCCGATAAATATCATCGCTACATCATTTCTATGTTTGATATTTCAGGGAATGAAAAAACCAACCGCATCCTACAAGAGCAGAAAAACCAAGCGCTTGAAGCGACTCAAGCAAAAGGTGCATTTTTGGCAAATATGTCCCATGAAATACGCACTCCTTTAAATGCCATCCTTGGCTTTATTGGTTTGTTAAAAGATAAAACGCATGATGAAGAATCCACCAAATATTTAGATACCATTGATAACTCAAGCCACTCCCTGCTCGGTATTATTAATGACATATTAGATTTCAGTAAGATTGAAAGCGGAAAGCTCAATATTGACCCTGTTGTTTTCAATCCAATCAAAGAGTTCAGCTCTACCGCTGATCTATTTCGAGCGCGATGCAGTGAAAAACAACTGACCTTTTCGATTGAGCTATCAGAAACACTTCCAAACGGCTTAAAGTGCGATGTTTTGCGCATTAAACAAGTGCTTTCTAACCTTATTTCAAATGCAATTAAGTTTACGGATTCACATAAAAGCATTTATTTAGAAATTAGTTATGCACACGGTTATTTACATTTTTCTGTTAAAGACCAAGGCATTGGCATTTCTAAAGAAGCTCAAGAACATATATTTGAAGCCTTTGCACAAGCCGAGACATCGACTACTCGAAAATATGGTGGTACTGGCCTTGGTTTAGCTATCAGTGCAAAACTAGTGCAAATGCTAGGAGGAGAACTGCATGTCGAATCCACGCTTGGCAAAGGAAGCCGTTTTTACTTTAGTGTACCAGCCAAAATCGTAGAAATAACAGAAAGGCCTGCATTGCAGAGTCTTTCAGCATCTCAACTAGCAGGCCATATCCTATTGGTTGAAGACAATAAAACCAACCAACTACTCATGAGTGCAATTCTCACTAAACAGGGCATTACTTTTGATTTAGCCGAAGATGGCCTAGAAGCCGTTTCAGCGGTGACAAAAAACCACTACGACCTAGTGTTAATGGATGAAAACATGCCAAATCTAAACGGCATTGAAGCGACGAAACAAATAAGAGAATGGGAGCAACAACAAAACCTTAATCGACTCCCTATTATTGCTTTGACAGCCAATGCAATGACTGGCGATAGGGAGCGATTTGTCTCTGCTGGGATGGATGAATATCTAACGAAACCCGTTAACATTCCTAAATTACATGAGATTTTTAGGCTTTATTTAACCAGCAGTGTTTAATAATTCCTTCACGTTACTTAAACAATCATTAGTTCAAATCAAGCTCAATTTATTGGATTTTGTGACTTTATTAGACTATGAAAAGCGTTTTTTTCTAGTAAACTTAGAAATAAAAATATTTTTGGAGTCTTAATACATTGATACAGCCAGCTTATTTGTACCCTCCCATCGAGCCTTATGTTCAACATAGTCTTCAAGTAGACAGCACACACTCCTTACATATAGAAGAGTGCGGAAACCCTGCGGGGATTCCTGTGCTGTTTATTCATGGCGGTCCAGGTGGTGGGTACTCAGCCATTCATCGTCAATACTTTTGTCCACAACGTTACCGTATTATTTTATTCGACCAACGAGGTTGTGGTAAATCACGTCCCCACGCCTGTATAACCAAAAATACAACCGCTCACCTCATAGAAGATATTGAAAAAATTCGCCGCCATCTAACGATTGATAAATGGTTATTATTTGGTGGCTCTTGGGGTTCAACACTTGCACTGCTCTACGCTCAAACTTATCCCGAAAGAGTACTTGGCTTAATTTTGCGAGGCATTTTCTTATGTCGCGAACAAGACTTGAACTGGTTCTACCAAAAAGGGGCTGATCAATTCTATCCCGAATATTGGGAGGACTTTATTGCCCCAATTGAGCCTAATAAACGTCACAACATGATTGCTGCTTATCACGAATTATTAACCAGCGATAATGAAGTTGCGCGAATGCGTGCCGCTGAAGCGTGGTCCATTTGGGAGGGCAGAACCTCTAATCTTGAAACCGATCCAAATATTGTTAAGCATTTTGGCGAGCCTTTTCATGCTTTAGCGATGGCACGAATTGAGTGCCATTACTTCCGCCATGAAGCCTTTATTGAAAAAAACCAGATTCTACAAGACATTGACTCCATCAAACACCTGCCTATCACCCTTATTCATGGGCGATATGATATGGTTTGCCCAATCAATCAAGCTTTTGATTTGCATAATAAGTTACCGTTATCGAAATTAATCGTGTGTAACCATTCTGGGCACTCCGCCATGGAACCTGAAATTGCGAAAATGCTGGTTGAAACAACCGATTTATATGCCGAACAACTGGGTGAGATATGATTTGCTTACTTCAAAGAGTCACTCAGGGAGAAGTTTCAATCAACAATGAAGTCGTTGGCAAAATTGGACCAGGCCTGGTCGTTTTAACAGGCTTTCAACCAGGTGATCAGAGTGAAACACTTCATAAGATGTCGCACAAGCTTTTGCACTATCGCGTATTCTCGGACAACAACGATAAGATGAATCTTAATGTTCAACAGGTTTCAGGAGGAGTGTTACTGGTACCCCAATTCACCTTAGCGGCTGACACAAAATCAGGCCTAAGACCGAGTTTTTCGACGTCAGCCCCACCCGAAATCGCTACCAAACAATTTGATGAATTTGTTCAATATACTCAATCACTCTACCCATTCATTCAAACTGGCAAATTTGGTGCTGATATGAAAGTGAGTTTAATTAATGATGGTCCTGTCACATTTTGGTTAGAAATTTAATCCTATTTTGATTTAAATCACCATCTAGCTTGATTGTATTGAATATTCCCTGAAACAGGTTTTAATTTCAGCAATTAGTCGCTAAACTAACGCTCTATAACAACGATTGGAACTTATCGTTTAAGATGCCGACTACAACGCAAGCAAACCCTAGAATACTCATTATCGAAGATGATCCTGTCACTCGGTTAACGTTGCGTAAAGTATTAGCTCAATCGGACTATGAAGTGTTTGATGCCAGCAATGGCCGTGAGGGATTCACAAGCTATATCGAACAAGCACCCAATCTTGTTATTGTCGATGCCATGATGCCAGAGATGAATGGCTACGAAACCATACAAGCCATCCGTAAATACGAACAAGATCGCGCTATTCCACTATTAATGCTCACAGCACTGGATGACGTTGACTCCATTAATAATGCTTTTGATGCGGGCGCCACCGACTTTATTACCAAGCCAATCAATTGGGGTCTATTAACACAGCGTGTGAAATATGCACTTCGTTCAGCAGAAATTGAAGAACAATTAAGAAGTAGCCAAGCGCAACTGGTCTTTGCTCAAAAACTGGCGAAACTGGGTTATTGGGAGTGGGATGCTGTCTCAGACCGAGTCACGGGATCACAATCGGCCTTTAGTTTATTTGGCGTTCCTAAACACTCTGCGGTTAGCTTAGACAATTTTTTAAGTCGCGTTTTGCCTAAAGATTTACCTATCATTCAACAAGCTGTTTCTGAAGCAAGCAATGGACAGTCTCATATTCAAATCAGCTTTAGAGTCATTCAGCAAGATGGCAATCTGCGCCATATTGAATGTTTAGGGGAAGTGAGTTATGACAGCCAAGACAAAATCAATAAGATTACAGGTTCTGCCCAAGATATTAGTCGCCTACATAAAGCTGAAACCTTAATTCATTATCAATCGAAACATGACACACTAACAGAACTTCCAAACAGGGTGAGTTTTAATGAAACTCTAACAACCCTGTTGTCAGAAAACGCTCATCAACAACTTGGTGCTGTGCTTATTTTTGATATTGACCGTTTTAAACAAATCAATAAAAACTTAGGTCAAGAACAGGGAGACAATCTGCTCATTTCGCTTGCACAGCGTTTAAACCGAATTACCCGAGAGGGTGATTTTGTGGCTAGAATCGGAAGTGATGAATTTGCCATCCTCTTACCTAAGATACAAAACAACAATGAACTAAACTTGGTCATTAACCGTTTCAGGAATGACTTAAACGCTCCTTTTATCGTTAATAATAAAGAATTATTTATCAGTTATAGTTGTGGTGTATCCGTTTTTCCAGATGATGCCACGGACACTGAAACTTTAATTGAGCATGCGAACAGCGCAAGAACCAACGCCAAATCACATGGTGGTAATCAATTCATTTTTTACAGACCAGAAATGAATGACAACGCCTTAGATATGCTCACTTTAGAGAACGATCTACGCAAGGCTTTAAAAAATAATGAAATCGAAGTTTTTTACCAACCACAAGTTCATGCTAAAACACTTGAACCTATCGGCTCAGAAGCTTTAGTACGTTGGCGCCACCCTACTCGTGGCATCGTCTCTCCTGTGGTATTTATTCCCTTGGCTGAAAGCACTGGAATGATTATTGAGATTGGTCGTTATGTCTTGGAAACGGCCATTAAACAAACGGAAATTTGGCACAATTTAGGTTATGACCAAATGCGTATTGGCATCAATTTATCGAGTAGACAGTTTACCCAATCTAACCTTATGCAAGACACCCAAACCGCGTTAAGTAAAACGAAATTGCCGAGTCATTTTGTTGATTTAGAAATCACCGAGAGCCTTGCGATGAGCGACGCTGAGACCAATATCAATATATTGAGTGGCTTAAAAGCCATGGGAGTTTCTCTCTCTATTGATGATTTTGGTACGGGCTATTCATCCTTAGCTTATCTGCACAGCTTTCCCATTGATACGATTAAAATTGACCGTTCGTTTGTACTAAATCTTGACACTCCAGAAGGTCAGGCCATTGCTAAAACGATATTAGCCATGGCTGAAAGTCTTAACTTGGAAGTAGTGGCCGAAGGGATTGAACTTGATGAACAAGTGACGTTTTTTGCCGATAAACACTGCGATATTTTCCAAGGCTACAAATTTGGTAAACCGATGCCACATAATGAGTTTACTGATTGGTTAAAACAACACCACTCTAAAAAATAAAAATAGATATGGAACAAATAAGTTATGCACATTGATTTAGACAACCTAGACATGCTAAAAGAAATTATTGGCGACGACCTGAAAGAGGTTCTTAATGTTTTTTTAGACAGCACACCCGATAGCATTTTACAGTTACAAAATGCCATTGACTCAAATACTATGCCTAAAATTCAATCATTAGCTCATGCCATTAAGGGCAGTGCCGCTAACATTGGTGCTAATCAACTATCTATACTGGCGGGGCAAATTGAGCAGCAAGCTAAACTGAATAATTCAGCCAACTTTGCAGAACTTTTGCCTCAAGTTATTTCAGAAAACCGAGCGGTTGAAGAAGCGTTAAAAACCTATATGGCCAATTTTTAACCTTATCACCTATCTCTACATAGCCCATTTAATTAAAGGATTTGCTATATGCATTATCGTGTAACCGAAGATGAAAAACGCCGTGCTAAAACACCGCATCACATTTTCAATATTAACGTTATTATCACTCATCTATTTATTTCTATGATTGTTCTTGAAATAGGTGAAACACTTGAATTATTACTTGTTCCACTGATATCAAGTTTAGTGATTGCTTTTCTTTATTTTAAAACAAAGAAAGTGATTCAAAATGATACTTGGTTTGTGAGCTCTCACTGGATTATGGCTTGGCGTCGAGGACGCATACTGCTTTTCAGTTATGCGGTTGCAATAGGCATGGTATTGGTTTATTTATTGATCGACACCCTCTTTCCAGGAGGGTTTAGTATGAACGATTTTTCAACAGAAGGCTCTCAAACCAACTTAGGTGAAGTCATTACCTTGCGTTTTGCAGCCGTAGTCATTTTTGTTGCTGTACTAATTACCTTTATGCAAACAGGTATTGCCGTGTATGACGCAGGCAATGGGATATCAAACCCTAATATTGCAAAAATTCTACCAAGAGATGAAAACTCAAATGAAGAGCTTGGAAAAGGTAGTGATGAAGGCAATCAAACGGCTAAAGTGGACGATACACCGAAATGAGTGATAGTAAGAATTTGGGTGCAAAGCCCAAAACAAAAAATTTACCCGTTTTTTGGATTTTAATCGTTTTTAGCGTGATTGGCTTTGGTTTAATTCTTTTAATACAGCCTGATAGAGAGCCTGTAAACCAAGAACACCTTCCTTGGAATGCACACTTTGATAAAGAGGGAAAATTACACGCTTTAGGTTTAACGATTCATGAGTCAACCCTTGAGGATGCCATGGCACTCTATGGTAAAGATGTTGAGGTAAAGATGTTCTCTAAGCTCGATGAATCTAATAAATCATTAGAAGCTTATTTTCCCGTTATTTATATCGGCTCTATCAAAGCCGCTTTAACGCTTAAATTAGCCGCAACACAAGAACAACTTAATACAACCTATGATAATGGTAAAAAGATCACAATGACCACCTCAGGAGAGAGGGAAATTGAGCTATATACATCTGATATTACCAAGTTCTTCAATACCCCCATTTCAAGCCTAGCGTTGATACCAAGAAACAATTTAACCGATAGAGCCATTGCGAAACGTTTTGGTGAACCTAATAAAAAAGAGATTCAATCAGATGGTTTACCCCATTGGTTTTTCAACGATCTAGGGCTTGAACTTATTTTAGACCAGAAAGGCCCTGAGGCGTTGCAATACACAACAAGTATTGCCCCAAAGTAAAATCTAATCTTGTTTACAATTCAACGATAAATAAACCAACTTACCAGGCCTGGCAAACCCTATGACCATCAAAACACTGTGAGCGTAGGGTTGGATAGATTGGTTTTTATTATTAAATAGTATCTATAGGATTAATATTGTGCTTTGAAAAGTTGTTAACTCGTTTTCTCTGACTCTTTAGATCCTGCAGATAGCTTATCGTCACGCGCCTCCTCTACTGAGGAAGCCTGCTTTTTCTGTTCAATATCCTCTGGAAATTCATCGTCCATAAAAATACGATTAGCTTGCCCATCCATATCATCAAAATGGCCATTTTTTGCCATCCAAATAAAGACAACCACCACCAAAAACCCAAAGAAAAGCATCATTGGAATTAAGCCATAGATCACATCCATTTTTTGTCCCTCTACATCTATCTTGCTTTATTTTAATGAATGCTTTTTATTAAAAAAGCTACGAATACGAGCGGCATTACCAATCACAACTAAACTACTTAAAGGCATAGTAATAGCGGCAATCAATGGTGTTAACACACCTGACATCGCTAAAGGAACCATAATTAAGTTATAAGTTATCGAGCTCGCAATATTCTGTTTAATCGTGCGTAATGTTTTGGCTGAAAGCTCTATAGCGGTATCTACAGCCAACAATTCATTGTTCATTAAAACAATATCCGCACTTTCCATTGATACATCTGTACCTGATCCTAAAGCAATCCCAACATTGGCTCTCACTAATGCAGGTGCATCATTGACACCATCACCCACCATAGCCACTGTTTGACCTTGTGCTTGCAATGTCTTAATCACTTCATTTTTGTCTTCAGGCAGTACTTCAGCAATAACATTCATGCCACCTAACTGCTCGGCAACCCGATCCGCCACGACAGCCAAATCACCACTCAATAGAGAAACCTTTTTACCTTTAGCTTTCAAGCGAGAAATCAGTTCTACGGCTTCAGGTCTGATTTCATCCTCTAAGAAAATAACCCCTTTTATTTCTGAGTCTTTTGCAATCCACACCGCTGTTTGCCCAAGTTTTGCTTTTTCTTCTGCAACGGTTTGCAAACTATCAGGTAATGTAAAGTTTAAAGAGGAGAGCCAACTCGCTGTACCAATCTGGTAAAGACTGTTAGCAACCGTTCCTTGAACACCTTTACCTGCAATAATTTTAAAACCATCTACTTTAGACCATTCACTATTGCCAATTGAAAAACGGTTTTTAACAGATTTAACTATTCCATTTCCTAAGCTGTGTTCTGATAAATTTTCTATTGAGGCAACCGCTCTAAGAATCTTCTCTTGTTCTGTTGAATCGACAAACGCTTCTCCAACTAACTTCATTTCACCCTTCGTTAAGGTGCCTGTTTTGTCAAAAACAAAGTGTTCAATTGAGTGTAACACCTCTAATACAGTACCGTTTTTGACCAAGATACCGTTACGTGCTGAAACACCTGACGCCACGGCTATTGCCATTGGGGTCGCTAAACCGAAAGCACAAGGGCAGGTTATAATTAAAACCGCCGTAGCTGTAATCACCGCAAATTCAATATTAGCCATAAACAGCCAGAATACAAAACTAGCTAATGCCAGTGAAATTGTGGTTGAAACAAACCATGGCATAATTTTATCGGCAGTACATTGGATGGGGGCTTTTGAACCCTGCGCCTCTTCAACCATATGAACAATCTTACCGAGCTTGGTATCCTGTAAAATCTTATCTACTTGAATGGTAAGGTGACCATCTACATTTAAAGTACCCGCCACAACACTGTCATTAACATTCTTGCTTATTTCTTTTGATTCCCCACTCAGCATAGATTCATTAACCATGCTTTGGCCAAAGCTTATTGTGCCATCTACTGGAATTTGTTCGCCTGGTTTAACGACAATTAAATCCCCTTTTAATAAGGTTCTCACAGGCACAATGTTCTCTGCTTCTTCATTTAATTTACGCGCCACTTTGGGCTGTAGATCCATTAATCTTCTAGAAGCATCAATCGCTTTATTTTTAGAGATCGCTTCTAAATAGCGACCAATCAAGAGTAGAAACATAAAGTCTATCAGAGTATCGAAATAGACATCACCAGAGTGATTAGGGTGAATTGTGACCCAAAAAGAGTAGAAATAGGTCGTAAGCATACCTAAACTAATCGAGACATCCATTCCTACCGTTCTAGATTTTATTGCTGTTAAAGCCCCTTTAAGGAAGGGTTGACCTGAATAGGCTAATGCAGCGGTCGCAATAAAAAACTCAAGCCAATGAAAATAGTTGCGGTATTCAAGATCCTCTGCAGCCCCTGAATATAATGCGACGGAAAACCACATAACATTCATCATGGCAAAACCTGCAAAACCTAGACGGTAAAGAAGATCACGATTCGCTTTTTTATAGGCTTGTTCACTCGCTGAAGGGTCATAAGGTGTGGCGTCATAACCAATAGAATTGAGTTTTTTGATAATTTCTGAGAGCTTAGTTTTACTGTTGTCCCAGCGAATTTTAATTTGTTTATTGGTAAAGTTGACCCGTGCCAATAACAAACCGTCCATTTTTGCTAAGGTATGCTCAATCAGCCAAACGCAAGCAGCGCAATGAATGGCTTCTGACATCAAAGTAATCTCACGTCTATCCGAGAGATTATCGACAAACTGAGATTGAACTTCATCATAATCAAAAAATTCAATATCTTTATTAGGTGGAGGTGGCGGGCTTAGCAATTCACCATCAGGTGTTCGTTTATAAAAGCTCTCCATGCCTGCCTCATGGATTACTTCACACACTGAAGCACATCCATGGCAACAAAAACTCTGTTGAGTGCCATTAATCTCTTTTAAAACCAAATCGCCTTTAGGTATGGCTTGCCCGCAATGAAAGCAACTATTTTTCATCATTATTCAGGATCTTGAACCATAATACTTCGGCCGATATTGATACGAATATCACCCTTGGTCACTTCCATAATCAAATCCCATTTGCCTTTTACAGGTAAGCTAAATTCTTGTTCGTATTGTCCTATCCCATCTACTTTATTCATCTCCACGTTGCCATCCAGCTTTCTATCTGCTGGACGGTAAAAATAAAGCGTGGCAGTTTCAACCTCAATAGGATTATTTTCTTTATCTAACACCGATAGTTTTACAGTGTCTTTTTTACCTTCTGACAGAATCGGTAAATCCACCTGTAACTGCCACCCTATTTTTTCCATACGTTTTTGCTCAGCCAGAATGACATCCATTCTTTTGCCTTGTTCGTAGTAGTCATCAACAACCAATCCTGGGTTTGTCACGATCGCCATACTCACCATAAAAAAATTGACGGTTAAAACGATAAGCAAAATCACAATCCAAGCTATAACAAACGGATTTTTCCAGGCAATACTCCAATCACGAGTATCTTTCTTACTATCAGTCATTCCTTTACTCCTAAATTTTGCCAGGAGCTTTACTCCTGAAACGAAAAAGCCCTATTAAGGACTTTCCTAAATAGGGCTATTATAGCTGTAAAATAATTTGTAGCTACAGCTTCATTTTATTATGGCATTAGCGTTTTTTAGGGCTAATAAATGCCGTTTCATATTTTGCAGATATCGATTCATTATTTAAATTCACAACATGAATAGTGATTGGTGTACTAGTCTCTGTTAAGTTTTTATTAGGAATCTTAACAAACAAGGTGGTAGCACCAACATTACCAGGCTGAACTGTAATCTGTTTATCTGCAATGTATGTCAATCCTTCTGGTCCTGTGACATCAATTTTTGCCAACATGACTTCATTAGACTTATTCACAACCTTAACTGTCCATTTATTCTGAATATTACCATCACTCATTTGAACAAACAGTGGTGAACGCTCATGCAGTGCCTTTAAGTCGATTGGTGACATAGTTAGTAGACCATAAACCATAGCGATAGCCGCAAAAGCCATAATCGCTGAATATACGATTACTCTTGGTCGCTTAAATAAAGGTGGGGGCTTTTGTCCGGCAAACTCTGCAAGTGAGGCGTAACGGATTAATCCACGTGGTTTTTTGATTTTATCCATAACAGAATCACAGGCATCGATACATAAACCACAGGTTATACAACCAAATTGTTGACCTCGTCTAATATCTACACCTGTTGGGCAAACTGCGACACAAAGGTTACAGTCAATACAGTCACCTAAATCAGGAGCTTCTTCACCTGGTTTAAGACGCTTCATTCTCCCTCTTGGTTCTCCACGATCCACATCGTATGTTGGAACAACGGTTTGGGTATCAATCATTGCACCCTGGATACGAGCATAAGGGCAAAAACCGATGCAAGTTTGCTCACGCAAAATGCCTGCAAAGAAGAATGTCGCTGCGGCTAAACCTAAAATAACACTTGTTTCTGTTCCACCCCATTCAAAACTAAACAAACGTGCCCACAAATCAAACGCATCAGTAAAGTATGCGACAAAACTGAACGAAGTCATAAAAGCGATAATAGCCCACAGCACAAATTTAGGAAGCTTAGTCTTAATTTTAGAAAGGCTCATAGGTGCTTCATCTAACTTAATACGCTTGTTAGGTTGACCCTCAAACTTCTCTTCAATCCAAGTAAAAACATCGGTCCATACAGTATGAAAACAAAAATATCCACACCAAAGACGCCCTGCTACAGCCGTAGATGCTGCTAGCAGAAGTGCGCCAAAGAGCAGAATCATGGCTAGCATCCAAATATCTTGAGGAAGAATTGTAATTCCAAAAATATGAAATTGACGGTTTGCTAAGTCAAATAACAAGGCTTGGTGACCATCCCATCTAAAATACGGGAAAATAAAAAGAGACAACCAAAACGCTGCTGTTATCCATTTAATGGTTCGAAATTTTCCAGGCATTCTTTTTGCATGGACTGTACCACCAGTGTGCACGGGTAATATCTCTACACCAATATTTTGTAGATTTTTATTATCCAAATCCATATCATCAAGAACGGAACCTGTTTGTCCATTATCTCGATACAACTCTTTTTTATCTGACATAGGGCTATCCTTGCAACCAGTCTAATTAGAAGGCTATTCTATAAAAATAACCTTATCAATCATAAGTAAATTTTTCTATCTATTTCCATAAACAAAAATAGGCCTTTATTGCAGGCCTATTTTTGTTTACAGAAAATGCTTAACTTTCTTTATCTTCGTCTTTCTCAAGCCCTTCAATGCCTCGTGTGGCTTTCCAACCAAAACCGATAAGAGCAACAATACTCAACACCAGTGCACCAATTGAAATCCATAGGACGAAATCGCTATTTAACTCATTCATAATCTTCTCCAAAGTTGATTAATATCAAGAATCTAGTATTACCAAAAATGAAAAAGGAGAACATAAGCTCTCCTTTTTTAGTCATCTAATCGAGTGCTAAAGCACTCAACTATTGACCCCCACCCAATGAGTGGACATAAACAGCTAAACGTTTAATGTTTACATCTGCATTTGGTAAACGCTCTTTGAAAGCAGGCATAACAGCCTGACGAGTTCCCTCGACATATTCACCATTTTTCTTAACATTCACACCGTTTGCAATCACACCTCTGATCGATTCACGATCAGAAGAGAAACGCCATACTTGGTCTGTTAGATTCGCAGCCCCTGCAGGAGCCAAAGGCTTACCAGCAGGTCCGTGACATGCTAAACACATACCTTTTGCATATACCGCTTTACCTGCAGCAAAAGCAGCATCACCACCTTTACCTTCAGATAATGCAATAACATAATCAGTAACATCTTCGATCTCTTGATCGTTTAAGTTACCCATCATACCTTTTGCAGGCATATTACCAATACGACCGTTTTTAATAGACGCTTCGATCTGGTTTACGTTACCACCCCAAAGCCAATCATCATCAGCCAATACAGGGAAGTTAGGGTTACCAGCTCCACCTACTGCGTGACAAGCTGCACAGTAATCACCAAACAACATTTTTGATGTTGCAACCGCATAAGACTTAAGCTCTTCATCTTTTAAGATGTCAGCTACCGACATAGCGGCTAACTTCTCTTCTTTGTCAGCAAACTTAGCTACACGCCAGTCTTTCAACACTTTATAGTCGTCGTGATATTCATTAACCTGAGTCCAATCAGCCATACCTTTTGTATGCTGACCAAGCTCATTCGTTAATGGAATGGTTGGATAATAAAGTGCATAAAAAACAATCATGATGAAACCCGCATAGAAAGATAACATCCACCAAAGCGGTGGTGGGTTATCTAATTCACGGATATCTTCATCCCAAATATGACCAGTGTTCCCTTCATCTGGCCATGGATTATGATGTGCCATATTTAAATCTCCTTAAAATGACTAGTCATCGTTCAGTATCTTATATTTCTGCTCTTCCATCTCTTTACGTTTGCTAGGACGTAAAGCCATCGCAAAGGTAATTAACATGCCAAGAAATACAAGTACTGTAACAATTAAACCTGCCCAATCCTGTGTCGTCAAAGACGACCAGTCGGTGCTAAAATAACGTTCTAGATTACTCACAGGACTTACTGACGGTATACTTTGCTGTCATCCAGCTTAACCATCGTTCCAAGTACTTGTAGGTAAGCAACCATTGCATCCATCTCGGTATAACCTTCGATAGCGGCATTAGCATTTTCAATTTCTTCGTCTGTATATGGCACACCTAGTGTACGCATAACAGATAAACGTGTAGACATATCACGCTTAGTGCCAAAGAAATCTTCAGATACTGGTTTTTCAGCTAACCAAGGATAAGCTGGCATAACTGATTCAGGAACCATGTCCTGTGGACGCAATAAATGAAGAACATGCCATTCATCAGAGTATTTACCACCTAAACGTGCAATATCTGGACCAGTACGTTTAGAACCCCATTGCATTGGGTGGTCATACATTGATTCTGTAGCAAGTGAAAAGTGACCATAACGTTCACGTTCATCACGGAAAGGACGAATCATTTGTGAGTGACAAATATAACAACCTTCACGAAGATATAAGTCACGACCAGCTAGTTCTAGAGGAGTGTAAGGGCGAACACCGTCACCTGCTTTCCAATCCGCTACAACCCACTTACCGTTATTATCTTGTTTGTAAAGTGCTTTGTCTGATACTAATTTACCATTAGCATCTTCTGTAAATGTACGCTCCCAAACTAATTCAGGGAACTTCTCGTTTTTAACGTTACCGTACTTATCTGTTTTTTCAGTGTAATCTACAGCTGACTTGAGATAAAACAACGGAACGATTTCAACGATACCAGCAATCGAAACTGCTAGCGCTGTCGCCAGGAATAAAGCGAAGATATTACGCTCTAAGCCTTCCTGGATATTTTTTGGTGCTTCATTATCTGCCATGAGTTTGTGCTCCTCAACTCATAAATTTTTCAATTTAAGCGGCGTTTTAACAACCGCTTAATCTGACTTACTACTTATGCGTGTGCTTCAACTGTATTTGTCGCTTTAGCATTTGCCATACGAATCGTCATAACAACGTTATATAGCATGATTGCAGCACCAGTGAAGAATAATAACCCACCGAATGCACGCATCGCATAATAAGGGTGCATAGCTGAAACGGATTCAGCAAAAGTATACGCAAGCGTTCCGTACTCATCATAAGCACGCCACATTAGACCTTGCATAATACCTGATACCCACATCGCAACGATATAGAATACCGTACCGATAGTTGCCAACCAGAAATGGAAGTTAATCAACTGCATAGAGTACATTTCAGTATTCCAAAGTTTCATTACCATGTGGTATAGCGCACCAATCGAAACCATTGCAACCCAACCTAACGCACCAGAGTGAACGTGACCAACCGTCCAGTCAGTGTAGTGAGAAAGAGCGTTTACAGTTTTTGCAGCCATTACAGGCCCTTCAAAAGTAGACATTGCATAGAAGGCTAAAGAGATAATCAAGAAACGTAAGATATAATCTGTACGAAGTCTATCCCAAGCACCAGATAGCGTTAACATACCGTTTAATGCACCACCCCATGAAGGAATGATCATAGCCAATGAAATTACTGCACCTAATGAACCTGTCCAATCTGGAAGCGCTGTGTACTGAAGGTGGTGAGCACCTAACCATACATAACCGAACATTAATGCCCAGAAGTGAATTACAGATAAACGGTAAGAGTAAATTGGACGTTGTGCTTGCTTAGGTACAAAGTAGTACATAATTGCAAGGAAACCAGCCGTTAAGAAGAAACCTACCGCATTATGTCCCCACCACCATTGAATCATTGCATCTTGCACACCAGCGAACATAGAGTACGAACGGAACAATGAAACTGGGATAGCTAAACCGTTTACTACATATAAATATGTGATTGCAATCATCATACCCATAAAGAACCAGTTTGAAACATAAACACTCGGGTGTGTCTCTTTATTACGTGAAGCAATCGTCATTACAAAGTTGAACGTATACATTGTCCAAACCAAAGCAATCGCAATCGCTAAAGGCCATTCTTGCTCGTGGTACTCTTTACCTGTTGTCATCCCTAAAGCTAGAGTTACAACTGTTGCTAAAAGACCAATTGTGAACAAAATTGCAGTCCACCAAGCTAAGCCATTGCTCCATAGTTTTACACCATTGGTTCTTTGAACCGTGTAAAACGCAGTCGCCATTAACGTCATACCACCAAATGCAAAGATAACGGTATTCGTATGAATAACACGTAGTCGAGCAAAAGTGATTTCCGCAATATCAAAATTTAACGCAGGCCACGCAAGTTCTGCTGCTGCATAAGTACCCATAAGTGTACCTAACACCAAGAAAACAATTGCACCTACCGCTAAATACTTAACCACGCCATTATCATATTGTGGTTTTACTGTAGTATCCATCAGTCGGATCCCCTTTATAGTCTTAATATTCTGTCTTTATCTATCATTAAATTTTTGCCCCAAAACAAACAAAAACTTAACGGACCATTTTAGATACAGACTCCTCAACACGCATTATACCTGCAACAGGACTGTAACTCAGCCAAAAACGTCTTTAAAACTTAATTCACATCAAGAAATTCAATAGAATCAAGCCTTGAAAAGCGCTTTTATAAACTTAGACACTTAAAAAAATCTTTGGCATTATCCCAAATACACAAGCCTCTTTATACTAAAAAAAATTTATAGGGGTCCTCAGATTATTTTTATACTTCCTGTGTGCTAGGCTTTTATTCACATGTTTAACGGCTAACTTCAACAACTAGATTTCATGTGATTATTAAGACTCAAAGTATCCAATAATATTATTTTCAGTTATCATATTGAACTACTTTATATTAGGAATCATGTTATGCGAACTGCAAGCGTTGAACGCGATACTTTAGAAACTCAAATTCAAATCACTGTCAACTTAGATGGTGACGGTACAGCAACATTTGATACAGGCGTACCTTTTTTTGAACATATGCTAGACCAAATTGCTCGACATGGCATGATAGACATTGACATAAAGGCCAATGGAGATACTCACATTGACGACCATCATACGGTTGAAGATGTAGGCATTACCCTTGGTCAAGCCATAAATAAAGCAGTGGGCGATAAAAAAGGCATCACTCGTTATGGCCACGCTTACGTACCATTAGACGAAGCGCTTTCTCGTGTAGTAATTGATCTATCTGGGAGACCAGGCCTGGTCTTTAATGCCGACTTTACCCGTGAAAAAATTGGAAACTTTGAAACAGAACTAGTCTTTGAATTTTTTCAAGGCTTTGTTAATCATTGCAACGCAACACTACATATTGATTGTTTACGTGGCCATAATTCTCACCACCAAGCCGAAACCATCTTCAAAGCGTTTGGCCGCGCTTTACGCATGGCATTAAGCCAAGATGAGAGAATGGCAGGCAAAATGCCTTCTACCAAAGGCAGTCTATAAATGAACCAGAAGCTAGTTGCCGTTATTGATTATGGCATGGGTAATTTACGCTCTGTTTCCAAAGCGGCTGAACATGTGTCGCCAGAAAACACTCGTATTTTAGTCACCAACAACCCCGACGACATTGCCAATGCTGATGCCGTCATCTTTCCAGGCCAAGGTGCTGCCAAAGCCTGTATGAATGCTTTGCAGAAAACGGGCATGATTCACCCTGTACAACAAGCGGCTAAAGAAAAACCTTTTTTAGGTATCTGTATGGGTCTTCAAGTTCTTATGACCCACAGCGATGAGAACCAAGGCATTCAATGCATGGATGTCATTCCTGGCAATGTTCAGCATTTTGATTTTGAAGAAAACAGCCCTCTAAAAACACCACACATGGGCTGGAACCAGATCCTGCAAACAAAAGAGCACGCGTTATGGCATAACATTCCACAAGACAGTCGCTTCTATTTTGTTCACAGCTACTATGTACAACCAGAACATTCTGACTATATTTGCGGACAAACAACGCACGGAATCACATTTCCATCCGCGTTAAGCCACAATAACTTATTTGCAATTCAAGCCCACCCTGAAAAAAGTGCTGACCACGGCTTACAGCTATTTAAAAACTTTTTACAGTGGAACGGACAATAAATTTTAAAGGTTTAAAAAATGTTATTAATTCCTGCTATCGACTTAAAAGATGGTGAATGCGTACGCCTTCGTCAAGGCATTATGGAAGACGCAACCGTATTTTCAGGTGATATTGTTGCCATGGCTCAACGCTGGGTAGATCAAGATGCACGTCGCTTGCATATGGTTGATTTAAATGGCGCTTTTGACGGCAAACCAGTCAACGGCGAAGCGGTTTATCAAGTTCGCCAAGCTTTTCCTGATTTACCAATACAAATTGGTGGCGGTATTCGAGACCTACAAACCATTGAAGCCTATCTAAATGCTGGCGTAAGCTACTGCATCATTGGCACAAAAGCCGTTCACAACCCTGAATTCGTTGCCGAAGCCTGCAAAGCCTTTCCAGGACACATCATGGTTGGTTTAGATGCCAAAGATGGCATGGTGGCAATCAATGGCTGGGCAGAAGTGACAGACCACGAAGTCACTCAACTTGGAAAACAGTTCGAAGACGACGGTGTTGAAGCCATTATCTATACTGATATCGGTCGTGATGGCATGATGCAAGGCGTAAACATTGAAGCCACGCAAGCTTTAGCCAAAGCTCTGACCATTCCAATTATCGCCTCTGGTGGAATCACAAACTTAGACGACATCCGCAAATTGGCCGAAATTGAAGCTGACGGGGTTACTGGCGCAATTACAGGTCGTGCAATCTATGAAGGCACTTTAGACTTTAAAGAAGGTCAAACCCTTTCCGACCAACTTGCCCCAAAATAACAATTAAAACTTACCAGGCCTGGTAAGTCTTACTTATGACCAAGCCTTAAAACAATACTCAAATAGGAACAAACCCATGAGTCTTGCAAAACGCATTATTCCTTGCCTAGACGTCGATGACGGCCGTGTTGTTAAAGGCGTACAATTTGTTGATATTCGCGATGCTGGTGACCCAGTAGAAGTTGCAAAACGTTACGACCAACAAGGTGCAGACGAAATCACCTTTTTAGATATCACGGCCACAGCGCATGAGCGCAACACCACGGTACACATGGTTGAACAGGTCGCAAGCCAAGTATTCATCCCGCTAACGGTTGGCGGAGGAATTCGTTGTGTCGAAGACATTCGCACCATGCTCAACGCTGGCGCTGACAAAGTCGCCATTAACTCAGCGGCTATCTTTAACCCCGCTTTTGTTAAAGAAGCCTGTGATGCGTTTGGCTCACAATGCATTGTTGTCGCGATTGATGCCAAAAAAGTCAGTACTGAAGGTGAAGACAACAAATGGGAAATCTTCACTCATGGCGGCCGAAAAGAGACTGGGATTGATGCAGTTGATTGGGCGGTAAGAATGGCGGAACTTGGCGCAGGTGAACTATTAGTTACCAGCATGGATCGAGACGGAACCAAAATTGGTTTTGACTTAGAACTAACACGAGCAATTTCTGACAGTGTCACTATCCCCGTAATAGCTTCGGGTGGCGTAGGCGAACTCTCCCACCTTGCAAAAGGGATTACCGAAGGCCATGCTGAAGCCGTTTTAGCCGCAAGCATCTTCCATTTTGGACAACACACCGTTGAAGAAGCAAAACTTGCTATGCAAAAAGAAGGTATCGAGGTGAGACTATGAACGATATTTTAAAACAAATCGATGATGTCCTTGAAGCACGTAAATCGGACTCACCAGATAGCTCTTACGTAGCAAGTTTATACGATAAAGGCATTGAAAAAATACTTAAAAAAGTATCTGAAGAAGCGGCTGAAACAGTGATGGCAGCAAAAGACCTAGAACATAGCAATGGCGCTCAAGCAGACCAAGAGCACCTAGTGTATGAAATTGCCGACCTGTGGTTTCACACTATGGTACTATTGGCTTCTCAAAATCTGTCGAGCAACAATGTGACCGCAGAACTACAACGACGCTTCGGCCTTTCTGGCCATGAAGAAAAAGCCAGCCGCAGCGAATAATGATCACTGCTCCAGTCAAAATCAATAAAGGATGAGACCAATGAGTACAGAAGAAAAAAGTGTATTTTCTAAAATCATCGACCGTGAAATTCCAGCCGAAATTATTTATGAAGATGATAAATGCATTGTAATCAATGACATCAATCCAAAAGCAAGAGTACATCTTTTGCTTATCCCTAAAAAACCCATTGCCACGCTTTTTGACCTTAAACCAGGTGATAAGGACTGCATGGGCCACATGATGTTACTGCTACCGCAACTTGCACAATCCCAAGGACTGGATGGATTTAAAACCCAAATCAATACGGGTGAATCTGGTGGACAAGAAGTTTTCCATATTCATATCCATCTTCTCGGCAACTAATCCTTTAACCACTGAAAGTTCAGCCAAAACAATTAAATAAAGGGCTTAAACCTCTTAATTTAATCATATTTTTAGTGCCAACAAATCATCTAATTTGGTATGATTAGCGGTCACTAAAAATAATGGCCTTAAGGTTAATAATAAAAAACCTTTAAAAACGGTACATTAAGCCACAAATTATAGAATTATTAAACGGAGCAAACCCATGGGCATTAGCATTTGGCAATTACTTATTATCTTAGCAATCGTATTAGTATTATTCGGTGCAAAACGTTTACGTAATGTTGGTAGCGACCTTGGTGGAGCAATCAAAGGTT
This sequence comes from Thiomicrorhabdus sp. Kp2, assembly GCF_000478585.1. NCBI lineage: Bacteria > Pseudomonadati > Pseudomonadota > Gammaproteobacteria > Thiotrichales > Piscirickettsiaceae > Thiomicrorhabdus > Thiomicrorhabdus sp. Kp2. Next base: position 1,312,466 of record NZ_ARWI01000001.1, read on the forward strand.
TCAAGTCTGCTGTTAAAGAAGAAGAAGCTAAAACAGCTGAAGATGAGAAAAAACTAGAACAGAAAGACGGTCAAAACGTTTTTGATGTTGCTGCTGAAGAAAAGAAAACTGAAGAAAAATCAGAAGAGAAAAAGGACAAAGCTTAATTCGTCTTTGACTCTAAGCGCTTAACTACATGTTTGATATCGGTTTTCTTGAACTCCTCGTTATACTCGTCATTGCATTATTGGTGATTGGTCCTGAACGCATGCCTGAAGTGGCCAGAAAAATTGGCCAATTCATGGGCAAAATGCGTCGTTTTGTCAATTCCATGAAAGAAGAAGGCCAGGTTCAAGACACACTTCGTGAAATTAAAGACTCAATGAATCTAGAGGAAGAGAAACGCCAAATTGACAACATTGGTAAAGAACTAGAACAGGGTTTAAATTACAACGATATGAATTTAGATGATTTTCAAAGACCTTTTGGCGGTGAATTAACGCCAACGGAAGGCTCTTCTGGCCATCAATTCAATAAAGCGCCAGCGCAGCCGCAAATACCAGCGAATAACAACCCTGAAGCCACTGCAAATTCTACAGAGCAAACGTACGTTTCTGAACCAAAAGTTCAACCAACTGAAACGCCAATTTCTCAACCTTCTGAAGTTGAAAGTAAAGCTCCAGAAAAAGACACTTCTAAAAGTTAAACATTCAGTATGAGCAACGCCGCCCTACCACCTAACGATCAAGAAATGACTCTAGTTCAACACTTGTTGGATCTTAAAACGAGTTTAACTCGTGGTATTTTGGCTATTATTGTCTTTTTTATCATTCTGTTTCCATTTGCAAATGATATCTATACCTACATATCTGAGCCGCTAACACGTTACCTTCCTGAAGGTACAAGCATGATTGCGACGGCCGTTGCCTCGCCATTCTTAACCCCATTTAAGTTAAGTTTTGTATTAGCAATTTACTTGGCTATGCCTTTTTTGCTCTATCAGTTATGGCGCTTCATCGCACCTGCACTTTATAAACATGAACGACAACTCGTTGCTACACTCCTGTTTTTTAGTTCATTCTTATTCTATTCTGGCGGCTTATTTGCCTACTATGTGGTTTTTCCACTGGTCTTTGGTTTCTTATCGCAATCCGCCCCAGAAGGCGTTACCATCGCCACAGACATTGCGCTTTACTTAGACTTTGTTATTAAAATGTTCTTTGCATTCGGCATGGCTTTCGAAGTACCTATCGTCACCATACTGCTGATTATCACTGGGATGACAAAGCCTGAAAAGCTAAGCCATGCTCGCCCATATATTGTGGTTGGTGCATTTGTTATTGGTATGTTACTAACACCACCAGATATTATCTCTCAAACACTGCTTGCTGTACCTATGTGGCTGTTATTTGAATTGGGCTTAATCATTGGTGCGATGATTATAAAACGTCGTAAAACCGATGAGAATGAAGAGGATACTCCTCCAGAACCAAACGATTCTAGCAATACAAAAGCCCAAGAAAACCAGGCCTCTACTCAACCATCAAATCAATCAACACCAGTACAAGAGTACGAATTTGATGACCGTTATGCTGACCAAGTAGATGATGATTTAGACTGGGACGATGAATTTGATAAGATTGACTCTGAAATGGCTAAGTTAGAACGAGATTATGAAACTCGTCAAAAGGCCGACAAAGAGAAGTCAAAAAATGAATATTCTAACGACAACCAGAAAGCCAATACCTCTCCTGACACAGCTACAGCGGAAAAAAATGACGTTGTTACGTCTGAAGAATCCATTGCAAAGTCGGATAATAAAACAGATACAAAATCTTGAGTTAATCACTCGATTAACAGACTGGTTAACTCTTTTTTTACAGATAAGAATTTTCTTATCTGTAAGCACCAACATTACAAACCCTTTTAAAACCGCTTATTACCTCTTTAGTAAATCCATTCTAGTCACATTTTTATTTGTTTTTACACTTAACTCTCAAGCATCGAAAATAGATCAAAACAACCTAGCAAACCACAACAGCCCCTATTTGGCGATGCACGGTCAAGACCCTGTTCACTGGCAACATTGGCACGCAGACATACTTAAACAGGCACAAGCTCAGAACAAACTCATCTTTATTTCCAGCGGCTACTTTTCTTGCCATTGGTGTCATGTCATGCAGCATGAAAACTACCAAAACACTCAAACGGCACAAATACTCAATAAGCATTTTATATCCGTAAAAATTGATCGTGAACTGAATCCAGAACTCGATAAAACTTTAATTGAGTTTGCCCAAAAAACCACAGGACATGCAGGCTGGCCACAACATGTTATCCTCACCCCAACTGGTTACCCGTTTGCTGCTTTTATCTACCTACCGAATCAAGCCTTTAACCAGAGGTTAAACAAAATTCAATCGCTATGGCACACACAATCCCGCCAGATAGAAAAGCTTGCTAAACAAGCTGCTGAACAAGCAAACACACCTATAATTAAAACCCAGTCGAACTCTAAACCATATCTTAGCCAACAAGCATTTATCAAAAAACTTTTTGAACAGGTTAATCTCACCAAAGATGATTTAGCTGGTGGTTTAACGGGCACATCAAAATTTCCTAAAGCACCGCTATTAAATAGTTTACTAATGATTCAAGAGCTTCCTGAAGAGATTGAAGAGTGGTTGATTTTGACGTTAGAGCAGATGCAATCGGAACATTTATTTGACCATATTCATGGCGGATTTTATCGCTATACTGTCGACCCAAACTGGCAAACTCCACATTTTGAAAAAATGGCTTATACCAATGCTCTGCTCGCGCAAACCTATTTAATGGCAGGAGAAAGGTGGAATCGTCCAGACTTTTTAGATACCGCTAAACATACCCTAGCTTACCTACAGAATCATTTATATTCCCCCCAAACCAAAATGTATTTGGGCAGCCAATCTGCACTTGATAAAAAGGGCTTAGAAGGTGGTAACTATCTTTGGAGCAAAAGCCAATTGCAAAAAGCGCTTTCAAATGAAGAGTATCAAACAATCTACCAGGCCTGGTCACTTGAAAAGTCGCCCCCATATGAATTAGGCTGGCACCCAAAACCATTTACACCGAACAGATTATGGAAAAGTGTACAAATAAAACTCACAAGTAAAGATAAAGCGATTCCCACCGACACTAAAAGCATTCTAGGTTGGAATGGCTTAGTATTAAGCGCGCTCAGTCAAGCGTACTCAGTGTTAAAAGATGAACATTACCTGCTGTCAGCGCAAACCTTAGCCACCACATTAGTCAACTTAATCCAGCTGGAAAATCCGCCAAGAGCTTTGTCTGAAAACGGTTCTTTTATGGGTAGAGCCAATCTTCAAGATTATGCATTTATAAAGAGAGGGCTAGAAGATTACCAGGCCTGGTCGAATGATAAGCAATTTAACAAAACCATAGAAATGATTAACAGCGCGCTTAAAAATGATTTTCTGAGTGAGCAAGGTTGGCTATATGATGTTAATCCGATATTGGCTCAACAAACAGGCGAATGGCTAATGGCCGATAATCCGATGCCGAGTCTAACCGCTATTCTTTATTGCCTAAAACCCAAAATACCAGTTCAGAGCCAAGCAGCACTGATAGAAAATCCGCTTATGCATGCCAGTTACATAAACTCATTCGACTGTATGAAGCAAACAACAAATCCCGTAAAATAATGACTAATGACATTTTAAAAAGAAGCGCTAGATGGGCCCTTTAATCATACTGTTTGTTTTGCTGTTTATTTTAACTACGCTACCCAGCCTGTGGACAAAAGCAATTTTAAATAAACACCGCAAACCCCACCCCGACATTCCAGGAACAGGGTTGCAATTTGCTGAGCACCTCATCCAAAAACATGAACTTATTGGAGTAAAGGTCGAAGAAACCGAACAGGGCGACCATTATGATCCAGTTGATAAAGTGGTTAGAATCTCAACGGCGAATGCTCACAGCAACTCTTTAACGGCTATTACTACGGTAGCGCATGAGATTGGGCACGCCATTCAGGACAAAACCAATTATCCAGAACTAAAACAACGTACTGCACTGATTGAACGGGCTGCGATTATGCAAAAGTTTGCGGGTATTGCTTTAATGATTACCCCGTTTTTAATTCCCTTAGCCCATACACCGATGGTGGCGTTATTAACTTTTGGGGCGGGATTTGTGGCAATGGGTGTACCTGTCATTATTCATTTAAGCACACTGCCAGTCGAGTTTGATGCCAGCTTTAAACGGGCTTTACCACTGCTTGAACAAGGTGAGTATTTAAATAAAAAAGACCATAAAATCGCCAAAAAGATTTTATTTGCCTGCGCGATGACTTATGTGGCGGCATCACTCTCAAGCCTATTTAATTTATGGAAATGGCTAAAAGCGTTAAAACGTTAAAAAGTACTAACCGTTTACAACAGGTTGTAATGACACTTTGTTGCGACCAGACTCTTTTGAGGCATATAGGGCCTTATCCGCCTCTGAAACCAGATCATCTAACGTTAAGAGGTTGTTATTTGTACTCAACCCAATGCTGATTGTAATTGGTATGCCAATTTTATTCTTTGACTCTGACTCAATGAACTGTCTAACGGTTTCACATAGCGCCTGAATTTTAGATAACTCCTCATAGCCACCTAAAACACAAAACTCTTCTCCACCCAAACGGGCAACTACAAATGAATCAAACGTATCTTGAATTACATTGGCCACAAAGATTATTGCTTCATCACCTTTTGCATGACCGTAAGTGTCGTTAACCACTTTGAAAAAATCAATATCCAGCATGACCGCAAAACAGTGAGCACCACACTCCTTGATAACAGATTCCGATTTTTCAAAGAAATAACGTCGGTTATATAAATCTGTTAATGCATCTACTTGAGAAATTCTTTCCAACTTTTTATAGTTGATTGCTTGTGAGATGTTCAAGTTGACTCGAACAGTAAGCTCTTCCGCGGTAAAACCACTGTTATAAAAGTCATTCACACCATATTTCATGAGTTTGATGACCTGTGCCATATCATGGCTGTCATCACACAGCATTAAAGGCAGTTGATTCTGGGTATAATTCTCACGAATTGAACTAATCATATCCACAATCTTTTTTTCATTTTCAGAGGCGACGCCTGTCAATATTAATAAGTCTGGCATCTTACTGGGGAGGGTTTTTAAAACTGACTGACTGTCTTCAAATACAGAGATATGATAACGCTGGATATTTAACAACCCGAGTAGACGCCTCGTGGTTTTGTTATTGTCTAGTGCCAACAACCAAATATTAATATCGGAGTTCTCAACCAAAGAAATTACGGTTCTAACGGCATAATTAATCGCCGCCATACCATCTTTGATCACATAGTCTGCGACATGTTGTTTAAACATTTTTTTGCGTGTTTCTTCGGTATAGTCGGCAGTGAGTACGACCGTTGTAATATTCTTTTTTAGTAAAAGCGGAACCGAAGCACCCTCTTCAGTATCAGGGAGGTTTAAATCGGTGACACAAACCAACACCTTCACATCTGAGTCGATAACCTCTTTAGCTTCTTTTAAGCTATGAGCAGTAATAACGGGCAAGGTAGTTTGCTGGGATATTTTTTCTTGTAATAGGCTTGCCATAGCCTTCTGGTCTTCTATCACAAGAATAATATTTTGAGTCATCGCGTTACTTCAATTGGAATGTCTAGTTAATAATAATTAATCAATATAGCATAAGCATTTTTCAATCAATTACAATCACTTCTGTCTCTAATTGTAACGTCACATGATGAATTCGATGTTGCTCAAACAAGTATTGCTTAATTTCAGATAACGTTTCATCATTGATATGCAATAAATCCGTTTTAGCATGTAAGGTCATCATGACTTGATCCTCAGCAATCGCCCAAAGATGAATATGGTGTACACAAGTCAAATAATCGAAATGCGTCTCTAAATCTTCTTTAATATCCTGAATTTCATACCCAGCAGGCACCCCTTCCAATAAAAGATGTGCAGACTCTTTACACAAGCGATAAGCACCAACACCAATAATAATAGCAATCACCAGTGACAATATTGGATCAATCGGCATCCAACCTGTGTAATAAATCACAATTGCGCCTGCAATCACCGCGACTGAACCTAAAGTATCACCCAAAAAATGCAAGGTTGCGCCACGCATATTCATATTATGTTGATCGCCAGAGTGAAGAATCCAGAACACAAATAAGTTATTGAGCAAACCAATCAAGGCAATCACAAACATCTCTTTGCCCATCACCTCTTGCGGTTCAAAAAAACGATGTATCGCCATAATTACGATTCCTCCAACTATCAACAACAGGGTAAATCCATTAATAAATGCCGTTAAAATCTGAAATCGTTGATAGCCAAAAGTCATACGTGCATTGGCGGGTTTTTGCGCAATATGATACCCCCACCATGCAACGGCCAATGCCATCGCATCCGTCATCATATGTACACCATCTGCTACAAGCGCAATCGAATTAACCCAAAGACCACCAATAATCTCCACCAGCATATAACTGGCGGTAATTACCGCAGCAATCAAAATCTTGCGTTGATTGGATTTATTGGCTTTACCGATGTGGTTATGGTGATGTGATACAGGCTGAACGCTCATGCCATCTCCTAAAATGGTGGACTAATAAAGATTAGTTAACAAATACAGCAGATCCGATTGTATCACTTTGTTTTTGCCACTGACCAGGCCTGGACAGTTTCTATATCTGTTTGATTTAAAATACTCTGCGCCAAAGATTGCATCGTCGCCCCCGTTGTCATTACATCATCAATTAAAGCAATGTGTTTAAACTCTAACAACTGAGCCTTATCCACACTAAAGGCCTTTTTGAGATTTTGTCTACGCTGCTTAGCCGTTAAATGGGTTTGCGTTGGTGTATCCTTAATACGAAACACCGCTTGATTAATCAGTGGCAAACCCAGTTCTTTTGACAAAGTTTCAGCAATGAGTTGCGCCTGGTTATAACCCCGCTCTCGATAACGTGTCGCAAATAAAGGTACAGCCACAATAGCTTCAACCCCTCTAGCATCGACTCTTTCGGCCAATAATTCTCCTACAATTCTTGCATAGTGCGGTTTATTGCTATATTTCAATCCATGCACTAAATCAGTCAGCTCTTTGTCAAAATAAAAGCCAACTTGAGTACGTGAAAAAGCTGGCGGACTGACCAGGCAAGCGCCACAAAGTTTGCTGTTTTTACTTGGCTCACAACACTGCGGGCAAACCTCTATTGGCACTGACCATTCTGCAACCAAATCATCAGAGAGATCTCTGCCTTCACTGGCTTGATGAGTCAATACACATTCAGCAGGTAGCAACCAACTTTCTAGCCAATGCATCAACACTCCTTTTCTCAGCAAACTTATACGATATAATAACCTATTAAAATATTCATTCACAAAGCGCCACTTTAGTTAGACGTTTTGTCAGCACAACACGGGAATAGGGCTATGACTATGCAAAACCTTGGACAAATCCGCCATGATTGGACTCTTGAAGAAATTCGCGCCATTATGGATCAGCCTTTTAATGATTTAATGTTCCAGGCACAAAGCGTGCACCGTCAACACTTTAACCCAAATGAGGTGCAAACCAGCACACTGGTGAATATTAAATCTGGTGGCTGTGCAGAAGATTGCTCTTACTGTTCACAAAGCGCACGTAACTACACCGATATTGAAAAAGAACAGATGATGGAAGTACAAGAAGTCATCGAACAAGCTTTAGTAGCTAAAGAACGCGGTGCAACCCGTTTATGTATGGGAGCAGCTTGGCGCAATCCAAACAAAAAAGACTTTCCTCGTGTTTTAGAAATGGTACGTGTCGTTAAAGATTTAGGCTTAGAAACCTGTTTAACTTTAGGTATGTTAAATGATGACCAAGTGGCGCAACTAAAAGAAGCAGGCCTGGATTATTACAATCACAACCTAGACACCTCAGAAGCGTTTTACCCTCAAGTCATCACCACTCGTAATTACCAAGATCGCCTTGATACCATTGATAAAGTACAACAAGCTGGTATTAATGTCTGTTCTGGCGGCATTATCGGCATGGGTGAACAGCATAAAGACCGTGCAGAACTCTTAAAAACGTTTGGCAATATGCGAGTACACCCAAACTCTGTACCGATTAACTTACTGGTAGCCATTGAAGGCACGCCTTTAGCGCACATGAAAGACAAAACCGATTCATTTGAATTTATTCGAGTGATTGCCGCAGCACGTATTATTATGCCGCAAACTTATGTACGTTTATCCGCAGGACGAATGAGTTTAACTGATGAAGCGCAAGCGTTATGTTTCTTTGCTGGCGCAAACTCCATCTTTTACGGTGACAAGTTATTAACCACAGAAAACCCAGAATCGGATCACGACATCATGCTATTCAAAAAACTGGGCATTCAAATGCAGCAAAACATCAAAGCCGAAACGCAAGCCAAAAAAATGGCTGAACAAATTACTGAATTAACGGCTTAATGCAGCTAAACGGCTCAGTTTATATTGAGCCGTAATTACCTTGATGTCTATTCCAATGTCTATCAATCAGCGCTTTACTCCTCTCTTACAGCAACGCGAATCAGAACACCTGTATCGCCGTCGTCCTTTGGTGTTTTCGCCACAACAACCTGTTATGCAAATTAACGGGATTGAGTGCATCAACTTTTCGTCTAATGATTATCTGGGCTTAGCCAATCATCCGCAAATCAAACGCGTATTGCTTAATGAGTTAAAGAGCGATGAGATAAGTTATGGCTCAGGTGCGGCACATCTAGTTACAGGTCACCACATCCAACATCATTTATTAGAAGATGAATTGGCGGATTGGTTAGGAACGGAGCGCGCCCTGCTGTTTTCAACTGGCTATATGGCTAACTTAGCGGTACAGCAAACTTTAATGCAAGCGGGCGATATTATTTTGGCCGACAAGCTCAATCACGCCTCTCTCATTGATGGTGCCAAGCTGTCCGATGCCGATTTTAAACGTTACCCTCATTTAGATATGCAAGCACTTGAACGCCGTTTACAAGATGCTCAAGCCAACCATAGCCAAGCGCTGATTGTGACCGATGGCGTTTTTAGCATGGATGGCGATATGGCACCCTTAAAAGAGATACAACAACTTGCCCAAGTTTACCAGGCCTGGTTGTTTGTGGATGATGCGCACGGTATTGGCGCTTTAGGAAAACACGGTAAAGGCTGTTTTGAACACTTTGGTTTACAACCTGATGAAAACACGATTATTGTGGGCACCTTAGGTAAAGCCTTTGGCACATCAGGTGCATTTGTAGCAGGTAGCCAAACCTTGATTGAAGCTTTGATTCAGTTTGCACGACCTTACATTTACACCACCGCTATGCCACAACTCAATGCCTTAGCGATTCGTGAAGCCCTAAAATTGATTAAAGAGGGAGAGGCTTCACGTGAAACCTTACAAAAAAATATTCAACACTTTAGAGAAGGCGCTCAAAAAATAGGGTTAACGCTTTGGCCAAGCAAAACGGCCATTCAACCGATTATGTTAGGTAAAAGTGAGTTGGCAATCGCTTGGAGTGAGGCCTTAAAAAAAGCAGGTTTTTGGGTAAGTGCCATTCGCCCACCTACCGTACCTAAAAACCAGGCTCGTTTAAGAGTCACGCTCTCTGCTTCGCATACTACCGAGCAAATTGACCAATTACTCTTTGAATTAGAAAAAATTCAAAGCCAGTTTTCAGAATAAAGCTAGCTTTAAAGCGTTCCCAACTTCCTTAAAGCGATACTCATTAGCCTTAATCTTCGTTATACTTAAAAACATAACTACTCTAGATGGAAACCTGATATGTTCGGTTTAATTAAACAGCATAAATGGAAAAGCTTACTCCTACTTTCTCTCATCACGTTGCTGTTGCTGCTTCCTTATTTATTAAAGATTACCGCCAAACAAGTCATTTTAGACTACACCAAGCCATATGGTATTCAACAAGTCTCATTAGAACAGGTAAACTTAAATCTGTTTAAAGGTTCTCTTAGCATTCACAACCTTAACCTCTTTTCAGACACAATCAGCCCTCAAAAACAGACTCAAGAAGGCATTGTTCATATTGGTGAATTAAGTGCAAATATTGAGTGGCTTAGTTTGTTAAAAAAGCGTATTTTGATTCAATCACTCTATTTTTCAGACACCAATCTACCGTTTAGTTTAGAGGGTAAACAGCTCTTTTTAGCCAATATTCCGCTGACGTCAAACGACCCCAAAGAACCTGCTAAAAACCACAGTATGGTGTTATTACCAGGCCTGGATAATATTAAACTCCATAACATTCAGTTATCGCTAACACATCAATCAAAAACCACCTCTTTTGCTATTAAAGACCTTAACCTTAACCATTTATACGCTTGGTCAAATGGTTATGGTCGCCTGCAATTTAAGGCCTATTTAAATAAAAGCCTAATACAAACCAACCTACAACTGCACCTATTTGCGGATGAACCGAAAATCATCGGAACCCTAAAAACAACACAACTCAATGCGTCAGAATTTAAACAATTTTTACCTAAACTCGATTTTGATTTTCAAGGTCTATTAGATACCGACATCACCTTTACCCTAACACAAACCGATAAGGGCCCAACCCTGTTTCAACAAGGTAATATCACACTTAATCAAGTGAATTTTACTCAAAAAGAGACTCAAGCTAATCTGCAAACGCTTAACTGGAAAGGCGACTTTTACTATAGTGAGCAACCCACAAAAACCATCGAACTTGATGGAAACTTGACGTTACAAGAATTTAACGCCCAAAAAGCCACTCAACAAATGGCCATCGCACAAACAGCCATAACAGGTAAAACCACTTTATCTTTTGCTAAAAACATGACAATTGAGTCTTCTGAAAACGTATCCATTTCTGGCTTAACCCTAAACGACTCCGCAAATAAACAAAACCTTTCAACGGATTTGAGCGCCAAGCTAAATGCAAACATCTTAATTGAAGGTGACAAGGTCAGTGTAAACCAACAAGGGAGTTTGTCACTGACTAATCTAACGGGCTCTCAAGAAGCACTGCGTGCGCAACTCGAAAAATTCAACTGGCAAGGTGATTTAAACCTGATTGCAGATCAAAACGTAGCGCTCAACTCTAGGGGTAAACTTCAGCTTAACCAATTTAAACTCAATAACAGCCAAACAAAAACCATTATTGCTCAATCAGAAACGGCAAAAATAGACCAAGTTACAATTAACAATCTAAACTCTATTGTTTTAAAAGACATTGCTTTCAATAATTTTTCCATTGCCAATCACAATAAACAACCAGGCCTGGTAACTTTGCAAAACCTCTCTTTAACCCAAGCGGAATATCTTAAACAGGCTGAAGATATGTTTGTCGACTTGGGCAAATTATCCATTAACGGCAGTGAAACACACCTAAGCATTAATAAAGAGGGGAAAGTGACTGAAATCAACCACCTGCTTAGCGCGCTACCACTTCAACAGCCCTCTACAAAAGAGCAGGCCACCAAAGAATTAAATACCGATTCTAAAAAACCAAAATCTGCCAAGAGTAACACTTTTAACTATCAGCTCGCCTCTTTGAATATTTTAGGTAAAAATCCCATTTATGTTGTTAATGAACAAGTAACCCCTCCAATTCGTAAAACATTACAACTTGAACAATTTTCCGTCGGAAAAATTGCCAGTAAACAACCTCAAAAACTAACCGACTATAGCTTAAAAGTCGTATTTGATGAGTTTAGCCACTTAACCAGCCATGGTTCTTTGAGCCCTCTAGAACCAACCAAAAACTTAAGTGCAACCACTAAGCTGGACAGCTTATCTCTGGTTGAGTTTTCACCTCTTGCTGAAGGCAAAGTCGGTTATCAAATTGCCAGTGGTCAAGTTTCTGCAGAACTTGAAACCAGGATTAAAGACAATCAAATTGATACCCAAAACAAACTGCACCTTAATAAGTTTGAACTAACAAATGTCGATAATGAAAAAAGCGCTCAACTTGAAAAAGGCTTCCCTATTCCGCTTAAAACGGGCTTAGCAATGTTAAAAGATAAAAACGATAACATTGAGTTATCTTTGCCTGTTCAAGGAGACCTAAGCAACCCTGACTTCAATATTAATGATATTATTTCTACGGCATTAGGGAGTGCGATTGCAGGCGCATCACGCACCTACCTCCTTTTAGCACTACAACCCTTTGGTGCCATTGCATTAGCAGGTGAATACGCTTTAGACAAAGCCTCAGCCATCACCCTACAAGCGATCGATTTTCAACCAGGATTCGCTGGTCTTAACCCCTCAATGCAAAGCTACCTAAAAAAGATAACCAAACTGCTCGGGGAACGTAAAGCCATCCAAATTAAAGTCTGTGGTGGCGCTACCGAGGCCGATCGCATGGCGCTTAAACAAGCGGCTATCAGAGAGGCTATTGAAAACCAGGCTAACAAAGAAAGCTCCAAGCAATCTGATAATCAACAAAATTCTGCAAAAATCACCGTGCCAGAGATTACCATCAGCAATGCCCAAATGCTTAAACTCGCTGATGAACGTCAAAAAGCCATTAAACGCTACTTAATCAAAATGGGAGCCGCCAGTAATCAAGTGGTGATATGTAAACCTGAGATTATAAAAGGGAGCTCAAAAGCACAGGTCAAACTCACCATTTAACGCGCTATAAATACAAACACATAAAAAAAGAGTTTAACCCAGTAAAGCGTTATACAGGCCAGGCTAAAAAACGCTAAAATACTCGCATGAAATTAAACACCATCATCATCCCATCCTTTGATAAAAATCAAAAGGCCAATCCAAATCTCACGCTGATTCATGGTTGGGGTGCAGAAAGTCGCGTTTGGGAACAGTGGGCTAAAGAGAAGTTTGCACCGTTTTACACCGTCACCCTTATCGATTTACCTGGTTTTGGCGAAAGCCCTGCTTTAGCGAATAGCGATACCATTGAAGACGACTGGATTAACGCACTTCTTGAAGTATTACCTGAAAAAACACACCTTTTGGGATGGTCATTAGGTGGTCTATTAGCCCAGCAAATTGCGCTACGTTCTCCAGAAAGAGTCCAAAGTTTAATCTGTTTAGCCACGACACCGCGTTTTACTCAAAATGATGGCTGGCAACGTTCCGTTAGCCCAAAAATCATCGGCGACTTTATCCAAGCCATTAGCCTTGAAGTTTCAGCTGTATTAAAAAAGTTTTGGCGATTACAACTACAAGGCTCTGAAAACAGTCGTACCTTAATGAAAGAACTGGTTCAACACATGTCTAGCCGTAATATGCCCAAAATCAAGCCACTCAATCAAGGATTGATTTTGCTCAAAGACATGGATAACCGTGAGCAATTAAAAACCTTAACCATGCCTACTTTATGGTTGCTCGGTGAACGTGATCCGCTTATTCCACAAGATATTCGCCTAAATTTAGTTGAACTACAACCCATGGCACAAGTTCAAATTATTCCAGGAGGAAGTCATATCCCTTTCTTCTCCCAACCCAACGAAACAGCGGATTTCATTCTCCAATTTTTAAACAACAACCGCTCTTAATCTCAATATTATTCAATTTAAAAAGCCATTTAATATGCAAAACTTTAGCCGTCAACATATCCAAAAGCACTTTAATCATGCCGCCCCCAGCTATGATGATGCCGCCATTTTGCAAAAAACCGTGGCCGACCGTATTGATGAACGTTTAGAGCTCACCACCATTGAGCCAAAAACCATTTTAGATTTAGGAGCTGGAACAGGGTTACTCACTGAGAAAATCATTAAACGCTACCCCACTGCAGAAATTTTTGCGGTGGATCTATCTGCCAAAATGTTAGAAATTGCAGCCCCTCGATTACAAGCACCTCGCTGGTCTAAACTGCCTAATAGACTCAATCAGTTTTTAAAAAACTGCACTATCACTAAAGGTTTCGCCACTCGCAAAGCGGCAAAACCAGTTAATGCTGATGTTTATCAACTGCCATTTGCCGATAACAGTGTTGACCTAATTGTGAGCAACCTAATGTTGCAATGGTGTGATGATTTAGACCGCGTATTTCAAGAGTTTAGACGAGTCTTGCGTCAAGAAGGCTTAATTATGTTTACCACCTTTGGCCCAGACACCCTAAAAGAGCTGAAGCAGGCCTGGCAAACGGCAGATGCAGACTACGAACATGTGAATAATTTCATTGATATGCATGATATTGGCGATGCTTTAATTCGTTCTGGCTTTGGCCAGCCCGTAATGGATATGGAAATTTTCACCTTAACTTATGACAAACCGATTGGTGTCTTAAAAGACTTAAAAGCGATTGGTGCCACCAATGCCAATAAACAGCGTAATTCTGGCCTTATGGGTAAACAGCGATTTGCTTTAATGCTCAATGCCTATGACGAATTAAGAAACCCACTAGATAATAAAGTACCTGCCACCTATGAAGTGGTACACGGACATGCCTGGGCCGCACAAGAGGTTATTAAAGGCCCTAACCGCGACAAATCAGGGCATATTGAAATCTCATTAGATGAGTTTTCTAAGCAACTCAAAAAATAATCTCGTTACTAAATTGACTGCCAGTCAATTTACTTAGTTAAGAAAAACCAACTCAAAGATATTTTCACTCTTCAATCTAGGTTTTCAATAAATTAAGCGTAGAATGAAAATATTGAAACCAATTTTTTGGGGAGTTGTCATGAATATACCTAGCTACCTACTAGCATTTAAGCACTTAAAACTTACGCACCTAAAACTTAAACAGCTTATTTTTATTGCGGTTTCAGTCACTCTTTTGAGTGCTTGTAGCAGTATTCCTGTTACGCAAGATTACAGCAACCGTAGTGCTTTAGTAAACCACCAAACCTATCAATGGCTACCATCAAGCATGCAAACCTCACCGAGCGCGCAGCAGCTTAAAAGTAGCCAACCTTTTATTACACAACGTATTGAAAAAGCAATTATGAATAACCTTCATCAACGTGGTGCTTTAATGGTGCGAGAAGCCCCCCAAGCTTATGTCAGTTACCACTATTCAGTAAGTGAAACACAGGTCGTTACCCCAAACACTACCATTGGTTTTGGCTGGCACAGTCGTAATATTGGTTTTGGTTCACGGTTTCCAATGGATTACGATACCGAAACCTATCGTGATGCAAAGTGGGCGATTGATATTTATGATGCTAATGGTAAGTTAATTTGGCGGGGTGAAACAACCAGGCCTGTAGAAAGTTTTAGCACCCCTCAAGAATCAGAGGCTTATACACAGAAGGTAGTTGATGCCATTATGCAGCAATATCCGCCAAAATAACCCTGGACTATCTTCACCACCGATAGGCTTATCGGTTGTTTTTTATGGATACAAAAAAGCCCATTTTACCCTATGCTCACACGTCATAGATGGCCTGAGAACATGCCAGGCCTGGTAAAACGGGCTTTAAAGTTTATGGACTTAAAAGCCCATAAACTACTGTATAAACTTATTTTGAAGCCGACAGAACGTCTGATTTCAGATAGTTTTGAAAGCTCTCTTGGTCGTTAAAGGTTTGGCTCTTTACCACTTCTAAACCCTTCAGTTGTAAAACCAAAACAGACTCTTTATCCGCTTCACCCAGGTTCATCGCAACTAACTGAGAATCCTCTTTAATTAACGCAATCGGAAAGGCATAGTCACGCATTTTAGGCAGAGCAAACATCTTGGTAATAAAGCCTGGCATTCCAGAAATATCGGCAATATAAACCAACTTATGTTGAGCTAAATCACTTAGTTCTAAGTCAGCAAAAGTGGCTTGCACTATTTTACCCGCATCTTTCACTTGAGTAACAATCACCCACTGTGTTTCAGCATTAAGCTCAACTGGCTTTTCCCACTGGTTTTCAAATTGTTGAGCCGTTAGCGTTTGTGCTTGTGCACTAAACGCCAATAACATCATAAATACCGCGATTAGCTTTTTCATTATTGAGCAGCCTTAGAAAAACTGAATGCGCCACGAATATCGCCTTGCTTATATCCCATTGCTTTATCATCTGGGTAAAATTTAGCAATCGCCGCTTTAATTGGCTCTGCCACATTTTCTCCATGACACTTCAAGCACACTTCACCTGTTGGTAAAGGTTTCATATAACGGAATTTTGCCTCATCGCCAACATGCACGACTTCAGAAAATTCCATTTTTTGAACAGGTTGACCTTCGGCTTTTAGTTTTTCAAAATTGTTTAATACTTGAGTTTCCCAAGCATCTGGATTGGCCATAGCACCACGAGGTTTTAAACTTACACGAGTCACTGTCCAACCTGATTTTTCAGCTAAATCTAAAGCAATTTGTGGCGCTTTAGAGTGACAAAAACCTACGGCATGAACTGGCCCGCCTTCTTTCATTGCTTTTTGCAACTCTGGTTTAAGTTCGCCACCAAAGGCTTTCATTAATGAACGCGCTTCGTTTAAGTTTGCTTCTGTTGCTTCTGGTGATAGCTCAACTTTAGAGGCGACTTTATCAGATGATGACATCGCCATGGCTGATAAAGAAGTTCCTAATAACGCTACGGTAAGCAGTTTAAATTTCATAATTGTTCCCTTTTGTTTCTTAATTTATTGAAATAATAAAAGTCGTTTATTTAATTAGCATTCTATGCAAACAAAACGATAAAGCAATAATTTTATATCCATATAAATTATATTGATTTATAGATTAACTACAGGGTAAAACAAAAAAGCCACTCTACCAGGCCTGGTAGAGTGGCTTTAAACAGCTTATTTTTAACAACTTGATTTCAAATGGTTATTTAGTATTTAATCACTTTTTTATTTAATCACTTTTTTAACTGATGCCACATTGTTATGTAATGCTTCAACCAATACCTCTTCACCTACTGAAACATCATTTTTATCCACAACTTTGTATGCCCAAGTTGTGCCTTTATACATTAATCTTGGCTCACCGCCATGGTTAACAATGGTGCCAGTCTCGCCTGTTTGCATGGTTTCCAGTGGTAAATCCTCTTTTTGCAAACCTTTTACTAATAGCGGCCTTAAAGCAAAAATCAACACACCGCTTAACACCATTGTTACCAATACTTGCAACTCACCAGATGGCCACTCTACAAAAAAACCTAAAGCCCCAATGGCCACAAAGGCGATGCCAAAAAACAGAATAACAAATGTGCCTATGAGTAATTCAAAGCCTAACAATGCCACACCAATCGTCAACATGATCCATGCAGGTATGACTTCTAATATATTTTCCATCTCTCTAAAACCTTTATCTTCAACACGTTAATCTAACTTAGATTATTTTACGGATGATCCGTTTTGATTTAACAGGCCTGTTAAAGCCACTAAAGAACCAACCATTTCTGAGGTTTCCACTGGCACCACAATTTTATTGGCTGAATCACTTCCCGCCAGTTCAGAAAATGCAGCAATACGATCTTTAGCCAATAAAAACTCTGCCGCACTGCCATTGCTCGCCATGGCTTGGTTAATAACTTCCATCGCTTTCTGTTCACCTAAAGCCAGTTGTTCTTTTTCATATTTTTGTGCATCCGCCATACGTTCAACGGCTTCGGCTTGTTTAAATGCCTGTTGACGTTCACCTTCAGCCTGCATAATAAGCGCGTTTTTATCTCCTTCCGCTTCCGTCTCGGTGGCGCGACGACGACGTTCCGCTTCCATCTGCAGCTCCATCGCACGTTGAACGGCTTCTGGTACAGAGATATCTGCGACTTCAACACGGGTCACTTTTGCGCCCCAAGTAGAACTTGCTAAATCTAATGCGGTGAGTAACGAGGCATTCAAATCGGCTCGTGAGCTGAGGGTTTCGTCCAATTCCATGCGACCAATTTCAGCACGTAGCGTGGTTTGCGCCAGCTGAGCTATTGCTACTTTTAAATCTTGAATTTCATAGGTGGCTTGCTTGGCATCATTTATACGAATAAAGACAACTGCATCAATTTGAATACTGACATTATCCTTGGTAATCACAGCCTGTCGTGGCACATCAATAATCTGCTCTTGGGTGGAATAGTGTGATCTGCGCTGGTCAACAAACGGCACAATAAAGTTAATACCAGCATCTAAAGTACGGTGGTATTTTCCTAACCGCTCTATCACCCATTTTTCAGCCTGGGGCACAATTTTTACCGCCAAAATAAAATAGATAATAATTAAGGCTGATACTGTTCCAACAAAACCTAAAAAATCCATAAGACACTCTCCTAATAAAAAGTATTTATTTGAGACCTTTTAGCCTGTTGGACACCAAGGTCTGACCTTATTTTTGAAAACTAAAACGATTGAGCTATCTTAACGCAATATTTAGCAATAATGCTTACAACAATTAGAATAAATTTTGATTTTGCCTTTAATACATCTCTTGTGGATCCACATCAATGCTCCAACGCACTTTACGGGTTAAGGGACTGTTATAGATATGAGGGTGCATTTCAGACAATAGGCGGTGTAAGTCGGCTCGATTGCTTGATTGCAACATTAATTGATAACGGTAACGACCTTGACGACGTAACATGGGCGCAGAAACGGGTCCCCAAAAATCAATATTACCTTCAACCAGTTTTGATTCTTGCCACTGTTTCCAATAATTTTCTAACCCCGCTTTTAGCGAATGTAAAAAGGCCATGCCATCATTTGGCTGAGTGGCTTCGGCTCGAATCAAAATTTGATATTTATAAGGAGGCAGCTTGGCTTTTTGACGCTCCTCTAACGCTTTTTCAGAAAAAGCGGAGTAGCCTTTTTGTACCAGGGTGGTTAATAAAGGGTGGTCTGGATGATGGGTTTGAATCAATACTTCACCTGGCTTTTCGGCACGTCCTGCACGTCCTGAAACCTGTAAAATCAGTTGTGCCATTCTTTCAGATGCTCGGTAATCGGCACTAAACAAACCTTGGTCAATATCCAATAAACCCACCAAGGTCACATTCGGAAAATCATGGCCTTTGGCCAACATTTGCGTACCAATCAAAATATCCGTTTCACCACGCTGCGCTTTACCAGTAAGTTCGGCCATAGATCCTTTTAGACGAGTGGTATCTCTATCCACTCGTAAGATACGTTTATCTGGAAACCACTCTTGAATGGTCTCCTCTAAGCGCTCGGTACCTTGCCCGACTTTTACAAACTCTTCGCTACCACAACTTGGGCAACATGAGGGTTTTGCAAGCTGTTCATCACAATGATGGCATTGCAAATAACCTAAGTCGGCATCGGGCTGATTAGGGTCGTAGATACGATGAAAAGTCATATTAGCATCACAACTTGGGCAAGCCGCTTGCCAACCGCATTCATGACACATTAGAACTGGCGCAAAACCACGGCGATTTAAAAACAGTAATACTTGACCATGGTTTTCTAGGTGTTTTGTCATGGCGGTTTTTAACGGACGAGAAACCCCCTCTTGTACTTTTTCACCTCGAATATCCAATAATTTGAGGGATGGCAATTTGGCCACGCCCGCACGTTGTTTTAAATGCAGATGTTGATAGCGCCCTGTTTTGGCGTTATAAAGTGTTTCTAAACTGGGTGTGGCCGAACCTAATACGACGGGAATTTTTTCTCGGAAAGCACGCTGCACAATCATATCGCGTGCTGAATAACGAAAACCTTCTTGCTGTTTATAAGAGAGGTCGTGCTCTTCATCAATAATGCATAGGCCGAGGTTTTCAAATGGGGTAAATATCGCTGAGCGTGTACCCAATAACACTTTAATTTGCCCTGTACGAATGAGATGCCAAGCGCAATGGCGTTCAGAATCATTCAAGCCTGAATGTAAGGCGGCCACTCGTGTTTGTAAAAACGCTTCAAAACGAGAAACCATTTGTGGCGTTAAACCAATTTCTGGGACTAAAACCAACACCTGCTTATTTTGTTCAAGCATCGTCTGAATCATGCCTAAATAAACTTCTGTCTTACCGCTCCCCGTAATCCCTTCGAGCAAATAGGCTTTAAATTCAGCGCAATTCACCTTGTTACCCGTAACGGCATTCACGGCGGCTTGTTGGGCGTCATTTAAAGTATGGTTGGGTGCGTTTGGGTAATCACTTTCTCGTAGGCAAGGCCCATAGGTCGATTCTAACCAGCCATTTTCAGTGAATTTTTTTACGCTACTTCGCCAGTTTTCTAGCTCGGCATTTAAGTCCGATTCGGACTTCAGTTGATTCTCTGAAAAAGCGTTAAACACCGCACGCTGGCGTAAAGCACGTTTTGAAATATCGTCCAATGTTTTGCTCTGACCTTGAACTGATAATCGCCAATATTGCATACCATTTATTTCAACGTCTTCACCAGCACGCAGACGTTTTGGCAAAGCCGCCATCACCACTTCACCAATCGGCTCATGGTAATAATGGCTTGCCCAATTCAGTAAATCGATTTGCTTTAGTCCTAAAATCGGCTTGCTATCAATGACCTCCGTAACGGCTTTAATTTTACTGAGCTCATAGTCTGCTGAGTCACTGATTGCCATGACAAAACCCAGTATTTTTTTATTTCTAAACGGTACCCACACTCGCCCACCAACCACCGCTTGTGGCTGCTGACCAGAGAGCAAATCGGTTTCAAGCAAATAGTCTAAAGGAAATAAAAACGGGCCTGGCACGGCGACCTTGGCGATTTTAAATGTCGGCAAATTAAATCTCTAATTGTAAATAGGCGGTTCAACCTCACAAAGGTTATAAAAAGCCTAATTTGTGGTTTTTAATGTAAAAGCATTTTACCGCTATTCGATTCTTCTGGGCGAAAACTCTCTTTTGTGCAATAACAATTCACAAACTTTCACATTTGTTGCAATTTGTTATTCTAGACTTGGAACTAAGGGATAACCCAAGTTAACAAAATTAACCAAATCAACCGCCGTTATCTAAACAAAAATTCACTCTCAGGAGATACCAACATGTTAAAAAAATTAACTGTCATTCTATTGAGTAGTTCTGTTTTATTGGCCTCTGGATGTGCCACATCACAATCGGTGAAAGTCAGTAGCCACCATCAAGTTTCACCCAGCACCCATGTCAGCTTATATTTTAGTTCAAGCGACCGTGCACGAATTAAAGGCTACTACCTATATAACTATAGGGATATGCGACGTATGCCTCCTCGGCATAAAAAACGTCACACTCGAAACTTTGAACGTCATCACGCTCTACCAAGACATTTAAGTTATACACGTCTACCTTATGAATTAGAGAGACATTTACCTCCGTTACCACGCGACTACATTCGAATTCGGATTGGCGAAGACATCGCCATTATGAATACACGAACCCGTGTGATTTACGATGTGATGTGGTTTTTAGAATAACCTCTATTTAACACACATTAAAACAACCAGGCCTGGTAACTCTAAAAGCCGGGCTTTGTTGACAAGTAAAATGAGGAATTGTTATGAAAACGTTCAATACACATAAAGTGGTTATATTAGCTCTATTAGCAATAGCAACAACGGGTTTAACAGGTTGTATGCATCATACAGTGGTCTCTTCACACCCTGTTTCACATGCGCATCACAACAAAGTACTAATCAGTTCCAATAGTGCTTACTATGAACGTTATGGATATCCATCTTCATACTATGAGCCACACTATCAACCTAAAACCATTGTGGTGAAAAAGGTGAAAGTTGTACCAGTTAAGACCATTTATAAAGACATCCATTATAAAAACCATCATCACCACAAACCCATCCACTCAAAACCACATAGACCAGAATCGAAAACCGTTTATAAAAAACACGACAAGCACCATAAAAGCGTCACTTCACAGAAAAGAATGCCGATTAAACATTATGATAAACCCAAAATAATGCATGAAAATAGCCTTACTAAAAACCGTTATGCAAACATGAAACCCCAAAAAGAGAAGAATCATAAAGAACGAAAAAACGATAGATCAGACTCTCAAACAGAAAGAAAATCGCATTACAAACAGCAAGCCAATGCTCGTTAATTAGGCCAAACCTGCTCTGTTAAAACCTCATGCGCTTTACAAAACCGAGGGGGAATTTAACCCATTTTAGCTAAAGATTCTTCATACAAAGAGCTCTATAATGAGAAAGTACCCGTTAAATGGGTAAAAACGTTAAAATACAAACTATTATTTACTCATTATTTAGACTCTTTTAGCTATGTCGTTATCTGAAAAATTGTTAAGTTTTGTGATTAAACAAAACCATTTCCAAAAAAACTTAGGCCAAGTTGTCGCCTGGGGAACATTATCACTCGTGTTAATTTCTGCTTTGGTTGTCGTATTGCGTTATGGTTTTAATGAAGGTTCTATCGCTCTACAAGAAAGCGTTATGTATAACCATGCTATTTTGTTTATGCTCGGCATTGCTTATACCTATGAACAAGATAAACACGTTAGAGTGGATGTGTTTTATAGCCAGTTTAATGAACGACAAAAAGCCTGGACGAACCTTTTAGGCACACTCTTTTTTGCTCTACCTGTTATGACCTTTATTATTTGGTCTGGCTGGGAATATGTAACCACTAGCTGGCAAATTCAAGAAGGTTCTGCAGAAGCTGGCGGACTCGCCTATTTATATATTCTTAAAACCTTTATTCTCATTATGGCAGGCCTGGTAAGTTTGCAAGCCTTATCCATTCTAATTCAGTCGGCTTTAACCCTGTTTTCAGAACCTACCCTAATAATAGAATCAGACGCTGATCATAATATTGAAACGGAGGGTAAACTCTAATGGAATGGTTAGCCCTTGTTTTATTTGCTTTGGTATTTATTGCCCTTTTAACGGGCTTTCCAGTTGCTTTTACTCTAGCTGGTGTCTCTTTAATTTTTGCTTTATTTGCCAATTTATTTGGCGTATTTGATATGGCTTTTTTGCAAAGTATTCCTAACCGAATCTTTAGCATTATGAATAACAGCAATTTAATTGCGGTACCGCTTTTTGTCTTTATGGGCATTATGCTTGAGCAATCTAAAATCGCCGAATCTCTATTGCAAACCATGGAAGAGGTCATGCGCGGCGTAAAAGGCGGATTAGGGATTGCCGTGATTATAGTGGGTGCGCTATTAGCAGCCAGCACGGGGATTGTTGGTGCAACAGTTGTCACCATGGGCTTACTTGCCTTGCCTACGATGTTAAAACAAGGCTACTGCCCTAAAGTTGCCAGTGGCACTATTTGTGCGTCGGGCACTTTAGGACAAATTATCCCGCCATCTATCGTGCTGATTTTATTAGGTGATGTACTCTCCTCTTCTTACCAACAAGCGCAGTTAAATCAAGGTATTTTCTCACCTGAAACCTTATCGGTTGGTGATCTGTTTGTAGGTGCCTTGTTACCAGGCCTGCTATTGGTAGTGGCCTACATGGGTTACATTATATTTAAAGCGATAACCAAACCAGAACAGATTCCAAACCACTCTGGCGAACCCGTTGCACCAGGTCTGCTAGGTCGCGTAATTAAAAGTTTATTACCGCCGCTATTACTCATCTTATTGGTATTAGGTTCTATTTTAGGTGGCTTTGCTACTCCAACCGAAGCGGCATCTTTAGGTGCGTTGGGTGCCTTGTTACTGGCATTGAGTAATCGCAAACTAGACATCGCCACATTGCAAACCGTTATGCAAAATACCCTTCAAGTCACCAGTATGATTTTCTTAATTTTTATTGGTGCAGCTTTTTTCTCGCTGGTTTTCCGAGGTTTGGGTGGTGATGACTTAATTACCGAACTGCTTACTGATTTACCTGGTGGCGTTTTTACGGCCATGTTAATTGTTATGGTATTAATGTTTATTTTAGGGTTCTTTTTGGACTTTATTGAAATCACCTATGTCGTGGTACCAGTGGTCGCGCCTATTTTATTGATGATGGGGGTAGACCCAATTTGGCTAGGTATTATGATTGCTATTAACCTACAAACAGCTTTTTTAACCCCGCCATTTGGTTTTGCTCTTTTCTATTTACGAGGTGTGGCACCACCAGAACTGAAAACCACCGACATTTACAAAGGCACGATTCCCTTTATACTCATACAATTAGGTATGTTAGGGGTTTTAGCGATATGGCCAGAAATAGTCACCTGGTTACCAGGCCTGGTTTATTCGGCGTAAAAAAACTTGGTAATACGTAATCATGTGGCTTTCAAGAACTCTTAACATAGGCTAGAATCAGACACTCTTTCGTGACTTAACCTAACGCCAGGACGTTTTCTGCCAATGGATGTAGATCCACAATTTACAAAGCTTGAAAAAACCGTACTGCGTTTAAAAGAAGAGCGCGAAAATAAACGTGAAATTTTTGACGCTATTCACGACGGTATTATCGTATTTAAAAACAACTGGTCAGTTCAAAGCATTAACAAACAAGCTAAAAGTTTATTGTCTATAAACGATAACTTTTTACTTGAAGAGATGCCGCTTCCTCTTTTTAAAAACAAAAAGACCACCATTACATTTAAACTCGACAGCTGGCTAAAGCGCATCAAAGAAAACCCAACCTCTGAAGCCTCTGAAATTCTGATTTGGCACTCCGAACCCAGTACACTAAAAAGCACCCCCTTTCTATTCAGTGCAAAAGCGCTCTTAAATAAAAAAGGCAAGGTCAAAAATATCCTTCTAGCGATTTACGACCGAAGCATTCATAGCCAAGCCGATGAGCAAAAACGCCTAATGCAAGCCGCTTTTGATAGCTACAATGCTCAATTCATTTCTAATGAAAAAGGCTACATCATTAAACCTAATGAAAGCTTTATTGCCATGTCAGGACTCTCCGCTGAGCGTTTAAAAAAGATGACATTAATGCAATGGATTGAGCAACAAGTTACCTTAAAAAACGATACCAATGGCTTACTTAAAAGCCTTATAGAACAACGTTTTTGGAGTGGTGAAGTTGAAATTCATCCAACTGAAGAGATGACTTTTTATGCGATATTAAGCATCTCCATGATTCTTGACTCAGAATCGAACATTGAGCATTACATTGTTTCCCTACAAAACATTACGGATATTAAAGAAGCGCACAGTCAAATTGAACACATGGCGTTTTACGACAATTTAACAGGCCTGGCAAACCGAAAACTCGCTATCGAATATATTAACTCAGCGATTAAAAATCACCGACGCCACCATACTTATAGCGCATTACTTTATATTAATATCGATCGCTTTAAGGGCATTAATGATGCGTTTGGGCGTAAAACTGGCGACCGATTTCTTAAAAAACTGGCCTATGTATTAAAGAAGGTACTGAGAGAAGAGGATCAAATTGCGCGTGTGGGTGGCGATGAGTTTGTAATCTCAACCCAAGATAGAGAATCTAACCCTGAAAATGCACTTCGCAATGCGACTAAACTTGCTCATAAGATTTCCAACGCTTTAAATCATCATTTTTTAGTTGATGAGTTAACGCTTCATAGCTCTGCAAGAATTGGCATGATTATTTACCCTGGAGAGAATGATTCAGCAGAAAGCTTACTCATCAATGCTGATTTAGCGGTTAGCAAAGCCAAGCTCGTCAAGAAAAAACATAAAATCTTTGTTTATGAACCCTCTTTAAGTGAAGAAGTTAAAAGTAAGCGCCAATTAGAAAACGATCTGATTCTTGCGCATAAAAGAGGCGAAATTGCTCTCTATTATCAAGCGCAAGTCGATTCAAACACGCAACTTCGTGGTGCTGAAACTTTGGTAAGATGGAATCATCCTGAATTTG
This sequence comes from Thiomicrorhabdus sp. Kp2, assembly GCF_000478585.1. Classification (NCBI taxonomy): domain Bacteria; kingdom Pseudomonadati; phylum Pseudomonadota; class Gammaproteobacteria; order Thiotrichales; family Piscirickettsiaceae; genus Thiomicrorhabdus; species Thiomicrorhabdus sp. Kp2. The sequence continues at coordinate 1,338,149 of NZ_ARWI01000001.1, forward strand.
GATTTATCTCTCCAGTTAGGTTTATTCAAATTGCAGAAGAGAGTCGTCAAATATTAAAACTGGGTGCATGGATTATGCATCAAGCCTTTTTACAGGCCAAGCGTTGGAGTAAAAAGCATCCCGACTTTAATCTTTCAATCAATATCAGTCCCATTCAATTCCATGAAGCCGACTTTATTGATAATGTCATTTCAGTACTAATTGAAACGCAAGTTAACCCTAAAAACATTACCTTAGAATTGACTGAAGGTGTATTAATTTCGGACACAGAAAGTGCCGTTGAAAAAATAGATCGTTTAGTGGAAGTGGGCTTTAAAGTCTCAATTGATGATTTTGGAACGGGTTACTCTTCGCTCAGCTACTTTCAACGGTTACCGATTAATGAGCTTAAAATTGACAAAAGCTTTATTTCAAACGTGCCCAATAGTAAAGAAGACGTCGCCATTGTTGAATCGATTGTTCGTCTTGCACAAAGTAAAAACTTACTCATAGTCGCTGAAGGCGTTGAAACACAAGAACAAGTTGATTTTTTAAAACAACAGCCTGATGACATCCTTATTCAAGGCTACTTTTATAGCAGACCCTGCCCTGCAGATGAATTTGAACGCGGTTTTTTAAAAATGAATTAAAATCCTATATATCATTTTTTTGTTCATAAAAAGCAGTAGTGGTTTTCTTTACTCTTATTTTGTGTATTATGTTTTTATCAAATAAATGCAATGGGTATGCTTCATTTCAAATATGTCCCTTCTACTTGCCAATTCAAATATAAACAGCATTGTTGATGAGCTTAACCAAGCCCATCTGCTGGAAAAGCAGCAAATTGCGGATAATTTTCGCGATGGGCTTTTGTTATTGTCTTTAAATTTAAAACCACAGTTGATTAATCGAAAGGCTCAAAACTACTTATTAAGCCAAACCGATACTGAATGTGTTTTAGATAGGCTAAAAGTCTATAGTCAAAAACGGAGTAATACGGCGTTTGATTTAAAAAACTGGTTATTAGAAAACCGACTCACCCAAGGCAGTAAAACAAGCCCGCTTTTATGGCTTAACAGCCATAATAAGACCCAAGCGACTGACTCAGTATTTATTCCCGTTTTATTCCAAGTCCACAAAATTCAATCACCCGACCATAAAACCGAAAGTCTATTGATTCTGATTCAAGATCAATCCTTACAGATAAAAGCTGAAGCGCAAATCAAATTAATGGAGGCAAGCTATGCAGGTCAATTCATCACTGACTCTCATGGCTATATCACTCAACCTAACTACGCTTTTTCTGCCTATACGGGCCTAAAACCTGAAACACTTGAAAGAATGACCTACATTGAGTGGTTAAAAAAACAGGTGGTTTTTAAAGTCCCTTTTGACACAGTAATGGAAGCTCTATTAACGGATAATTGCTGGAGTGGTGAAGTGCAGCTTTCCCCCTCACCTAATACGCAATATCATGCCGTATTAAGTCTTTCCATGATGACTGACAATAATCGCAATATTCAACATTTTATCGGTGTCTTGCAAGACATCACAGACATCCATGAAGCCCACAGTAAAATTGAACGCCTTGCCTATTATGACAATTTAACAGGCCTGGCTAATCGTACATTACTCAATAATCATTTAGGCTCAACCTTAGCGAATGTTGACCGCTCACAAAGTCATTCTGGATTGGCTTTAATTGATTTAGATAATTTTAAAATAATCAACGACACACTCGGGCATGCCATCGGTGATCAACTACTGATTTTAGTTTCACAAAAAATCATTCAACAAGTGTCCACTGATGCGCTTGTTGTTAGATTAGACGGCGATGAATTTGCGGTACTCATCAAAGAAATAAGCCAAGATGAAGAGGAAGCTAAAACTCAACTACTGAGTGTTGCCCATAAAATCCGTGCCGCTTTAGATGATCGTTATCAGATCTCTAATCGTTCACTACATATCACCGCAAGCATTGGCGCTTATATTTTCAATAAAGAACTGGATACCAAAGATTCTGATCAATTAGTCCGTCACAGCAACTTAGCCATGCATGAAGCTAAAAACCTAGGAGGCAACCAAGTTTACCTCTTTGAAGAACAGCTTAGAGACATTGCCAAACAGCGCCTAGAAATGCTTCAAGCCCTTAATCATTCTGAACTGGATAATGAATTTCAACTTTACTTTCAAGCGCAAGTTGACGCCAAAGGTAATACCGTGGGAGCCGAAACGTTGCTGAGATGGTTTCACCCAACATTAGGTCTCGTTCCTCCTGGACAATTCATCCCCGTTGCTGAAGAAGGTCGTCAAATTATTAAGATTGGCCTTTGGGTTATGCATAAGGCCTTTTTACAAGCTAAGGCCTGGAACCAAAAATACGGCAATGTGCGTGTATCCATTAATATCAGCCCTATTCAGTTTCACGAACAAAGCTTTGTTGAACTGGTTATTGGCTTGGTGAAATTCACTCTTGTAAACCCAAACAACATTACATTGGAACTGACTGAAGGGGTTCTTATACGCAATACCGATTTGGCTTTACAAAAAATTCAACACCTAGTCAGCCTTGGTTTTCATATCTCTATTGATGACTTTGGCACAGGTTATTCGTCTTTAAGCTACTTACAAAAACTACCTATCCATGAGTTAAAAATAGACCAAAGCTTTATTCGACAAATACTCGATAGTGAAGATGACATGGCCATCGTCGAATCCATTGTTCGCTTAGCAGAAACCAAAAACCTCAATATTATCGCTGAAGGTGTCGAAACCCAACAGCAGGCAGATTTTATACATGAACATCACAAAAACATCCTTATTCAAGGTTATTACTACTCTAAGCCTTGCCCAGCCAATGAATTTGAACAAACCTTTTTAAAATAACAACCTCTCCAAATCCCCTTTTTTAACCCCCTTTTTCCCCCTTTATCACCCTTTATCACCCACCTGACAATCTCGAACCACAATTGCACCCATTTGGTGATAATTGTTAACATTTTGTAACAATTTTAAGTATTACAAAAGGTAACAATTAAACATTTACACCCTAACTAGTTGAATATTATAAATAAATATAATATTGGTCATATAAATGCGTTATACCAATTAATAAAAAACTAATTAGGAATATAAAATGTCAGCTTCTAATATTTGGATTTCAGATCTAACGCATTACTACAACAAGAAACAAACGTCACCAACGTTAGACGATATCAACTTAACCATTCCTAAAGGCCAACTCACTGCTTTAATTGGTCGAAGTGGTTGCGGGAAATCAACCCTTTTACAAATGATGGCTGGCTTATTAATGCCATCTCACGGCTCTGTTCGAATTAACACCCACACGGTCCTAAAGCCTAACGCTAAGTGGAACATGATGTTTCAAAAGCCGTCACTTTATCCTTGGATGACCGTTAGAGAAAACGCGGCGCTTTCACTGGTTTTTGCAGGCACTTATAAAGGCAATGAAGACAAAGTTGAAGAGCTGCTAGATATGGTTGGACTCACTGAACATAAAGACAAAAATGTTCAACAACTCTCTGGGGGTCAACAACAGCGTGTTGCTCTAGCACGATCTTTAGCCGCTGAACCAGAAGTTCTACTTTTAGATGAGCCTTTCTCAGCGCTAGACGCTTTTACACGTTCCGCTTTACAAACCGAAGTTGCTCAAATCTGTCATGACCAAGGTATCACCATGGTTTTGGTTACCCATGACATCGAAGAAGCGGTGGCGATGGCCGACAAGGTCGTCATTATGAACCATAACCCAGGACGCATTGTGGGTTCGCTAGATGTCCCCGTTGCTTATCCTCGTGACCGTAACGCACCTGAGTTTGTTGCGTTAAAAGAGCAGTTATTTGAAGAATTTGAAAAGATTGATCAAGCAAAACAACTCGAACTACAGCAACAAGCCTCTTAATTTATTTACCCATTTTTTGTTTTTTTAAGGAGATTTAATCATGTGCCAATTATGTGATATTAATGAACAACAAGCTAAAGAAGACTATAAATTCAATCCCGCTAAAGGACGTAGAGAATTTATTCTTGATAGCCTAGCAACAGCGGGTGGTCTTACTGCAGCAATGAGCTTACCATTAGACGCTTTAGCGAATATTGAGATGCCAGAAGATGAAGTGGTACGAATTGGTTACCTACCTATTACAGATGCCAGTGCCTTATTAGTTGCTCACGCTATGGGCTTCTTTGAAGACGAAGGGCTAAAAGTTGAAAAACCAACTTTAATTCGTGGTTGGTCTCCTCTTATTGAAGGTTTTGCCGCTAAAAAATTCAACCTAGTGCATTTCTTAAAGCCAATTCCTGTATGGATGCGTTACAACAATAAATTCCCTATCAAAATCACGGGTTGGGCACACACAAATGGCTCAGGCCTTGTTGTTGGTAAACACACGGGTGTTGAAAAATTTGAAGATTTGGGCGGAAAACAAATTGCCGTACCTTATTGGTATTCAATGCACAACGTTGTATTACAAATGGCGCTTAAAAATGCGGGACTTGAACCTGTTATCCAAGATCAAACAGATGAACTGAAGCCTAACCAAGTTAACTTACAAATTATGCCACCACCCGATATGCCACCAGCATTAGCGGCTAAAAAGATTGATGCGTTCATTGTTGCTGAACCATTCAATGCGGCAGGTGAAGTACTGGCTGGCGCTAAAATGCTCCGTTTTACTGGGGATATTTGGAAAAACCACCCTTGTTGTGTAATTTGTATGCATGACGAGCATGTTGAAAAGAAAAAAGTTTGGTCTCAAAAAGTGATGAATGCGGTGGTTCGTGGTGCTTTATATGCACAAGAGAACAAAGAAGAGGTAGCACACATGCTTTCTCGTGAAGGTAAGAGATATTTACCAATGAAAGCTAAAGTAGTACTTAAAGCGATGACTGACTATGCTCCAGAGCACTATGCCGAGCCTGATGCCATTAAACATGAAGACTGGAAGGTTGGTCGTATTGACTTTAACCCATACCCTTACCCAACAGCAACCAAGTTTATTATTGATGAACTTAAAGATACTCTCGTTGCTGGAGATAAGACATTCTTAAATGATTTAGACACTGACTTTGTTGTTAAAGATTTAGTCAACTATGACTATGTTAAGAATGCGATGGATAAATACCAAGTTTGGGACAAAGTTCCAGGTGTAAACCCTGAAAACCCAACAGAACGTGAGGAGGTATTTGTACTATGAGTACTTTGGCCGCAAAGCCAATGTTTTCTTTTGGCCAGATGTATTCTGGCTTTAAGAAACTTCCAACAGGCGTACAAAACTTTTCTAATGCCGTACTTGGTATGGCGTTACTTTTGTTACTCTGGTGGATTGGCGGAATATTAATTGAATCTAATCCAGATACAGAGGCTTTTGCTGGTTTTGCACCAGGTCCAGCCTTTAGTGCATTAGCCTATTTATTTGAAACTGGCTCTATCTGGGAAACCATTTACTCAAGCTTATACCGCATTATTATCGGTCTATTTTGGGGGATTGTTATAGGCGTACCTGTTGGTGTATTAATCGGCTATTTTGCTGCAGTACGTCAAGTAGCGAATATGCCATTTCAGTTCTTACGAATGATTAGTCCCTTAGCTTGGATGCCAATCGCCGTATTAGCTTTTGAAACTTGGGATAATGCGATCATTTTCTTACTCATTATGGCAACCGTTTGGCCGATTGTTTTTGGTACTGCCCACGGTGTACAACGTATTGACCCTAACTGGTTCAGTGTGGCTAAAAACTTAGGTGCGGATGGTTTTCAAATGTTGCGCCGAGTGATTATGCCAGCAATCGCCCAAGACGTTTTTGCAGGGATTCGTTTAGCCATTGGTGTTGCCTGGGTTGTACTTGTTCCAGCCGAATACCTAGGGGTAACGTCTGGATTAGGTTATGCCATCAACGATGCTCGTGACACCTTAGACTATGATTCATTAGCAGCAATTGTTGTTGTAATTGGTGTTATTGGCTACCTACTTGATGCCATCGCGGTGATGTTAATCAAGCGCTACTCATGGCGCGTAGAGTAACTAAAACAATTTAAACCCTAGCCTAGTGATAATTCTTCACTGGGCTTCCATCATAGAAAACAGAGCAAACATTTATTCTCTCCAAAGAATGAATAGGGTTTTTGCACCCTAAATTAATCACACTCTCTTAACGGTGTAAAAGAGTGACAAAGAAATAAACAACAACGGCGTTGGAATAACAAAGAGTAGGACTAAAAAATAGCCCACTCACAATAACTAAAATTAAGGAAATACCATGACAACAAAAATGTCTTTAAACAAAATTCCAACTTTAACCCCCCTTGCACTTGCACTTTCAAGCTGTATGTTGGCGCCAAACCTAGCAAATGCAGGCGACAATTTTACTGAAGCTTTAACAGGTGGTAAGGCCAATGTCGACATTACGATTCGCTATGAATCCGTTGATCAAGACGGTTCAAGTAACGGGTCTGCATTAACCGAAAGAACTCGTATTGGTTATAAAACAGGCGACTTTAAAGGTTTTAGCGCATTTGTAGAAATGAGCGGAACCGAATCGATTGGTAGCCGTGAAGATTATCATGTACCTAAAGGCCCTTATGCTGATTCCTATGCAAAAGGCGTTATTTTAGATCCAACCCTTACACGCTTAAACCAGGCCTGGATAGATTACAGTTTTTCTAAATCGAACCTTAAAGCGGGTAAACAGCGCATCATTATGGATAACCGTTTTTTAGGAAACGTAGGTTGGCGTCAAACCGAGCAGGTTTACAACGGCTTTAGTGCCAAAATTAAAGAGTTTGATACGGTTTCATTCGACTATGCGTACATTGCGGAACAAGATAACCCTCTCGGGCTTCAAATCCCTATGGCAACGCACGCTTTAAAAGCCGATATTAAAGCGATTCCAGGAGCAACTTTAACAGGTTATGGCTATTTAGTAGACACTCTTGATAGCACTGCTGATAGCAAAACTCTTGGCGCTCGCATTAAGGGTTCTGCAGCTTTATCGGAAGGCGTTGACTTGACGTACTTTGCTGAATATGCAGACCAAACAGAGTACGCAGATGCGCCAAGCAATACTGGTGGCGACTACTATCACTTTAAATTAGGTGGTAAATTTAGCGGTGTAAGTGCAACAATCGCTCAAGAAAAACTGGGCGGTGACGGTACTTCATCTTTTCAAACCCCTTTAGCGACACTTCACCTATATAACGGCTGGGCAGATAAATTTTTAGCCACCCCTGTAAAAGGTTTAGTCGATACTTATGCCACGATTGGCACCAAAGTTTCAGGTATTAAACTTGCTGCTGCTTACCATGACTTTAAGTCAGATAAAGGCGGTGATAATTATGGTTCAGAGGTCAACTTATTAGCCGCTAAGAAGTTTGGTAAAAACTATTTAGTAGGTATTAAATATGCCGACTATTCAGCGGATACTTTTGCGACAGACACGTCAAAATTATGGGTTTGGACAAATATCAACTTTTAAACTAATTAGGCTTTAAGCCTCGGTTTTTACTGCTCCGTTATTATTAAACGGAGCACTAAAAATCAATAACACTCATGCTGAGCAAGTTATCTAAACAGTACTCTTCTCCATTTTTCATTAAGACATACTCTTTACCTTTGCTTGCATATAAATTTTCTACAACACCTTCAACACACTTATGTTCACTGTTTTGAACATCAAACACTAAACACACTTTATGTCCATGCATAGAAGCGAGCTCTAATTGGTCATAAATAGAACAAGAAATCCCCATATTTCACCTCTTTCCATCTTTAGCTTGATATAACAAAGTGATACTATGAAACCATCTTACCCTTTTAATCAAAAACATTACAACACTGTAAATACAGGTAACTTAGTGAAAGAAGTTGAACATTTAGATATTGCCAATCACTCTGAATATATTGTTATTAAAGAGGCTGCAGAACAGATTGAGAATGCCTATGAACCGCAGAAGGCAATCCGCACTATTCTGAGTTTGATCTCTAGACAAATGGGGCTAAATCGCGGACGAATTCTTTTACAGGATGGAGATTCAGGCTATCTATATACCGCCTATTCTTATGGTCTAACCCAAGAAGAAATTGATAGAAGTCGTTTTGCAATGAGTGAAGGTATCTCTGGCAAAGTCATGTATACAGGGACTCCAACGATTGTTTCTGATATAGACAAAGAAGAAGATTACCTATTTAGAACAGTAGATCGTGACACCCTTCCTGCTGGAAAAGTCTCTTTTATTGCCACACCCATTACTCGAAACAATATTGTCATTGGTGTACTGGCTGTCAACCGCATGGCAAACCCAAGGCGCTCTCTAGATAAAGAATTAGGGTTACTCAAACTGATTGCTCTGTTTATAAGCGAAATTCTGGCGGTTCACGCTATGATTGAAAAACAGACCCAAATTTTAAAAGAAGAAAACGAACAACTGCGTTCAATGGCGCTAGGCCAAGGAAGCCAATATGGCATTATTGGGGAAAGCCCAGCTTTAATGTCTGCCTTAAACAAGGTTAGCCGAGCCACCAACACGTCTGTTACCGTTATGCTTCAGGGTGAATCAGGTACAGGTAAAGAACGTTTTTCTCGCATGCTTCACCTAGCCTCTCATCGAAAAGATGGGCCTTTTATTGCCATTAACTGTGCCGCCATTCCCGAAGAGCTCTTAGAGTCCGAACTATTTGGCCATGAAAAAGGCGCCTTTACTGGCGCCATTCAAACCAAATTAGGAAAAATGGAGTTGGCAAACCATGGCACTTTATTTCTTGATGAAATTGGTGATATGGATTTAGGGCTACAATCCAAATTATTACGTGTTTTAGAAGATCGGACGATTACTCGCATTGGTGCAACAAAACCGATTCCTATTGATATACGGATTATTGTGGCTTCACACAAAGACTTACATGGACAAGTCAATAATGGCGCTTTTAGACTCGATTTATTCTACCGATTAAATGTTTTTCCTATTGAGCTCCCCGCTTTAAGAGAGCGTGATGGCGACATTCGATTATTAGCAAGACACTTTTTAAACCAAGCTAACCAAGAGTACGGAACAAGTGCCATTTTTGATCCAGAAGCCATGACATTTCTAGAGCGTTATGACTGGCCTGGTAATATTCGTCAATTAGAGAACATCGTAAAACGTGCAGTACTGATGGCGGATAACAATCGCCTTATTTCAGCCAACTTAATTAACCGAATTATTTCCGAAGAAAGTGGAATCATTCGCGGTGGCTCACCTGCGCCAGAGCAAATTGCACCTGTCTCTACCGCGTATACAGATAGCTGGCAGCAAAGTACTGCAATCCCTCAGCAACCTGTGGGGACACACGCAGCTCATCAGCCAGCGCCGCCAACGCATGAGCCATACCCTCCACAGAGTTTTATTGACTCAGTCAATCCAGTAGATGAAAAACGTGCCTATTGGCGGGTTTCAGAAAATGAAACGGAACGCCTTCAACAAGCTTTAGAAATGGCGCGCGGAAATAAAACAAGAGCCGCCATGCTCTTAAATATGACGCCTAGACAGTTTAATTATCGATTGAAGAAACTGGGAATTGAGGGTTAATTCCGTTCTTAACTTTATTTGAGATGAGCTTACTTAAAAATTTTACTCAAAAAAAAAGGTTCTAATCATAGAACCTTTTTTTATTGAGAGAGTTAAACCCTTATTTAGGCCGAATACAACTCTTGATACATCTTATTAGCAGAAGTAACAAACTCACCACTCAATGCAAAACCTGACACAGCACCGTCAACGGTATACAGTAATTTTTGGTTCTCACCAACATTCATATTCATTTCCCATTGACCATGCGTTGCAATCAAAGGAGGACTTAACATAATAGATAAACTTGGTGTTTTTGTTTTAATCAACGTTGGTAATACATTAAATTCAGAACTTGAATCACCATAAAGATGTGAAGCAAAAGCTTTTACTTGACGTCTAATCGGCTCTAGAAATGCTTGCACAACGCCATCTAATTCCGCACAGTCACCAATAGCATAGACATCAGGATCATTTGTCTGGCAATGCTGATTAACACAGATACCACGATTTGTTTCCAGCTTAGCTTTTTTTGCTAATTCAACATTGGGTGCCAAACCAATAGCTGCTATGACCAAGTCGGTTTCATAGGTCTCACCTTGATCTGTTTTCAGTACATAACCGCTTCCTACTTTATCCATCTCTTTTAATTCAGAATTAAAGATTAAATTAACACCACGTTCCTTTAATTTTTGTTCTAAATTACTCGAAATGGCTTCAGGCATAATCTGGCTCATCAAATGAGAACCACGGACAATCATATCGACTTCAATACCAAATGAACGCAAGTCTTCTGCTAATTCGGTGGCAATTAAACCACCACCAACTAAGGTAACTTTTTTGATGCCTTGCAATGTTTTATAAAACTTCTTATAAGCAGCAAGATCGTTAATGGTGACCATCTCGTGCCCAGCATCCCCTTCTACCTTGGGAATAAGTGCTTTAGCACCTGTTGCTAAAACAAGTTTGTCGTAACTAAAACTACCTGTTGTCGTCATTACTTTTTTACGTTTAGTATTAACAGACATAACTTTGGTTCTGACTTTAATACCTAAATCTAATTCTGTCGCTTTTTCATTAGCTGTCGCTTCGGGTAAATCATCAGGCGTTCTGTTTTGACTTAATGCCATTGACAGAGCGGGTTTAGGATAAACCGTTCCATCATCAGCGGTAAGAAGTGTAATCACCGCATCCGCATTTTCTTTACGAACTGCTTCTGCTGTCTGCCAACCCGCGTAACCAGAACCAATAATTAAAATATCGGCTTTATTACTTACCTTACGCTTAGGTTGATCTGCTGAAGCGGATTTTTTGGTTGTGTCTATTAACACAAAATCGGACTTGCTAACGAGGCATAATGGACAATACCAATCATCAGGAATATCTTCAAAACGTGTTCCTGGTGCTAGGCCTGAATCCTCATCACCCAACTCCTCATCGTAGATTAAACCGCAAGTTTTACAAATATATTTCTGATATGGCATGCTCATAACTCTCTCCTATGCCGCTTCTTCAATACGCGCAATTTCTTTACGTAAATGCTTAATTGAAGGGGTAACAATAATAACAAAATAGGCTTCACGCTGTTTACGGTGGGCAACGGCATCCACAATATAGCCTTTAGCACCAGCATGTTGCATAACCGAATCGGCCGCACGCTTACAAATCTCAGCACCTAATAAACGGGCTTCTAAAACCGATTTAATATACTCTTCGCCTTGTGTGTAAGGCTCTTCACAAAGTTCTTGAATAAACTCTAATGCATCTTCAAGCTCTTCTTGCAACTCTTCTGGAGAGTCATCAAGATACTCATTGATTTCAGACAGTGTCAGATTCGATTTATTCATATCATTGATAGCACCTTGAATCACACCTGCTGCCATCCCCGTCTGTAACAAAATAAAACCCGCTTTCATTTTCTGTAGTAGAGGTTTTACGGGATCAGATAACAGATATTTTTTAGGTAAAAAGGCATTATCAAAGATTAATGCATAAGTACCTGTACCTTCCATACCTACAAATTCAACTAATTGCTTCATAGTTAAACCTTCAAGGTCACATGGAATTAAAGCCATAGCGTCTCGATTAGGCTGGCCGTTCTTGTCATGCACACTAAAAATTGAACCAAAGAAATGCTTGCTAGAACCTTCTAATAAGTTAGAAACCCAAGGTAAAGTACCATTAATGATATAACCATCTTCCGTCTCTTCTGCTGTAAGTTTAAGCTCTTCAATGCCAGCAAAGTGTTTCATTGGGTTTGATAATGACGTTGCGCCAAAAAGTTCACCATCTACCATCTTAGGAAGAATTTCACTTTTTAACCACTCATTATCTGAGTTTTCAATGTACCAAGCGCAAACCGTTTGTGCCCACATCATAAAGCCAGTAGACATACACTCTTCAGAAACAATCGCCATATCAGCAATAGTGCCAAACAAGTTTAGTTCACCATTATTTTGTGAAGGAATATGGTGACGAAATGCGCCCGCTTTACCTAATTTTTCAAGTACCTCTGTTGTATAGGTACCATGGTCAATGGCAAGTGTGAGTGGTTTTAAATCATTTTTTACAATTTGACTAATCATGAGTTGTACTCCTTGTAAGTCACCAGGCCTGGTAAATAATGAACTACCAGGCCTGGTAGAAATTAATCTACTAATTTTCCTGACATAGTTACTGCATTTAAATAAGTATTAGCCACTGGGGACCACTTCATTGCATGTGCAACCAACTCTTCTAGCACTTCTTTAGGTGTACCTGGAGACTCAATGGTAAACATCGCTCTTACTTCTGTTACACCAAGTTTTTTGTCAGGATCTAAATCACCTGTACCCCAAACCGCTGTAATGTTAATATCACCTTCAAGTTCAACTTCTAACTTAGTTAAAGGGATACCCTGGTTCGTTGCGTTCGCTTGAACACCAACAGATAAACAAGAACCCAAAGAGAGCAGAGCCATTTCTGATGGATTTGGAGCAGTATCTTCACCTAATAAAACAGGTGGCTCATCCACAACAATAGGGTCTAAATCACGAATGTAATTTAAGTTTTTAAATTGACCTTCTAAAACCGTTTTACTTTTTAGTGTTTTGATTGTGTCTGGAGCAGCTTTACCCGCTTCACCTAGTTTGTTTAACCCAGCAGTATCAATTGGACGTAAGCATGATGGAATGACGATATCAGTCATGTGAATCTCCTAAATATTAAATTGTAATGAATAAATTTTCGGTTATTCGAAAAGTTACCCTTCACATAGCGGTTAAGATGCCAAAAATCGCTAAACCCATTAAATACAATTACTTACACCACTAAGTTAATTCAGTTTATTATTTACATCTCAATAATTGTACACATTTGATTACAATTTTATTATTTGTGTCTATATTTGTATATGTTTGTTATACATTCTTGAATAACCCATACAACTTTACCTTATTAATCAATAGGTTAATAAAAATGGCACATACTTTGCGATACCGACATTGTTTTTATTACAAACAATTTGGAGAACACAACATGATTACAAAAGTACAAATGACTGAAGCCATTATTTTAGCTAAGAGTGAAAAGTCTGTAGGATGGACGGATATTGCAGCCGCTGCAGGTTTAAGTGAAGTATATACAACCTCTGCATGCCTAGGCATGAACCACCTTGATCCAGAGCCTGCTGAAAAAGTGGCTGAATTTTTAGGCTTAGGAAAAGAAGTCGCAGAAGCATTAAAAGCCTTTCCAAGTAAAACATGGGATCAAATTGTGCCTACTGACCCTCTTATTTATCGTTTGTACGAAATTGTTGGGGTTTATGGTCCAACAATGAAAGAGATCATTAATGAAAAGTTTGGTGACGGGATTATGAGTGCAATCGATTTCACCATGGACATAGATAAAGAAGAAAACCCAGCTGGTGACCGCGTTAAGGTAACTATGAATGGTAAATTTTTAGCTTATAAGTCTTGGTAAACTCAAGTTAGCCACGCTTTTTAAGCAAACCCAATATCAAAACCCTGTAGTTCTATCTACCTCTCTCCTCACAGGGTTTTGATTCTTAACTATTTCTCTCTCCACCTCTAGCATTCCATACACCGATTAATGATTTACAACTCATTAATAAAATTAATATCGCAGTAAATTTGCATTATCACTCGGTATTTAGTAGAATCCGCGCACTCGCAATGATTTTGCTTACCTAAAAATAGACTAAGCCACGAAATAAATCATGCTTCAAAGAGCCATTTGCCTACGCTTGTAACTTAGACAAGCGATCTGATTATTCTGATGCAAAGGTGCTCTACTAGACGCAATTTGCCCCAGAATAACGACTCACTACTTTCGTTAATAGTTTGACCTCTTGCCTAACAAGTTCTTAACTTGTTATGTGGCTTTGTCCGCTGTTCAGCCGAAAAAACGCTTATTTATTCAAGGGCACTTTATTCTCAAAATGAGAAAAGGACCCCTAAATGACTGTTGATGTAACATTCAAAGATTTAAATTTAACACCTGAAGTACTTAAAGCCATAACCGATATTGGCTACGAGACTCCTTCACCCATTCAAGCACAAGCGATCCCTGCATTAATGACGGGAAATGACATTCTTGGTATGGCGCAAACGGGTACAGGTAAAACTGCGGCGTTTGCTCTACCTGCGCTTTCACAAGCTGACATCAAGCAAAAAAACCCGCAAATTTTAGTTTTAGCTCCTACCCGTGAGTTAGCGATTCAGGTAGCAGAAGCCTTCCAAGGGTTTGCTCACCATATGAAAGGTTTTCACGTTCTACCAATTTACGGTGGTTCAGATTACGGCACACAAATTCGCGCTTTAAACCGAGGTGTTCATGTTGTTGTTGGTACGCCAGGCCGTGTTATGGATCACATTCGTAAAGGCACCCTAAAGTTAGACACACTTAAACTACTTGTTTTAGATGAAGCCGATGAGATGCTTCGCATGGGCTTTATTGATGATGTTGAGTGGATTCTTCAGCAAACGCCAGAAAGCCGTCAGATTGCGCTGTTCTCTGCAACCATGCCAAAAGAAGTGCACCGTATTGCCTCTAACTACTTAAATAATCCAACCGAAGTGATTATTAAGCAGCAGACAGCCACTGCAACGACCATTGAACAAAAATACCTATTGGTGAGTGGTGGTCATAAACTTGATGCGTTAACCCGTATTTTAGAAGCTGAAGAGAACATTGATGGTTCAATCATCTTTGTTCGTACTAAAACGGCTACAGTTGATTTAGCAGAACGCCTAGAAGCACGTGGTTATGCGGCTGCAGCACTTAACGGTGATATTGCCCAGAATCAACGTGAGCGTATTGTTGACCAACTTAAAAAAGGTAAGCTAGATATTTTAGTTGCCACAGACGTTGTAGCCCGTGGGCTTGATGTGCCGCGTATCAGCCACGTCTTTAACTACGATATCCCACAAGACAACGAATCTTATGTTCACCGTATTGGACGTACAGGTCGTGCAGGACGCTCTGGTACAGCGGTATTATTTGTTACCCCACGTGAACGCCGTCTATTAAGTTCAATTGAGCGTACAACTAAGAGCAAGATTCCTGAAATGCACTTACCTTCAACACAAGACATCAACGACAGTCGTGTTGAGAAGTTTAAATCACGTATTATCGAAGCTACTCAGCTTGAAGATACCGCTTTCTATCAAGAGATGATTGAGCAAATTGAGAATGAGAAAAATATTCCTGCGGTAGAAATTGCAGCTGGTTTAGCACGTTTATTACAAGGTGATATTCCATTCTTTATGTCTGACAAGCCAATCCGTGAGCCACGTGCAGAACGTAACGCTGGCGATGATCGTGGCGGACGTGACCGCGGTGGTCGTTCAGAACGTAGTGACCGCGGCAGTCGTGAACGCAAGCCTCGTCGCGAACGTTCAGCAACACCTGATGAAGGCATGACTCGCTTCCGTATTGAAGTGGGTAATCAACACGGTGTTCGTCCTGGTAATATCGTTGGCTGTATTGCTAACGAAGCGGGCTTAGACAGTGAATTTATTCGCCAATTAAATATTGAAGATACTTACAGCACAGTTGATCTACCTTCTGATATGCCTAAAGCGGCTAAAGAAGATTTGAGCAAAGCTTGGGTTTGTGGTCAACAGCTTAAAATTCGAGAAGTATCGGGCAGTACAGGAGGTGAACCTCGTAAACGTCTTTCACGCAATAAGCCTGCTGGCGGTGCTGGAAAAGACAAGGGTAAACCACGTCGCGCTCCAAAACGCAGTTAACTGGTAAAGGTTAGCTAAAAAAAAGCGCTGTTATCTAAGATAACAGCGCTTTTTTTATACCTAAAATAGACTCAAATTAAACATCAAAGGCTTTAGATATTTAGGTGAACCAAGTTGGAGATAAATTAGTCTAACAACTTAAAATCAACATCAGGCAAGCTCTCATACCCTGGCCGCGCAAAAAAGAACCCTTGCATCAACTCAACCCCACGTTGTTCAAAATAACGAACTTCTTCAATCGTCTCAACACCCTCAGCCAATACCGTAACGTTAAGCTGTTTAGCCATATCCAATACTGAGTTAACAACAATCTGCTTCACTTTATCCTGCTGAACATTCTTAACTAAAGAGATATCCAACTTAATCAGTTCAGGCACAAAACTCGAGAACATACTTAAACTTGCATAACCTGCGCCAAAATCATCCAAAGCTGTCACAAAACCCTTAGCTTTATAATATTCAAAAATTCCTTTTAAATGCTCTAAGTCATAGGGCTTTTCAGATTCTGTTACTTCAAACATAATTCGTTCTAATGGAAAACCACTCACTTCAGCCGCACGAATCGTATTTCTTATACAATGTTCAGGCTTATAGACCGCATTAGGTAAAAAGTTAATGCTAAGCATCGACTCTAATCCCAATTGATTTGCCAGTGAAATCGCCTTTGTACGGCACCTCTGATCAAAGGAGTGACAGTTATCACTGTTTACTTTTTTTAAAACATCATAAGCTGTTCTGGTAATCCGATCCCTAACCAACGCTTCATAACCGTGGATAGTACGCTTTGCCACATTCACTATTGGCTGAAATGCCATCGTAAAGTCAAAATCAAACGACTGACTGCACTTTGAACAACCCTCTGGAACATACAAATCCATAATCTAGTACCTAAACCATTAACCGAAAGACAAAACTCATTTCTCAGTCACTATACAGAAAAAATTTATATTTAAAAGTTTTGATGATGAGCACAATTATCGGATGATTATCTTCTTAAATAATTTACTTAGACAAGGGTATTTTGCAAACCCACTGATCACCTTGAGTTATTAGCCTTCTTTGATGGACAGTACTGAATTTACTTATTTGTAATTAATTGCTCTTTAGCCACTTTGGTTAACTGCTTGATTTCATATTCGCGCTTAGAAGCATCACTACGATTATTATGCGTCTCTGAATATGCCAATTCACATGGTTGACGAACTTTGGTGTATTTAGCTCCGCCAACTAATTCACCATTATGTTGGCGTAGCCGTTTTTTTAGATTGGTGGTTATGCCGCAATACAAACTATTGTCGGCGCAACGCAAAAGGTAAACATACCAGGCCTGGTTGTTTTGATTTACCGTGTCCAATGACCCGATTTTCCGCCAATTTTTTCGAGCAATTTTACTTGATCAATCACCATACCTCGATCAACTGCCTTACACATATCGTACAAAGTAAGTGCAGCAACGGATGCGGCGGTTAAGGCCTCAATTTCAATCCCCGTTTGCCCTACCGTTTTGCAAGTCGCTTCAATCACCACACAGTTCTTTTCTAAGTCAGGTGTTAGCTCTACCTTTACTGAAGTAATCATTAAAGGGTGACACATTGGAATTAAGTCAGGTGTGCGTTTTGCTGCCATAATCCCAGCAATACGAGCCGTTGCCATGACATCGCCTTTTTTATGCTTACCTTCAACAATCATTTTTAAAGTTTCTGGTTGCATAAAAATAGTAGCCGTTGCCGTTGCCGAACGCTCTGTGTGTGCTTTGGCACTGACATCCACCATACGAGCTTGCCCTTTTTCATCTAAATGGGTTAATACGTTATCTGTCATTAGATTCTCCTAGAGAGTTTTGTGTGAGTGGCGGGCATTAGAAAAAATTGGAAAAACTTTGCTGATGAAGGCAAAAAGCGCAGCTAATAGCTAGCTATTAGTAAGATTTCTCTCTCTTATTCATCCACTGGGTTAAACGGGTAAAAAGCGACTTTATCGCCTCTATGAATCTGAGTATCTTCAGGTATGACCACAAAGCCATCCGCCCAAACGGTTGAGGTTAATACACCAGAACCTTGATTAGGGTAGATTTCTACCACACTGATTTGGTTTTTATTGACTAAACGCGCCCGAGCAAACTCACGCCTAAAGCCTGCCTTAAGCCAATCAAAGTCAGCTTCCAACCAAATAGGTTTGGCTTTAAGATTGTTAGCACCTTGCATTTTCAGTAGGTATGGACGTGCAAAAAGGTTAAACGTTGCAAAAGCGGACACAGGATTACCAGGTAACCCTATAAAAGGAGTACCTTGAATATCGCCATAAGCAAGGGGTTTACCTGGTTTCATTTTGACTTTCCACATATCAAGACGACCAAGTTGCTCAATAGCGGGTTTGATATGATCCTCTTCACCTACGGATACGCCACCAGTGGTAATTACCACATCAGCAAGCTCTGCAGCTTTTTTCATTGCTTCAACCGTAGCATCAATCGTATCTTCAACTCGACCCAAATCAATAAGCTTGAAACCTAATTGCGGTACTAAACCATTTAATACATAACGGTTTGCATTATAAATTTTGCCAGGCTGTGCCGCTTGACCAGGTTCAAGCAGTTCATCGCCAGTGGTAAAAGTGGCAATGGTGAGCGGTTTATATACCGTTACTTGTGCAAACCCAATAGAGGTTATTAATCCTAAATCTTGAGGTCTTAACTTATGACCAGGTTTTAAAATAGTGGTGTTTTTGGCAATATCTTCACCCACCACTCTAATATTTTGATTTGGTTTAGTCTTTTGAGCGACGATTCTAATTCTGTTTTCACCTACTTGCTCAGTTTCTTCTTGCATCACCACCATATTCGCACCTTCAGGAATTGGGGCTCCTGTAAAGATTCTTGCGGCAGTACCTGTCTGTAAAGGCAATGGCGTTGTCCCTGCGGGAATTCGCTGACTAACCTCAAAGGTATCGTTATGCTCCAAGTCAAAGCCGTGCAAGGCATAACCATCCATCATGCTATTGTCGTGTGGAGGAACATTAACGGGTGACACAATAGGTTCGGCTAAAATACGCCCTAAAGCATCAAAGATAGAAATGCTTTCTGTTTGCTTAGTTGGTATGGCTTTGGTTAATAGATAGTGTAAGGCTTCATCAAACGTTTTCATGGGTAGTCTCTACATGGGAACTGAAAAAAATCCCCGCAATGCGGGGAAATGACAGATTCTTTTTCTTTAATTATTAGGATTATTAATACTCGTACACAAGGCAAAAAATCTTTTATTTCACCCAACGTTTTTCTGCATCTTTATCTGAAATACGTGCATCCACCCAACGTTCATCGCCGTTGGGTAAGGTTTCTTTTTTCCAAAATGGCGCATTGGTTTTAAGGTAGTCCATAATGAAGTGAGAGGCATAAAAAGCATTTTCTCTATGACGACTTGATACTGCAACCAAAACAATCTGATCAGTTGGGTACATTTTACCAATACGATGAATAATTAAACTTGATTCTAATTTCCAACGCTGATGTGCTTCTAAACGTATTTTTTCTAATGCTTTTTCCGTCATGCCTGGATAGTGTTCCAACTCAAGAACACTAACCTCATCACCTTCATTAATATCGCGAACGGTACCCACAAAGCTGACTACCGCACCAATATCCTTATGACCAGCACGTAAAGCAGCTACTTCAGTGGTTAAATCAAAATCTTCTGTTTGAATTTTAATAAAAGGAAATGGATTCACGAAACCTTAACCGCCTGTAACGGGTGGAAAGAAAGCAACTTCATCACCAGCCTTAATTAAAGTATCCCTTTGTGCAACATCATGATTGACCGCAATCTGTAAATTTTGATTATTAAGTAAAGCTTGTTGCCAGTTTTCACCTCGGGTAGCTAAATCTTCAATAAGCGCTCCTACAGTTGCATGATCGGCCTTGATTTGCTCATCGGCCTTGCCTAACATTTCTCTAAAGCTTGCAAAATATAATACATTTACCATTTTACCTTCCTATTCAAAGAGTGGACTTAACCAAGGTTAACCACCAAGTTGAACCATTTGTCTAAATTCAATATTGTGAACATTTTCGTTAAAGAAGTGTTTTTCTGGCTTCTTCAACATCGCATCAGTAATAAGCTGCTCAAGCTCTGCATCCGTGATTCCGTTACGTAATGGCGTTCTTAGATCAACAGAATCTTCCTGACCTAAACAAAGTGCCAACACCCCTTTTGCCGTTAAGCGTACGCGGTTACAAGTTTCACAAAAATGTTGAGAAACAGCCGAGATAACACCGATTTTAGTATTCGTACCAGCGATTATAAAGTTACGAGAAGGTCCATCATGGGTTTTACCCGAGGCTGGAATTAAGTCTGCTCCGACATGTTTCTTCACTCTGGCAAGTATTTTATCCGCCGAATAATGCTGATCCATCATGCTAACGCCAGCAGGCCCAATTGGCATAGTCTCAATAAAACGAACCTCTACACCCTTTTCTAAGCCATAATCCACCATCGCTTCAATTTCATCATCATTGGTGCCTTTCATAACCACCATATTAAACTTTACTGGCTTCATACCAACTTCTAGCGCCTTATCGACACCTGCTAAAACCTTAACCAAATCACCACCACGGGTAATCTTGTTGAAACGTTCTACTTTCAATGAGTCTATTGAGATATTGCAACGGGTAATTCCCGCTTTAGTCAGTGCTTCTGCCTCACGACCCAAGTGGTGAGCATTGGTTGATAAAGCAATATCTTCAAGACCTTCATATTGGTTTATTTCTTCTACTAGGCTCGCGAGATTTTTTCTAACTAATGGTTCACCGCCAGTCAATCGTACTTTGGCCACACCTAAATTCACGAAGGCTTTAATAATACGTGCTAACTCATCATACGAAAGATATTCAGTATGTGTTCCATCAGGATGCACACCTTGCTCAGGCATACAGTAACCACAGCGATAATTACACTTATCGGTGACTGAGACTCGAAGGTATTCAATTTTTCGGTTAAATGGATCTATCAATTCTTTACGCATAATATCTATCTTGTTATCGCTAGCGATATAGCCAAGCGGGAATAACGCATTTTACACGTAACACATATTAGAATTCAATTATTTATCAGAAAAAAGTGTTGTGATAGGCATTAAATTTCTTAATGAAATTAAGTACATATCGCTTCAAAGACTTTACCTAAACTTACCAGGCCTGGTAAATTTAAGATTTATAAGATTAACCGAGACATAAAAAAACCCGCGACTACAAAAGTAATCGCGGGTTTTAAAACATAGATTTTAACTGACTTAAAGTCCGAGAAGTGCTGTTAAGGCAAGGCAGATGTGGAGAGCCTACTCTCGTAGGTGACCCACATCTAACGCAGAATTAACTGTGCTTATCGGGTCTTTAAGGCGTTAAAACTACATTCCAGCGTGACCTACACCTGGCTTATCTTCATGCATACGTTGTGGAACGTTATACTGAGGAGTACCATCAGGTAGTTTACGTGCTTGACGGTAGCTGTGAATATCACCTTTACCGTTACCAACTTGCGCATCAGGACAGTTAGTCATGCAACGCTCGTTATGAATAACAGGACGGTGGTCACAGAAGAAGTTACCTTGGTTCTTCATGTACTTGTTCTGCTTCATCAACACTTCTGAGTTATAGAAAGTATCACCTTCTAGCTCAGTCCCTTCGTCATCCATCGGGATATAGTTAGACTGCATGATATAACCAGTCATACCCATATATCCAGCATCACCAATATAAGGTGCGTTTGGAGTCCAGAAAGGCATAGTACGACGAATATAATCAAATAATGTGGCAGCATATGGCCAGTAGTTACCTACTGCTTTCATAGGTGCTGGATCGTAGAAGTCAGAAGTAACTAGGTTTTCTTCAACTGCTAGAGGTAGGTAACCTTTAGCACCTTCACCAAATTCACCGTGACACATACCACAGAATTGAACGTAAACCTTAGCACCTTCATCTACAGTCATACCAACTGAAGGATCAGGAAGACCTTTACCGTCACCATCAACAACGATGTTCCACTTTTCAAGTGCTGCTTCAGCGATTGGCGTACCAAATCCACGTGCAGTATAGTCGTCATTGTGATAGTTTTTAGCAACACTTTCGTGAACTTCAGTGAAAGCTAAAGGAATTTTACACTGAGCGTTACCGTGGTTACCACCATCGATGCTGTCATCTACCTCAAAAGAGTAAGGGTTAGCAGGGTCTAACTTACCTTCAAGACCATCACGACCATGAGTTGCATCTTTACCTAAAATCGCTTCGATAACTTTAGAATCTAAATATTTACCATCTGCGTTTTTGATAATTTCAGCGTAGTTAGCTGCATATTTACCATTAATTTTTTCACCAGCTGCTGAGTTGCTGTCTGAAGAGCCAGACATTGCAAGTACAGAACCTGAGAATAATGCTGTAACAGAAGCTACAACTAAAGTTTGTTTAGTACTGAACATTTTCGATCATGCCTCCGTTTTTACCATCTTCCCAATCGTGTACACGCCATGTAACCATTGCTGTACGGTGATAAACGTTGTTAGTACCTTCAATCTTACGCATTTGAGGCATAGGAGGTTGTACATAACCTGTTTCATCAGTAACGCGGCTCATTAGGAACGCTTCTTTACCATCCCATTCCCATTCAAGTTCGAAACGAGTCCAAGCTTTATCAAGAACAGCAGAAGTAAAGTGAGCTTCTTTCCAGTTTTTACCACCGTCAACAGAAACGTCAACGTGAGCAACTTTACCACGACCAGACCAAGCTAAACCACGAATGTAGTATTTACCAGGACCTTGCATTTTAAAGTCAGGAGATGGGTAAGTAATTACTGAGTTTGCTTCCATGTACCATGAGAAACGCTGTGCAGTTCCATCAGGCATAAGCTCAGTATATTTAGAAGTTTCTTCACGGTGTTGCATAGGCACATCATGAACTTGGATACGACGTAGGTATTTAACCCACATGTTCGCTTCGCAACCAGGAACAACTAAACGAATTGGGTAACCCTGTTCACGACGTAACGCTTCACCATTCTGAGCGTAAGCGATAAAACAGTCATCCATTGCTAATTCAACAGGAAGTGAACGAGCCATACCAGATGCATCCGCACCTTCAGGAATGATCCACTTACCTTCTGGCTTGATACCAGCTTCTTTCAATAGGTCAGATAGACGAACACCTGTGTATTCAACACAAGACATCATACCGTGAGTCCACTGAACAGAGTTCAACTGAACACCTTTCCATTCCATCGCGCCGTTAGCAGGACACTCTACGAAGTGGATACGTGAAACTGATGGGAAACGCTTAAGATCATCCATAGTGAAGATTAATGGACGTTCTACAAGACCGTGAATTACTAAACGGTGCTCATCAGGATTGATGGTAGGTACACCACCGTGGAAACGTTCAAAGTGAAGACCGTTAGGAGTGATGATACCGTGCAACTGGTGCAGTGGAGTCATAGTGATAGACGCCATTGAATCAGGAGTTAACCACTCAAGTGTACGACGCTGAACTTCTTTCTCGAAAGGAGAAGGCATACCGTAAGGGTACTTACGAACACCAAAACCAAGTGACTTACGTGCAGCCTGATCTTGTAGTACAGTTGTAATTTCTTCTTTACCAGCATAAGGGGCTACTGCTTTCTTAGCATCATAACCAGCACCTTCTGCTGCACTAGCTGCTTTAGTGAACATCACACCACCAGCTACAGCCGCGCTACCTTTTAAAAAGGCACGACGACCTTGGTTGCGACTATCTTCAGTCTGAACTGCAACCTTTTCTACGATTTGATCTGTCATTTATTGCTCCTTGATGGCCTTACTAAACAGTAACACCCCAGATTCAAGAGTTTAAATTATCCAAATAGCCTGATTGCCAAGTAGTTGAATTACCAACCAGGGCTAATACAGTTATTGCTAGCTAGCTATAATAAATTTTAAAATCAATGACTGCAAGTCTAAACACTAGAAAAATTAGGATTCTCTTATATAATTTTTTTATAACTACCACGATTTATTTCTATGCGCCATCAGCTAACTGACTAAAAACACACTATATAGTAGGTAGCGACTCTCTCGAGCAGATTGGACCCATTTTTGGATTTTCGATGTCTTCAGCAACCTGACTTAAAAACTGCTGTAGTTCATCGATTGTTAACACTGATAAAATCTTATTCATAATTTCTGGATGGATAGCCACCGTTGTAAATTGACCTGAACCTAATTGCACTTGCACCCCGCAAGCATCGGCAATGGCACCGCCATCATCATTACCTTCAATTTGTGCCGCCTGCTCTCCAAAAAGCATTTCGCCATACTCTTCTTCAATCTGCTCCATGATTTCATCACTCAAGCCATCAGCTATCTTAATCGTAAAAGAGTCATCATCTGTATGAGTAATATCTGTTTCCAACTGAGCATCGATACCCAAACTTTGGCAATAGGTTTGAAATCGCTTTGCCAAGTCTTCGTCAAAAAACATATACTCCATTAAATCATCCACGTTCAGGTTCCTTTATTTTTAATGCTTTGCCAGGTATCATTCGATACACAGTAACTTTTCTCTTTTCAGTTTCTCGCTGACTATCTTATAAGGTATTTATCATGATTGATCGCCAATTCCCCATCACCCGCATGCGTCGTATGCGTAAAGATGACTTTTCACGCCGTTTAATGCGCGAAAACGTACTGACAACCAATGACTTAATTTTGCCTATGTTCGTTATAGAAGGCCACAATAGCCGTGAACCCGTAAAATCTATGCCAGGAGTTGAGCGTCTGAGTATAGACCTTTTGGTGGCAGAAGCCAAAGAGATTCATGCTTTAGGCATTCCAATGATTGCCCTTTTCCCTGTCACGCCTCCAGAGGCCAAATCTCTAACTGCAGAAGAAGCCTACAAC